>JAFQPI010000041.1 GCA_017411805.1 Clostridia bacterium
AAACAACTACGTTTGACTATAATTTTACTATTATGCACAGCAAATCTCTCCGTACAGGCACCGCGCCGCCCTTGTAAATTGGGGCGGCACGAGATCCTTCGGCGGCCCATTTGCCGAAGGCAAATACGCGGTCATGCGGACGCGCCTCAGGATGACATCGTTGAGCAGAGCTCAACAGTCGGTTCTGCCTCGACGGCTGAACACCGTCGTTTTCCTTTGGAAAACCGTCAGACCCGACGGGCAAGTGCGTAATATGGGCTTCGCCCCTGCACCCCGATTAGCGAGTGCGAACACAGCAATTTGCCTGATTTTGTGCACTTTGACATATCTTTTTTTAGAATAAGGGTTTGTCAGTAATCTGTAGCTTGCCGTAGGCAAGCATGAACTTCTTGAAAAGTTTGATCAAACTTTCCCGCTATTATAAATTAAAAAATCGAAAATTTCCGAGCAAAGCGAAGGAGTATTGCAACTATCAACTAATCAATATCTCCCGATCCTATTCTGTCCCGGTCTTTGAACTACAGCCGCGACGTCGAAGGATTTCTTAAGCATATTGAATCTGATCTCTGCGTATGCGGGATCGTACCAGAGGTTGTGCTCCTCGCGCGGGTCTTCGTCCATATCGTAGAGCTCGCCCGTCTCGATTCCGTGGTAGACGACGAGCTTGTAGCGGCGGTCGCGGAACATTGTCGCGTATGCCGCAGGTCTGCCGGGCCCGAGGCAGGACCAGTAATACTCGGTGCGGACGTAATCGCGCTCGATGCCCTCGCCTCCGTCAGCGGAAAGTGCCGCGCAGAGCGAGTGACCGTGTGTGTCGGGGAACTCGATGCCGCAAAGCTCCGCGATCGTGGGGGCAATGTCGGTGTACTCGGTGATGCCCTTGACGACCTTGCCCGAGGCAAAACGTGCGGGACAGGAGAAGATCAGCGGCACGCGCACCGCGCCCTCATAAAACCTGCAGCCCTTGTGGGTGAGTCCGTGGTCGCCGAGCATCTCGCCGTGGTCGGAGGAGAAGATGATGACGGTGTCGTCGCGCAGACCGAGCTCGTCGATCAGGTCGATGATCCTGCCGTAATGCGTGTCAACGATCTCGCAGGTACCGTAATATGACGCCACGTTGCGGCGCATTTTGTCGTCGGGAGCGTTTACGCCCTTCGACTGATGATATGCGTCCTTGAGCTGTTCGCCGAGCAGATAGTCGGATTCGTTGAAGATGGGATCGGGAATGTTCCGCGCGAGGTATTTTTCAATAAGATGAGTCGGCGCGTCGTAGGGCGGATGGGGGTCGAAGCAGTTGACCGAAAGCAGCCAGGGTTCGTCCGACTTCGAGCGTTCGCGGATGAATTTTTCGGCTTCCTCAGCCATCCAAGCCGTCTGGCGGAGCTCGATGGGAGCGTCCTCGCGGTACCAGAAGTAGTCGCTTTTGCCGCTGTCGTTTGTCATAATATCGCGGAAATTGATGCCCTTCGAGACGAGCCAATCGCGGTAGGCGTTGATGCCCGATTCCATCTGATGACCGCCCGAGAGGCTGTAGATGAAGGTCCCGTAGCCGTCCTCGCCGCGCTCCTCGTATCCGCGCCACGCGGTCGTGATGTGGAGCTTGCCGATGTTTCCGCAATGATATCCCGAGTCGGCGAGAGCCTTCGTGATCAGTGTGCAGTGCTCGGGGAGATTGTCGCCGCCGAGGATGTTGGCGTTGATCGCGGAGGGATATTTGCCGCTGAGAAAGCTCGAGCGGCTCGGTGTACAGACGGGATTCTGCACGTAAGCCTTGTCGAAGGCAACGCCCTCGCGGCAAAGTTTATCGAGATTAGGGGTGTCTATGTACTCGTTGCCGAGCGCGCGGATCGTGTCGTAACGCTGCTGATCGGCGCAGAGCCAGAGGATATTCGGTCTTCTTTTCATTTTGAGGACTCCTTTGCGTTATTGGTATTATTATATCATATTTCCAAACGGAATTAAAGTCTCAGCGAAAAGTTTTTGAAGATTCTTAAGGGACTTTTTTCAAAAAGTCCCTTAAGCAGAGCTCGAGACGGAGTCTCGATTCAATTCGAAAGCTTCAGCTTTCGCTACTGCGCTTCAAAAAGACGAAGCTCTGCTTCGGCTTTTTGGACAGAGTCAATACTTCCCGAATGTAGGGAAGTATTGCGCTCTGCCCCCCTTTTTGAATATATAATGACAAAAGCCACACCCCCGCAAGCGGAAGTATGGCTTTTGTCCGAACCGTCTGCGGGGCGCAGCCGGCTCGGAGCGTATGGGGTGTTTCGCCCTCTGCGGAGGGCGACAAGGGCTACGCGCCCTTGACTGCGCCACCTTTTGAAAAAGGTGGACGAAAACTTTTAATCTGTTTTTAGTGCGCGAATCGCATTGAGCACCGCGAGAACCATGACTCCTACGTCGGCGAAAATTCCAAGCCACATATTTGCAAAGCCGAAGGCGACAAGCGCAAGGCAACCGAATTTGACGGCGAGCGAAAAGACGATGTTCTGCTTGACGATACGTATACATTTTCGCGAGATACCGATCGCCTTGGCGATTCCCGAGGGATCGTCGTTCATAAGCACGACGTCGGCTGCCTCGATGGCGGCATCCGAGCCCATGGCTCCCATAGCTATACCGATATCGGCGCGCGCAAGGACGGGCGCGTCGTTGATGCCGTCACCGACAAAGGCAATCTTTCCTTTATCCGAAAGAAGCGCTTCAACCTCCGATATCTTATCCGCGGGGAGGAGGGAGGCGCGGTATTCGTCGAGCCCAAGCTCGCGGCAGACCTCGCGCGCGATCGCGTCCGAGTCACCCGTCAGCATAATGCAACGCTTGACGCCGATCCTCTTGAGCGATGCGATCGCATCGCGCGAATTGTCCTTGATTATATCGGAAATGAGGATGATCCCGGCAAATTCGCCGTCGATCGAAGTATAAACTGCAGTTCGGGTTCCCACGTATTCGGGGGCATCCTTGATCAGTTTTCGGTTTCCGACCGAGACCCGAACGCCGTCGACCTCGCAGACGATACCCATACCGCCAAGTTCTTCAATATCCTTCACGCGGGAGCGGTCTATATCCCTTCCGTAGGCTGAGATCAGGCTTTTTGCTATCGGATGCGAGGATGCGCATTCGGCATGCGCGGCGATCTCGATCAGTTTTTCTCTGTCAATTCTGTTTTCGATCACGTCCGTGACCTCAAAAACTCCGCGTGTCAGCGTGCCGGTCTTATCGAGCGCGACGCAATCGACCGAAGCAAGCGTTTCAAGGTAGTTTGAGCCCTTGATAAGTATACCCTCTCGGCTTGCGCCGCCGATTCCCGCAAAAAAGGAAAGCGGAATGCTGATAACGAGCGCGCAGGGACAGCTTATGACGAGAAACGTCAGCGCGCGGTAAAGCCACAGCAGCCATTCTCCGAAGATGAGCGGGGGTATGACGGCGAGAGCGAGAGCCGAGGCGCAGACCGCGGGGGTGTATACGCGCGCGAATTTCGATATAAATTTTTCTGATCTCGATTTGCGCGAGCTTGCGTTTTCAACAAGCTCAAGGATCTTTGATACTGTCGATTCGCCGAATTCCTTAGTAGTTCTGATCCTGAGAACGCCGCTCAGATTGACGCATCCGCTTATCGCCTCCTCGCCGATACCGATCGATCTCGGCAGGCTCTCTCCCGTGAGCGCGGAGGTGTCAAGGCTTGAATTTCCCGAGATAACGATTCCGTCAAGCGGGATCTTTTCGCCGGGACGGACGGTTATCGGCGTTCCGATGGCGACCTCGGAGGGATCAACTTTTATAAGCTCGCCCGCATCCTCGATATTTGCGTAATCGGGGCGGATGTCCATCAGCGCAGCTATGCTTCTGCGGCTCTTGCCGACGGCTATCGACTGGAAAAGCTCGCCCGTCTGATAAAAGAGCATAACGGCGATCGCCTCGTTGTAGTCACCGCTTTTCGAATATATCGCAAGCGAGAAAGCACCGACGGTAGCCACAGCCATAAGGAAGTTTTCATCGAGAAAACGTCGATTCAGAATGCCGCGAAGCGCATCGAAGAGGATGTCGTAGCCGATGGCGAGATAGACCGCCGAGAATAGCGCGAGGCGGGGTATTCCTTCAAGGGGGATCAGATTGAGCACAAGCGTTGCCGCCGCGGACGCGATTATCCGCGCGAGCATTATTTTATGTTTTCTTTTCATTATAATTCGATATCAAAGCCGCGCTCGATCCTTCGGCACGCCTTGATTACGGCTTTCAGAACCTTTTTCTCGTCCGCGCCGTCTTCAAGCTCAAGCGTCATCTTCTGCGTCATGAAATTGATCGCCGCCGAGCCCACTCCCTCGACCTTTGCGGCTTCTCTTTCGCAAAGCATGGCGCAATGCGCGCAATCAACCTCGATCTTATAAATCTTTCTCATAATGTATCTCTCCTTCAAATTTTTACAATTAAACACTTGTTTAATCGTTGCGATTATAGTATACTGTTTTTGCGGTGCAAAATCAATACTTTTGCGCCCATACCGACCAAAACGGCAATTTTATTTGCCAAAAAGGAGAAGAATTATGTCGTATGGATGCGCTCATTGCAGGGGAAGTAAGATGGAAAAACAGGATATCGGAGTTGATACGGAGCAGTTTGAGACAGCCGCAGAATTTTTCCGAATGCTCTGCGATCCGACGCGGATCAAGATATTCTGGATATTATGCCACAGGGAATGCTGCGTTATCTCGATCTCCGAGCTGCTCGGGATATCCAGCCCCGCCGTGTCGCATCATCTCCGTTTTCTTCGCGAATGCGGGCTTATCGACTCGCGCCGCGAGGGTAAGGAGGTATATTACAGGCTTGCGGATAACGAAACGGGGATGACGATGCATACCGCCGTTGAATCTATAATGAAGATATCCTGCCCCTCAAGCGAGTCGGGGGAAACGAGCGCGGACACGGTTCGCAGGGTGCACGACTACCTTGTCGATCATCTATGCGAGCGCGTGACGATAGAGGAGCTTTCGCGAATGTTCCATATAAATCCGACGACCCTCAAGGAGGCTTTCAAGGAAGAATACGGAATGTCGATCGCGGCGCATACCAAGGAGCACAGAATGGAAAAAGCCGCCCTCCTTTTGCGGGAGAGCGGACAGAGCATTGCCGCGATCGCAGGGAGCGTCGGCTTTGAGAGCGCGGGAAGATTCACAGCGGCTTTCAGGGAAAAATACGGAATGCTCCCGAGCGAATACAGAAAAAAGTAAACGTGATCGGGTAAAAATACTGCCGGCTGACCCATTGACCCGGATCAGCCGGCTTTGTTTTATTCAAAACTTATGTAGAATTCAAGTATTGCTATCTTGGATCCGACGTTGTTGAAATGCATGTAGAAATCGTCGCCGACGTGGAACATGGATTCGGATTCCATCTTTGTAGCCACAGAGACGTTGCCAAGGTATTCGCCGGTTTTGATATCGTAGATCTGGATGACGTTATCGCTCTTTCCGGCGTTGGGGCTGAGGGGAACGTATGCAAAATTTGCATCAGCGTCCATGCCCTGACCGATATATCCCTCCGAGCTTGCCAGAGCAGAGGAGCGTATGGGGTTGAAGGAGGTATCGGTGATAACAAGTCCGCTCGGCGTGCCGTAAGCAAGGAATGCGTACTGTCCCGCGCCGTCAACGTAGCCCGTAGCCCAGCTTCCGTAGGGGAGCTTTTTCTGTTCAATGAGAGTAAGATCCTCAGGATTGATGATCGAGACGAGATTTTCGTACATATTTGTGACGATCAGGATATTGTTCACGGGATCGTACGTCATATCGTTTGCGTGGTCAAGGGTCATGGTCTCGCTTTCAAGCACGACCTCCCAGGTTGCCATGTCGATCTTGACGACTCGGTCGATCTCGCGGCTCTCGGACTTGGAATCCTTCATGATAACGTAGGCGTATTTGCCGTCGGTTGCCGAGCCCTGAGCGGCGGTGAAGCCGTCCTTCTGCGGATACTTGAAGACGATCTCGAAATCGGCGCAGACGGTCTTGCCCGAACGCATAGCCTCGGCAAAATCGATCGAGGAGGCATCAACCTCCTTCTTGACCTCGAGTCCTATGGGAAGCGCGGTCACGCCGTCCTTGGTATGATCGGGGATGATGAAGTCGAAGAAATGATAAAGAGCCTCGTTGCAGGCTGTGGGATTTGAGCCGACGATAACGACCTTGTGCTCGGTCACGCGGATGATGTAGCCGTCAAAGGTGAGATCAGCCGCCGCCTGAATGGATTCGGCGCGGTTGGTTGAGAACAAAAGGATCTCATGGCGATCCTCGGGCGAGGGCTCGAGGGGATTGATCCAATCCTCCGAGAGCTTGAAGGATTCGCTTAGCAACGTCTTGAGCTTTTGGTATACGACGCTCGCAGTATCAAGATAGTATCCCTGCGCTTTTTCGGGGCGGACAACAATAAAGTCGGTCTCTCCGTTGTCGGCAAAAACTAGAGTTGAGGGAGCGGGAGGCTCGGTGTCCCCGGGCTCGGTTGCGACAGTTGTTTCTGTGATGGGCGCATCATCGGGAGCGCATGAGGCAAAAGCTCCGAGAAGCATAGCCGATATCAGAAAAAGGAAAAGGATTTTTTTAAACATATAAACACCTCATCAAGTTGTTGTTATTTATTATTATATATTATATAATATAGAGCGGCTTTTGTCAAGTATAATATAACCGGGCTGAATGATTCAGCCCGGTTTTGATATAATTATGCGAGTGCGTCGGCAACTGCCGAGATGTCGATCAGGAAATACTCGGTATAGATCCTGACTATTGCGTATTTTCCGTTTTCGGCGATGAGGTATCCTTCATCGGCGGTGTGGATATCACCTTCGTATTCCCAAGCAAGGGATACGGGATCGAGAAGTCCGTAGCCGTGAGCCTTCTCAAGGCTGAAGGCGATGCTCTTTCTGACGCTGCGATATCCCTTCGGCAGAGGAAGGCTGTCAAGGAAGGTTACGCTTATCTTGGCGTACTGATCGTTGTTTGCGCCGACGTTGACGAACTTTGTATATTCCTCTTCGTTTCCGGGGTATCTGACTACCTCAAGAGCGGTGCAATCGCTGAACGCGCTCTTGCCGATATAGCTTCCGAGTCCGATCGAGACCTCGCGAAGAGCGGTGCATTGCGCGAAGGCATAGTCGCCGACAGTTCTTGTATAGGGACTGCATATGATCTTCTCGATCGAGGTGCAGCCTTGGAAAGCGTTCGAGCCTATGACGGCGATAACCCCCGAAAGCTCAATCTCTGCGGGGAGCGAGGTGCATCCCGCAAAGGCGGCGTTACCGATGGATACTATCTTCGAAAAATCGATCTCGGAGAGAGAGGTACAGCCGCGGAAGGTGGAGTCTCTTACCATGAGCGTGCCCTTCTCGATTATGACGCTCTTGAGCGAGGTCATGTTTGAGAAGGAACCCCAGTTGACGTCAAGACGAGAGGGATCCTCAAAGATTATGCTCTCGATTGCGGTGCAGTTTCTGAAGGGTGTGGAGAGGACGCATATGGCACCCTCTGCGAAGGTCACGGTCTTGAGCGCGGTGCAATTCGGGAAGCAATTGTTGAGGTTTTCAACCGATGCGGGGATGCGTACGCTCTCGAGCGAGGTGCAATCGGCGAAGGAGTAGCCCGATATGATCAAAAGTCCCTCGTTGAACTCTACGGTCTTGAGCGAGGAGCACGCCTTGAAGGCGTCGCTTGCTATCTCGCGGAGAGCCTTCGGGCAGTTGAGAGAGGAGAGTGCGGAACAACCCTCGAAGCATCTCCAGCCGATCTTTCCGAGAGTTGAGGGGAGGGAAATACTCTCAAGCGCGGTGCAGTTTATGAAGGTGAGCTCGCCGAGCTCTGTGATCCCCTCGGGAAGGGCGATCGAGCGCAGAGAGGAGCAATCCGAAAATACCGTTTTGCCAAAGTGTTCAAGCTTCTTCGGCATTGCGATCTCCTCGAGCGCCGTGCATGATGAGAAGGCGAATTCGCCGATCTGTCTGACGGACGCGGGGAGGTCGACTCGCTTAAGAGAGGTGCAGAGATTGAAGGCATTATTCTCGATGACGGTGAGGCTTGCGGGAAGCTTGATCTCTGCGAGCGCACTGCAGCCTCCGAACGCGCCGTTTGAGATCGTTTTGATACCGTCGGGAAGCGAGATCGAGATAAGGCTTGTGCATTGCTCAAAGGCACTCACACCGATCTTCTTTACGCTGTCGGGTATGATGACCTCGCGCAGATTTGTGCATCCCTGGAACGCCACGTCACCGATAGCGGTAACCGACTCCGGGATAACGACTTTTTCAATTCCGGTACAGTATCCGAAGCATTGCAAGGTCTTGATGCCGTTGCCGAGCGTGATCGACTTCATATTATCGTTGTAGCCGAATGCGGAATAGAGAGTTGTCACGCTGTCGGGAATGACGATGGAGGAAAGCGAGGTCCTTGCAAAGGCGGCGATGCCGATGGTCTCGAGCCCCTCGGGCAGAGTGACCGCGCGCAGAGACGCGCAGTTTTCAAAGGTGGAGCGACCGATGGTCTTGAGTTTTTGAGAGAAGACGATATTTTCAAGCTTTGCGCAGAATTCAAAGGTGCACTCGAGCTTTGCGACGCTTGAATTTGACATATCAACGCTTACAAGCTCGCGGCAGTCGGAGAATGCCGATTTGCCGATCTCTACGAGTGTCGAGGGGAAAACGATCTCGACGGCGCCGACACCCATGAACGCCGTCTCACCGATGCTGACGACCCCTTCCGTCAGAGGGAGCATGGTAAGCGAGCGGCATTCAATAAATGCGCTTTCGGGTATGACCTTGAGCCCGGGGCTCAGAACGACGGTCTTGAGTGAGCCGCAGCTTGCGAAAGCGCGGTTTCCGAGAGTAACGACTCCGGGAGCCTCAACTCGCTCAAGCTTATCACAGCCCGAGAAGGTCGAGCCGGTTATTTCGGTTACGGTTGCGGGCAGAATGATGGCGGTCATATTATCGCATCCCGAAAAGCCCGAGATCTTTGTGACGGTCTCGCCGCTCGGAGAGAGCGCGGGGATCGTGATGATTCCCGATTCCTCTTTGTTTCTGGAGGGCTTGACGGTACAGGTGCCGTTGCCGTTTGAGATGAACTGCTGGTTCGTTGCAACGTATTCGGGGTCTTCGTCAAGGAAAATGAGCTCGCAGTCCTTGAATGAGGTGATCCCGGGGAAATTGGCCTTTGCGGTCTTCCATTCTTCATAGCTTCCTTCATAGGTGACGGTTTTTAAGTCACAGCCGCGGAAGGCGTTGAAGTGGACTGCCTCGAGAGTCTTGGGGATGATGATGTCGGAGAGCTTCTTGCAATTTGAAAAAGCATTTGACTTGATGGTCTTGAGCCGCTTGCCGAGGTCGAGAGACTCGAAGCTGCAGTTATTGAAGGCGCGCTCACCGATCACGCTTACGTAGGTCATTTCAACCTTGGTGAGAGCATTGCAGTAAGCGAAGGCAGAGTCGTTGACGTCGCGTGCCTCACCGAGATCGGCGTGTGCGAGCTTGAAGCAGGAAAAGAAGGCTTCATTGCCGATGGTACGAACGCCGCCGAGCGAGATGCTTTCAAGGTTTTCGCAATATGCAAAAGCCTGCTCGGGAAGCTCACTCAGGCTCAGGGGGAGCTTCAGCGTGATCAGGGTCTTACATTCGGCAAAGGAGGATTTGAGCGTTTCGACTCCTTCGGGGATCACGAGATGGGGCGCGACCTCGGCTTTGTTTACGTAGATTATGCTCTTTCCGTCGGAGGAGAAGACGAGTCCCGCGACAGAGCTGATCGCTCCGCCCTCGGCAACGCGGACCTCCTCGAGGTTTTCGCAGGAATCAAGCCAACCGTCGGCAACGTCCGCAACCGTGGAAGAGAGCTTGATGACCTTGATCGAGCTGTTTCCCGAGAAAGCGTTTGCCGCGATCGAGGTTACGCCCTCGGGTACGGTGACCTCGGTATCCGATCCGTTGTAGGAGAGAAGGACGCCGTTTTCTATGATGAATATGCTTTCGGGCGGAAGGGTATTTCCGCTTTGTTCGGTGGGATCGTCGGAGGGTATGATGGCGTCGGCAAGGCGATAGATACCGAAAGCCGCGGCGGAGAAGATCAATAGTGCGGCGGCTATCAGAAGTACTTTGAATCTGCCGCTTTTGCTCCGGGCGGCTTTTTTCATGCCGCGGATATAGAGCTCGCTTTCCGCGATAAGCTCCTCGTCTATTCCGTCAAGAAGCTCGGGGGTGAAGATGTCCTTAGTCATAGGTAATAGCCCTCCTTTCTGAGATGCTCCTTAAGCTTTTCTCGCATTCGCGCGAGGATTTTCGTGGCGTTGGCGTAGGAAATCGAGAATTTTTCCGCGATGTATTCGGTACGCTCGCAGAAGAAATATCGACGGATGAAGAGTGCGCGGTCGCGCTCGGGACAGGTATGCAGGAATCTGTTGATAGCCGCTTGAAGCTCGGAGAGCGCGACTCCTTCTGCGATCTCGTCGCCGGGAGCAAAGAGCGTAGCTTCAAGCTCGTCAAAGGCAACGATTTGGGCGTCGCGCTTGCCCGCCTTACGCGCCTTGAGCATATTTACCGAGAGATTCCGCGCGATCTTGGCGATATACGCCGTGAAGTTTTTTGGCTGCGCGGGCGGAATGCTGTTCCATAGACGGAGATAAGTATCGTTGACGCATTCCTCTGCGTCCTGCTCGTTGCAAAGGATATTGTTTGCAACCGTAAAGCAGTAATCTCCGTATTGCTTTTGCGTTTCCTCGATCGCGCGCTCGTTTCGATCAAAGAAAAGTTTTATCAGTTCATTTGTCGTCATGGGATTTGTGATCACCTCTTTCTGTCACTTTGAGGGCTTTTTCCTTCCCTCACCCTATAAGACAACTTTTTTTCCATGTTAAGGACAAAAAATCTGCAAAATTTAAAAAAACGACCGCAAATTGATCGTTTTTTGTATTATACCATGTATATTTTGTTGCTTGATGCGGAGTGAAGGCAATGCGCCCGGTCGATTCTGCGCCGACCTTGCATCGCTGGCCGCGTCCGCAGACGGGTTCAACGCGACCGTCGCGATTCGGGTCAACGTATTTGCGGAAGAAATCCTCGAATCTGACGCCGCTTGCGGCAAGAGCATCGATGTTCGGCGTTCTGATCTCGCGGTTTCCGTAGCATCCGAGCGACCAGTATCCCTGATCGTCGGTGAGGATGAGGATGATATTAGGATTTCTTTTCATTAATAAACCTCTATTTCGTCAGTTGCGGAAATTTTCTATTCTGTGGAAGGTCGTATAATTCGAGTTGTGGAAGCTGTTTGCGCCGTTTACGGCGGTTCGGCAGAGGAAAAGAATATCCTTGCCTTCGATGAAGAAATCGACGTATTGGAATCCGACCTGTTTCGGGTCGTCGTCGCGGCGGTCGATGAGGTGGCGGCAAAGGCTCCATTCGCGCAAGTCGTCAGAGCAGATAAGCGAAAGGAGATTGCGCTTAGTCGCGGGCTCATCGAGCGCGTAGCTTACGATCGAGTAGTATTTTTTCGAGACCCCGTCAAAGACGACGTTGAATTTTGACGCCGTTGCGGGGAAGGGGATAACGGAATCGAGTGTCATTTCAGCCTCGGGCTTTTTGGGATCATAATTGAGGATCAGAGCCGTGCGGTCGGAAAATCGGAGAAAATCGACGACTTTGCCGTCGGGAGTGACGGTCAGGTTGCCCTCAATACCGCCCCATATGCGCTCGGGGAGAGGGTCAATAAGCTCTCGCGCGTCGAAAAGCTCGGTGCAGACCCAATTATCGGCATCGAGAAGATCAGAGTCGGCATCCGCGGAGATCACGCAGTCGCAGAAGACTTTTGATGACCAAGCGCCGTACTGAACGTCGGTCATAATGCGCCCGTCGCGGATCAGCATCGGCATCGGTGCGCGATGCCAGCCGACCTCTTTGCAATTGCATCCGCCGCGAAGGAGGACAGTCGGCGATGACCAGGTCTTTCCGCCGTCGTCCGAGCGACCGATGAGGAGATCGCCGTATTCGGTAGAACAACCGAGCATATAAAGCCTGCCCGCACAGAGGAACATCTTGCCCCAAAAGCAGGGGAAGAGCTCCGAGTGATGCGACCAGGTCGCGCCGTTGTCGTGTGAAATATAGATCAGGGTCAGATTCTGGGGCGCGCCGCTTGCGTAAAGGTCCATCGAGGCGAGCAGATCTCCGTTTTCGAGACGGATGAGCGAGGGCGAGCAGAGGTATCTTCCCGAAAAAGCATATTCGGGGTCGTCGGGATGAAGAAAGTTTACGACTGTTCCGGGGACGTCACCCGTGCGGACGAGTCTCTCGGTCGATGTAACCGAATCGCTTCTGACGACACGGAAGGCGTAATCGCGGTCGGCTTTGAGCCCCGTGACTCTGCCGGAAAAGCTGGTGAGAGGCAGGAAGAAGGATTCGTCCGAGCCGCGCTCCTTCCATTCGATTCGGTATTCAGCATCCGAGCCGGAAAAGTCGAGAAAATCGAATTCAAATCCGTCCGCAAAGGGCGCAATGCGGCAAACGTATGGCGCACGCGCGCGTTTTTTTTCATGCAGAGGGAGATATCTTTCGTAGCTCCATGAGCGTGAGGCTTTCATGCGAGGCTCCTTTGAGTAGGTGGTAATAATATTATAATATTTGTGAGCACGGATGTCAAGATGGAGAGGAAAATTTGGGATAAGAAAAGCACGACGCGAAGCGTCGTGGAGAAAAAGAGCCGTACGGGAATCTGAACCCATAAATGATTATCAATAGGAACCATGAGCGGGTCTTGCGGTTTTCGTAAGAAAACGGCGGTGTTCAGCCGCCGAGAAAGACCCGAGTTTCGCCGCAGGCGAATATGCACACTATGGCGAGCTAAAGCTCGCGGGGTTCTGATTCCATGGAGTTAGCAATAGAAAAAGCCTCTCGCATTGCGAGAGGCTTTTTCTATTGGTGAAGCGGACGATTGAATGTCCGAACTATTTGCCATATATTCAATTTCTTCGGTTGTGGGGATGTTGATTGGCTTATCGTCAAAGGTAAGAATCAGCTTGATATAATCGTCGTAAACGAATATCGCTTTGACCAGACCATCAATCAAGCGTTCCTTATTTTTCTCAAATCGGAGATCGAGATTTCGAAACTTATGTAGCGTGAACAGAATGAAGTCCTTCGTTATCTTCGGCTTCTTAGCTTCCTCAAGTTTGATACTCAAAGTGATTTTCTCTTCTTCTGCCTCAAGCTCTTCCAAGCGAGTCTTAGTCGTGCGAGTGACAACGCCCTTTTCGATAGCTTTCATAATGTTATCGATTGAGGAGCGAACCTCTTTGAGCTGTGCCTCAAGAGCGAGAATCATGCTGTCGTCTTCGTTAAGGAGCGCCATCACATCATCTGCCATATCACTGATCAGCTTATCGTTATTCAGCCAAGCAGATATCTGTTCGATAACCTTGTCCTCAATCCAATCTTTGCGGATTGCCTTGCGGTCGCATTCATGCCGTTTGGCGCTGGCGCATTTGTAATAACGATAAATCACACCGTTAGGTTTGTTCGCACTGTCACCTACAAACATAGAATTGCAAGTTCCGCAGAACAGCTTGGTCGTCAGGATGTAT
>JAFQPI010000001.1 GCA_017411805.1 Clostridia bacterium
GACTCCCGTACGGCTAGAGTGACAAGAATAATCCAAACCAGCCCGTAAGCCATACTTTTTGATGCTTTTGGGCTTGTCGTCCTAGCAAGGTTGATACCTTGCGTCGTTCTCCGCACCCAAAATCATCTAAAAATTAAGGCTTGCGGGTCGGAGATTTTTTGGCTGACAAATATTTGTCAGCGGCAGGAAAACGCCGAAGATTGTATATTAATACTATCAAGGTGTTTGACGAACCGATGGCGAATATTTGTCGCCAAAAAACTAGTTCGGATTATTCTTGTCACTCTAGCTGCACGATGAATATCACAGTAACTTCTTAAGATTTTCTTAAGATTATGAAAAACTATTGATTGTATCAAATTTAACTGTTATAATGTACTTGTCGAATTATGTATTTATTTCAGAAAGGTTTGACCAATGAAAGAATTTTTCGGTTTTGGAGGATATACACGCGAGGCTGAAGGATATCTATCGTGGCAGCATCTTTTGTTTGTCACAAGCCTTGTTGCGGTTATGATCGCGCTCGCTGTTGTTCTCGGTATGAAAAACAGAAGCAAGGAAGATAGAATAAAGAATAAGGTACTGATCATTGCCGCGTTATTGATAGATGGTATCGAACTTTTCAAGATAGTCATACTTTGTATCCGTCATGAAGACGCGTTCCATTGGATATATGAGCTTCCGCTGTTTCTCTGCAGTATCCAGCTGATCGCGCTTCCGTTGGCGGCATTCTCAAAGGGACGAATAAAGGAGGCGGCACTTGATTTCGTCTTCATTTTCGGCATTCTCGGCGCGATACTCGGAACATACGGAGCGGGGAACAATTACGCAGCATATCCGGTTCTTTCTTTCGATAACGTAGCGTCGGGAATTACACATTCCATATCCGGATTTTCCTCGCTTTATATAGCGATCTCGGGTATGGCGAGCATGAAAAAGAAGAATATCCCGATAACCTTTTCGATCCTCGGCGTTTTTTGCGTTTTGGCATACGTTTCCAATATTATTATTGATTATAATTATATGTTCCTTATGCGCGCCGACGGCACTCCGTATCAGATACTCTACGATCTCCTGAGCGGCAATCCCATTGCTTACCCTCTGGGAGTTGTTGCTCTGTTCATAGTTTACATTGTACTGTATTACGGTATATACTACCTTTCAACAAAGAAAAAAGCTCACGCGTGAAGGCGTGGGCTTTTATGATTTTTGTCTTCTCTCCATGCGTTTCCAACTGATAAAGCCGTAAAGATCGTTGATAAGGAATGTGAAAAAGCAGACCACGACCGAAATATACGATGGATCGTGCAACGCCGCCATGACCCAAAGGAATATTAATACAACGTCGTTTGCGGCATAAGCAAGCGCAAAGTATGGGCTTCTGCGGAAGGAAAGATAAACGGCAATGAAGCTCGTCGTGACCGAAAGCGTGCTCGGTAAGAGATTGGCGGTGTTAAAGAATTTCAGAATAAAATAGAAAATAAGCGTCACGATCGCGCTAAGTATCAGCATAAAAACAACTTCCATGCGCCCGATTATGTTTACTTTGACCTCGGATTTGTTGCCGTTGTAAGGATTTCTCAGCCAGGATATCAGCGCAAAGACCGCCATCGGGCAGGTCATACCGAGATAGGTAAGCATCTCGCCGTAATAAGCAAAGGAAAGCGATATAATGGCGTAGATTACGCTGAAAATGACCATAAGCAGCTGACCGAACGGATTGCCCTTTGCGCAGAAGATCAGCGATGTTGCGCCTATCAGCGAGGCTATCAGAGTCAGCACTCCGGAACGGTCGAAGATAAAGTAAAAGAGAGTGATAAGCAATATGGAAGAGCTCCATAGACCAAGCTCAAATTTGCTGAAATATTTCGTAAGCTTCATTATTCCTCCAAAAAATAAGCATCCGAGACGCATCTTCAAAGACCTAACGATGCGCTCGAATGCTGATACTACCCGGTGGCAGATATAAATTTTTATATATTATATCACAAATAATTGCAATTGTCAATCCTTCGGAATGATCTCGATCTCTAATTCAAGCTCGCCTTCCGATTCCGCGAAAAAGATCTTGTAATATCCGCTTCTGTTCTTTGCAACGATATTCGTCTCGCGGATCTCTCCGTTTGACTTGTATCGGCATACCCAACCGAGATAGGAAACCTCAATAACTCCGTTGCTTTCAGATATCTCGGTCTCGCGCTTGCCGTCAAAGGAGAAGATCGGAAGCATATGGATGACGGTACCCTCGCCCGTGATATTTATCGCAACGCCGTCCGCTGAAACGCGGTATTCACCCGTAAGACCTTCCGCGTATCCGAGAATCGCGTAAGCGTCGTGATCCCCGTGACCGTGCGAGATTATCTTTATCGGCTCGTCGGAATCGCAGGCAAAGAATATCTCGCCGTCGGATATTTTGCCGGGACAAAGAGAGGCGCGGTACTTTTCTTCGGAATCAACCTTGTAATTAGGATCGTCGGCGCAGGGAAGGGACATGCAGATCGCAGAGGGCGCGCCGTAGCGGTGAACTCTGCCAAGACCCGATGAGTCATAATGCGGATCAGCGTTTGTGTCAAACTCGAGAGAATAACCGCCCGCGCGGAGGAATAGCTTGTGGAAATGATCCGAGGTCACAAGATCCGACGGAGAATCGTCGAATTCCGTAGATCCGATCGAATCGTCGCAGATCATGAAAGCCGAGAAGATATGCGATGCTGTCGTGATCATATACTTATCAAAATAAGCATATTTCTCGCAACCGTACTTTGTTTCGGTCGGAAAACGGTTTTTGACGTGACGGATCGGCTCTTTTGAGAGCCAGTATTCGGTCATTTCCATAGCGCGAGCGATCGCCGCCTTGAATCTTCCCGCAAGCTTGAGATCTCCTTCGCGTGCGTATCTGTTTGCCTCATATTCAAATATCGTGGCAAGCAGACCCTCGTTGTGAACGAACTGATTGCTCCTTCCGCCAAAGGCTACCTCACCTGTGACCGACTGCATCTTGAGCGTCATAAGCGCGGCCTCCTTCAGAACCTTGTCGATCCGTTCACGGTAAGGTCCGTCGTAACCGAAATGCATAAGAATGCAGAAGAGATAACGCGGAACAAGATCATAGATGATCGGCTGATGTGCGTAGTGCTTGATATTGTCGCGGTACATTCCGTTCGAGTCGAGTCTGCCAAGCTGATTTTCGATCTGAAGCTCGATGAATTCATCAGAATCGCACCCGATAAGCTTCTTACGTGCGAATTCACTCAAAGCAGAGAAGAGGGCCCAATTCCCGATCACTTGATCTGCTTTCTTCGCGTATTTATCATAACATTTATGCGGCTCGATCAAAGCCAGATCGCGCTTCCATCTTTCGATATCGGAGGAAAATTTCCCGAGTCTTTCAAGCTCCATAATACAGAAAACGATCTCGCGGACGGAAAAATCGTTAGCCGCCTTAACACGGGGTATCTCGCGGCAGCAGAAATCCATCATCTTTATGAAGAGCGGCTCAAGCTCCGTGCGGTATCCGTGAGAGATGAGCACGCCGAGATTGACCGTAAGACGCGGAAAGCCGTGCTCAGACAATCCTTCTGCCTTAACGCGCTCAAAATATTCGGTTATGTGCCCGTCGGTGTATGCGCCGAGGGCTTTTGACATCAATTCAAGATATTTCTTTTTCATTACGCCATCGTCTCAAGCATCTTTTCGCTGACCTCGTAAAGACAAGGCTCACCCGAAATAAATCGCTCGTACTCCTCGATGATATATTCAGCCATACGGTGCGTCTCGCTCTCAAGACTTCCCGCGATATGCGGAGTCAGGAAACAGTTGGGGAGCGAATAGAAAGCGTGACCCTCTGCGGGCGGCTCGGGATATGTGACGTCAAGGATCGCCGTGACGTCGGGGCGCTCCTCAAGCAGCTTTACAAGATCCGGCTCGACAACCTGCGCGCCCCTGCCCGTGTTGATAAAGGTCGAGTAGGGAAGCATTCTCGAGAAGCAGGAATAATCAAGCATACCCTTAGTCTGCTCGTTGTTTGCCATATGATTTGTTACAACGCGGCAACGCTCGAAAAGCTCGCTGAGCGAGCATTTCTCGATGCCGAGAGCCGCGGCTCTTTCGTCCGAAAGGAAGGGATCGAACGCAAGAACGCCGAGCTTGTAATCCTTAAGTCTTTCCGCAACCTGCGAGCCTATCATACCAACTCCGATGATTCCGACGTACTCGCCGTAGTTGCCGGGATAAGAAGCCTTCATGACCTTGCCCGCCTCGCGGTTGCCCTTCTTCATCTCGCGTGAATGAGCGAAAAATCCCTTGTTTGCAAGAATGATCTGCGCGAGAGTGTATTCAACTACGGGAACAGCATTAGCCGCCCATGCGCTGAAAACCTTGACTCCGCAATGAAGGAAGGGACGCGCAAACGCCTGAACGCTTCCCGCTGCATAGAATACGCATTTGAGATTCGGAAAACACCGTTTGATCTCCTCCTCGCTCATTGCGGGCATTCCCCAGGTCGAAAAGACATATTCAACTTCGGCAAATGCATCGGGTTCGGCAATAACGTCGGTATAGGTATAAACTTTTTTGCCAATATTGAGCTTATCAAAGCTGTCGGCGTAGACCTTTTCTACGTTGCTTTTTTTATTACATAAGAAAATCGATTTCATTATAATACCTCTCAAATGAATGGTCAGCGGTCAAGTGTTGCTCGGGGTGCGTTCTCTGTATTCGCGCCAGACAGTCTCGAAGCTCTCGTCCTCGGGAGGCATCTTTCTGACGATCCTTCTTGCGCATATGAGATCGCCGCCGCAGAGTCTGACAGAGCGGATGATCTTTCTGTGCGCCTCACTCTCGGGCAGAGTGAAAGCGAAGATATCCTCAAGCCCGTCGGGAGCTTCGCCGTTCTCATCGGTATAAAGCGCAGAACCGCGCGAGATCTTCTGATTCTTTGCAAAATCAAGCATCGAAGTCAGCACGGCATACTGAACCGTCAGCGTGTCGATAAGAAGATAAAGCGAACGCATCTCCTCGATCGACGGAACAGCACGGATCCTTTGAATAAGCGGAAGTACGATCTTGATCTCATTCAGATATCTCTCCATTTCTGCGGGATTTCTTATCGCTGCCGCGGATGCACTCATAGACTTCCGCGCCGTTCCGAGCCTCGCTTCAACGTCAATTATCGAAGGAGCGGAAGCGAGAACGATCAGATCGCTGTAATCAGGGTTATCGATGACCACTTGGCTTGTACGTGAACTTCCGGATATCGCCTCAGCCGCACGAAGCGCGCCAACCTGTCCCGCATTTAGGGCGCTGCCGCCGGGACGGGTGATACCGTGGGTTCCCGCAGCCTCACCGACTGCGTAAAGTCCGCGCACGTTGCTTTCCCAGTTATCGTTTACAGCAACTCCGCCGTTGCAATGCTGTGCGCAGAGCGCGATCTCGAGGCGTTCGCATTCAAGATCAACTCCCTTCGAGCGGTAAAGCTCGTATGCGGGCTCGTTCATCTTTCGCAGACGTTCTATCGGACTGCCAAAGCAAGCATCCGCTTTTTTGAGATAAGCGCAAGCCTCATCGGAAAGCTTCTCAAATTCAATCGTCTCAAGTCCGAAAGGATTTTTTGTGTAATCAAGATATATTTTGCGCCCGCGCATAATGCTTTCGCGATACACGAGCAGATCGATCAATGAAGATCCATCTCGAGCCTTGTTTACGTCAAAGGGCCATTGATAACCCTTCATAAAGAGCGCGGACATAGCTTCGTAAGCGTCAAAGAAGTATTCCCAAAGGAACTCGCGCTCTTTTCCGTTTTCATCGACAGAAACAAGCCTCGGGAGCACCTGCATATACGTACCCGAAACGTTCCATCTCGGCGAGACGGAAGCAAGACCGTATTGCCATTCTGTGAGATTCTGCAGAGCCGCACCGGCATTCAGTGCAAGCGAGGTCATACCGTGATGACACTCGGGATAAACGCTGTCCGAGTAAATCCCCGCGGGACCGCCCGTGGCAATTACGACGTTTGGCGCGGAAAAGCTGACGTAATCTCCCGAATCAAGTTCAAGGCAGATAAGTCCGCAAACTCCCTCGTCATCCCTGAGTATCTTTACCGCAAGCAGACGGTCAAAAATCGGGACACCGAGCACTTGAGCCTTCTTCTCAAGAGCCTCGGTCATATATTTTGACGTCAGAGGCCCCGCGCTTGTCGCACGAGCCATAGGATCGTGATCGGTCTTGTATCCAACGAATTCGCCGTAACGGTTTGAAGGAAAAGGCACACCCGCCTCACAGAGATTCAGAAAGCATCTTGCAGAAAGCGAAGCCTCGCAAAGCGCAATGTCGCCGTCAACGCAACCGCCGCCATAAAGTGTTTCTGCCATATTCCGTACACTGTCGGTAGTACTGCCCGAAAGCGATAGCTTGTAATAAGTCTGCTTGTCGCTTCCCGTGTTTCGCGAAGTGCCGCAGTTGATACCCTCGGTGACGATACAAACGCTCTTTCTGCCGATCTCCGCGATCCTGCAAGCCGTGCCGAATCCCGCGGCACCGCTGCCGATGACCACGGAATCAAATGAATAATTCTTCATTTAAAGTCTCCTTAGATGGAATCCGCCGTCAACGTCGATCGACTGTCCCGTGACGTAGGGAAGAGCACCCGATACGAGGGAGTAGACCGCGTCGGCAATATCCTCCGGTTCACCCCAACGTGCGATCGGAAGCAGACCGCCGCCGATCAGAGTGTCGTATTTCTCCTTGACCTTTGCGGTCATATCCGTGGCAATAATGCCGGGACGGACCTCGTTTACCGGAATTCCGTATTCGGCAAGCCTGTCTGCGAAAAGCTTCGTGATCATCGAGACTCCTGCTTTGGAAATGCAGTATTCGCCGCGGCTCGTCGAGCTTGTGTATGCGGATAGGGAAGAAATATTGCAAATGCTGCCTCTCGTACCGCCGACTGTCTCGTTCTTTATCATCTCTCTGGCAACTGCCTGAGTCAGAAAGAGAGTGCCCTTCGTGTTTATATCCATAACGCGGTCGTAACTCTCCTCGGTCATCTCAAGCAGATCGCGTCTCTCAAGCGGAGCAACTCCCGCCACGTTCACAAGCGCGTCGATCCTGCCGAATTTTTCTAATGCAGAAGCAACAAGCCTCTGCCTGTCTTCTGAAGATGAGAGATCACCCGATACGTAGTTGAAATTATCAGATGAGAAATCAGATTTCTCACTTCTTCCCATACCGGTTACAAGGTATCCCGCATCAAGAAATTTTCTGACACAAGCCGCACCTATACCTCGAGTACAGCCGCTGATAATTACGTGCTTCATTTGTGATTCTCCTTGAATTCGCGGTAGATATCTGTGTAAAGCTTATCGCGTACGACACAACCGGGAGTGCCTCCCGCACGCATCATCTCCGAGCATTTCGAGCAGCAGATGCAGATCTTTTCCTTCTTGAAGCCGCCCGAGAGAATATCCTTTGCAAAATCGGGATATGCAAGGATGGTTCTGCCGAAGCCGCAGAAATCAAATCCGCCGTCGCGTACAAATCCCGCGCAAACCTGGGGTGCCGTAACACCGAGATATGAGAGAGCAGAGGAAATGATCTTGATCTCGGGAACCTCGCGCTTAAGCTCCGCAATACCGTGAAGCATACGTGCAACGCCCTCGAGAGGATGCTCTTCGGGATCGTAACCGCCGAGAGCAAAGGGACGGTTTACGTGCGGATTGAAGTAGGGATTACCCATCGTAATATTCAGAAGCTCAACGCCGAGATCACGGAGCTCTTTGAGCAGCCAAACGGGCTCTTCCTTGTCAAATACAATGCCACCGTTTTTCGATACGCCGAATCCGTAAGGATAGGGAAAGCCGTCGTATACGTTGAGACGGGAGGAAACAATGAAATCCTTACCCGTAGATTTAATTGAACCTTCGATGCATTCGCGCAAAAGCCTCGTTCTGTTTTCAAGGGATCCGCCGTACTTACCCTCGCGCTCGTAAGCAGAAAGAAGCTCGGAGTTTATATATCTGTGACAGCATTTGATATCAACGCCGTCAAAGCCCGCTTCCTCTGCAAGCTTCGCGGAGTCTATCAAAGCCTCACCGATACGGTCAAGCTCATCGTCGGAAAGAATACGGCTCTTGTCGATAGGATTGTCACCCTCAAAGATCGGATTGTTGTAAGCAATCAGAGGCGCGGGAACACCTTCAGGCTTACTGTATCTGCCGGAATGAGTCGCTTGCATAATGACAAGGGGTTCGTATCCGTTTGACTTAATTGCGTTTTCCTTGATCTCGCTTACAATAGTTTTGAAGCTGTTGAGATTATCCTTGGTTATCCAAAGCTGACGCGGATTAGCGCGGCCGTCCTCGCGGCAAGCCGTAGCCTCGAACCAGATAATACCCGCGCCGCCTTCTGCGATCCTCTTGTATCGTCTGATGGTAAGCTCGCCGGGGGTACCGTCGGCGTTTCCGTCGCATCCCTCCATCGCCTGGCAGGCAAGCCTGTTATGTACCGTCTTGTTGCAGACGGTAACCGCCTCGCCGAGTACCGAAAGATCCTCGGAATAGGGCAGATTTGTTTTAAGTTCAGTATTCTGTGCCGAGAATTCCTCGGCGGAAGTATATACACGTCTGTTCATTCTTTAACCCTCCTGCATTAATTATAATTCATTATATATATGGCATGTTATGAATATATTGCTTATTTTTATGTAAATCTTGCGAAATCAGATGAAATGTGCTATAATGTATATGTAAATCAAGCAAGGAGGCAAAAGATGCATATTCTCTCCGCAGGATACTCTGATATAATGGTGGGCTACTCGAAGCACGACCACGATGCCCATGAGCTGCTATACGTCGTTTCCGGCGAGATCGCTGTTCGCATCGGTGATGAGGAATACGTCGGCAGACCGGGTTCGCTTTTGATATTCAGCCGCTTCGAGGAGCATTCGGTTCGCGTACTGACTAAGGAATACCGCCGCTACACTTTGCTCATATCTCCCGATATCTCGCGCGGAGCAGAGAACTATTTGCTCTCATCTGTGTTGATAAACCGATTCCGTGGATTCAGACACGTTATTGATTGCCGCATGTTGGATTCTGAAATCGAACAGGTAATGAAGATGATGGCAGACGAATATTCACGCCGCGAGCCGATGTACGAAAGATTGCTCGATTCAATGCTTATGCGCCTTTTGATCATCATCTACCGCATAAGTCCCGAGCTTTTCCTGACCGACGAAAATCGTAACACCGAGATCGTCCGTGATATACAATCGCGATTTGAGCGCGAATTCGCGGAGCATTATACGCTCTCTTCGCTTGCGTCGGAATACCATGTCAGCTCCTCGCATCTTGCCCATGCTTTCAAGGAGATAACAGGATATTCACCGATAGAGTATCTCATAAGCTGTCGCCTTTCTGCGGCAAAAACTCTGCTTGCGAAGAGTAATAAAAGCATCAAGGAAATAATCGACCTCTGCGGCTTTTCTGATGAAAGCAATTTCAGCCGTATGTTCCACTCGAGAGTTGGATGCACGCCAAGCAATTTCCGCAGGCAAAATTACTCCAAATCGCTTGACAAATGATATAAATAGTGGTATCATTTTCTTGACCCTTTAAAGGAGGACGAATGATGGCAAAGCTTATTCAATACAGAACAAACGCCTCTCTCTACGACGGTGCCTTCGACAGTACTGTTGGTTGGGCAGCCGCAGGAATGGCGGACGTTATAGTCACAGATAATAAAAAGCTGATCGTTATCGACGGAGGCTTCGGTGACGATGCGGAAGGAATTCTATCAATACTGCAATCCAATACCGAATCGGAAATACCGCACGTTGACCTCTGGATAATCACTCATCCGCATCACGATCATTGCGGTGCGATAAGAGAGCTTGCGTGCAATGAAAATTTCCGATCAAAGCTGACCGTCGGCAAGATCTTATATTGGTTCCCGCCGGAGTTTTGCGGCAAGGACGGAAAAGCAGGCGCGCTCGTAAAAGCTAACGAGCGCATGGAAACGGTTCTCGAAGCCTTCGGCGCCGAGTATCACCGCCCCTCGCTTGACGAAAAAATATCCATCGACGGTATTGTTCTTCATTTTCTTTATGTCCCGGACGATTGCACTATCCTCAATACGGGCGGCGGAAATTCTAACCTCTGTTCGCTGATCTTTACGGTAGAGAGCGAAAATAAAAAAGCGATGATCACGGGAGACGCATATCACAGAAGTATGCAGATGACCGTCTGGCGCTATCATAAAAAACTGAAATGCGATATTCTGCAAATGCCGCACCACGGACTCTGCGATTCTCATAATATCGAATTCTATCGCGAGGTAAACGCCGAAACCGTGCTGATACCAACCTCTGCCGCGGGATACAGAACGATGCATTCGGATATGTACGCCGACCGAGAGGGAAGAAACAATAATCTTTGGGCAGAAAACAACGCCGCGCAGGTCTTCAAGGCATTTGAAGGCACTGCTGAAATCGAACTGTAAAGGAGAAGAAAAATGGATAAGATCAGACTTGGAGTCTTCGGACTCGGACGCGGTCGCTCGCTCTTTTCGAGTATGCTTGCCGCGGGTGCGGAGATCGTAGCCGTATGCGAAAAGGATGAAAGTCGAATCGAGGAAGCGCAGAAGATCGCACCCGATATCGCCGTTTACCGCAATTTTGATGAATTTATCGAGCATCCGATGGATGCCGTGATGCTCTGCAATTATTTCAATGAA
The DNA here is from genome assembly GCA_017411805.1 of Clostridia bacterium. Classification (GTDB taxonomy): domain Bacteria; phylum Bacillota; class Clostridia; order Oscillospirales; family CAG-272; genus CAG-390. The sequence goes on from JAFQPI010000001.1 coordinate 10,729, forward strand.
CATGCTGAATACGCAGTCAGATGTCTTGAGAAGAATCTGCACGTTCTCAGCGAAACGACGAGCAACACCACTATGGCTGACGGAGTCAAGCTCGTACGCGCGGCAGAGAAGAGTAAAGCGTTTTATATGCTCGCCGAAAACTATCCCTTTATGGTCTTCAATCAGGAAATGCGCCGCGTTTACCGCGAGGGAAGTCTCGGACACGTACTCTTTGCCGAGGGCGAATATAACCATCCTCTCAACCCGAATAATATGAAGGAAGTCGTCCATCTGCGACCCACGCCCGATCATTGGCGCAATAATATTCCGAGAAGCTACTATATTACACATTCGCTTGCTCCGCTGATGTATATCACAGGTCAGCGACCCGTCCGCGTATCGGCAATGCCGGTCTACGGCTACGAGGAGGACGTCACAAATCCTTTGAATACCCACGACCGCGCCGCTATCATCACGACAGTCAACGACGACAAGTCTGTCTTCCGCGTAACGGGATGTGCCGCATTCGGTGCGCACGAAAATTCCTACCGTATCTGCGGAGAGCTCGGTCAGATCGAAAACGTCCGCGGCAGCGGCAATATGGTAATGCTGAACTATAATAAATGGAATATCCCCGAGGGGCTCGAGGAGCATAATTTCTATAAGCCCGAGTTCCCCGAGGAGGATAAGCCTCTGATTGAAAAGGCGGGCCACGGAGGAAGTGATTTTTACGTATTCCGTGAGTTCGTTTCTTGCATCAAGGAGAATCGCCGCCCTGAGTTTGATGAGTATTTCTCAACGACAATGGCATCCGTAGCGATCCTCGCGCATAGAAGCATACTTGATGGCAACCGAGCATTCGACGTTCCCGATTTCCGCAAGGAAGAGGACAGAATTAAGTATGAAAACGACACGCTGACCCCTTTCCGTGGCAAAAACGGTGAGGAACCGACCCTCCCCGTTTGCTCGGATCCCGAATATTCACCGTCAGAGAAGAAGCTTGAAGCTTACGAAAACGCTCTAAATTCATAAAGATCGAGGTAGATAAAATGAAAAAACACGCACTTCCGCTTTCAGCAACCTTTCCTCCTGCGGGAAAAATGCCCCCTCCCGAGGGCGTCAGATTCCTTCACGAGCACGGCTTTGATTCAATGGATTTTAATTTCGTCGCGGCACTCGACGATTACGGCGACGATTGGCAGGATATGATCGCCGAGGTTAAAAAGGCGGCAGAAGAAACGGGAATACTTATTGTTTCGGGACACCTTCCTTTCAGAGGAAAAACGCCCGAGGAGCTCGAAAGCAAAGTGGCAAGGTCACTTGAAATGGCAGGCGCGCTCGGCGTAAAACGAGCGGTTCTTCATCCTCTCGGAGACGGTAAGGCGCCAGCGGGCGAGGAAAACAATAAATATTGGTATGAGAAAAATATTGAATTTTACAGCAAATTCCTCCCGAGAGCAAATGAGCTCGGTATCGCGCTTGTAACCGAGAATATGCGCGACGCACATCAGGCTGAAGGTTGCCATCGCTACGGTTCAACCGCAGACGAACTTATCGAGATGGCAGATGCACTCGGACTTGAGATCTGCTGGGATTTTGGCCACGCTCATGAGGCAAAGCTTGATCACTACTCGGAGCTTCTCAAGATCGGCAAGCGACTTACGATGACCCACGTTAACGATAATTGGCAAGGTCCCTTTGACGAGCATCTCCCTCCGTTTTACGGAACAGGCGATTGGGAAGCCGCGTGCCGCGGTCTTCGTGGGATCGGCTACTCAAATCCGCTGAACTTTGAGCTCAAGTTCAAACAGCTCCCTGATCCTATTCTTCCTTATGCGGCAGATCTTACCCGCGCGATCGGCGAGCATATGCTTGATATGATATTTAGTGATTGATATAACAATCCTCCGTACGCGTCTCGGTACGGAGGATTGCTGTATATATTGCAAAACAATATTTGGAACAAATCATAATAAACAAATAAGATACAGCATTTTTATGCATAAAGCAGAAATGAAATAACTAGGTAAAATACTTGTTGACAAGCGAAATATTATTTGATATAATATGACTAAGGGGCATGCAATACTCAGTATGTCACATATATATGCGCTTTTTATTCGCTAGCATGGCGAATTTACGAATGATAAAGACGCAACACATGGAGGTGACGAGATGAAACGATTATTTATAATTTTATTGTTACTGTTCCTTTTCCTATCTTCATGTAATGCCGAGGATTCGGTTGATAGCGGATCGGATGCTTCGGGCAGCTCCGAGATCGTCGGTATTGATTCCAAGTCTACATTTGAGCCGCTTGAAACAGAACCCGAATCGACCTGGCATTATGCGGCTCTGAGAGAATCCACTCCGGAGTTGTTTAAACCGGATACAGGTGAATATCCGGATGATGTCAAGAATGCCTATTTGATATTTCCTTTGGTTTACGAAACAAGCGTAAACGGACTCGATTGCTTAATTGAATTCTACTGTGATACCGTATATATGCATAATTATATTTTTTCGCGCATAACGGTAACAAACTCGGGTGATTCAGATGTTTGCTTGGTAATGAGCCAATATGCTGCGGGATATTTCAAAAGAGATGATGGCGAGATTTATATCTCGAAGTATAATAACGACGGTTTTTCGGATATGTGCGACAGAATGATTCTCTCCGCTGGCAAATCGCATACATTTGAAGTTGTATTTTATGTTTCTGATGAGTTCTTCAACGTACAAAACAGCTATACGTATATCCTGCCTTTGTATATCGAACAAGGATCTGCGGAAGATACCCAATTTATTGAAATCCCGATTCCAATAAAAACAAATTAATAAATACCGCTCCCGACCGAATTCGGTCGGGAGCGGTTATTTTTGATTGTGTTATTGTGCTATTTCAGCAAATGAGTTGGTGATCTTTTCTAACTGAGTGCCAAGAGTTCTCATCATTGCTTTGCTCTTGGTTGCCCAGCTGCCGCCGTCAACGGCACAGTTATCCCACTGGTCGCTCATATTGGCAAGGCTGGAGTTGAAGAGTCTGCCGAAGTCGAATATGATTCCTGCACGGATAAGATCGTACATTTCGGATTCAACCGATGTCTCGGAGTATCTGAGCTTCATGGTAGTTTCAAAGAGTGCGGGAGTGGTGAGACGGTAAGCCTCGGATGCCCAGCATTCAAGAACTGCGGCTGCACGGTTAAGATCCTTGGAAAGGGTGTAGATGGAATAGAAGGAAACGGGGTTGCCTACGCAAGTGATATGGTTTTCCTGTTCGGAGTTATACTTGGGGATCGGAACGATGCCGTATGAGAAGCCTGCGTCAACGATTTTTTCTGCAACGTCCTTGTGGCGAGCCATAACCATCAGAGCATTACCGCTGATGAAGGTGTTTGCATAGTTGCTGGAGTTAACGTAAACGTCGCCCTGCTTGATCCATTCGCCCATTCTGTCGCAGAGGTCGATAGCCTTGGTGGAGTAGTAGTCATCGGAGATCTTAAGGAGTTTCTCCTCGTCCTTCTCGGCCTGTCTCAGACCTGCGCCATAGTAGATAGCGTCAAGGTGCCAGGAAAGGGTTGTGAATCCGTAGAAGTCAAGCTCGTTTGCGGTATTGCTGCCGTCAAGATCCTTGTACATATCCTTTGTCATAAGGTGAAGAGTCTCGATAGTCCAGTTTTTGTTCTGAACATGTGTAGCGGGCTCAACGAGATCGGGAAATCTTTCAAGAACGTCCTTGTTGTAGAAGATAGCGTACATCTGGTGGATCGAGTTGATCGAAACGTCACCGGTTACGAAATACATAGAGTCGCCGATAGTTGCGGTATCCTTCATAACGGTAGGCCACCAAGGCATACTGAAATCAAGATACTCGAGATCCATAAGGTCTGCGCAGTAGCCGTTCATAGCTGTAAGCGCGATGGTACGGGAGTGCGCGGACATAAGGTCGTATGTACTGTCGCCGGACTCATACATGTTACCAACGTGATCGGAGTAAGCCTTTCCGACGTTATTGTTGTACTGACCCTTGATGTCAACCCAGTCAAGCGTAACACCCATCTTGCTCTCTACGTTTGCGTTACGCTGATAGATAGCGTCGTTGACCATTTCTCCGTTCGTGTCTTCAACGTAGAACTCGGGTCTTTCTACGTCGTTCCACCAAAGAACTGTGATGGTTTCACCGCCGAAGTCGAGCTCATCCGGGAGATTGCTCTTTAAGTAACCGTTTTCATCGTAAAGATCTGCGGTCGTCTCAGCGTCGCTTCCCGAAGGTGCATTTGTAGTTGCGTTTTCTGTAGTAACGGGATTTTCTTTTCCTGTGTCAGCGCATGCAACAAAAGAAGCGAAAAGCATTACTAAAGCAAGTGCTAAAGAAATTAGCTTGATTGTCGATTTCATTTGAATCCTCCTATAGTTGCTCTTATGAGCGTATAGTATAATATTATCACAAAAAATGAATTTTGTCAATAGCTTTTTGTGCAATCTTATGGAGATAATAGGAAAATCCGCCCGATTTGCCATCGGGCGGATTGTATTCATCAGCAGATACCCTGCCAGAGCATAGCGTCAGCGACCTTAGTAAATCCGGCAATGTTCGCGCCGAGAACGAGGTCTCCGGGCTTGCCGTATTTTTCTGCGGTCTCGGATGCTGCCTTGTAGATGTTGACCATAATGCCGTGGAGCTTTTCGTCAACCTCGTCGAAGGACCAGGAGAGACGGAGAGAGTTCTGGGACATCTCAAGTCCGCTTGTAGCTACGCCGCCTGCGTTGGATGCTTTGCCGGGTGCATAGAGTAGACCCGCACCCTTGATAGCTTCGATTGCGTCGGGAGTTGTGGGCATGTTTGCGCCTTCCGCAACGAGCATACAGCCGTTTGCGATCAGTGCCTTTGCATCCTCGAGATTGAGCTCGTTTTCGGTAGCGCAGGGAAGAGCAATGTCGCACTTGATGGTCCAGATACCGTGAGGTCCGTCGGCGTATTTTGCCTCCTTATGAGCCTCAACGTACTCGGAAATGTTGCCTCTCTTTACGAACTTGATCTCCTTAACGAGATCAAGATCGATACCGTTTGCATCGTAGATGAAGCCCTTGCGGTCGCACATAGCAACGACCTTTGCACCGAGAGTGGTTGCCTTTTCAGCCGCGTAAACGGCTACGTTACCCGAGCCCGATACAACGACCGTCTTGCCCTCGAATGAGGTTCCCTTTGAAGCGAGCATTTCGTTTACGAAGTAGCAAAGACCGTATCCGGTAGCCTGTGTTCTTGCGAGAGAACCGCCCGAGCAGATAGCCTTTCCGGTGAGAACTCCGGTCCACTCGTTTGTAAGCTTCTTGTACTGACCGAACATGTAACCGATCTCACGAGAGCCGGTACCCTTGTCGCCTGCGGGAACGTCGGTGTCAGGGCCGATATGGCGGAAGAGCTCGTTCATAAAGGATTGGCAGAAGCGCATGACCTCTCCGTCGGATTTACCCTTGGGATTGAAGTCGGAGCCGCCCTTGCCGCCGCCCATGGGAAGGGAGGTCAGAGCATTTTTGAAGATCTGCTCGAAGCCGAGGAACTTGATAACCGATGCGTTAACGCTGGGATCAAGTCGGATGCCGCCCTTGTAGGGACCGATAGCGGAGTTGTACTGGCAGCGGAAGCCGCGGTTTATCTGAACCTTGCCGTTGTCGTCAACCCACGGAACGCGGAACATTACCATTCTTTCGGGCTCAACGATGCGGCGTACGATCTCGGCATCAATATATTCGGGATGAGCGTCAAGCGCGGGAGCAAGGGTTGAAAGGACCTCGCTTACAGCCTGATGGAACACGGCTTCTCCGGGATTCCTCTGCTCGACCTCAGCCATTACACTTGCAAGATATTCGTTTGTCTGTTTCATAATTATCTCCTTTTCGTGAGGGATTATTGAATTAATATAAAAATTATAGCACGAAGGAGAAGGATTGTCAACAGAAAATTGCAAAAAAAACTATAGCTAAACGATATTTTTTAGTAATGAACAGTAAGCTTCAAATTATCTCCGCCGTCGCCTGCCGAAAAGCAGACGTGTGCTCCCTTTTGAAGCTCTCCGGAAACTATCTTTTCCGATAAAGGACGTTCGCAAAGCCGTGCAATTACGCGCCTTAAATGCCGAGCACCTCCCGCTCCTTTGTCTGAGTTGCAGATCAGATCGATCGTCCCATCGTCGTAGGACAATAATATCCCGTTTTCAGATGCGCGATTTGCAAGCTCATCGAGTTGCCTCTTGCAAATTAGTCGCACACTTTCTGCCGAAAGCGGCTCGAAGTAAACGCATTCGTCAACTCTGTCGAGAAATTCGAGCTTGAATGCCTCGCGAAGCGCACGCATAACGCGCTCCTCTGAGGACCTGTTCTCGCTTTTTGGATCTGCGGAAAAACCAAGTGATCTGCTTTTCCCATATTGTGCACCGATATTTGATGTCATTATGATAACGGCGTTTTTAAAGTCTACCCGCCGCCCCTGTGAATCGGTCAATACGCCGTCTTCAAGTATCTGCAAAAGAATATTGAAGATATCGGGATGGGCTTTTTCGATCTCGTCAAAAAGTATAAGTGAATACGGACGCCGCCTTACCTGCTCCGTAAGCTGACCGCCCTCGCCGTATCCGACGTAACCAGGAGGTGATCCGATCAGGCGTGAAACGGAGTGCTTTTCCATATATTCGGACATGTCAAAACGTACAAGGAATTTCTGCGAACCGAAGAGAAGCTCGCAAAGCACGCGGCAAAGCTCGGTCTTTCCGACACCGCTCTGCCCGAGAAATATGAAAGAGCCGATAGGGCCGTTCTTTCTGTCGAGCCCCGTCCGACCTCTTATTATCGCAGAGCTTACCGCGTCGCATGCTTTTTCCTGACCTATAACGCGTTCGCAAAGCTTTTCGTAAAGGCTCGCAAGCTTTGTGCTTTCATCCGCGGTCAGATCGGATATCGGTATTCCCGTCCATTTTGTCAAGGTTCTTGCTATATCCTCTGCATCAAGCTTACCGTCATCATGTCCGAGACTGCGAGATTCAATGTTTTTTTGGAGCTCGGTATATTCGTCGCGAAGACGACGTTCATCGTCGCGAAGAGAAGCTGCACGCTCGAATTGCTGATTACCGATAGCCTCCTCCTTATCATGGATAACTGCTTTGAGCTTTGATTCGATCTCACGAAGCTCGGTGGGCGCAATATGAGCCGCGATACGTTTCCCGCTTGCCGCTTCGTCGATGAGATCGATCGCCTTGTCGGGGAGATAGCGGTCGTTCAGATACCTTGCCGAAAGCCTGACAGCCGCCTCTATAGCAGAATCTGTTATGCGTATACCATGATGAGCCTCGTATTTGTCCCGCAAGCCGAGAAGAATCGATACTGCGTCCTCCTCCGACGGCTCACCGATAGATATAGGTTGAAATCTTCGCTCAAGTGCCGCGTCCTTTTCTATATTTTTTCGGTACTCAGAAAGAGTAGTTGCTCCTATAACCTGAAGCTCGCCTCTTGCAAGCGCGGGCTTTAGTATATTGGCTGCGTCGACCGCACCCTCCGCCGCACCCGCACCGACGATCGTGTGGATCTCGTCAATAAACAGGATGATCTCGCGATTCTTGCGCGCCTCTTCCATGACAGCTTTCATACGTTCCTCGAATTCACCGCGGTATTTTGCGCCCGCGATCATGCCGGGAATATCGAGGGTTATGATCCTTTTGTCAGCGAGAAGATCCGGAATATTGCCGTCAGCGATCCTTTGCGCAAGCCCCTCGACAACTGCAGTCTTGCCAACTCCGGGCTCACCGACAAGACAGGGATTGTTTTTGCCTCTTCTGCAAAGGATCTGAATGACGCGCTCGCTCTCGCTGTCTCTTCCGATGATAGGGTCTATCTTGCCCGTCTCTGCCGCCGCTGTCAGATCTCTTCCGTATTTGGCAATAGTCGGGGCACTTTTAAGAATGGCTTTGGTCTCACTGTCACCCTCTTCGCGAGTGACTGGCGAAAGCTCGGAAAGACTTTCTAAAAAAGCCACAATATCCTGCTTGATATCTGCTGTTTTTATGCCGAGTGACTCAAGCATCTTAACGGCAACGCAATCACGTTCTTCAAGTATTGCAAGAAGCATGTGCTCTGTGCCAATATAACTCTGACCGTATTTTTGCGAGATCACAGCCGAGTTTTCAAGTATTTTCTTCGTTTTCGGCGTCATATCCGAAGGAAGCAGAGATACGGGAGGCGATGTACCCGCAATACGGCATATGACCTCTCGCAGCCTATCGGTATTAACGCCTTGTGCACCGAGGAATCTTGCGGCAGAGGACTCTCCAACGGAAAGGAGTCCGAGAAGCAGATGCTCGGATCCGATATATGTGTGTCCGAAATCACGCGCAAAGGCAAGAGCGTTCCCAAGCGTGCTTTGCGCTATCTGAGTGAATTTGCTTTTCATTGATTTACCGTCCGTTTTCGTTTTACTTTATTTTATAACCAAAGCCGCGGTCTTTATGCGTTATTGATAAAGATGTGCCGAATCGTAAAGACGGACAAGTGCATTCCAGGTGAGCTTATCGACCTCGCCCGTAACGGGCAGAAGATACCTTGCCTGAAGCTCACTTATCGCATCGCGGGTTGCTTCGTCATATTTTCCGCTTACGGCCATCTCGGCAATCGGAAAGAACACAGAGATCTCACCGAGCATGTGCTGAACCGCCGAGACGGGAAATCCCTCGTCACCGACACGTAATGCATAATCACGCGGCTCTGACGGAAAGGGCGAAAATCCCGAAGGAGGAGCTTCTTTTTCGAGTGAGATAAGGTATTCATCGTATATTGCTTCCCATGTTTCCTGATCGGCAACGCCCGTTGCCGGCAATCCGCGGCTCGACTGAAAAGCGCGTATCGCTGCCGTAGTATCGCTTCCCTTGTTTCCGTCGATCGGAACGAAAGGAATGTCTTCATCAAAATACGCAAGCTGACGCAAATACCGCTGAAGGTTCTTGCGTGCGTTGGATTCTGTTATTTCGTTAATTGCCATACAAATACCTCACTCAACCGGATAACCGGGATATTGCCCCTCGTGAACACTGTCCGCTCCCGTAACGTCATCAAAGATATCAACTATTGCATCCCACGTAACTGCGTCAACTATCCCGTTCTGCGCGCTTGTACCGAAGAACTGCTGAAAGGCAAGAACAGCAGCCTCTGTCTGATTACCGAAATATCCCGTTACGTTGACTGCGGGGATCTCGGGATAGTTTTGCGATATCCGGTTCAGATATCTCTGCAGTAAAACAACGTCTTCTCCTTCGCTTCCGACACGAAGGATGACACCCGGGAAGGGAACGCCCGAAGCCTCTGTGTATTCAAGCGGTATAGTTGATACAATTCCGAGATAGGCGTTGTAGAGTGCATTCCATGTCCTTGCGCCGACAACACCGTCCGGAGTGAGTCCAAAGGTCAGCTGGACCTGCCGCACCGCGTCTGCCGTCGACGGACCGTATATTCCGTCACGCTCCACAGACGGTATGGAGGGATAGAAATTTGATATATAATTTATATAAAACTGTAGATTCTCGACCGCGTTTCCGCTCGAACCCGAGCTGAGAACACCCGGAAACTGTTGCGTTACCTCTTGCAATGCTATGCCCTCTGAATCAAGCTCATTCAGACGCTTGACTGCGTTGTAAAAAAACAGAATAGCGTACCAAGTAGCCTTTCCGACAACACCGTCAGTGTCAATTCCGACTATCTCTTGAAACGCACGCACAGCCGCCTCGGTATCATCTCCGAATCTGCCGTCCGTACGCACGATCTTAGGTATCGCGGGATAGTTTTTCGAGATGCGGTTGAGCCGTATCTGGATGGTGCGAACGTCGTTGTTTGCCGCACCTTGCCGAAGCGGTATCTCTGGCGCGGAGGGAGAAAGATTTGCAATCGGAACGTCGGAGCGTATGCCAATATCGTCACCGTAATAATATTGCAGGATCTCGTATGGCGTCAACCCTTGCTCGGCGAGAGGGACCGTGCCCCATTGCGAAAGACCTTCGCATTGAACTCTGTCTCCGTCGCAATATTGAGTAAAGTAAGGCTCAATACTCCCGCCGCGCGTTACGTAGCTGTCGAACAGCTCGCTTGCAAGCTCTCTGATATTCTGAAATACCTCGCGCCCCTCAACGAATGCCTGATCGATGGCGGTCGAGTTCGTTATGTCAAAATCATAACCTCGCGAACGGTAAAATTCGGTGTAAATACGGTTGAGCGCGAAGGAGACCTGAGCGTAAATATTAGCCCTGAGCGCGTTTTCCGGCCACGTGGGATAGATCTCACTTGATGCTACGTTCGCAACGTAGTCAAGGAAGGGAATCGTCACGTTCCGCGCGGGCTCGGTAGGTCGCCCAAGATGAACGGTTATATATTCGGGAATTACCGGCAGAACAGCGGGATTATTCATCACTCTCACCCCGAAGCCTTTCACCGGTGCGCGCGTCAAAGACAAATTCCACGTCCTCCTCGCGTCCTCCGTCCTCGGGAAGCGGGATCAGATAAGCGGTCTGAACCGAAGTTATGGTATCGAATATCGGTATGTTCGTATAAAGGTTGCTGTAGTAACCGTCAAGCGAGATGTCGGCACTGTAGCTCGCATATGGCTTGCCGCCTTCCGGTGACTCTGAATTGATCCTGGGCGGCGCGGGGAGAGTGATCCTCGGTGTGTTGCCGCTCTGATCTGTGATAAAAGACGCGATGGCGTTGCCCTCGATAGCCTCGTCGCCGCGCAGAGTCACGAGCGCACCTTCGAGCGGGATCGCGCCCGAACCCGTGCGCACGGATACGATTAAAAAACCGCGGCCGGGCATTAGCTCGCGGCTGTCAGAACTTTTTTCCATAAAAAAGACCTCCGTGAAATGATGTCAATTTTATCATATGCGGAATTATGGAAAATGCCAAATGAAATCAGGGAAGAGGAAAGAGGTAATAGTGGGAAAGCGTTTGATTTACGCTTTTCCTCTAATTTCAATTTTTACTTCTTAGTTGAAAATATCCCCGAGCATCGCTTGACGCTCGGGGAAATTACTTATTCGGTTAAAAGCTCATCATCCAAATCTGTTTTCACCGTAAAGATGTTCGTGATGTATTTCGGATAGCTCCTTGATATCTTCTTCATCAAGAATTTCCAATTCATAAGCTTGACCTAACGAATAAAATTCATTGTTCTTATATACCCATATTTCTTCCATAGAGGGGAGCTTAAATAAATAACCAGCAATCGTCATTTCTCCATACCAGCATGTAGCACTGTGTTTGCAAAATACAACAACATCCGCTTCTTTTTTGTAAACACACACAATGTATTGGCATGGATAATAATATGAAAATTCTTCATAAGTCTTTGTGATATAAGCACTTTCTCTGTTACGAAAGATCTTCCATGCAGCAGTCATTTCATCAAATTCTTCACGTGACACTACATACTGAAAAGGTAGCTGTGTGTGTTCAGCAGTTGTATCAATCGGTTGCTCCGTTTTGATGGATTCAGTAGTAAATGACTGTTCAGTTTCAATAGGGTCTGTCAAATTAGAATTCAACATTTCCGACGATTCAATCGTCCCAACACCCGCGGCGGCGCCCCAGTTGCCGATCACTTTTGAAAAGTAACTGAATATCGGTGCCGAAAAGGCGAGCAAGACCATGCATGCCGCGAGGGCGGTGAATTGCTTCCAATACTTGAAGGGAGTTTTATTTCCGGGAACGTGTTCCACTGCAATATCCGGCTCCTTGATGATGCTGAAAACGTCATCAATGTATTTCTGATCGATATAGTCGAGCGCCGCAATCAGACGGCGGTCGGTTATTACTCTTTCGTTGCTCATAATGTAATGCCCTCCTTACTCAGCATTTCCGCAAGCCTTTTACGGCTGCGATGGATCGAGACCTTGATCTTGCTTTCGCCAAAGCCCGTGTGCTTTGAAATCTTGGAGTATTCAAAGCCGAGCCAGAAGCGCATGATGAAGATCCTTCGGTCATCAGTTTTCAGTGTTTCAAGAAATTTGTTGATGATCCCGCCCGCTCGCTTTGCTTCAAAGCCCTCGGCAAGATCGTGTCCGTCCGCAACGGTAGCCAAAAACTCGTCTCCGACGATCTGATAATTCTTGCCCCTCTTCCAAGCATTCGCCTCCTTGGAACGATTAAGGGCATGATTTCTTGTCGCCGTTCCTATGTAGGAACGCAGATTTTGCGGTTTCTCGGGCGGAATGTTGTTCCAGAGCGACAGAAGAACGTCATTGAGACATTCTTCGCAGTCTTCCTTTTGTGCCAAAATATTCGAGGCTACGTAAAGGCAAAGACTGCGGTATTTTTTCTCCGTCTCATTGATCGCTCTCTCGTCCCGCGCCCAGAATAATTCGATTATCTTTTCATCCGTCATATCGTTTCCTCCTTTTCGAGTTGTCCCTTCACTTACATAGACAACTTTTGCTAAAAAAGGTTACAGGATTTTGGAAAGATTTTTATTATTTATATTAACACAAAAGCTATCGGTTTGTCAATCGAAAAGAAAAAATTTGTAAAAGCTATTGATTTTCTCTTTGAACTGTGGTATAATATTGCAGAACGCCGGTGTGGCGGAATCGGCAGACGCGACGGACTCAAAATCCGTTGGTAGCGATATCGTGCGGGTTCAAGTCCCGCCACCGGCACCAAAGAAAGCGCATAGCCACATGTGGCTATGCGCTTTCTTTCGTACAGATCGCTCGCTTGAACCTACTTTGTGTTGCTGGCAACACAAACAATTTGCGCTTTGCCCAATCAGAGATGAATACAGCATAAAACGCGCAAATATGGGTTCGTAAGTCCCGCCAAAATCAAGCCACATGTGGCTATGCGCTTTCTTTCGTACAGATCGCTCGCTTGAACCCATGATTTTCAACAATTCTTGACTTTTAATTGACCTTCAGTTTATCACTCCATAGTATAATATAAAGTATAACTATCCAAATTATCGGAGGAAGAAAAATGTTTCGTATTCTTATAGCCGAGGACGATCGCGAGCTTCGCCAGCTTTTTTCACACGTTTTGGCAAAGAACGGCTATAGCGTAGTAGGTGTTTCAAACGGCAAGGAGGCTCTCTCGGAGATCGAGGCGGGCTATTTTGATCTTATAATTTCTGATATCATGATGCCTGTCATGGATGGCTATGAGTTCGTCCGCGCTCTTCGCGACGCCGAAAACCATACTCCCGTGCTTATGATAACCGCCAAGGATGCGTTTGACGCCATGCAGCTCGGATTCATGTCGGGAACCGACGATTATATGGTAAAGCCGATCAACGTAAACGAAATGATCCTCCGCGTCGGTGCGCTGCTTCGCCGCGCTCAGCTAATAAGCGAACGCAGGTTAACTATAGGCGAGACGACTATGGAATGCGATTCGCTTACGGTTACGGCCTCGGGTGAACGTATGATCCTTCCGCAGAAGGAATTCATGCTTCTTTTCAAAATGGCGTCCTTCCCGGGCAAGATATTTACAAGGCAACAGCTTATGGACGATATTTGGGGCTATGATTCCGGAACGGATACACATACTGTTGACGTACATATCGGAAGACTCCGCGATCGTTTCCGCGATTGCGAGGATTTCAAGATCGTGACAATGCGCGGCGTCGGATATAAGGTGGTGAAAGCGTGAGATTTCTCAAAAAGCTTAAAGAATTCTTTCGTAATTTTTTGAGCCTGAATTTCTATTTTACCGTCTTTACGGCGGGCGAGATCGTCATAGCTCTTGCGCTTGCCAGGCTTATTGCGGGTTGGGTCGGTATCGACCTCAATGATTCGCCCTTTGCTTATTTTGCGCTTTGCTCAGTGTGCATTGCCGCGGGACTTGCGATATTGATAAACTCATTCTTTCTGAAGCCAATCTCAATGCTTTCCGAATCGATGAAAAAGGTCTCGGGCGGCGATTTTTCGATCAGACTAAAAGAGAACAGCAAAATTAAGGAGATAGGCGAGCTCAACCACAGCTTCAATGCTATGACCGATGAGCTCGGCGCCACGGAGGTTCTTCAATCAGATTTCGTATCTAACGTTTCACACGAGATCAAAACTCCGCTTAGCGCGATCGAGGGATATGCAACTCTTCTTCAGGACAGCGACTGTACCGATGAGGAACGCAAAAGATATACTGATAAGATCCTTTTTAATACGAAAAGACTCTCTGAGCTCGTCGGCAACGTACTTATAATCTCAAAGATCGAGAGCGGAACCGTGGATATCTGCGCTGATACGTTCCGTCTCGACGAGCAGATCAGGCAATCGATCATGCTTCTTGAAGCAAAGTGGGTGGAGAAGGATATCGAGTTTGATATCGAACTCGACGATATCATCTTCACGGGCGACCGCAGCCTTCTGCTCCATGTCTGGAATAATATAATCGGCAACGCTATCAAATTCAGTCCCGTCGGCGGACTTGTAACTATCAGGCTTGAAAATTGCACGAATTTCGTCCGATTCCGCGTAGACGATTGCGGACCCGGCATCAGCGAGACCGCAAAAAAGCATATCTTCGATAAGTTTTATCAAGAGGACAGCTCGCATAAGCAGGAGGGTAACGGGCTCGGGCTTGCGCTTGTTAAGCGCATAGTGGACATGTCGGGCGGTGCCATAAAGGTTGAGAATTTGCCCGAATCGGGTTGCAGATTCACGGTTGAACTGAAAAATCAATAAAAATATCGTAAAAACACAAAAAATATTTGCAAAAGGTATTGCAATTTTTTCTAACTTGTGGTATAATATTCAAGTGTGTGACAAACACACGGGGAGCGGTCCTCTGCATGCTCGGTATGAACGCTCTTACATCACTTCTATAAAGGAGGAATAGGTAATGGATTACATTGCAGCTATTACCAAGGAGCATCTTAAGTCTGAACTTCCCGTAGTTAATGTCGGTGATACCGTTCGTATTCACAACCGCATTAAAGAGGGAGCACGTGAGAGAATCCAGCTTTTCGAAGGCGTTGTCATCGCAAAGCACGGCGGCGGAATCTCCGAGACCTTCACTGTAAGACGCGTTTCTTACTCTGTTGGTGTTGAGAAGACATTCCCCATCCATTCTCCCAACGTAGTTAAGGTCGACGTCGTTCGTTCCGGTGTGGTCAGACGTGCAAAGCTCTACTATCTGCGTGACAGAGTGGGCAAGGCTTCCAAGGTTAAAGAGAAGATCTAAGCTTACTTGGCATCAATAAAAGACACCTCGTTTCGGGGTGTCTTTTATTGTTTTTACTTGATTTGCGCTCAAGTTTGTGCTATAATGATCATACAAAAAACAAAGGAGAATCATCATGGCTCTGAAAAATAAATATGATATAATCGTCGTAGGCGGAGGATTTGCCGGTGCATCTGCGGCAATTTCCGCGGGCAGACTCGGAAAGAGCGTTCTGCTTATCGAAAAATATAATTGTATGGGAGGCGCGGCGTGCTATGATCTCGTCAACCCCTTCATGCCTTATGCAACGACCAATCCCGAAAGCGGCGAGAGGATCGACCTCAGCTGCGGACTTTTCAGCGAGATCGTCGATCGTCTCCGTACACTCGGAGGAGCCAACCAATCAAAGAGGAGTCTTCCGTTCAACGAGGAGGTGCTGAAATACCTTCTTAATACCATGGCAATCGAAAGCGGTGTCGATCTTCTTTATCAGACGTACGTTACAGGCGTGCGTAAGGAAGGGGATAGAATAAAAGCTGTCAAGATCTCAAACGTTTCGGGGAATTCGGAGATCGAAGGAGAGAGCTTTATAGATGCCACGGGAGACGCAAATCTCGCGGTAATGGCTGATTGCCCCTTTATGCTTGGCAGAGAATCGGATAACCTCTGCCAGCCTATGACGCTTTGCTTCCGCCTTGCGGGAGTCAGATCATTCGATGCTGACTTAAAAGCGCGTATAAACTCTCTCTACAGCGAGTATCAGGCGGCAGGCAAGATCAAGAACCCCCGCGAGAACGTGCTCATATTCAGAACTCTTGTTGACGATATCCTTCATTTCAACACTACCCGAGTAATCAAACTCGACCCGACGAACGCCGAGGACGTTACTCGCGCCGAGATAATCGCCCGCGAGCAAGTTTTCGAGATGTATGATTTCCTCCGCGCGAATTTCGAGGAATTCAAGGATTCAACTCTTATCTCGACGGGTATTCAGATCGGCGTGCGCGAAAGCCGTATGATCGACGGTGACTATACGCTGACAAAGGAGGATCTCCTTTCATGCAAGCTTTTCGATGACACTATCGCGGTCTGCAATTACGATATCGACATCCACAGCCCCGACGGCAGCGGAACGAGCCATTATTATTTCCCGAGCGGAAAATATTACGGCATACCATACCGTTGTATGATCCCGAAGAATGCGGAAAATCTGCTTGTCGCGGGCAGATGTGTTTCGGCGGATCACGATGCACAGGCTTCGCTTCGTATCATGCCGACCTGCTCGAATCTTGGCGAAGCCGCGGGAATTGCCGCCGCGCTTTCGCTTGAGAACAACTCCCTCGTGCGCGAGGTGAACGTCGATCGCCTCAGAGAGATACTCAGAGAAAAGAGTGCAAAAGTGGATTAAGTGCCAAAATATGCATAGGGTCGATGGTTGAATAATAGCCTCCGATGCCTGCCGATACTAATGTCAGCAAGGTAACGGAGGCTCTTATGTATTGCGGAAAAGTAGAAATTAGCGGTATAGATACCTCGAAACTTAAGGTTCTTACCGATGAAGAAAAAGAAGAGCTTTTGAGAAAGACAAAAGCGGGCGACATGGCAGCCCGAGAGGAACTGATCTGCGGAAATCTGCGATTGGTCCTAAGCATAATTCAACGATTCGGCGGAAGGCGCGAATCCCCCGATGATCTCTTTCAGGTGGGATGCATAGGCCTGATAAAGGCGGTTGATAACTTCAATATCGATCTCAACGTCAAATTTTCGACCTACGCCGTCCCGATGATAATTGGCGAGATCCGCCGCTATCTCAGAGATAATAATGCAATAAGAATAAGCCGTTCGATGCGTGATCTGGCTTATCGTGCGCTTTCCGTGCGCGAGGAGATCTCTCGTGAGAAGCAGACCGAGCCGACGCCGGACGAGATAGCGGCAAGACTTGGTGAGAGCAGAGAAGCGGTCGTCAGAGCAATGGAAGCCATCATTGAACCGATTTCGCTCTATGAGCCTGTCTTCACAGAAAACGGCGATTCGCTGTATGTTATAGATCAGCTTGCCGATATCGGCGCAAGCGACGAGGCTTGGCTTGAAAATATCGCGCTCGCCGAGGCGTTGGGACGGCTTGGCGAGCGCGAAAGAAAGATAATTGATATGAGATTTTATAAAAACAAGACCCAAATGGAGATAGCCGAAGAGATAGGGATCTCGCAGGCGCAGGTTTCAAGGCTTGAAAAGGGCGCGCTTGAGCGTATGCGCAGTCAGATCATATGATATATTCTCCCGTGATCGGTGTTTCATCAAAGTAGATTACCCGATCCGCTATTCTCACGGCAAATTCTTTGTCGTGGATCACGGCTATAACAAGGACCCCTTCCGTGTGTTTTTTTATGGCCGCCGCGGTCATCTCTGCTGTTTCCATGTCAAGATTTGCAAATGGCTCGTCGAAAAGATAGATGTCTGCATCTTTGGCAAGTGCTCTTGCTATGGAAACTCTCGCTT
This sequence comes from Clostridia bacterium, assembly GCA_017411805.1. Lineage (GTDB taxonomy): Bacteria > Bacillota > Clostridia > Oscillospirales > CAG-272 > CAG-390. The sequence continues at coordinate 28,390 of JAFQPI010000001.1, forward strand.
TCATGCCGCCCGAAAGCTCGTCGGGATAAAGCCCCACATCGGTAATACCGACTTCAAAAAGCAACTTCTCAGCTCTGCTGAGGGTTGCTTTTTTGTCTCCGAGCACAAAATTGACGTTTTGCAGAGCCGTTCTTTCGGCCAGAAGACGAGAATCCTGGAAAGACATTGAGATGGAGCACTTCTCTCCGGAAAAGCATATCTCTCCCTCGCTTGGCTTTTCGATTCCGGCAATCAAATGCAGAAGCGTGCTTTTGCCGCATCCGGAAGGGCCGCAAATTGCAATAAAACCGCTATCGGGTAGGGATAAAGACAGATTCTTGATGACGTCTTTATTATTAAAGCTCTTGGAGAGATCATTTATCCGAAGCATGCTTGCTCCTCCTTCCGGATGATTTTGTCATAGCACGGACAGCTTTTTCAATCAGAAGACTGATGATTATTATCACGACAGTCCAGGCAAGCAGATCGGCGGGCTCCATGAAGCTCTTGGCATCCGAAAGCTTTTTGCCGATAGAATCGGGGATGTAAGCCACGACCTCTGCCGCCACTCCCGCCTTTACCGCAAGCCCGACGGAAGTCGATAAAGCGGAAAGGAAAAAAGGCTTGATCGCGGGAAAATATATTCTTTTGACCTTCAAAACCCACGATATACCGAAAGTGTTAGCCATCTGCAAAAGCTCATCCGGTGTTTGATTGATGCCCTCTTGAATATTTTCAAAAAGAACGGGATAAACCATCATAAAAGTGATCAGGGAGGGGATGATTTGTCGGTCGACAAGGAATATAGCAATGAGAATGAAGGAGACTACGGGAGTCGATTTCATAATGGTTATTGCGGGTGATAAGAGAGAGCTTAAGACTTTACTCTTTGAACACAAAGCCGCGGTGAACCAAGCCACGGGGATTGAAATAAGTATTCCGATGAAAATTCTCAGAATCGATAAAGCGGTAAACTTCCGGAATTCATTATCTGCAGTAAGCTCAAGAAGACGCTTGAGCGTTTCAAGCGGAGTCGGCAGAATCAGTGAGTTGTTAAGTATCATTGCCGCCGCTTGCCAAAGTACGAGCCAAAACAGCGCGACGCTGAGAGGCAAAGCAACCTTTTTGAATATTTTCATTTATCCGAAGATCTTTTCGTCGGGGATCGCACCGCCTATAGAAGACGGAACCTGTGCAAAGAGCGCGCCCCAGAATTCATTGAGTGAGCTCTTCATTCCGTCTCCGACGAGGTAGGTGATATTGCATCTCGGGAGTGCGTTTTTGACAAGGCTTTCGTTAGCCGCAATACCTGCCTCGACTACTGCTTTAGCTGCAGCCTCTGCATTGGAATTGAGAGTATTGACTGATCCTTCGTATGCCTTAAGAAAATTTGCAACAGCAACCGGGTGCGCATCTATGAATTCTTTCCTGCCGATAAGGCAGCCCTGAACGAGCTCGGTGCCGGTAAGAGCCTTCCATTCCTTTGAAAAATCAAGAGCTATGCGGAGTGAGGAATTCTTTGTCGTAGCCGCGGTCACCTTGGGCTCGGGGATTACGCCGATGCCCGCCTTGCCCGATGCAAGTGCCGCAGTAAGCTCGTCGGGCGTTGCATATGTGTAATCAAGAGTAACCTTGTCCGAAAGCCCGGAAAGCTCAAGAAGCGTCTTGAGGACGTATTCGGGATTAGAACCGCTTCCGGGGAGGTAAACAGTCTTGCCTTCAAGATCGGCGAGGGATGTTACACTCTCTCCGTTTTCGATCAAATAAAGAACACCGAGCGTATTGACCGCAAGAACCTCGATCGCGCCCTTTGTTTTGTTGTAAAGGACAGCCGCAAGATTGGTTGGAACTGCGGCGATATCAACGCTTTCGCCGATAACGAGAGGTGCAACGAGCGTCGCATCTGCATAAAAATCTATTTTTGCCGAGAAATTCAGCTCTTTACCGTTTTTTATGTCGCAGAAAAGAGGAGCGATTCCGAATCCCGTTGTACCGTTCAGCACAGCAACGCGGATTTCGGTATAATCAGCGGGAGTTGTGTCCTCGTGAGGTATCGTTTCCTCTGATTCGCCGCCGTTTTGGCAAGAGCAGAGAGAAAAGAGAAGAATGAGCGAAAGAATGAATGAGATGATTTTTTTCATGGAAAATACCTTCCTTTAAATGAATGTATAATAATGCCTCAGCATATTTCATCAAGTGATTCGCGCGACAGAAGAAAGACGACGTTTCCGTTTCTCTTGATAACGCCCGATCGTTCAAGCGACTCAAAAGCGCGATAAAGAGAAGCTCTTCCGATGTCAAGCGCGTGTGCAAGTGCCGTCATTGACATACCGAGTTCTATCTCGCCTCTACCGCCAATCGGAGAGTTTTTTATAAACAGAGCGAGCTTCCTCTCGGAGCTCCCGGCGGTTACCGTATCAATTCTCGAATTGAGAAATGAAACTCTGTCTGCGAGGAAACATATCAGATTTGTTCTGAATCTGCCGTCGGTTTCGGAGGAAAGAAGCTTTTCGAAGGTTTCTCGGGCGATGAAAAAAATATCGCTTTTTCCGTCTCCGCAGGCATAGATCCTTGTAGCCGGAGGCTTAGCGGCGAAAAGACTTGCAACTCCCACTGCGTTTCCCGGAGAGATGAATCGCAGGATCGTATGCCGATCCTTATCAGCGGAATATATGACTCCGCGCCCCGAAAGAAGTATTCCGACTGCCGGCGGGGAGGGCGGAGTCATTTCTTCTCCGGAGCGAAAGCTGATAAGAGTTCCTTCCGATAAAACGATATTCTCGACCATCCCCTCGTCACAGCCGTCGAAAAGTTTTTGAGAAATTAAAAGTTTTTTATAATCAGATTTCATACAAGATCTCCAAACTGTCTCAAATGATACAACATTGGCTATATTATATCACATCCGCATATCAATTTCAATACAAAATGAGACGAAAAAGCAAAGATTGAGGATATATTTTTTGCCGTTTGTATTGACATGTTTCTTGTTTTGTTATATAATATAATAGTATTAAAATGCGAAAGTGTGGTTAATTGCATGACATTGGTAATTTTAGCTGCAGGTATGGGATCGCGCTTTGGAGGGATGAAGCAGATCACTCCTGTCGGTCCGTGCGGCGAATTTATTATCGATTATTCCTGCTATGATGCGATCAAAGCGGGCTTTGATAAAATAGTATTTGTGATCAAGAAAGAAAATCTTGATATCTTCCGAGAAACCGTTGGCAAGCGTGTTGAAAAATACGTAAAGGTCGAATATGCTTTCCAGGAGATGGCAGATATTCCTTCTCCTTTCTTCGTCCCGGAAGGAAGAGTGAAACCTTGGGGAACAGGTCACGCGATGCTTTCAGCGAGACGTTGCGTCAGCGATCATTTTGCAACGATCAACGCAGATGACTTTTACGGTGCCGAATCCTATAGGATCATGGCAGATTTTCTTAAGAATACGAAACCCATGCAGTTTGCTATGGCAGGCTATAAGCTTTCAAATACACTTACAGAAAACGGAACCGTTTCAAGAGGTATTTGTAATGCCGATGAAAACGGTATGCTCATCGATATTACTGAACGCGTTGCTATCCGTCCTGCGGGCGACGATGCGGAATTTGAGGAAGACGGTGCTTGGATACCCGTTTCGGGCGACAGCATCTCGTCAATGAACTTTTTCGGATTCACCCCCGAGGTATTCGATTTTGCGGAGAAGGAATTCAAAAACTTCCTCGACACTATAAAGGATCCGATGAAGAGCGAATTCTATCTTCCCACTATCGCGTCTCTCGCCATGCGGGCAGGTATCGCAACTGTCAAAGTTTGCCCCACTCCCTCACGCTGGTACGGCGTAACCTATGCCGCAGACAGAGAGGGTCTTGAGGGAAAGATCCGCGATATGATAGAGGGCGGAACCTATTCAGCAGATTTATGGAGGTCAATATAAACTCATATGAAAGAAATTCTCGAAATAGCCAAGAAATTTAATATCACTTCAGTGCCCGCAGATCTTTGCGAGTGCAAGGTTGGACATATCAATTCGACGTATTTTATTTATTGCACCGACGGAGAAAAGTATGTTCTTCAGAATATCAATACAGGAGTTTTTAAGGACCCCGATATTCTTATGAACAATATCGTAGGAGTAACAGCACATATCCGCAAGAAGCTTGAAGCCGAGGGCAAGGATCCTCTGCGCGGCACTCTGAAGTTTTATTGCGCAGAAACAGGACTTTACTACTATAAAGATCCCGAAGGCAGATGCTGGAGGCTTTATAAGTACGTCGATCACGTTGACTGCTTCCAGAGCGCGGATTCTACGGAGCTTCTTGAGCGCGTCGGCAGTGCGTTCGGACATTTCCAAATGCAGCTTGCCGATTACGATGCGGGCGCACTCAAGGAAACGATCCCGAATTTCCACAATACCCCCTCGAGACTGAACGACTTTAAGATCTCACTTGAGAAGGACACTGCAGGCCGTGCGGCTTCCATCAAGGAAGATATCGCGTTCGTGCTGGATCATAGCGAGGTATGTTCATATATTATGGACAAAATTGCGGAAGGAACGCTTCCTCTCCGCGTAACGCATAATGACACAAAACTCAACAATATTCTCATGGATTCCAAAACCGGCGAACCCGTTTGCGTAATCGACCTTGATACCATCATGCCGGGCTCGGTTCTCTTTGACTTTGGCGATGCAATCAGATTCGGCGCATCGAGTGCAGCTGAGGACGAGACCGATCTCTCAAAGGTCTATATGAGAGAAGATGCGTTTGACGCTTTCGCCAAGGGTTTTGTCGGCGGACTTGAAGGCTCTCTTTCCGAGGATGAGATCCTTGAGCTCCCCATGGGCGCGCTCGTTATCACGTTGGAAACGGGTATCCGCTTCCTTACGGATTATCTCAATGGCGATACCTATTTCAGAATTCATTATCCGCAGCATAATCTTGACCGCGCGCGCAATCAGTTTGCTCTCGTCCGTGATATGGAAGAGAAGATGCCCCGCATGCGCGAGATCGTAAAAAAATATATTTAAATTTATATACAGAGGTAAGTAAAATGGCTGTTCTTGTTACCGGTGGAGCCGGATATATCGGCTCACATACTGTAGTTGAGCTTATCGAGGCTCATCGCGACGTTATTATTATCGACAACTTCTCAAACAGCAAGCCCGAGGTTCTGAACAGAATTGAAAAGATCACGGGTATCCGTCCTAAGCTTTATGCCGTTGACCTTCTCGATCTTGAGGCTACACGCAAGGTGTTTGCCGAAAACGAGATAGATTCGGTTATCCATTTTGCGGGGCTTAAGGCAGTAGGCGAGTCCTGCGCGCAACCCCTTCGTTACTATAGCCACAATTTCAACGCGACCTTCAATCTCCTCCGCGCTATGATCGAATATGGCGTTGGTACAATAGTATTTTCTTCGTCCGCTACAGTCTACGGTTCTCCGAAGACTGTTCCGATCCGCGAGGATTTCCCCCTTTCAACAACCAATCCTTACGGCGAGACCAAACTCGTTATCGAAAGAATGCTCAAGGATATCTGTGATGCAGGTGAGCTTAAGAGCGTTTCGATCCTCCGTTACTTCAATCCCATCGGCGCTCATGAATCGGGACTTATCGGAGAGGATCCCAAGGGTATTCCGAATAATCTTCTGCCCTATATAAGCCAGACTGCGATCGGTAAGCTTGAAAAGCTTCATGTTTTCGGAAACGATTATCCGACTCACGATGGCACCGGCATCCGTGATTACATCCACGTAGTTGACCTCGCTAAGGCTCATCTTGCGGCTCTTGACCGTGCGGTCGCTGTTACCGGTACGGAATATTATAATGTAGGAACAGGCGTGGGCTATTCGGTTCTCGACATCGTGAAGGCTTTCGAAAAGGCAAGCGGCAAGAAGGTCCCCTACGTTATCGACGATAGACGCCCCGGCGATATTGCCGAGTGCTATGCAGATCCCACTCTCGCGCGCGAGGTTCTTGGCTGGGAGGCTAAGTACGATATTGAGCGTATGTGCAAGGACGCCGACCGTTGGCAGTCAATGAATCCTGACGGCTATCCCGACTAAGGTGATGATCATGATCGAAAAAAAGCTCTTCGGCGAAATCGATGGCAGAGAAGTTTCTCTCTACATACTTAAAAACGATAAGCTTGAGGTCACGCTTTCGGATTACGGTGCAACGATCATCCGCATCCGCCTCTGCCTCAGAAACGGCGAGGTGCGCGATCTTGTCCGCGGATACGACACGCTTGAGTCTTATATGAATGCGGACGGCTATCTCGGCGCGGTCGTTGGACGTGTAGGAAACCGTATCTGCAAGGGTAAATTCACTCTTGATGGCAAGGATTACGAGCTTTATTGCAACAACGGAGTAAACCATCTGCATGGCGGTAAGATAGGATTTGATAAAAAGATCTATGATACCGTCCTCGAGGAGGACAGCGTTCTGTTTTCGGCTGTATCTCCCGACGGCGAAGAGGGCTATCCCGGCAAACTCGAGTATTCTGTAAAATATACATTGAGTGATTCCGCGTTGACTCTCTCATATTATGCCGCGGCCGATAAGGCAACCCCCGTGAACCTCACCAATCACGTATATTTCAATCTTATGGGAAGCGGTACTGTCTATACGCACCGAGTGAAGCTCGATGCCGACAGATATATCCCCACCGACGATACCCTTATCCCCACGGGTGAGATCGCATCCGTAGAAGGAACTCCCTTTGATTTCAGAGAGGAAAAGTATCTGAGCGCAGGAATTCTCGGCACGCATAAGGATATCACACTCGGCGGCGGACTCGATCATTGCGTTGTATTCACCGACCGCGGAGAGGGTGTTCACGAAAGAGTCTGCGTAACGTCGCCGGACGGCCTCGTAACTCTCAAGACCTATACCGATATGCCCGCCGTACAGCTATACAGCGGCAACTTCCTCGGAAACAAGGAATTCCCCTTCAGAGGAGGCGAGCGTCAGATCAGGCGCGCGGCATTTTGCCTTGAGACCGAGGCTATGCCCGACTCTGTAAATCACGAAAACTTCACCAATACCGTTCTCCGTCCCGGAGAAGAATACAAGACCGAGACGGTCTATGAGTTCATTGCAAACTAAATGAAGAAATATTCTGATACCAAAGCTACGGGAAAACTTCCCGTAGCTTTGCCATATATGATCGCTCTCGCCTTCTGCTGTATTGCTATGTCGGCGATCGAGCTTATATTCGCACCAACGTACTTTGTCAAAGCCGCTATAAAGCTCGCGCTTTTTGTAATAATTCCGATGTCGCTCGTTCTTGCTCGCAAGGAAACAGCGATGCTTCGTTTTTTCAAGCCGAATAAGAAAACGCTTCTTCCGATGCTTCTCTTCGGCGTAATCATGTACGCCTTTATTCTCGGTGCGTATTTTTTGCTCGGCAAGTATTTTGATCTTTCGGGAATAACAGGATCGCTTGACGAGATCGGCGTAACGAAGCAGAATTTCATATTTGTCGCTCTCTATATCGCCGTCTGCAATTCATTCCTCGAGGAATTTATCTTCCGCGGCTTCGGATTCATCGGGCTTTCCGATAAGATCGGAGAGAAGTGGGCGTGCGTTTTCAGCGCGATATGTTTTGCGCTCTATCATATTACGATGATGATAGGATGGTATTCCTTTGGACTTACCGCTCTCATCATTTTCGCTCTCTTTGTAGGCGGAGTAATACTGAATCTTCTTGATTTTAAGTGCAAAACTGTCTACCCCGCCTGGATCGTACATATCTTTGCCAACCTTGCAATCAATACGATCGGTATGATCCTTTTCGGGATCTTTTAAAAATATGAAGCTTGCTTTCGGCAAGCTTCATATTTTTTTGTCTCCGAGCATATAATCATATGCAAAGGAAGGAGAATACTAATGAAGGTACTTGAAGTTTTATCGCGCATTTATAATAACCTTGACCGCAGAAAGCTCTGGATACTGTGGTTAGCCAATATACTATGGATCGTAATGCTTTTCTCATACGTCTGTTGCCTTGCTTCGTACGCGGCACCGCAGGAGAATAGTGTTCCCGATCTTGCACCCCTTGATTGCAAAAGTGCTCTGTTGATGGAAGCCGAAACGGGAAAGGTACTTTATGAGCAGAATGCCGACGAATCACTTCCTCCCGCATCGGTAACAAAAGTTATGACACTCTTGCTTACAATGGAAGCGATCGAGAAGGGAACTATCGCTCTTGATCAGCTGCTTACGGCATCAGAGCACGCTGCTTCAATGGGCGGAACGCAGATTTTTCTCGAGGTTGACGAGCAGATGAGTGTAGAAGATCTCCTTAAATCTGTAATTATTGCGTCGGCGAACGACGCTGCCGTCGTTTTAGCTGAGGCAATAGCCGGCAGCGAAGAATCCTTCGTTTCAATGATGAACAAGCGCGCATCAGAGCTCGGTATGAAGAATACCCATTTTGAGAATACCAACGGACTTGACGATAGCGTTACGAATCATGTAACGTCTGCACGCGATATTGCAATCATGTCACGCGAGCTTATCAGACATGAAAAGATCCTTGAATACAGCTCGATCTGGATGGATACGGTAAGGGACGGCGAATTCGGTCTGACTAATACAAATCGCCTCGTCCGCTTTTATAAAGGAGCAACCGGACTTAAGACGGGGTCGACTTCGAAGGCAAAATTCTGTATCAGTGCAACGGCAAAGCGTGACGGAATGCATCTGATCGCTGTTATCATGGGAGCACCCACCCGTGATGTCAGAAACGCGGAAGCCGCAAAGTTGCTTGATTGGGGATTTGCAAATTATTCGCTCTACACATATGAATCCGGCGATCTCGGCGAGATCGAATTATTGGGCGGAAATACGGAAAAGCTTCCTTGTATGACAAATGGGATATCCCTGCTTGTTCCCAAGGGAACTGCGGGAAAAGTCACGGCAGAGGTGAATATGCCCAAGAGTGTCAGTGCGCCCGTAACTGAAGGAGAGAAGATCGGACGGATAGTTTTTTCTCTCGAAGGCGACACTATAGGTGAGGCGGATATACTGTCAGCAGCAGCATTTGATCGCATTACTTTCCTTGAATTATTGAATTTTTTGTTTCAAAAATTTATTTTGTGCTAAAAAAATGACGAATAACGAAAAATGGTGTTGAAATATCGGAAATTTTGTGATACAATATATAAGCAAAAATATTTTCCAAGGATGGACATTAAAATGGCACTTAAACTTGATGATAAATTTATCAAGCCCTTTATTACAGACGAAGAAATAGCAGCGATCGCCCCCGAGGTCGACGCAGCTGCGGCTTCACTCAGAGCGGGAACCGGCAAGGGCTCCGAAATGCTCGGATGGCTCACGCTTCCCGAAAATTATGACAAAGAAGAATTCGCAAGAATCAAGGCGGCGGCAGAGAAGATCAAGAAGTCTTGCGACGTCTTTATCGTGATCGGTATCGGCGGTTCCTACCTCGGATCGCGCGCTGTCGTCGAGTTCCTGCGTTCTCCCAGATATAATCTTCTTAAGAAGGACACTCCCGATATTTACTTCTCGGGATGCAATATCAGCGGCAGCGACCTCGACGAGCTTCTTGCTATCTGTGAGGGACGCGACGTATGCATCAACGTAATTTCCAAGTCGGGCACCACAACCGAGCCCGCAGTTGCCTTCAGATATTTCCGCGCTTGGCTCGAGAATAAGTACGGTAAGGAAGGCGCAAAGGAACGTATTTTCGTAACCACCGATAAGGCTCGCGGAACACTCAAGTCCTTCTCGACCGATGCAGGCTATGAGACCTTCGTGGTTCCGGATGACGTCGGCGGACGCTTCTCGGTTCTCTCCGCCGTGGGTCTTCTTCCCATCGCTGTATCGGGTATTGATATTGACGAGCTTATGGGCGGTGCTGCTGACGCTATGACCGCACTTTCTTCCGGCGACGTTTATACCAATGATGCATATAGATACTCGGCTCTCCGCAATATCCTTTATCGCAAGGGCAAGGTCACCGAGATCCTTGTTGGATATGAACCCTACGAGCAGATGTTCTGTGAGTGGTGGAAGCAGCTTTACGGCGAAAGCGAAGGCAAGGACGGCAAGGGTCTTTACCCCTCGTCTGTTATCTTCTCGACAGATCTTCACTCTCTCGGACAGTACGTTCAGTCGGGTCTTCGCACAATTTTCGAGACAGTACTTTCTGTCGAGACTCCCGATAGCGATGCAAAGGTTCCTAACGATCCCGCGAATATCGACGGTCTGAATTTCCTCTCCGGTATGCCGATGGCTGAGGTAAACCGTACGGCAATGAACGGCACTCTCCTTGCTCACGTCGATGGCGGTGTACCCAATATCGTTCTCAGACTTGCGGATAGAAGCACGCGTTCGCTTGGATATATGATCTATTTCTTTGAGCTCGCATGCGCTGTTTCCGGTTACGTTCTCGACGTCAACCCCTTCGATCAGCCCGGCGTTGAAGCTTATAAGAAGAACATGTTTGCTCTTCTCGGAAAGCCCGGATACGAGGAAATGACCGCTTCCCTCCGCGCAAGACTCTAATTTTTTAAAAATTGTGCGGTTTTCGTCAAAAATAGTCTTGATTTTATCGAAAAACTATTGTATAATAATATAAAGATTTATAATCACCCAACTTCCAGGAGGTTAAAATGCTCAAATTAATTGTCGGAAAAAAAGGTTCCGGAAAGACAAAGGCTCTTATCAATATGATCAATGAGACTCTTGAAACATCCAACGGCTGCGTTGTATGTCTTGAGAAGGGTATCAAGCTTCGCTATGACGTAAACTATCGCTGCAGACTCATCAACGTTGATGAGTATTATCTCTACGGCGCATCTCAGCTTTACGGCTTTGTTGCAGGCATTCTTTCGGGCAACCATGACGTTACCGATCTTTACATCGACGGAACTCTCCGTATCTGCAACGGCGACCTTGAATCTTTCGAGAAGTGCGCTCATCATCTCGACGAGCTTGCTGACCGCTATAAGATGAATATTGTTGTAACCGTTTCTCTCGCAGAAGAAGAGATTCCCGAATCTCTTAAAAAGTATATCTGAGTTATCGGATAGTATAGGTATAGCCGGGTCTTTTTGAGGTCCGGCTATTGCAAAATTCTAAAGTTCTTAAGGATGTGAAATAATGGCATATTATTACAAGGAACCCTCGCGTACATTCAGCGAGTATCTTCTTATTCCGGGTTATACCTCTCCCGATTGCATTCCCGCAAACGTATCTCTCAAAACTCCTCTTGTAAAGTTCCGCAAAGGCGAGGAGCCCGCTATTTCTCTCAATATTCCTATGGTTTCTGCAATCATGCAGTCAGTATCCGATGATAAGATGGCTATCGCGCTTGCGAGAGAAGGCGGTATGTCCTTTATATACGGCGCGCAGACCATTGAGAATGAGGCTGCAATGGTTGCAAGAGTCAAAAACTATAAGGCGGGCTTTGTTGTAAGCGATTCAAATCTTACCCCCGATAATACACTTGCAGACGTTCTCGAGCTCGTTCGCCTTAACGGTCATAATACTATAGCCGTAACTGCGGACGGAACCGGAAACGGCAAGCTTCTCGGTATCGTAACCGGAAGAGATTACCGTGTTTCGCGTATGTCTACTGATATAAAGGTCTCTGAGTTTATGACTCCTCTTGAGAAGCTTATCACAGCACCCGCCGAGACCACTCTTAAGGAAGCAAACGATATTATCTGGGAAAACAAGCTGAATTCGCTTCCCATCGTTGATGCCTCCGGTAATTTGCTTTACTTTGTTTTCCGCAAGGACTACTCTGCGCATAAGGATCATCCGCTTGAGCTTCTTGACGGCGAAAAGAGATTTATGGTCGGCGCGGGTATCAATACGCGCGACTATAAGGATAGAGTTCCCGCCCTTGTTGAGGCAGGAGCTGACGTTCTTTGTATAGACGCATCAGAGGGCTTTACCTGCTGGCAGAAGATGACACTTGACTTTATCCGCGAGCGTTACGGAGATACCGTTAAGGTTGGCGCAGGTAACGTCGTTGACCGCGAGGGATTCCGTTTCCTTGCTGAAGCAGGCGCGGACTTTGTTAAGGTCGGTATCGGCGGCGGTTCTATCTGTATCACGCGTGAGCAGAAGGGTATCGGACGCGGACAGGCTACCGCACTTATCGAAGTAGCTGCCGCTCGCGACGAATATTATGAGGAAACGGGTATCTACGTTCCTATCTGCTCGGATGGCGGTATCGTTCATGACTATCATATGACTCTCGCTCTTGCCATGGGCGCGGATTTCATGATGCTCGGAAGATATTTTGCTCGTTTCGACGAGAGCCCCACAAACAAGCTTTTTGTTAACGGTCAGTATGTTAAGGAATATTGGGGCGAGGGCTCCAACCGTGCGCGCAACTGGCAGAGATACGATCTTGGCGGAGCTTCAGGTCTCGGCTTTGAGGAAGGCGTTGATTCCTACGTTGTTTATGCCGGCTCTCTCAAGGATAACGTTGCAAAAAGCCTTTATAAGGTAAAATCCACTATGTGCAACTGTGGCGTGATAACGATCCCGGATCTTCAGAAGAACGCTAAGATCACGCTCGTATCATCAACGAGTATCGTCGAGGGCGGATCTCACGACGTAATTCTGAAAACTGCCAACACTAAGTTATGAGTACAGGTAGCGGTGTTCATGCAGGTCACCGTCAGCGCATGAAGGATAGGTTTCTCGCGGGTGGTTTGGATGGATTCAGCGACCATGAAGTATTTGAACTGATTCTGTTTTACGCCATTCCTCGAAGAGACGTAAATGAACTTTCGCATAGACTGATTGAAAGATTCGGCTCATATCAAGCAGTATTTGATGCCGATTTTGAAGATATCTGTACTGTCGAGGGTATCGGCGAAAATGCCGCAACCCTGATAAAGATCATGTCTTCCGCTTGGCGCAGATATGCTCTTGGAGATGATAAGGTTACTTTTGTATACGATACTCTTGAAAAGGTCGGAGAATATGCTGTAAAGCTATACGTTGGTGTTTCTGTTGAAAAAGTATATGCGATGCTGTTTGATAACAAAATGAAGCTGCTCGACACGATTATGCTCGCGGAAGGCGCGGTCAATTCCGTCCGCGTCTCTGCGCGCACGATCATCGACAAAGCCATCAAGAAAAACGCAGCCGCGGTTATATTGATTCATAACCATCCAAACGGCAATCCCTATCCTTCTTCAGAGGATGAACGTTTTTCTTCATATCTTAAGGAACTGTTTTCCACTCTGGATATTAATCTGATAGATCACGTAATTGTCAGCGGACGTTTTTACAGACCGGTATTCGAGGGAGAACTCGGCGAGAATAAATTAGCTTCCAAGAATACTTTCTCTTACGGAAAAGCTTCGCTTGCAAACGGTGTCAGAGTGTTCGAACTCAAGGTCGCTTCGAACATTCCGTATGAGACTGACGTAAAATAATGATACTCCTTTATTGTGATGATATCGCCGTAAGACAGACAGTACACGACTATTTCAAAAGGAATGGCATCTTGCTTGACGCCGTGCCTCTTTGTGAATTTAGTATTCGGACTTATGCGGCAGAAACCGAAGCGTTGCTTATAGTCGGCGATACGCCGCCCGGGATGCTTTCTTCATTGAATCCCCAAGTGCCCGTCTTTTGCGTTGCGAAATATCGGTTGGGAAATTCATTCCATTTCAGAGAGTATACGGACCCCGAGTTGCTCCAAATGCTCGGCGTCTATTCCTCGTCCGAACAGTATTTTTCGTATAACGACGTGCTTTTCGGAAAACTCGGCGCGGTTTTGTTTCTTGGATATGATTTGAAGCTCAGCGATGCGGAAAGAGCTATCCTCGGGCATCTTGCTTTGAATTCGGAAAGAGACGTTCCGTCGGAAGAGATCTATGAAGTCTGCTTTGGAGACCCGCACGGAAAGACCGGAAGGCTTGCAAATTACGTGTCGAGCATCAATCGTAAGGCGATCAACATTGGCGGCAGAAAGATGATCTGTTCTCCGGCTTCAGGCTTCTACAGAATTAAAAAGTATATATAAAAAACAATCAGGTTTTCCGGTCAAAGGAAAACCTGATTGTTTTTATGATATGTTTATAACTGTGATTACACCGTCGGAGGCTTTGAAAGATACTTCCTTATCGGCATAATTGAATGTGTAGATCCGCTCGGGATCATCCTGGTACCCGGGACGAGGATCTTCAGACAGAATGTCGGTCAAAAACACGCGAAGATGCGAAGGAATACTATCAGAAATTGCAGCATCAAAAACGACTGCGATCTTGGGAGCATCCGAGGTGAGAGCAAAGCCGCTTGAAGCCTCGGGATGTGAGTCTGTGTATGCAAGATAGGGCTTGATATCGTAAATAGGAGTTCCGTCAAGCAGATCAGCTCCGGAAACCGTAAGAATGGGACCTCGAGGTGTATCGAGCTCTATGGATATCAGCTTTACCGAGGAGAGACCCAGAGGGTTGGGTCTGAAAGGAGAACGGCTTGCAAATACGCCCATTCTCGTGTTTCCGCCGAGGCGAGGAGGACGGACAGTCGGCGACCACGTTTCTCGAACAGCCTTTGAAAATTGCCAGATAATCCATAGGTGTGAGTAACCCTCAAGTCCTCTGAAGGCGTCGGGGTTTCTGTACTCGGGCAGAAATACGATCTTAGCTTGAACGGAACGAACAAGCCCGCTCTGCCTGGGAATACCGAATTTTTCCTTGTAACCGCAGTGTATATGCGCTATCGGTTTGATAAGCATCTCTTCGGGATTCATTGTTTATCCTCCTTGGCATTGTTGTTTGCCAGAAAAGACAGCATTTCGTATACACTCTTAATAGGTATAAGGCTTACAGAAGTCTCTATGGGACGCTTTTCAATGTTTCTGAATGGAATTATGATGCGCTTGAATCCGAGCCTCTCAGCCTCTTTAACGCGGCTCTCGAGGTTGGATACGGCGCGGCATTCTCCCGCAAGTCCTATCTCGCTGATGGCGAGAAGATCGTCGGGAACTGCCTTGTCTGTTATAGAGGAAATGAGCGCGAGCGCAGCTGCGGCATCGGAAGCGGGCTCGTCAAGACGCATACCGCCGATAACGTTAATATATACGTCGTTTGCAGAAAACTTTAGTCCGAGTCTTTTTTCGAGCACCGCAAGGATCAGGTATATTCTGTTATAGTCCATGCCGTTTATCGTTCTGCGCGGAGAGGGGAAGGAGGTGGTAGTAACAAGTGCCTGAACTTCTGCTATGAGCGGACGCGTGCCTTCAATGGTGCAGACGGCGCAGTTGCCCGAGACCTTTTTCGGCCTTCCCGCAAGCAATACCTCGGAAGGGTTGGGGACCTCGCAAAGACCCTTATCCGTCATCTCAAAGACACCGATCTCATTGGTTGAACCGAAACGATTCTTTACGGATCGGATTATTCTATACGCTTGCTGATGCTCACCCTCAAAGCAAAGCACCGCGTCGACCATATGCTCGAGAAGCTTGGGACCCGCAATCGAGCCTTCTTTGTTGACGTGACCGACGAGAATTACGGAAATGCCGTCGTTTTTTGCCTTTGAAATAAAGGAAAGTGCGCTTTCACGTACTTGAGAAACGCTTCCGGGAGAGGATGCGGATTGGGGTGTGAACATAGTTTGTATCGAGTCAACGATCAAAACGTCGGGCTTTACGTGATCGCATTCTTTTAGGATCTTATCAATGTTTGTTTCGGTCAGAACAAGCAGATTGCTGCCCCTGACACCGAGACGCGCAGCACGGAGTTTGAGCTGACCGCTCGATTCCTCTCCCGAAATGTAAAGAACGCGTCTCGTTTCACCGAGAATACCGCTTATCTGCAATAAAAGTGTAGATTTGCCTATTCCGGGCTCGCCGGTCAGAAGGACAACTGAGCCCTTTACAAGTCCGCCGCCCAAAACTCGGTCAAGTTCTCCGAGGCCTGTCAGAGAGCGTATGCAAGTATCGGCTTCAAGATGATCGATCGGAGTTGCGTGTCCGTCGCCGCCGACACTATATCCGCGCTTGCTGTCTGCGGCTTTGGATTGCGCTGACGAGTCGATAACGTCCTCGACAAAAGAATTCCATGCTCCGCATTTCGGGCATTTTCCCATCCATTTTGGGCTTTCGTATTCGCAAGTCGAGCAAATGTAAACTGTTTTCAAGCCTTTCATTTTTCGCTCCTTATACCTTATGTATTGAAATGGATCGGCTGTCGAGATCCTTTCTTTCGAAAACAGAGTTTTCGAAGATCATGTATGAATGCTCGCTGTCGGCTTTGGGGATTGAGATCGATCCGGGGTTGACTACCCAAACACTGCCGACGTTTTCAAAGCAGGGAATATGCGTATGTCCGTGAAGAAGAATGTCGCCCGCCTTCAGCTTTGGCATATTATTCGAATTGTAATGGTGGCCGTGCGTGGCAAAAATTATGTTCGATCCGATGCCGGAATCCGAAATAATTGCGTATTCTGCAAGAATCGGGAAATCAAGAACCATGTCGTCAACCTCGCCGTCGCAGTTGCCTCTGACGCATATGATCTCGGATGCGAGTGCGTTTAACATGGAAATTACCGATTTTGGATCGTATTCGCGCGGCAGATCGTTCCTCGGGCCGTGGTAGAGAATATCGCCGAGCAGCAATAATCTCTCTGCGCCTTCTCTTTTATATGCTTCTATAAGCTTTTTGCAATAATATGAAGATCCGTGAATATCGGATGCAATGAGCCATTTCATCGAAATTTTCCTTTTGTTGTTATTCTTTCTTTTTATTATACAATATTTTTATCTGTTTTTCAAGCAATAATTAAAAAAGGTTTATGATTCTTCAAGAAAAGATGAAAGAGAGTAGAATATAACGAAAGAGAGTAAATGTCTGTAATCATCCCTGCAAAGCTTTTCGCATTCCTCGGGATTTGATAAAAATCCGCATTCAATCAGAATCGCCGGACACTTTATCCTGTCAAGCAGATAAATGTTGGTGCCCGCCTCCTTTAGCTCTCTGTTATTTTGAGGTTGCAAAAGCTCTATCACATTATGCCTGAGTAAAGAACCCGCGTCTTGGCTTAACCGGTGATTGGGAGAATAGTAGACGGTAAGTCCCGAGTATTTTTGTTGCGGAAAGGCATTCATATGTATACCTACGAAAATATCGGGATCAACTTCGTTCGCGATTTTTAGTCTGGCAGCGAGGTCAAGCACCTTTTTCCTGCCCTTGAAATCGACGTTGCGATCATAGAGTAAAACGTCTTCAACTCTTGTGGGAATGACTTCGTATCCGCAAAAGCGAAGGATAACGCAAAGCGTATCTGAAATTATCAGATTCAGTTCCTTTTCTGTTATTCCGTTTATGCCGACGGTCCCGCTGTCCTCCCCGCCGTGACCGGGATCGAGTACAATGACCTTTTTATCGGTTTCATTGGCAGATACGGGGCTCGTTTTGCCTAAACCGATAAAAATGTTTGACATCAGTACGCAATATACGATAAATATTAGTGCAAACGCCGCTGTAAATATAGTGTTCGCGAGTATTTGCCTTTTAAGTGAATAATTCATAATAACCACCTCCATACAGATTATTTCGGTGATCAAAATAATATGACAATAAAAAACGTCAAGGCAACTTAAGCCTTGACGTTTTTTAAACAAAGCAGATTATTATTTGAGAGTATTGAGAAACTCAACTACGTCGCCGACGGTTACGAATTTGTTTGCCTGATCTTCAGGAATCTCAATATCGAACTTTTCCTCGCACTGGAACAGAAGCTCAGCAAGCTCGATGGAATTGATTGCAAGATCGCCGGAAAGCTCAGCATCGAGAGTGATCTTTTCCTCTTCGACCTGAAATTCGTCGATAAGCAGTTCTTTGAACTTTTCAAACATAATGAATTTGCCTCCAAATAAGTATATGGGGAATCCCCTTTGACACAATTGCCGAAGATATTATACAATATTTCAAACTGTTTGTCAATACAAAATTTGTAAATTATACTCGCTTTCAGCAAAATACAACAATTGTTGAGCTTATTTGTGATATCTGTATCGCTTGTTTGAAGCAGTACCGCGTATAACAGCTTTAATGATTATATACAACAAAGTAAAAGCTACCGCAAAAATTACAGAAGCAATGAAAATTCTGCTTTGAGAGATCTCCTTGATCCGCATAAGAGCGTATAGGACCTCGCTTTGAGCAACCGCGGTCTTTGTAACGAGATCAACCGTAGCAATCTCTCGTCCGTCGCTGTATGCAGTTATCAATCCAACGTGAGCACCTTCGGCAACGGGAGCCTGCAAGGATTCGGAATTGAGGGTGTAGCTGTAGGTGATATCGCTGCCGAGAACCGTGCTCTTGGGTAGATACGCGCTGACGCTTTCGCTCGGAACTACCAGAACGTTGTCAACGTCCATCGACATTGTAACCGGAATTTCGCAGACGGTTGTACCCGAAGAAATAACTTCGATATATCCCCATGCGTCATAAGCCCAACGGACAAGGTCATTAATGAGAGAATATGACATAAGAGTTCCGTCCTCGTCCGTGCCGGCACCCATAACGATGCAAATGTAGGAAAGATCTCCGTTATCGGCAACGGTTGCTGCGCAATAACCGCTTTCAAGCGTGCTTCCCGCGGCAAGTCCGTGGCATAGAGAATTGAAATACTTAGGAGTATAGCCCGTTCCGACGAGATAATTTCTGTTTTCGAATGTGAAGTTCTTATCTCCGAGCTTTTCCGTAGTGTAGTCGCTTGCGGTTGTTATCTGCATAAGCAGGGCGTTTTCGGAAGCGGCACGGCAAAGCTTTGATATGTCGTTTACGGTCGTATACATTGAATTATGATGCATTCCCGTGGCGTTGGCATAATAGGTGTCTGCCATGCCAAGCTCGGACGCCTTTGCGTTCATCAAAGCTATAAAATTCGGGAGATTACCCGATATTACATGCGCCAGAACGTTGATGGATTTGTGGCATCCGCCGCAGAAAGCAAGATACAGCAGATCCTTGATAGAAAGATTATGCCCGGGCATAATATTGTAATGCTGGCCTGTTACGCCCTCAAGCATTCCTGCAGTAACTACAACGACCTCGTCGAGCCTGCCTCCGAGCGTTTCTGCTGATATCAGTCCGGCCATGATCTTAACGGTTGAAACGGGTTGGATCTTTTTGTCTGTATTTTGGCTTATCAAAACACGGTCGTTTTCGCTATTGTATAGATAAACCGCGTCAGCGGCGGAAAGAGGGATCTCATCAAGTGATTTTGCCGACGAGGGGAATACTATCAGAGAAAAAGAAAAAATTACTGAAATTAATATCGCCGCGGAGAGTAGCAAAGCCGCCCCGCGGCGGAAGAATAAATATTTTTGATTCATATTACAACAAAAAGAATTCTATATATTTTTAGTATCAAAAAATCTTCGAGCGGCATTCGCGTCGGAGGTTATCTGGGCCTTAAGATCATCAAGGGAACCGAAAACTATCTCTCCGCGCAAATACTTAAGGAACTCTACCTTAATCTTTTTTGGAGTGTCATCGAGATATTCGTCAAGAATATGAGTCTCAATGCGAACCCTTCCGCTTGAGTCAAGCGTTGGGGCAAGTCCGATGTCGGTTACGGAATTGAATACTCTTCCGTCATCAAGAGTCGTGCGGGTAACGTAAACGCCGAATGCGGGAACGGCCCTGAGCGGATCGGGAAATTGATTGAGAGTGGGGAAGCCGAGCTTGCGTCCGTCGTGTCTTCCTTCAGAGACAGGAGCTGCGATAGCATATTTTCTGCCAAGCATCGCGCTTGCTTGTTCGATTTCACCGTCGGCGATCGCCGCGCGTATCCTGCTGGAGCTTACGGGATAGTCTCCGTAATAGATCGGATCGAGCGTGATAACGCGATCTCTGAAATAGTCGCGAAGTAAAGCCGGAGTACCTGCGCGATTTTTTCCGAAGGCAAAATTAAAGCCGCAAACGACCCCGATCGCACCGCATTTCTTCATAAGAATTTCGGTGATGAAATCTCTTGCATCAAGACCGCGAAGCTCAGAAAAGCCGGCAACAAAAAGCGATGAAATGCCTCTGGCTTCAAACAGGTCTTTGCGTTCTTCCGGGTCTCCGAGAACCTTGATATTGCTTCCGGGCGCAAAGCAGGCTGGCGGAATATCAAAGCAAAACACTGCGGGCTCGGCGTTCAGCTCGGAGGCGAGTGAAACAGCCGCGTCGATTACCGCTCTGTGTCCGATATGAAATCCGTCAAAGCTGCCAAGAGCAAGCACTCTGCCGGACGTGCCGGCGGTAACGTGCTCTTTTGATAGAAAAAAATGATTCATAAAGCTTATTTCTTTACAATGTCTGAAAAATAGAATTTTGCGAGTGCGTCAAGAAGCTCATCTCTGTCGAGCCTCGAGATCAAGCCTCTGGCGTTTCTGTAGCTTGTGATGTAAGTAGGATCCTCGGAAAGAATATAACCGACTATCTGGCTTATCGGATTGTAGCCCTTTTCTTCGAGTGCTTCATAAACGGCGAACAGGATCTCGCGTATCGTAGCATCTCTGTCGGACATTGAAGGGAATTTTCGTGTGCTATAATTTGTATCATGATGGGCGTTCTTGCTCAGCATATCGGTTACCTCCTTTTGGATACAAATACTCATTTATATTATACCCCAAAAAATACCGAATTTCAATACCTTTTAGCAATGAAAATCAAAAATAATTCATTTTTATTTAATTTATTTTATTGATGAGAAGGAAAATTATTTGTTATAAATAAAAATAAATTAAAAAATATTGACAGGACTAAAAAAATAAGTTATAATGATATGATACCTGATCGGAAAGGAGAATGCTTTAATGGATAAAAATAATAAAAACGATATAATTGACGATTTTTGGAATATAGATGCCCTCGTGCCCAAAAAGCGTTCTCCTGCGGTGTTTGACGATAAGCATACTGAAGCTGCCGAGATAGAGGTCCCGATCCCCGGAGGAACGGAATCGTCCTATTTCGCAAAAAGCGAAAAAATACCGGAAAGCAGTGTGATCAAACGCTATATCCACCCCCATTCAGCAGAAAGCGAAAAGCAAAAAGCACCTGATGAGGAATATCATCCTGAAAATTCGCTTATACATTCCGTACGCCTTTATTCATGGAGCAGTGTTTATCCTTATTACGAGCAGTTCAGGAAGGCTGCCATCTATTATTACGGAAAAACTTCTCCAAAGGTTGATGCAGAACCATATTTCTCATATATGCCTCAGTATTCTCAGCTGAACAACCGTCAGCTTGCGTATTATCTTTGGTTCAGAAGCGAAATCAGAGCGGAGCGTTATCCCTCGGTCGAATACAGTTATATTTTATTGCTCATTTATGAGATCATAAATCTTTCGGATAAGCTGCCTCGGGAGCGTTCTATAGACGTCCTTGAGGCAATCTGGCTCAATTACAGAGACGAATATCCTCGCCTGGACGTTCAGCTTTCGGAATGGATATTCGATATGTGCTTGTTGAACAAGACACATCCTCCGCGCGATATTCTCGGGGTTGTCGGCAATGCGCTCCCTGCGACGGCGGGACTTCGGGAGTTTTATGCGGACGCAGTCGGAGATTCGGAAGCCTTTGCATCGTTGCTTTTGCGGCATTGCTCGAATTATAACTATAAAAAGAGTAAATTTGCCGTCGGAGAAAACCGGCAGCTTTATAAAAAGCACATGCGCGGGGTTCTGTCGTACATTATTTCAAAATGTAACGACCCGTCGCATCCGTTTGAGCTTGCCGGTCTGAAGCTTCAGGACAGCCGTACGCAGCGCGATTCATATACGGGCGCACTCTGCAGTCCAAAGGTGAAGAAGCGCATAGAGATCGAATTCTGCTCGTTCTCGCATTCGCACGAATTGAGATTCATTGTTACCGATATTCTCAAATACGCGGAGAATCGGATCCGCGCCCACATAGGCGTAAAATCGCGCCTGTCGGTAAATCCTCTTCCAAGCGAAATCAAAGCACTTGCCGACGAATATTTTGGCAGAGAATTGCCGATAAAAACGCTTCATCCGAGTATCGAAAACGAGATACCGGAATATGAAAAACTGTATGAACCGACGTCGCACGGACTCTCCTTCGAGTCCGCCGCAAAGATCGAACAGCTTTCATGGGAGACTACGGGCAGACTTGTCGAGGCTTTCGAGGATACCGAAGACCCCATTGTAATCGAAGAATCGATCCCCGAACCCATACCCGAAGAATCCGGATCTCTCTTCGACAGCCTCAGCACGGATGAGAAGAGCTTCATAATTGCCGCGCTTGACGGAGATATCTCCGCACAAGCCGCTATTGCCGCACGATCGGGATCACTGCCCGATATAATCGCAGACCGCATAAATACCCTCGCCGCCGATCTCATGGGCGATATACTGCTCGAGGACGTCGGAGGCGGATATGCCGTGATCGAGGATTACGAGGAAGAAACGAGAGGAGCACTTAGCCATGACGGATAACAAAAATCAAAAGATACCGAAGAGAATACTTGCCTCGCTGATCGCATCTGTTTCCGCGGGCGTAGTACCGCGCTCGGGCGCACCCTACATCGCAATAGGCAGACACGATGAGATCGAAGCCCTCCTTTTCGATCTTGAGCTTATGAATGAGGGCGGCGGAAGCATGCGCTTTCTCGTCGGACGCTACGGAAGCGGTAAAAGCTTCTTGATGCAGCTTATCAGAGGCTATGCGATTGAACGCGATTTCTTGACGGCGGATTGCGACCTTTCTCCCGAACGTAGACTTTACGGAAGCGGCGGCGCAGGTGTCGCTACTTACCGTGAGCTTATGAAAAATCTTGCTTCCAAGGCGGCTCCCGACGGAGGTGCAATGCCCAAGATCATTGCAAAATGGGTGTTCTCTCTTCAAGGGGAACTGATCTCGGATGGCATAACTCCCGATTCTCCCGTGTTTTCCGCAAAGCTTGACGCCAAGCTTTTTGAGAGCCTTCGGGAGATCGAATTCCTCGTCGGAGGATTTGATTTTTCGCGCGTTATCGGAGAATATTACAGGGCAACCCAGCGCGGTGACGATATCCGCGCCGCCGCGTGTCTGCGTTGGCTCCGCGGTGAGTTTGCAACCAAGACCGAAGCGCGCCGCGAGCTCGGATTTGACGTCTCCGCAATCATCGGAGATAATAACTGGTATGATTTTCTCAAGCTATGGGCGGCTCTTTCTCGCTCAATGGGCTATCGCGGATTGCTCGTCTTCATCGACGAATGCGTGAATCTGTATAAGATCCCGCACCGTGTATCGCGTGAAAATAACTACGAAAAGATCCTTTCGATGTTTAATGACACATTACAGGGAAGAGCACCTTATCTCGGTCTCGTCCTCGGAGGCACGCCACAGTTCCTCGAGGATTCCCGACGCGGACTTTTCAGTTATGAGGCACTCCGCAGCCGCCTCTGCGACAGCCGGTTTGCATCGGAACAGCATAAAAACTTCGTCGGTCCCGTTATCAGACTGACAAGACTTTCTGACGACGAGCTTCTTGCGCTTGTTGTGCGTATGACATCGCTTCACGGACAGAATTTCTCCTGGGAGCCCAGAATCACACGTGAGGAACAGGTGAAATTCGTACAGATCTGCCTCGATCGCGCGGGCGCGAATTTGATGATCACACCGCGTGAAATGCTCCGCGACTATATGACCCTGCTCAATATCCTTATGCAGAACCCGAACGTAGATTTCAATGCCGTCGTTGGCTCTGCGGTTACTCTCAAAACTGATGCTGACGAAGCGCCTGCTCCTAAGGAACAGGAATCCACCCGATCAAAATTCGATCCCGCAGACATTGATTTTTAAGGGGGGGCAGCATGAACAGAAACGACAGCGTTTTTGAACGCTTTCCCGATTATATCCGCGAGTATATCTATCAACATTCCTGGGATTCTTTACGTGAGATCCAACTTCTTGCCGCGGAATCGCTTTTTAACACACAGAATAATTTGCTTTTAACGTCGTCCACGGCATCGGGGAAGACCGAAGCTGCTTTCTTCCCGATACTGACGATGCTTGAGGGCAACCTTCCCGATAGTGTTGCCGTACTCTATATCGCACCGCTCAAAAGCCTTATAAACGATCAGTTCGGACGTATCGAGGAACTGCTCGATATCTCGGGAATACCCGTGACGCATTGGCACGGAGACGTCGCGCAATCGCATAAGAAAAAGCTTCTCGAAAAGCCGAGAGGGATACTGCAGATCACGCCGGAGTCACTCGAATCAATGCTTATGAACCGCTCGAATGACCTCATCCGCCTCTTCTCGGGACTTGAATTCGTGATAATCGATGAGATCCATACACTCACGGGCTCGGACAGAGGAAATCAGATCATCTGTCAGTTATCAAGACTCGGCAGACTCATCGGACACCACCCGCGAAGAGTCGGACTTTCCGCAACCGTCGGTGATACCGCGCTTGCAGCCGCTTGGCTCGGTGCAGGAAGCGGAAGGGATACCGATGTTCCCGAGCCGACGCCTGAAAAATTGCGTTGGCGCGTCGGAATGGAGCATTTTTATATTCAGAACGACGACCATCTCCAGTCGGACAGTGCGAAGAAGAACAGAGAAGAGCCGGGCTCTCCAAAGCGCGCGCAGATAGACGCAGGATACGAATATATCTACGATTGCGTACGCGATAAGAAATCTCTCGTTTTTTCAAATTCGCGCGAGGAGACCGAATACGTAACGGCAACCCTCCGTCAGATCGCCAAGAACCGCGGTGATAAGGATATCTTCCTTATCCACCACGGAAATCTTTCCGCATCCATACGCGAGGAAGCCGAGCAAAAGATGAAGGACGAGGATATCCACGCAGTCACTTGCGCAACTGTTACGATGGAGCTCGGAATCGACATTGGCAGACTCGAAAGAGTCGTTCAGAATTCTTCGCCAAACTCTGTTTCAAGTCTTCTTCAAAGACTTGGACGTTCCGGCAGACGGGGACAGCCTCCCGAGATGATGCTTGTCTTCCGCGAGGAAAATCCGCTCCCGAATACGCCCCTGCCGCAGCTTTTTCCTTGGGAATTGCTCCGCGCCATCGCAATTATTCAGCTTTATATTGAGGAACGCTTTATCGAGCCTCCGAGAATCAAGAATCTTCCCTTTAGCCTTGCGTTCCATCAGACTCTCAGCGTCCTTGCATCAAGCGGCGAGCTG
The DNA here is from genome assembly GCA_017411805.1 of Clostridia bacterium. GTDB lineage: Bacteria > Bacillota > Clostridia > Oscillospirales > CAG-272 > CAG-390. Next base: position 53,532 of record JAFQPI010000001.1, read on the forward strand.
ACACCTAGAGCTCTTGCCGAGCGCATACTGTCTTTGCCTCCGCTTTCGGGGATCTCGAAGGAGGATTACAAGACCCTTATGATCTCAATGATCGAAAACGATTATATCGAGATGACGGAGGAAAAGGGACTGATCGTCGGACTCGCGGGCGAGAGACTTATCTCAAGCTTCAAATTCTACGCCGTCTTCAAGGACAGCGAGGACTATACCGTCCGCCACGAATCCGAGGAGATCGGCACGATAACAACACCTCCTCCCGTCGGGGACCGATTTGCGCTCGCAGGCAGAGTATGGGAGGTTGAAGAGCTTGACGTTGCGCGTAAGCTGATCTACGTCAAGCCCGTCGAGGGTAAAATGGAGGTCTCGTGGCCCGGTGACTACGGCGAGATCCACACAAAGATACTGCAGAGAATGCGCCGCGTGCTCGAGGAGGATACGGTATATCCATATCTCAAGCCAAACGCAGCTCACCGCCTTGAGGTTGCGCGCCATCTTGCAAGAAATACGGGAATGCTTGAGCATTCGATCGTCCACCTCGGCGGATATTCATGGTGCATTTTCCCGTGGCTCGGAACGCGCTCCTTCAGAACCTTCCGCAAATTCCTTGCCGCACATGCATACGAATATCGCATCAGCGGCATCGAACATGAGGCTGGTGCTTATATCACCTTCAAAATGGAGCAGGGAAACGACTATGCTCTCGCCCGCGGTCTTGCGTCCGAGGTCATGAAAAAAGGAATCGACCCTATGTCGCTTATCAAGCCGAGTGAAAATCCCGTCTTCGATAAATACGACGAATACATCCCGAATTCACTCCTGCAAAAGGCATATGCTGCTGATAAACTTGCACCGGACGAGGCTGAAAAGAGAGTTCTTGAGATTCTCAAAGAGTTGGAATAAAATAACCGAAAAGCACTCGCGATTTTGCGAGTGCTTTTTACGTGTCTTTGCGTTTTTGCGCGTCTTTATCAACAAGATCAAGCAAGAGTGTCCCTGCCCAGAAAATGATGAAAGTCATTAATATGTAGTCAAGCATTGGCGCGTAATAAAACTCTACTCCCACTCCGCCCGCACTGACCTCACTCTCGCAAAGAAAATATATTCCCGCAAGCGCAAGTATGACAAGCGTGCTTCCTCCCTTATAAACCGCGATCGGTATCTTACCGATTCGGGATACGGCTGATAGAAATCTTTTCATAAATCGCTCCTCAAAGTTTTCATGAATATTTCACAAATATACAAAATACAATTGGTATAAACACCTTATTTAACATTATAACATAATATTTATACAGAATCAAGCGGTATTATTTTCTATATAATATTCATAGAGCATATTAATTTCTAAATCGAATCACGCTTTTGGCAAATTTGATTGTGAGAATACGGCAAAAAGAGAAGCAATAATGATTTAATGTCATACCTAATGTCGTTCAATTCTCGGAAAAATGAAGAAAAAGCAGGATTTTTGTCGAATATGCATGAAAACTAAAGGACTTTTTTCTACAAAAATCGCGCAGTACGGTATGGTATGATTATATAAAAAATCGCCGAGAGGCATGGAGGTTCGATATGAATGACCGTTCAAATAAGACAGTACGCCGAGGAATACAGCTCAGAGGTGATATAATTAATATCATCGGAGATGAGATTTATTACAGATTATATCTGATCCGCCGCGCCGGCATTCGTTTTTATGCGATCAATATCACAAGTGCAAAGGAAAGCGTTAGCCGCACCTTCGGCAGAGATAAACGCAAAGCATATGAGATATATGAGAAAATAGTCAGAAACACTGTGACTCCTTGCTCGCTTGCTGATATCGCAGAGGATTTTGCGGCTGAATCGGTAAATAAGAGAAATATTGTTTTGTTTCGTTGAATGAAAATGGCGAATTTTTACTTTTTCTATTTACAAATCGCGAAAAATATGGTATCATATATACTGTAGTATTATTGCATATCTTTGAAAGGATAGGTGATTGTATATGAAATGTCCACATTGCGGTTGTCTTGAAAGCAAGGTAATTGATTCCCGCCAGAATATTGAAAGTAACAATATCCGCCGCCGCCGTGAATGTATGGCGTGCCAGAAGAGATTTACGACCTTCGAGGTCGTCGAATCGGTTCAGACTATAGTTATAAAGAAGAACGGCTCAAAGCAGTTGTTTGACCGCCAGAAGCTTCTCACGGGACTTATGAAGGCGTGCGAAAAACGCCCCGTGAACGCGGAAACGATCGCGTCAGAGATTGAGGCTGAGCTTCATAATTCGCTTCGCCAAGAGGTAACCTCGGGCGATCTCGGAGAGATGGTAATGCGCAAGCTTAAGGATATTGATGACGTAGCTTACGTTCGTTTTGCAAGCGTTTACAGAGAGTTCAAGGATATTGAGACCTTTATCAAGGAGCTCAATGAAATCAAAAAGACCAGCGCAGAATGAGGCGGTACAAAATGAGAAAAACAAAAATAGTATGTTCGATAGGTCCCGCAAGCGAGAGCGAAGAGGTGCTTCGCGGGCTTTGCCTTGCAGGAATGAACGTCGCGAGGCTGAATTTCTCGCACGGTACTTATGAAGAGCACACGAGAAGGATAAACGCTATCAAAAAGGTGCGTGCGGAGCTCAATCTTCCCATAGCAATTATGCTTGATACCAAGGGTCCGGAATTTCGTATCAAGACGTTTGAAAACGGAAAGATATTCCTCGGCGACGGCGATAAATTCACTTTCACTACAGAAGATATAATCGGCGATCAGAGAAGAGTGGCTGTAACTTATCAGGGACTTCCGGAGGAGCTGGATGCAGGCGATAGAATCCTGCTCAACAACGGTCTGCTTATCTTTGAAATAGATTCCATCATCGGTAACGATATCAACTGTACGGTAATCTGCGGCGGTGAGCTTTCCGACAGAAAGAGTATGAGCTTCCCCGGAAAGCATCTGAAGCAGAAATACCTTTCCGAGCAGGACAAGGCTGACTTGCTCTTCGGTGTACAACACGGCGTTGATTACGTTGCTTGCTCCTTCGTATCCTGCAAGCAGGATATGATAGATATTAGAAGCTATCTTGAAGAGATCGGCGGCGGATATCTTGACCTTATTGCAAAGATCGAGAATCAGTCGGGATACGATAATATCGAGGAGATCTGCGAGCATTGCGACGGTATCATGGTCGCGCGAGGTGATATGGGCGTCGAGGTAGCATTTGAGAAGCTTCCCGCGATCCAAAAGCATTTGATCACAAAGTGCCGACTCCTTGGTAAGCGCGTGATAACCGCAACCGAAATGCTCGAATCGATGATACACAATCCCCGTCCTACAAGAGCGGAGATTTCAGACGTTGCAAATGCTGTATACGACGGCACAAGTGCGATTATGCTCTCGGGCGAGACAGCCGTCGGCGCGTATCCTGTACTCACGGTCCAGACCATGGCTAAGATCGCGGAAACGGCAGAAAGCGATATCGACTATGCAACGAAGTTTTATTCTTCCGAGTTCAAGATCAAAAATTCCGTTGATGCTATCTCGCATGCAACCTGCGCAATGGCTATAGATATAGACGCAAAGGCGATCGTCGCCTGCTCGCTTTCCGGTATGACTGCAAGACTTGTCTCGAGATTCCGTGCTCCCGTGCCGATAATAGGACTTACCACTAATGAGATCACGTGGCGAAAGCTCGCACTTTCATGGGGAGTTACACCGGTTATATGCGATAAATATTCTTCGATCGACGTTCTGTTCTATATTGCAAAGAATACCGCTGCGGAGGTCTTTTCGCTGAAAAAGGGCGATAAGATAGTAGTAACCGGCGGCGATATTACAGGAAAATCAGGAAATACCAATCTTATCAAGGTTGAAGAAATAACCAAATAAAAATAATCCCGACCGAATCGGTCGGGATTATTTTTATGAAAATGATTAAGCGTTGAGTCTTGCCTCGAGAGCAGCAAGCTCTTCGTACATCTCTGCGGGAACGCGGTCGCCGACGAGAGCGTAAAATTCCTTGATGTTCTGAACGTCCTCGAGCCAGGAAGCCTTATCAACGGTGAGAAGCTCCTTGATGGTATCAAGAGTGATATCCTCAAGACCCTCGATGTTGATGTCCTCAGCCTTCGGAACGTAACCGATAGCGGTCTCAACAGCGTCAACCTTATCTTCGCAGCGAGCGAGGATCCAGTCAAGAACGCGGAGGTTGTCGCCGAATCCGGGCCAAATGAAGTGGCCTTCGTCATCGGTACGGAACCAGTTAACGTGGAAGATCTTGGGAGCGTTGGGGATAACCTTGCCCATCTCAACCCAGTGCTTCCAGTAGTCGCCCATGTTGTAGCCAACGAAGGGACGCATAGCCATCGGGTCGCGGCGAACTACGCCGACTGCGCCTGCAGCTGCTGCAGTGGTCTCAGAAGCCATGATGGAACCAACGAAGGAACCGTGCTTCCAGTCGAAGGACTGGTAAACCAGGGGAGCTGTCTTTGCGCGGCGACCGCCGAATACGATCGCGGATACGGGAACACCCTTAAGGGAGTTGAACTCGGAAGAAATGCAGGGGCAGTTCTTTGCGAGAGCGGTGAAACGGCTGTTGGGATGAGCGCCGCAGGTGGACTTATCCTTCTTATCGAACTTGGTGCAGTCCCAAGGTCTGCCCTGCCAGTCGATAGCGTTGCCGGGTGTGGGAGGATTGTTATCAAGACCTTCCCACCAAACGGTATTGTTCTCGGTGTTGTGAACGACGTTGGTGAAGATGGTGTCACGCATACAGGTGTGAAGAGCGTTGGGGTTGGACTTCTCGTTGGTACCGGGAGCAACGCCGAAGAAGCCGTTCTCGGGGTTAACTGCATAAAGCTTGCCGTCTTCCTTGTTAACGCGGAGCCAAGCAATATCGTCGCCTACGCACCAAACCTTGTAGCCCTTCTCGCGGTAGATTGCGGGAGGAATGAGCATTGCGAGGTTGGTCTTACCGCAAGCAGAGGGGAATGCAGCGGTGATGTATTTGATGTCGCCGTTAGGATACTCAACGCCGAGGATGAGCATATGCTCAGCCATCCAGCCTTCCTTGCGTCCGAGGTAGGAAGCAATACGGAGAGCGAAGCACTTCTTACCGAGAAGTACGTTTCCTCCGTAACCGGAGTTAACAGACATGATCTCGTTGGTCTCGGGGAAGTGAGTGATGTAACGGTTCTCCTCGTCGATATCAGCGCGAGCATGAAGACCCTTGATATAGTCGGGGCTGTCGCCGAGAGCCTCGAGGACGTTTACGCCTACGCGTGTCATAATGAGCATGTTGAGAACGACGTAGATAGAGTCGGTAAGCTCGATTCCGTACTTAGCAAAGTCGGAGCCTACAACGCCCATGGAGTAGGGAATAACGTACATGGTACGTCCCTTCATGGAGCCGCGGTAGAGCTTGAAGAGCTTTTCCTTCATCTCTGCGGGAGCCATCCAGTTGTTGATGTTACCTGCATCCTCTTTCTTTTCTGTGCAGATATAGGTTCTGCCCTCTACACGTGCAACGTCGTTTACAGCGGTGCGGTGCAGGTAGCAGTTGGGAAGGAGCTCCTGATTCAGCTTGATCATCTCGCCTGTGGAGCAAGCCTCTGCTCTGAGAGCCTCAGCCTGTTCCTCGGTGCCGTCGATCCATACGATCTTATCGGGCTTGGTCATGGCTGCCATCTCTTCGATCCAGTTAAGGACATACTTGTTGTTGGTCATTCTTTTTTATTCTCCTTGAATAAGATTTACAAAAATTAATGGTAATATCATACCCACACATTATTTTACAATATTATAACTCAAAATGCAATAGACAGTTTCAAATGTTACATTTTTTTAACATGTTGCCCAAAGTGTGAACGGAAATTTTATACACTTTGTACAGTGAAAATTGCGAACAAATGTTTGCATTTTTTGCAAAAATTTGATATAATATAATCAAGAAAAATTATCACCTCGGTAATAACCAAAAAATGGAATCATTATATGGAGAAATACAAAGATGAAAGAGCTAACAGCAAGAGAACGCTCGGTATATGAGTATATTAAAAACTCGCTCAGCGAGCACGGTTTTGCCCCGAGTGTCCGGGATATCCGAGATGCACTCGGCTTCAAGAGCACGTCAACGGTACATATGTATCTGACCCGACTGTCTGATATGGGACTGATCAACCGCGAGGGCGGTAAGAGCCGCGCTATCCATATGGACGGCGTTGCAGCTTCGAATCAAGTGCCTCTTATCGGACGAGTAACCGCAGGAAAACCCATACTCGCAGAGGAGGATTTTGAGGGCTATATCAACTTCTGTGCATCGTCGGTCGGATGCAGGCCCGAAAATCTTTTCGCCCTCAACGTAAAGGGCGAGAGTATGATTGAAGCTGGCATACTCGACGGCGACGTCGTGATCGTCGATAAACGCACTTATGCCGAAAACGGAGAGATCGTCGTTGCGCTTATCGGAGACGAGGCAACAGTCAAAACCTTCTATAAGGAAGACGGACATTACCGTCTTCAACCCGAGAACAAGACCATGGAGCCCATCATCGAGGAGAGCGTTGATATTCTCGGTAAGGTCGTTGCCTCGCTGAGATTATACTGATCAAGGAGACTTTGATGGCACACAGAAAAGACAAATACGTAGATCATGAACTTGTCAGATATACGCCGCGCCAAGCGATAAAGGATGCGGTAGGTTTTGTCGTGCGTTTTTTCTCTCCCGCCAATTTTAAGCACGGAATCAGAAGCGTAACGGGCGGCTTCCGCGAGTTTTCCGTATTCTTCTTTGCCATGCTGCTTGTCCAGCTGATGTTCTGGTTCCCGATGCTTGCCATGGAAGCGAGAGTTGCAACTATCAAGAAAGAAGCATACGCGGCAGCCGATTATCATTTGAAGATCGAAGGCTTTTCGAGTGACGAATGGACTGCGTACTTCAACGAGACCTTCATTATAACCGATACTTACGATATAGAAGACCGTATGTATGAGTCTTATGAATACTCAACTTACCAAAACGGCAGCGGACGGCTTATGTACGAGCTTAAGGTGCTTATGAATTCGGACGATGAGTCACACACGCGTCTTTTCCTTTTGAAGTATCCGGTAAGCGGTGAGAATATCAAGATAGAATACAGCCCGAGAACTTCATATCTTGCGGAAGTATCAAGGATCCGCGCAATATTTATCCCGATAATAATAGTTCTCGGACTCCTGTCATCGGTGATACTTTTGATACTGTATAACATACGTATCAATCATTATAAATTCCGCTACGGAGTATATATGTCCTTCGGAGCGGATTTCGAAAAGCTGTTTCATACTGCAGCGTGGGAGCTCTTTTCTATAGCAATGATAACGTTTGTTCCGTCGCTCATCATTGCATTGCTTGTCAGAATAATCATTTCCGCAAGCCTCGGCGGCGGAATTGGGTTTGGGATTTTTTCGATCCTTTGGTCATTTTTGTGGCTGTTCTTGGTTATTTTGCTTGCGGTATTTCCATCGGTCAAGTTTTTGTCAACGAGAACGCCGACCTCGCTTATCGTCGCAGGCGACAATTCAAACTACGTCTCCTCGCCAAAGACTTCATTCAGAATATTCCGCAAGAGCTTCCCGAAGCATTATGAACTTTTCGGCTTCTGGCGATTCAGAAGGTACTATGCGACTCTGCTTGTTTCCGCAATAATCTTTTCCTCGTTTTTCCTCTGCGGTTTTTTCATCAACAGCATGGTCACGGCTTCGGAAACTACACGTTTACCGGATATCACTTTGAGATCAAATTCTCCGGACGGTATCGACGTAATGCTCGTCGAAGAATTTTCCGAGATTAAAGGCGTGAAATATATCAATTGGGAAAATTCGATCGACGCAACTGCAATTAACGCGTATCTTGTTCTTGACAGAAGCCAAAGATCCGGTATTGCGTCAAAAACAGTAAAAACGGATATAGGTTTTGCCGACAATAATTATAAATACAGCAGAATTGATGAGACTCTGTACGATCAGATCACACGCGAGGGAGGCTGGAAAATCGAAGGTGATCTCTCAAGAGTAATGAGCGAAGATAATTGCATTGCCGTATCGGAATATATAAATAACTCCAAGGTCTTGAATTTCAAAGTGGGCGATAAGCTGACGCTTGCGGTTTTTGAAAGCACGGAAAAGCCGATCGATTACGACGTTCCGGATAATAAATACATTTTGAACCAGCTTATCAATAATGCGAAATTCAGATTCGTAGAAGTGGAAATCGCCGCGATAGTTGATACGGGCGATACCGACGACAGATATATGATCGCAATGTCTGATGCTTTATTCAATAACGTCGTTCCCAAAGAGGTCAACGCAAGTAAAGCGGATATCTACGTTTCGGAAGGTATGTCGTATAAAGATCTTGATCTGATCTACGATACAATCCGTTCGGGGATTTCAACTTTTGACGGCATTCAGCTGATAAACAACAGAAACAGCTTGCGTTATAATATAGCGGAAAAGAGCAGTATTACACCGGTCATTCTCCTTTGCGCGGTCTTCGTTTTGCTGGTGTCGCCACCCGTATGGTTCTTCTCGCAGTCCATGTTCGGTTCAAAGAGAAAAACAGAGAATTATATGCTTTCCGCATTTGGCGCAACCGATTCGGAGCTCGGACGGCTGTATCTTTTCTCAGGATGCTCGCTTACGATTCCGGCAACGGTAGCAACGGTCCTTCTCGGATGGGGCGTTACCGAATTGATATATACCTTTATAAATCAATTCCTCACCTCTCTTGGCATGGGCGCTGATTTCAGATATAGCTACGAGTTTTCCTTCGTAGGATTGATAATTTGCGTAATGCTCTCGTCAGCAAGCGCGATTATATCAACTTATATGCCCTTTGCAAGATGGAAAAAGGAACGGGACAGAATCGCCAGAAGGCATCTCGGAGAATAACGGAGGTTTGAATTATGGAAGATAGAAAAGTAATACTAAAGGCTGAAAACGTAATAAAGCAATATAAGCAGTACGATACGACGGTGACTGCCGTAAACCGCGCAAACGTCGAGATCTACGACGGAGAAATGGTGGCAATAATCGGTTCATCCGGCTCGGGTAAGAGTACCTTCCTGCATATATGCGCCGGACTTGACAGACCAAACTCCGGAAGGATTTTTATCCGAGGAAACGATATCACAGCGATGTCCTCGGATGAGCTCGGAGTCTTCCGCGGCAATTATATGGGAATGGTTTTTCAGAATCATAATCTCATCCCGCAGTTCACGGCAATGGAAAATATCCTTATCCCGACTCTGATGTGCAATAAACCCGACCATAGCTACGAGGAACATTTCAAGAAACTCGTGGCAACGCTTAATATCCACGACAGACTCCATCATCTGCCGAGCGAGCTTTCGGGCGGTCAGCAGCAAAGAGTTTCGATAGCGCGTGCGCTTATCAACCGTCCGCAGGTCGTCTTTGCCGATGAACCCACGGGCAACCTCGACCGCGCAAACGCCGATGAGGTGCTCGAGTTGCTTATCAAAACCAAGGAGGAGCTTGGACAAACGCTTCTGATCGTAACGCACGATATGAAGATTGCCGAGCGAGCGGATAGGATACTCGTTATGGATAACGGCGTGCTTTCGCCCTACAGAAAGAAATCCGAATGATCATTCGCCAACCCGACCGCTGAGGTCGGGTTGCTTTTTTAATCCGATAGAGCAGGAAAGCCATTGCCTGAGCTCCTTGTCACAAACACCGAAAAGTGTAAGTAAGATAATGAAAACCGCAATGATGATCAATATGTGAATAGTCAGCATCAGCCAATCGATTCCGATATGCGGAAGCATTGAAAACAAGAGTTTGCATACCTGTGAGGTAATGATAAGCAGCAAAAGCGGAAGGAAAAACCATCTTCCGATTTTAAACCCGAATCTGCATCTTCCGATCAGCCTTGCCGCCGAAAAAGCAAAATTTACAAGCTCTGCAATATACAGAACGGCAATATAACCGATTATTCCAAAGCGCGGAACAAGCAAACGAACCAGAATTACAGAAATTGCCGCGTCAGCAATGTTCACGTTCATTGTATAGATCTGTTCCCCCATGCCCTTGAGGAGTGAATCTGTTACCGTGTCAAGGTACATAAGCGGCATCAGCGGGGCAAGAGTGAGTATGAATTTTCCCGCATCTGCATTTGAATATAAGACGTATCCGAACTCTCGCGAGCAAACAGCAAGAACCCCGGCGCCGCAAAGCCCAAAGAGTATCGTAAGCCGCCATACTCGTGATGCTATATATTCAATATGCCGCTTTTCGCCCGACGCGATGCCGCCGGAAACCTCGGGAACAAGCAGTCCGGTGAAGGAATGTATCAGAGCATATGGAAAGAGAACAACGGGGAGCACCATCCCCGAAAGTATCCCGTAGCTTTCAAGTGCCGCCGCGGCATCAAGACCGGATTCACGAAGTCCGAGAGGGATGAGAACGTGCTCAACTGTTGTCAATCCCGAGCGTATATACGTGCTGAACGCCACGGGAAGTGCTATGGAAAATATCTTTTTGTTAAGCTTCAGAGAATCGGTACGGCTGACCTCTCCCTCGTTTAGTTTTCTCTTTTCCAATGAGTAAAACAAAGCATAAAGAAGAAAGGACAAGATCTCCGCAATTGTCCCTCCCAGAACGATCGCAATGCAGGCATATTCGATACCCAAAGGCATCAAGGGCGTCAGGAGCGCAGCGACTCCGAAGATCTTGATAGTTTGCTCAACTACTTGAACAGATGCGCTTTTCCAGACTCTTCTGACCGCTGAAAAGTAGCCCGACAGAGCCGATGAAATTGAAATTACGGGCAACGATAATGACATAATGCGCAAAGGCGTTATCGCTCTTTGGTCCGAAAGCCAAAGTGTGGATATCGGTTTTGCGAGAATAAATAACAAAAAAGCCGCAGATAGTCCGAATGAAAGCGAATAAACTATGCATTTCCGCATCGCTGCCCGTATTTCCGACTTATTCTTTCCCGCCTCGGCTACGCATCTTGTCGCGGCGAGATTGATACCCGACGTAGCAAGCGTAAGCGCAAATCCCCATACGTTTGTAACGAGCGAATACAGTCCCATAACCTCTGCACCGACGCGGTTGGAGATGTATACGTTGTAGGCAACACCGACTGCGCGCATAAGCACTGCGGAAAGAGTCAATAGAAGTGAATTGTAAATAAAAGTCCTTGCTCGACTTTGGTTATTCTGAAGTGGCACGGCAAAATCCTCCTGTACGGTAAAGAATATTCGCGCCGCGTCTTAGCGATGATAAAAAATTGTTAAATTACTCTTTACAAATGCCGCAAAAAATGATATAATAAATATAAAGAATAGAGATAAGGAGGCTGATAATATGGAAGGCACCAAGAAATTCGTAATTACCGTTGCAAGACAGTACGGAAGCGGAGGGCGCGAGATCGGATTGCGCCTTGGCGAGCTTCTCGGCGTAAAGGCATACGATAAAGAGCTCATTACAATGGCGGCACAGAAGTCGGGAATGTCCTCGGAGGTGCTGAATCACGTTGACGAAAAGGCGTCAAGCAGCCTGCTTTATACCCTGGCTATGGGTTCGTCTTATATTAACAGCGCGGCTCATAATATGAATATTCCGATCAGCGATAAGCTCTTTATGACCCAATCCGAGATCATACGCGAGATCGCTGCGGAAGGTTCATGCGTCATAGTCGGAAGATGCGCAGACCACGTTCTGCGCCAGGAAGAAAACAGGATCAGCATTTTTGTTTACGCTCCCCGAGATTTCAAGGTTGACCGCATTATTGAGCGTCATGAGGGCGTTGATGAAAAGCAGGCAAAGGATCTTTCACAGAAGACCGACAAGCGACGCATCAATTACTATAACTATTACACAGGTAAGAAATGGGGCTCACCTGAGAACTATCATATAATGATTGATAGCTCCGTCCTCGGAATCGAAGGCACCGCTCAAGCCCTTGCAGAAATTATCAGAAAAAAGTACGGGATTTGATTTATAAATTAGGATCGACAGCGGCTTCTATCTCACATATGATGACTGTAGTTTCCTTTTCGCAAAACTGCCGTGGCATGATCGCCGCGGCTTTTGTGTAGAAATTACTCGAATTATATTATTGAAAATCATTGAAAGGAGTGTTCCGATATGCGTTGGAATCCTTGGCACGGATGCCGAAAGATCAGCGATGGCTGCCTCCATTGTTACGTATACCGCATTGATTCAAGGATCGACAAGGATGCGAGCGAAGTCAAAAAGAATATTTCAACATTCAATCTCCCGATCGCAAAAAACAGACGCGGCGAATATAAATACCCATCGGGAACTCTATTTTACACCTGCTTTACCTCGGATTTCTTCCTTGACGAAGCCGACGGATGGCGAGACGAAGCTTGGAAAATCATCAAAGAGCGCAGAGATTGCCGCTTTTTCATCATAACCAAGCGAATCGACCGCTTTGATGCCTGTAAGCCGGTTGATTGGGGCGATGGATACGATCACGTTACGATCGCGGTGACTACAGAGAATCAGAAAATGGCTGATTACCGATTACCAATCTATTTGAATCTGCCGATAAAAACCAAAGTGATAATCTGCGAGCCGCTTCTTGAGCCGATCGATCTCTCGAAATATCTGACTCCCGAGATCAAATCGGTCTCGGTAGGAGGCGAATCGGGCGATGACGCAAGGATTTGCGATTACGATTGGGTGCTCGGCATCCGAGAACAATGTATGCGTGCAGGCGTTGGTTTTTCCTATCACCAAACGGGTGCAAAGCTTATGAAGAACGGAAAACTCTATCATATCCCCAAGGATAAGCAAGAAGATCAAGCTCACCGCGCGGGGATAGACGTATCAATCGAAAAAGGAGAACAGTAAATGTGGTTTATTGCGGCAATACTTTCCGCTGTGTTCGCGGGGCTTACGGCTATACTTGCGAAATGCGGAATTAAAAAAACGGATTCCGACGTGGCAACGGCGATCAGGACTGTTGTGGTGCTCATATTTGCTTGGGTTATGGTCTTTTTAGTCGGATCTGCAGAGACAATAACTTCAATTGAAACGAAACCATTGATATTTTTGCTTCTCTCGGGTCTTGCAACAGGTGCCTCGTGGATCTGCTATTTCAAGGCGCTTTCAATGGGCGACGTTAACAAGGTCGTTCCGATAGATAAATCAAGCACGATACTGTCCGTGCTTCTCGCGATCATCTGCTTTGGGGAAACCGAAGCGCTTGCTATCAAACTGATCGGAACGGCAATTCTGGCTATCGGCATATTTTTGATGGTTGAGAAAAAGCAAAATGCTCAGAAGGAAGAGCACAGAGCCTGGATGATATACGCCGTACTTTCCGCGTTATTCGCGGCACTCACTTCCATCCTCGCCAAGATTGGTATATCCGGTGTTGAGTCAAATCTCGGAACCGCCATCCGCACGGGAGTCGTGCTTTTGATGGCGTGGATCATCGTATTCGCAAAAGGAAAACAACGTCAAATCAAAACACTTGATAAAAAAGAGCTTGTCTTCATTGCTCTGTCGGGCATCGCAACGGGCGCATCGTGGCTTTTCTATTATTATGCCATTCAAAACGGCGTTGTCAGCGTGGTAGTACCGATAGATAAATTGAGTATTGTATTCACCGTGGCATTTTCCTATTTCGTTTTTAAGGAAAAACTGTCGCGCAAGGCATTTGCCGGGCTTGCGCTTATGGTAGCAGGCACGCTGTTGATGGTAGTATTTAAGTGAGAATAAGAGGAACCAATAATGTCAAAAAACAAAATCAGCAAAGAATTCTTTCCGTTTTCGCATTTCATGCCCCCATCTACGAGAAATTTCTCAAAATGGCTGTGTCGAATATGAAAATACCGAAAAACATATTCAAGGAGAAAGAGCTCCTTGATCAGCTGACTCGAGTCGGAAGTTATGACGGTGAGAGGATCGGGTATATGAATGTTTTGTTTGATAAGGTCGAGAATGTGGTTTTCTTTGTAAAATAAACAAAATAGCCCTCGCTCATTTTGGGAGCGAGGGCTTTGAAAACCGATGAGACAGAGAAAATGACCGAAGAGACAAAAATCAACATTTCACCGTATTTATATGCTATAATATTGTAAGTTCAAAACGGAGGATAATATTGATGCAGGCGATAAAAACGGAAAAACTCGTCAAGAGGTATAAAGAAATAATCGCTGTCGACGGGTTGAATTTGGAAATAAGCGAGGGTGAATTGTTTTCTTTGCTCGGCGTAAACGGAGCGGGGAAGACCACAACGGTCAAAATGCTTTCCTGTCTGACAAAGCCGACGGAGGGCGACGCATTTGTGGGCGGTTACAGCATTACAAAAGAACCCGAGAAGGTGAAATCCTTGATAGGAGTTTCACCGCAGGAAACGGCGGTCGCGCCGAATCTTTCGGTCTGGGAAAACCTTGCGCTGATCTGCGGTATTCACGGTTTTTCAAAGGAAAAGACCAAGGAAAAGATCTGCGAGCTCTCGGAGAGCTTTTCTTTGGAGAGCGTTCTCGCGAGAAAAGCGGGCAAGCTCTCGGGCGGTTGGCAACGCCGCGTCAGCATTGCGATGGCACTTATCAGTGAACCGAAGATCCTTTTCCTCGACGAGCCGACGCTCGGGCTTGATGTTATCGCAAGGCACGAGCTCTGGGACGTGATCCGCGCCCTCAAGGGCAGGGTGACGGTCATTCTGACGACGCATTATATGGAGGAAGCGGAGGCTCTCTCCGACCGCATCGGAATTATGAAGGACGGAAGACTTCTTGCCGTCGGAACTGTTTCCGAATTGAACGCGATCGCGGGCAAAAACGATTTTGAAGAGACCTTTGTTTCGATCGTGAAGGAGGTCAAGTGATGAGAATGCTTACCTTTGCTAAAAGATGTTCGAAGGAGATCCTGCGTGATCCGCTGAATCTCGGATTCGGACTCGGATTTCCGCTTGTTCTTCTGTTTTTGCTCAGCGCTATTCAGAAAAATATTCCCGTCAGTATGTTCGAGATCGACACGCTGACACCCGGTATCACCGTTTTCGGTATGTCCTTTATGACGCTTTTTTCTGCAACTCTCGTCGCAAAGGACCGCGAAAGCGCGCTCTTGCAAAGACTTTATACCACTCCTCTCACGGGATTGGATTTTATTTTGGGATATATGCTTCCGCTTTTGCCCATCGCGCTCGGACAGACGCTCGTCTGCTACCTCGCCGCGATCCCGTTGGGGCTGACGGTCAGCGTGAATATCCTATATGCGGTAATCGGTATGATCCCGACGGCGGTCTTCAATATCGCGCTAGGACTTCTTTGCGGCTCTATTCTCGGTGTCAAGCAGGTAGGCGGTATCTGCGGAGCACTGCTTACCAATCTGTCTGCGTGGCTTTCGGGCGTGTGGTTTGATATCGGACTTGTCGGCGGATTTTTCGAGAAGCTTGCGAATGCGCTTCCGTTCGTTCACGCGGTAAAAACCGAGCAAGCCTTGTTCGGAGGAGATTTCGGTGTCATGGACGAACACATTCCGATCATACTTTTGTACAGCCTCGGAACGGTGGCGGTTGCGGTCTTCTGCTTCCTCCGCCAGATGAAAAAACAGTAAGGAATTATGAAAATGAAGTACAAGCTCATTATTGACAAGGACGCGGAGGAGGAAATAATCGCGATCGTTCATGCGCCTTCCAAGCTTACCGCGCAGATCGAGGATCTTGTCTGCGGCTTTTCCGGTGCCGATTGCATTATGGGTTACGCGGAGGATGAAATGCGCAAGCTTACCTTCGGCGAGATCGAGTGCATTACGGTTCTTGACCGCAAGGTGATCGCCATTGATACGAATGGGGAACGTTATACGCTTAGGGAAAGACTGCGCGATCTTGAGGCGGTCTTGCCGTCTTATTTCATCCGTATCAATAAGTCAACACTTGCCAACGAGCACAGCATCAGACGTTTCGACGCGGCTTTCAGCGGAGGTATCGATGCGGTTTTTGCCTGCGGATACCGTGAATACGTATCAAGACGGTGCTTTTCGGAGATCAGAAGGAGGTATGAAGGAAAATGAAAAGGTTTGTTCTTGAATTTTTGCGCCGAGGTGCGATCGCTTCGGGCATCGGACCGATAGTTTTAGCTGTATTGTATATGATAATGCATCAAGTCGCAGGCGTGGATATGCTTTCTGTAAATCAAGTTTGCATCGGGATAATTTCCTTGACTCTCCTTGCCTTTATTGCGGGAGGTCTGAACGCGCTTTATCAGATCGAACGTCTGCCGCTGCTGGTTGCGATCCTTATCCACGGAAGTGCTCTATACGTCGGATACCTTGCAACCTATCTTGTCAATGATTGGCTCGACCTCGGAGTCATCCCGATCGTGGCCTTTTCGGTAATTTTCGTTGTCGGATATATCGCTATCTGGGTGATCATTTACTCGATCATCAGAAGAAATACCGCAAGGATCAATGAAATGCTGAAGCAAAGGAACGCATAGCAACAGCGCGTTGCTTGCCATTTGCGCAGAAGTGTGATATAATAGAATTATCTTGAACCAAGGCGGTGAAAATAATGGAAACAAAAGACGTAATTCTTGAACTCAGAACAAAAAGCGGCCTCTCTCAGGAGGAGCTTGCCGAGAAGGTATTCGTTACAAGGCAGGCTGTATCGCGTTGGGAGAACGGCGATACGATCCCCAATACAGAAACACTTAAGCTTCTCTCAAAGCTTTTCGACGTGTCGATCAACACGCTTCTCGGATCTCCGAGGAAGCTCGTCTGCCAATGCTGCGGAATGCCTCTTGAGGATCACGACATAAGCCGCGAAACCGACGGCTTTTTCAACGAGGAATACTGCAAATGGTGCTATGCCGACGGCAATTTCTGTTATACGAGCCTTGAGGAACTGACAGATTTTCTGGTTGATCATATGTCAAACGAGAATTGGCCGCCCGAGCAGGCGCGTGCTTATTTCGAGGAGCAGCTTCCGAAGCTCAATTATTGGAAACGCTATGCGGAGGTCGGCGGTGACGCGAATTTCGAAGAATTCAAGCGTGGTCTCATCCGTGAATTCAACGATCTGCATATCGAGGGAATGCCCGAGGTCAAGACGCTCAACTTCCTTGTCGGCGGTTATATCAACCTCGAATATACGCTCCCGAACGGGCAAAAGGTGAAATTCCTTGACGATAACACCACGTATCTCGGATATCAGCTCGAATCCGAATTCGGTGGCGACCGTTGCTTCGGACTCGCGGCAAGTATGGATTTCCTTCTTGTTTGTACTTATGAAACAAACGGCGAAAAACCGGAGCTTGTGGTTTATAAAAAAAGATGATAAAGGCGGCGATTCTGCCGCCTTATTTTTTAGAATAATGTTGAAGTGTACTTATTTTTATGGTATAATAAAGTATCAAATTTTTGGAGATTATTATGACTGAATTCAGAAAAGTGTTATCACCAATATCCCTCTTACTTGTACTAAGTTTTATTATTCCCGTTATTTGCATCCCTCCCGTCTCGGCGGCTGATGCGCCCCAAAAGCCCGAAATGGGTTCTTTTGAAGAAATAATGGCTTCCTTCTATGATCCAAACGGTCGCCCTATGTCCTGCGCTCACAGAGCTATAACATATATCGGGAATCCCATTCCTGAAAATTCGCTTGCGGCAATTCAGGACAGCATCGATCATAAAGTTGATATAGTCGAGCTTGATATTATGCGAACGAAGGACGGAGTTTACGTTCTTTGCCACGATAACACCATCAATCGAACCACAACCTATAACGGTTCGCTTAAGGTTTCGGAAATGACCTATGAGGAGATCTGCAAATATCCTCTCTTGCAATATACCGGCGGTTCCCGTGACGTATATAAAGATGAACACGGTAACACTCTGGTCATGCCCACTTTTGCGCAGGCACTTGACCTCTGCCGCGGCAAGATAATGATCAATCTTGATAAGTTTTCGGGTCAATGGGCCAACCGTATGGAGCTTTATGAGCTTGTCAAAGAGCATGGATGTCTTGATATAGTGATGTTTAAGGGAAGCTATGGCACCTCAGCTATACTCGGTTGGCATAAAGAGATCAGAGCCGCATACGGTAATGATGCGGTTATGCCGAATTTCTGTACGTATAACAGCAACAGAAACGCAGAAAGCTGGGTTAAAGAAATCAAGACACATCACGATACCAAAACCGCATATACCGTTGAAGCAGGCTTCTCGGATTATACACAGCCGCAGAGCGATCCCAAGGTTTTAGCTCAGATCACGCAGTATACACGCGCATTTACGAACGTTCTCTATGAGTCCATAGGAGGTACTCACAGCGCAAAGCATAAGGAGAATTCTACGGGTTGGTCGGAAGTTATCTCGCTTGGATATAACATCATTCAGACCAATAATGCCGCAGATCTTGTTGATTATATTTACGCGAACTTTTCCACCGAAACAAGAGATATCGGCAAGGGCATCGACCTTTTGTATTTTTCGGGATTCAGACATAATCAAACCAACTACACGATCGAGATAAAATCACCTTCAGTAAAACTATATAATGGAGATTACCTATCTTTTAAGAACGTGGCTTTCGGTAGTTGTGAGGGTAAGAGCCTTATCGCAAGTATTACGGAAGCCTCGGGGGAAGGTTATCTTGTTGTAAGGAAGGATTCGCAATCGGGAGAAATTATCGCAAAATTTGATATTTCAAAGATCGGTAATCAAGCGCAAACAGTAATTGCCGAATTACAGACCCGTGATCTCGGCGTCTGCGACATTTACGTTTGCGCCGAAGGCATGGGCAAGGGATACGTCTCCGCTTCAAAGCTCTCTTGCGCTGATCCAAAGAAAGGCGCGACGGAATGTATAGTAGGAGCGTCGGTATTTACAAGACCCGGAATTGCGCCTACGCTTCCCAAAGAGGTTTTGATAGTAAATGAATACGGCTTTTCTTATAAATCGGAGGTAGTGTGGCTGCCGATTCCCGAGGAATGCTACAGAGAAAATTTAAGCTGTTTTTCCGTCCCCGGAATTCTTAAAGAAGACTGCCGAAAGATATATGCCAACGTAACAGTCTTGGATATTGATATGTCGGGCGCCGCCATATGGTTTGATTCGCAGGGAGAAATGCTTCTCGGTGAATCCGGCGAGGTGCTGAAATGGTACGATAGGCTCAATTCGGTCTGTGCGACCGCAGAGAACAAAACTGCCCCCTCGTTCAAAGAAGGAATAATTAGTTTCGATGGTATTGACGACAAAATGGTTTATGACCACAGCCTCTCGGGCAAAAGCGATATATCTATCATTATCAATGCCAAAACAGATAAAAAGTCTACGGATTACTTTAGCGATTACAAAATCAATAATTCGGCAAGATATACTTTGCTCCATTATCCCGAATCGGATTCATGGGGAAGCGTATACTTTACTGCATTCAAAAACGGAATAGTCTGCCGTTTCGGTTCGGGCGAAAATAACAACAGGGGTATGCATTATTCTGCCGTAGAGATAGACGGTTGGTCTACCGTCTCTGCGGTTAAGCAAGGAAAGTCAGAGAAGCTTTACCTCGGCGCATCAATGATCTACGACAGATCGGCAGACCGTGCTAATCTGTATCAGGCGGGAAAGTCCGGCGAGAAGATAACGGCTACTCATGAGTATGCTTATATCGGACACGGAATTCAGAGTTCAACCAATTACTATTACTGCGGCAACGTCGGGGATATCGTTGTCTTCGAAAGAACTCTGAACGATGTCGAAATAGCAACACTTGACGCATATTTCAAGGCGAAGAATCATAATTCCCTTAAGAATATGAGTACTCTGCTTGAGAATGAATTCGATAGCTTTATCGAAAACAATATGGAAAAGATTCATAGTTTGATCCATATGCCCGCCGACGGATCTTCGCACACCGAGGTATGTAAAAACTGTTCTTATAACGTAACAAAAGCTCATAGCTTCAAGTATTCGGCAAAGGATGAAGAGATTCATGTAAAGTATTGCTCTGTTTGCGGCTATGAATCCGAGGAAGCTCACAGCTACCAAGAATTCGAAGAGGTATATAAATGTACTGAATGTAACGCTGAAAAACAAATGCCTTTGAATTCACAAAAATCAAACGGTATAGCCGCTGAAATTGTTGTCATTATTATAGTCTCGGCGGTCGTCCTTGCCGCAGGCATAGCATTTTTCGTCGTATTTAAAAAGAGAAATGGCAAATAACGAGAACGCGTGGGACAAGCTCCTGCAAATCAAAACCATAGGGCGTGACGATACGAACTCGGACGAATACCGTTACCCGTACGAGCCGACTCCGTACAGCGTCCTCGAGCGCTTGGCAAGCACGGGGCTGATCGGCAAGGGAGACGTAGTCCTCGATTACGGCTGCGGAAAGGGAAGAGTCGGATTCTTTCTTTCCTACCGAACGAAAGCCGAGTCGATCGGAATTGAATACGATGAGCATATCTACGATGGCGCGCTCGAAAATCGCAGGAGTGCCCATCCGAGAGCTAAGGCGGACTTTGTACTGACCCGCGCGGAGGAATACGAAGTTTCGCCCGCGGTTAACAGATGTTATTTCTTCAACCCCTTTTCGGTTGAGATACTGCAAAAGGTGCTGTCAAGGATCATCGAATCCTGGTACGCCGACCCGCGCGAGATACTTTTGTTCTTCTATTACCCGTCCGACGAGTTTATGTGCTATCTTATGACCGTCGACGAGCTCGAATTCTACGACGAGTTCGAATGCGGCGACCTTTTTGAAGGCAACGACCCGCGCGAACGCATAATGGTTTTTGAGTTGCCGTGTTATGAAACTGATTGAAAAGGAGATTAAAAATGAGTTTTGATTATCAGAAATCTATTGGATTTCTCCTTGAAAGTGCAAATCCGTCAATAGAATTGCGCGTGAAGAAAGAAATCCTCGGCAGTATTACCGCAGAGGAAGAAGCAACACTCAAATCACAGATTTTGCAGGAAAAAATCGTCTGCTTTATGGCAGAAAAACAGCAAGAAAACGGTTGGATAGGTCTTGGCTTTCACGGTTCTAACAAAAATGCAGGCCAATATGATAACCAGGAAACCGCTACTAAGTATATGGGAGAAAAAGGTCTTAAAGGGACTTTGATTCTCGATAAAGCAATGGATGCCTATGCCACAACAAAGCTTACAGATTATTGCTACGAAACTAAAGGCGAATATTACAGCGAGTTTGAAATCCCTGCCTTCGGTCAGAATATGATTCGTTCCGCTTGCATAGCAAGAGCGCATTACGATGACATCATAGATATAAAGCCGCAAATTGATGTTGCGCTTGAATCGTTTCGCAGAGTAACCGAGGTGGATTCAATACTTGATGTTTCCCGCCCATCAAAGAAATGTCGCTTATTCAATAACGGTGAACGATGGCCTTGCAGATACCATCTTGAAATACTTGCATTTACGGATTCATGGAAAACTGAAAGCAATATTAAGATGCTTGCAGAATCCTTCAAGCGTCTTATGCGCACCGATAGACTTGAAATTATGAATACGCCCGTGGCGTGTTGGGTAGGTCACGCGGTTGGTCCTCTGTGGTACTATCCCGAAGGATATTCTATTGCCACAAACGCGATAAATAAATTTGATACTGAAGGTATTCGCAGAATTAACTTTGAAAAAGTTGAATGGTTATGCAGATGCGGCCTATATCCGTATTTGAATGAATTAAGATCGGAAGTTGATTATTTAGTTGAACATATCAACGATAACGGAATTTGCGATGTTCCGTTTTACGAAAATGAATTTCGCGGTTGGGGTCCTTATGCAGGGCTGCAGCTTGAAACGGATTGGAAATCCAAAATTCGCAAGTCGTGCGACATTACATTCAGGGCATTGCTGATTGCTCATTACGCAGGTATAAAATAATGGAGGAAAGAATAGATGGCAGAAATCATTAAAACATTCAAAGAAGAAATCCCCGCGATGCGGTTCATCGGCAAAAAGTATCCCAATTTCGGACCGATGTGGGGCGAGTGGTTTGCGAACGGTTGGTTCGATAAGATCGAGGAAGCGATGGGCGGTGTCGATAAAATAACCGCAATTTGGGAGAACGGCGGCGGATACGTCGGACTTGAACGCCGTGCTGATGGACAGCCGTTCGAATACTGGATCGGTATGTTCACTCCCACGAACACGCCCGTTCCCGAAGGCTTTTCATTTATTGATTTCCCCGCTATAGGTCTTGGCACGTGTTGGCTCTACGGAACCGAAAAGGAAGTCCATAAAACCAAGGCTTGTAAAGGTGCGGTTATCGACGCCGGACTTGAACTGTGGACTGACGAAAACGGCGGTGTATGGTCGTTCGAAAACTGCACCTGCCCGAGATATACCTCTCCCGATGAGCAGGGGAATGTTATATTGGATTATTGTTATTTTGTAAAATAACCGAAACGAGGACACACCCATGAATAGAATCCAAAAATCAATACATCCCGATGACGATCTGCATTACGCGCAGATGGGGCTCAAGAAAAACGAGGTCGAGATCTGGGAGGACGGCTCCCGCGTTGACGGCTCGAAGGGCTGCTACGAATGGTGGTACTACGATTCGCACTATCCCGACGGCACGGTGCTCGTTCTGTTCTTCTTTTCAAAAATGCCGATAGCGGTTGATGGCCCGATCAAGCCGATCTCAACAATGGAGCTGACTCTTCCCGACGGCAGAAAGTTCTCCGAGGAGGTCTACGCAACGATCGAGGAAAGCCATTACGCCAAGGACAAGTGCGACGTGAAGATCGGCGAATGTTACTGCCGAGGCGACCTCAAGCATTACGACGTCGTCTTCAAGGGCAAGAATATGAGTGCACGTCTTTCTCTCGACGGAACGATCCGCGCTTGGCGTTCGCAGACGGGAAGCATCTTCTTCGGCGACCGCGAAGAACATTATTTTGCGTGGCTGCCCGCGATCCCCGAGGGGCGTGCGGTTGCTGACGTAATATACGACGGCGGCAAGGAACTTCATCTCGAGGGCTCGGGATATCACGATCACAACTGGGGTAATATCTCGATGATCAAGCTGATGCACCATTGGTATTGGGGCAGAGCAAAGATCGGGAATTACAAGGTCATTTCCTCCTGGATCACCGCGGGGAAGAAGTACGGCTACAAGGATCACGACGTCTTTATGATCGCGAAGGACGGCGAGATCCTTGGCGACAATTCCAATCATACGCTGAAATTCCTTCCCGAGGAAAGATATATCGACGAGCACACGGGCAAACCCGTCTACAACAAGGTTGTCTACGAATACACGACCGAATCGGGCGAAGAATACCGCATCACTTACGATCGGAGCGGCGACATCAACAAGACCTGCTTCGTTGACGTACTCCCCAAGCCGCTCGGTATCCTTGCAAAGCTGATCGGCTTTGACGGCGGTTACCTGCGTTTTGAAGGTACTGCAACGATCGAGAAGCTTGAGGACGGCAAGATCGTCGAAAAAGTCAGCGATCCTGCTGTCTGGGAGCTGATGTATTTCGGCAAATCATGTGCCGATGAAAAATACCGAGAGAAATACGAGAATAAATAATTCTACAGTTTTACTATAGATATGGTTTTGAGAGGAGAATATTGATATGATCAATCTGTCTTTAAAGGACCGAGAAATTCTGCGTGAGCTTGCTGCTAAAAAAGCTCAACTTGTCAATTGTCCTCGCAACGACGAGATTCTGAAAATGTGGGAAAAACAAGCGAGGGGCGTTCGTGACACACCGACTGTCAGATTGCTGTTCTCAAATTTCACAGGCGAAGTCATTACTCCCCGTATGCGTTGCGAGGGAAAGGAAGCAAGAAAACTCGAATGGCAGCTTCTTTCCTCTATGGTCGGACGCGAGCTCTTTGATGACGATACTCCCGTTTCGGACAGATTTGACGTGAACGTATTCGTAAAGGGCTCTCCCTTCGGTGCTACCCCGATCATCACCAAAGCCAAGGATTCGATAGGCTACCATATAGAGCCCCTGACCGACGATATCGAGGAGGATTTTGATATCTTCCGCGGCGGCGGAATAACGGTTGATATGGAAGCCACAAAGGAATGGTGCGCCTTTGCAGACAGCGTTTTCGGAGATATTCTTCCGTCGCGTATTATGCAGGCATCCTTAAGGGGAGCAATTACAAATCCCCTTGTGAAGCTGATCAACATGGAGACTTATTATATGTCCATGTATGACTGTCCCGAAAAGCTGCACGAGCTTATGGACATGGCTACAAAGGTTTACGAGAGATATTACGATTATCTTGAAGATAATAAGCTCCTTTTTCCGACCAACGGTTTTTCCCCTGTAGCGCAGGAGTCCTTCGCCTTTACGGATGAACTTCCTGCAGAGGGGGAAATTACTTCAACAAAACAGATATGGGGATTCCTTGAATCGCAGGAAACTACTGCGGTATCGCCCGCAATGTACGGCGAATTTGTCCATCCTTATTTTGACCGAATGGTCAAGCGATTCGGACTTCTTTCTTACGGCTGTTGCGAAAGAGTGGACAACCTCTGGGTTGATTATCTGTCAAAATGGGAAAATCTGCGCAAACTTTCGGTCTCACCGTTTAATAATGAAGAACAAGTGGGCGAATTCCTGCGCGGAAGCCGTGTCGTATATTACAGCAAACCGAGGGCGGAGTACGTGACCAATCCCGGACCTCTCGACGAGGATGCTATAAGAAGATGCTTCAGAGATATCAGCAAAGCATCAAGCGGTTGCTTGCTTGAGGTTGCTCAGAGAGAGGTTGGAACCATTTTCGGTGATTACGATCGCGGAAGGCGGTACGTTCAGCTTGCAAGGGAATCTATAGCAGAATATTGGAAACCATAAAAAACATATGATTGAATTATTTGCTTAAGAAATTATGAATACATATCTTAAAAATCTAAGCAAGATCGAATTCGTCGTGACTTACGCTTGCACGGGGCGGTGCAAACACTGTTCCGAGGGAGAACACACGTCCTGCGGCGAGCGGATCGATCCCGGGATTGCCGCGGATGCGGTGCGGAAGATCGCTTCGGAGTATGATATCAAAACTGTGATGACATTCGGAGGCGAGCCTCTTTTGTACACGGACGCAGTCTATGCGATCATGAAAGCAGCAACGGAACTGAACGTCTCCAAACGCCAGATCATCACTAACGGCTATTTTTCAAAGAATGCGGATAAGATCCGTGAGGTTGCAAAAGGGCTTGCCAAATGCGGTGTGAACGATCTGCTTTTGTCGGTAGATGCTTTCCATCAGGAAACCATACCGCTCGAGGTAGTGAGGCGGTTTGCCGCAGAAGCAAAGGCGTGCGGCATCCCGATCAGACTTCAACCCGCGTGGCTCGGGAGTGCGACTGATTGCAATCCGTACAATCGAAAAACGAGGGAAATTCTCGATAGTTTTGCAGATTTAGGAATATGCGAGAATGAGGGAAATGTCATTTTTCCCGAAGGAAACGCGCTGAAATATCTCGCGGAGTATTTCACAGACTATCTTCCTGAGAATCCCTACGCAGAGGATCCCTGTAACGTGCGTTGTGTGTCGTTCTCGCCGAATGGCAATGTTCTCGGTGGGAATGTGTATGAGCAAGATATTATTGAGATTTTAGAAAAATACAATCCGTAAGGAGATTATTTATATGGATAAAGATAAATATTTCTCGGAGTATGAAGCGTTTACAGAAAATGAAATGCTCGAAATTACCGTACAAGGCATTGCGTTGAAAAATGGTATGTATATTGATTTTGCCGAATGCGCGGAGGTTTGGGCAAAGGTGAACTCGCTGGAAGAATCAAAGTGTATTGGAGAAAGAAATATTATTGACAGTAGTTTTACTTTTTACACTTTGCCAAAGCCTATTATGATTAAGTTCTTGAAAAAAGGAAAACTTGCGGAGTTTTTCTCAAAAAACGATACTCGGCATCGCTTTCACAATCTTCAGCTTAAGATTATTGAATGCGGATATAGAACCTATGATATGACCTGATAACTCGGAGAAACAATGACTAACCAACAAATATTGAAAATAGCAATGGCGCAATCCGCCATCGACTTATGTGCCGAGCCCGATGACTTTAATAAGAGCGGAAACGTAATCGTTGTTTCGCACGAGAACGAGGGCGCAAGACGGTATTTGAAGCTCCCGTTTTCCTGTCAGCTTGTGTCCTACGGAAACAACGTGGTGGCATCGACATCACCCGAATTTCGCGATATTGCCGAGAATTACATAAATAAATACCCCGTCGAGCACCTGTTTGAAACGCCGCATCTGCACGTTCTGAATGATGAACTGATGAAAAATGGTCAGAAGATCTGTTTTATGGCAGAGTATTTTTTACCCGATGTGAATGCTCTGCGTGCTCTTGATTGCCCTTATGATCTGCGGATCTTGACGCAGACAGAATTTGCTGACCTATACCTGCCTGAATGGAGTAATGCTCTCTGTGAGCAGAGAAAGCATCTTGACATCCTTGGCGTGGGTGCATATGACGGAAATAAGCTCGTAGGTCTTGCGGGCTGTAGTGCCGATTGCGGTACTATGTGGCAGATCGGTATAGACGTGCTTCCCGAATATCGCAGGCAGGGAATTGCCTCTGCGCTTACGAGCCGTCTTGCCATCGAGATTCTGAACCGCGGGAAAGTACCGTTTTATTGCGCCGCTTGGTGCAATATTAAATCCGTCCGAAACGCCCTCCGTAGCGGTTTCCGCCCCGCGTGGGTAGAAATGACGGCAAAGTCTTGCGAAACGGTGGATGGGATGAATAATAATTGAGGATTATCACAGTAATTATCTGCTTCAATTAGGGAGATATGAATGAGTGCTTTGAAGAAAATCTTTGATAAAAGTAAAATATGGTTTGCTGTTGCCTGGATCGTTGCTTATTGCGTGCTGATGTCCGTGGGAGATGCGCTGTCAGGACTGATCGGAATCGAAAAATCGGTGACACTTGTCATCGGAGCGGTACTTTCGGCGATCCTGTTTCGTTTTTTATATAAGAACGATCTGCTCTCAGATTACGGATTGTGCGCTCCGAAGACGTCCGTAAGGTCAATGCTCTGCTACTTGCCGATACTTATTATGCTGAGCGCAAATCTTTGGTACGGTGTGGCATTGAATAGCAGTGCGATTGAAACGGCATTTTGTATTCTTGCAATGTTTTGCGTTGGCTTCCTTGAGGAAGTTATCTTTCGCGGACTGCTTTTTGAGGCAATGCGAAAAGATAACGTCAAGGCTGCCATCATCGTTTCAAGCGTTACCTTTGGTATTGGTCATATCATCAATCTGTTCAACGGTTCCGGAGCCGGATTGCTTCCGAATCTGCTTCAGATCGTATACGCTACCTCTGCAGGTTTTATGTTTGTGATGATTTATTACAGATCCAAAAGTCTAATCGTTTGTATTGCCGCTCACGGAATATTCAACGCGCTCAGCGTTTTTGCCGATGAAACAGATGTAACGATCGGGATGCAGATATTGACCGCTCTGTTGCTGACAGTAATAACGGGATCTTACGCACTATATCTTGCGTTTTCGATGAAAGATAATAAAAATGATTCATAACATGCCAAGAGCCAATGTATGGTTTGCGCGGGTTTAAGATAACTATAATTTGACGAGGTGATAACATGGCAATGTGGAATCCTTGGAGAGGTTGCAAAAAGTGCAGCGACGGCTGTCTTTATTGCTATATCCATAAGGGCGATGCAAAACGCGGCGTTGATACGAGTATAATCGAAAAGACAAAGGATTTTGCAAAGCCCATAGAATGCTTGAAAAACGGCAATTACAAAATGAAATCAGGCATTGTATACACTTGCTTTTCCACCGATTTCCTGATCGAGGAAGCGGACGAATGGCGTCGTGAATGCTGGCAGATGATAAAGGAGCGCGAGGATTGCACGTTTTTGTTTCTCACAAAGCGCATCGAGAGATTTATGAGCTGTATCCCCGACGATTGGGGCGACGGCTATGAAAACGTGGTTGTTTGCTGTACGGTTGAGAATCAAAAGAACGCAGATTACAAGCTCGGAATTTTTGAAAAGCTTCCGATCAAGCATAAGTGTATCACTGCTCAGCCGCTTATCGAAGGAATCGACATTGAACGGTATCTTGACGGCATCGAGCTTGTGGTCGTCGGCGGTGAATCGGATACGAACGCAAGACCGCTCGACTACGATTGGGTGCTCGACATCCGAGAGCAGTGCATAAGGAAAAACGTGTCATTCGAATTCCGCCAGTGCGGAACGCATTTTGTGAGGGACGGCAAAGAGTATAAACTGCAGACAAAAGATCTGTGCGCTCAGGCGAGAAAAGCGGATATTGACTTTAAGCGCAATTGATATTTGGGATACTGTGACCGTTGAAGAAATTGACGGTTGCGATCCTATAGATCGTCTTAGACATTATATTGGAGAAAACAAATGATCAAAGAATTAATACACGATCCCATCTTCCTTGCGGGGAAGTCGGAGATCGCAACAAAAGAAGATCTGCAGATCGCTCAGGACTTGCTTGAAACGCTTATGGCGCACAAGGAAAGCTGTGTCGGTATGGCAGCGAATATGATCGGGATGCGCAAGCGTATCATCGCTTTTCTCGACGAGAGCGGACGCAATCCTGACTATATGGTAATGCTCAATCCCGAGATCATCAAGAAGGACGGCGCGTATGATACCGAGGAAGGTTGTCTGTCGCTTCTCGGCGGCCCCCGTAAGTGTAAACGCTATAAGACTATCAAGGTGCAGTATCAGACCCCCGATATGAAACCGCGCATAAAAACCTTCACGGGCTGGACGGCGCAGATCATTCAGCACGAGGTGGATCATTGTAATGGTGTATTGATATAATATGGGATACGAATATATTGTAGTTGTAATCGCATCCGCACTTGCGGGTATAGGAACGGGGCTTATAGGATTGAGCGCGGCGACCGCAATGGTGCCGCTTTTGATCGTCTTGTGCCCCACGTTTGGTGGAGAGCATGGAGCGTATATGGCAACGGCGATCGCGCTTGCAAGCGATATTCTTGGTTCGGCAGTTACAACGGGCGTATATGCGAAAAATAAAAAAATAGACCTTCGCCACGGGTGGCTGATGGCGGCTTGCATCATCGGTATGTGTACCGTCGGCTCGATCGCCGCTTACTTTACGCATCAAAGCGTCCTTGGTGGGTTTTCACTCATTTTATGCGTTGCGATCGGTATCCGCTTTCTGGTCAGCCCCGACTCTAAGGAACGTCCCGAAAAGGATGGTAAGGTAAAACTTACGGCAAAGGAGATCGCTGTTTCGCTGTTCTTTGGACTTACTATCGGCTTTGGTACGGGCTTCTTTGGCACGGGCGGTGGAATGATGATGCTGATCGTATTTACCGCAATGCTCGGCTACGACCGAAAGACTGCCGTCGGAACGTCCACTTTTATTATGACGTTCACGGCTCTGATCGCTTCGGTAAGCCATATTCTCATTGAACCGACGATCATTTTGGAATGTTGGGATTTCTTACTGATTGCCATCGCGGTCGCTACCTTCTTTTCACTCGTCAGCGCAAAGTTCGCGAACAGAGTCAAGGGTAAGGTCGTCGGCTACGTAACGGGCGCAATCTTGCTCGTCCTCGGTCTTTCTATGATCGCAATCAATAATATTGACAAGATCGATACCGTCCTTTTGCTTGAATATCTGAAGGTCCTTGGCATTTACGTAGGCTATATCGTTGCGCTTGCCGCCGTACTGATCGCCGTTCGCTTTACAACCAAGGTGCCCGATTACGTATTCAGAAAGCTCCTTCATTTCGTGGCATTCACGTCCATTCTTCCGCTTGTGCTTTCCACAGATATATGGTGGATCGCCGTCGCGATTGAGGTTCTGTTTTTGATCCTCGTTATTGCCGCGCTGAAATTTTTCGAGCATTTCTCATTCTATAAAAAGTTGTTTGTGGAAAAGGGGAAGCACGAGGTGATATTCAGTTTCGTTGGGCTTTTCGGGCTGATGACAGTATTGATCGCTATCTTTTGGGGCATCTTTGGCAGAGAGCATCTTTACATAGCGGTCGGTGCGATCATGGCGTGGGGCCCCGGAGATGCCGTTGCCGCCATTGTCGGAAAGAATATGGGCAAACATAAGCTTCAAGGAAAGTATATCGAAGGAACGAAATCCCTCGAGGGCAGTATAGGTATGGCAATTACGTCATTTCTGAGCCTTTTGCCCGTGCTTCTCTTTATGTCCGCGCTTCCTTGGTACGTGTCGGTGATATTTGCTTTGGTAATTGCACCTGTAGCGTCGCTTACCGAACTCTTCACCAAGGGCGGATGGGATACTGTTACGGTCCCTGCGGTTGTATCTCTGATCCTTTGTCTGTCTATGCTGTGGGGGTAAAAGTTTATGGCTAAATATAAGATTAAAAGAGAATTCTTTCCGTTTTCACATTTCACACCGCCCATCAGCGAGAAGTTTCTCGCCATGGCTGTGCCGCACATGAAAACGCCGAAATCCATCTTTAAAGACAAGGAGCTTGACGTGAGCCGTCACGAGATTCAAAGCTACGACGGCGAGAAGATCGAGTGCTTTCTGATGTCGCCAAAGTCGCTGGGAGATAACGCTCCATGCCTCATATACCTTCACGGCGGCGGATTCGTGCTTGCGGCGGCAGGCTATCACTATAAGAACGCTATGTGCTACGCCCAAGAGGTGGGCTGTAAGGTCGTGTTCGTCAATTACCGCCTCGCTCCGCAAAATCCCCATCCCGTATTCTTTGAAGATTGCTACGCCGCCATGTGCTGGGCTTACGATCACGCAGAAGCCCTCGGCATCGACATCTCCCGTATCGGCATCGGCGGTGACAGTGCGGGATCGACACTTGCGGTTGGCGTTTGCATGATGGCAAGAGACAGAAAGCATTCTGTGAAATTCGCTTTTCAGATGCTTCCGTATCCGTTTCTCGATATGCGCAATAACAGCGAGTCCTGTCAAAAATTTACCGATACACCCATGTGGAACTCTACTTTGTCAAGTCGTATCGCACCCATGACAAAGGTTGACAGGAATCATCCAAACTACATCTATTATTCACCTGTAGAAGCCGAGAACTTTGAAGGCCTGCCTCCTGCTTATATTGAAACAGCGGAGTTCGATTGCCTCCACGATGATGGCATTCTGTACGCAGAAAAGCTCCGCGAGGCGGGTGTCGAGGTCACGCTTAACGAGACCAAAGGCACGATGCACGGCTTTGACATTATGCAAAAAGCGCAGACTACCAAGACGGCACTTGCGGCGAGAATCGCGTTTATGAAAAAGGTTTTTAAGAGCGATAATTAAGAATTTGCGGAGGAGAACGCATA
>JAFQPI010000042.1 GCA_017411805.1 Clostridia bacterium
GTATATAACACCGTCAAGCTTTAGTATTAACAACGTAGTATGGACCGACGGACTCGTTATATCATTCTTCCGAAAAAGTTGACTACATTATCGTACTTTGATACTAATTGAGGCTGTATCACATTTTTTAGTGAGACAGCCCCTCTTTTATTTTCGGATATTTTCACTCAGTGAGCCCATTTTTCGTGTTCTGCATAGATCATTGCAATATCAAAAATGTTAACCAAACCTCGGCTGTAGGCGTCGGATAAGCTATAGTATTTTGAGTTGCAGCAGACCCAAAGATAGGATTTACCCACGTCAAATCTGAAAGTGAATCCGGAGATGCCAATTCCACTTTCGCCCACAGTGTCTGTTGCGCGATAAAATAACACGTAGGCATCCCCGTATTTTCCGTAAAAAAGCTTTTGTCCGGGTTCGCCGATTTCGTCAAGAGTTTCGGCAAAGACGTTGCCGAACTTTGCCTTCCAGGCGGTATTTATCCGGTCAAGTTCATCCTTTGTGAGAGTGTGATTTACGGTATTATATTCGGAACTGTGCTCCTGTTTATACACTTCGTAAAGGTGATAATACTCATCCAACGTCAGAAGTTCGTCATAGTAAGCAATCGCGAGCGATTGAGTCCGTTTTCCGTCGTAAACCAAGAGATCCTGATCAAGGAAGGTGCATCCGTTCAAGCGAAAAGTTTTGTTATTATCAAAAAGCTGATCGAAGTCTCCTTCGTTTCTCTTGTCGGGATCTAAATTTATTGATACAACGTAAGTTCCGTCGAAGTTTTCGTAGCATTTGACTACGTAGTCCGAGGCGTCACGGCTTTTATGCGGGTATTGCTTAAGGTAGGTTTTGAGGATATTGAGAGCGATCTGCTTCTCGAGCTTGCCGGGACCGAGTATTTTTGGTTTTCCGCTGAGAGAATTCGGATCCTGCTTTTCGCTTTCGGGCGTGGTTTGGGTCGTTTCGGGGAGCGTGGTTTCGGGAAGCGCAGTTACGGGGCGAAACGCGGAAGGCAAGCCGCTTCCGATACCCGAGCCTGCAAAGATGACGCCAAACGCGACCGCAAACGCAATAACGAAAAGGATAATGATTATCAGAAGAAAATTGTTACCTCTCATTTGCTTTCTTCCAAGCCTCGTAAACGCGCATCGCGCCGTAATTTGAGGCAAGAGTTGCGACCTCCGGGGGTACGGCGACGAGGTTTTCGGCG
Source organism: Clostridia bacterium (assembly GCA_017411805.1). GTDB lineage: Bacteria > Bacillota > Clostridia > Oscillospirales > CAG-272 > CAG-390. The sequence continues at coordinate 1,205 of JAFQPI010000042.1, forward strand.
CCCGCCTCTTTAAGAAGGATCATAAATATAGTCTTTAGCGGATCGCTGCCGCCGACGACAAGTGGCTTGCCGAGCGACTCGGGCTTTGCCGCGATCGAAGCGACCGATGCGATATCGTCGTGAAGAAGCGCGCCGACGAAGAAGTTTGCCGCCTCGTTCTGCGTGTAGCCGCCGAGAAGCTGGAGCATGCGCGCCTTGATGAGCATGGGCGAGAGGCCGTATTTATCCGCCATTCTGTAGCCGAGAAGGAGCATTTCGGGTATGATCTCGCGGATGACGGGCTGCGGAAGCGCGCTCTTAAGCATTGTATGACCCGAAATAGAGGCAATAAATTCGCCGCACATTCCGCTTCTGATCGAGCAGATCTTACCGTCCTTGACCTCCATGACCTTGTTGTGCGAGCCGGGGAGAGTGATTATAAATTCCTCGGGAAGCCCCAAAGCCTCCGTGATGCCGTAGATCTCGCTTTCCTCGCCGCTCATCGACTCGTAAGTGAGAATTTTAGTTTCGATATCCGCATCATCCGGGGGGAGGGTCTTGACTCCGGGGATAAAGAGGATCGGGATCGGAGAGACGTTCTCCTTGACGACGAGCTCGGCGGCGTTTACGCTCTCGGGAATTCCCGCGGGGCAAACGGCGTGGGGGATCTTGTGGATTCCGACGTCGGAGGCAAGCGTGCCCGAGGAGATTATGACCTCGATATCGCTCTCGGTGAGAGAATTGCGTTCAAGCAGGGTCTTGATCAGCGCGGAAAGATTCTCCTCGAGGATCGCGGATGAGCCCGTGAAGGCGCGGTCGCGGCAGCCGCAAAGCGCGCGCTCCTGATCTATCAGCTTTTTTTCGTCAAATAGGCGGCATCGCATATTCGTCGTGCCGCAGTCAACAGTAATAATCATGATCAACCTCTGTATATATGGGATTAGCCCTATCAAAAGAGATTATAGCACAAAGTGTGGGTTTTGTCAACAATACCGAGATGGATTGGGACAATTGTGCGGAATATTTTGAAAAGAAATTATTTATTCGGCTCTTGTCTTTCCCCGATATTTGTGGTATTATATATAATAGGAAATTATTGCGAAGGGAGTGATATGAATGGCTTTGTTTGCCGTATCGGATATTCACGGATTTTTTGATGAAACTGCGGCTGCGCTTGAGGGCGCGGGCTTTTTCGGATCGGATAAAAACCGCCTTGTCCTTCTCGGCGACGCGTTCGACCGCGGCGGGCAGGCAAGGGAGGTTGCGGATTTTCTTCTCGGCTTGCACAGAGAGGGCAGGCTGATCTATATTTTCGGCAACCACGAGGAGCTTCTCGGCAAATGTATGCAGGATATTGCCGCCGGTGGTATCGCGCCGATCGCGGGCGGAGATTCGTATCATTACCGAAACGGAACCTGGAGCACGCTTTTACAGCTCAGCGGACTCAGCCGCAACGAGGCGATCCTTTAGCCGTACGGAAGTCGAACATAATTGGTTTTGTCGGGCAGATTTTCCCGATAACTGCAGTTCTTTCCTTGATAATATTAATATATGATCATCGAAAAGAACCTTGTTCTCGAAAAAATCTGCTCCGTCAAAACTGCTCGCACCTCACGGCGA
>JAFQPI010000043.1 GCA_017411805.1 Clostridia bacterium
GCTCCGCGAGGAAATCATTATACCGATAATTTTGTTTCTGCGTAATAGCCTATTGCATTGTAATAAACTGAAGTTTTGCAAAGATTATAAATAACAAAATCGAGATGTTTTGAAGTTTTTGCTTCATTACATCTCGATTTTTCTATTTACTTATTATAGGTTTAAACCTGACAAAGGATTATTAAGACAAAACAAAATTATTGTTATATGCTTTTCGAGCAACGCTCGAAAAGCTACCTCAATTTTGCATTTTGCATTCTGCATTTTGCATTTATCACCTTGCATTTATCAGCTTGCATTTTGCTCTACCCTCAGCAAAGCTTCTCTGCCACTATCTTGCCGACCGTCTCAAACGCTTCCTTTGTCAGATGGCAATAATCCTTGAAACACTCCTCGCCCCAATCGCGGGTCGCGGCGAATAGATCGTTGATCTCGACGCCCTCGCGGCGGCAGACATCGCAAGCAAGCTCGTTATAACGAATGATCTCATGGTTATATCTCGGATTCGTGGCAACCTTGCCGTTCGGATTCATCGGTGTCGTTGTGGCAAAAATGATCTTGGCGTTCGGGAAAAGCTTGCGGATAAGGAAGATGATCTTTCCGATATTTCTCGCGTACTCATCCTCGCTCGTCAGCGATTCGGGGGTACCGCTGAAATGCGCCGTATCCCAATGTCCGCAGTTGAAATGAACAAGGTTGACCTTACTTCTGTCGCTGAACATATTCGCCCATTTGCGGATCGAAAAAATGACGTACTGCGTGCTGCGGCAGTTATCGTCAACGTAAAAGACCTCTGCCTTGCCCTTAAGCTCGTCCTTCACGGTCTTGCAATAGCCCTTTCTGATCGAGTCGCCGATCAGAAAAATATTTGGGAGCGTGTCGCTGCATATAAACTCCGCGCTTGCCGCGCCGTCCTCAACGTATTTGATTACTTCACTCATTTTCTGAGTCCTCTCTTTGCAAGATATTCCTGTGCCAAAGGCAGGTTATTCGTCGTAAGATTTACGCAACGCGCGTTGATGGCGTTGTCCATCTGCTCCTCTGTTGTGCCCGAAAGGAAGAGGACGAGACCCTTTCCTTCAACAAAATCCGCGCCGTCGAGCGTCTTCTTTACGCTCTCCGCGTCCGTCTTCGAGCCGGGGAGAGAAACACCGTAGAGCCTGTCGTAGATCGACTCGTCGAGTCTCTTCATCGAATATGGCATAAAGGAGAGGGTCTTGAACTCGGGATAGTAATCCTGGAGATATTTGAGCGTCGGGCAGTCTCCCGCTTCGATGACGGTGCGCTCAACGAGATCGTACTCGCGGAGCATTTCAACCACTATATCTACGCACTGCGGACGGAAATCCTTGATCTCGACGATATGGAGCGGCTTATAGTCGTAACTGACGAAGAGGTCGAGCGTCTCCTTGAAGGTCGGAACGCGGCAACCGCGGAATTCCTCGCCGAATTTGATGCCCGCGTCGAGCTTCTTGATCTCCTCAAGGGTCATAAAGCTAATCGCGCCGAAGCCGTCGGTCGTGCGCTCAACCGTCTGGTCGTGCATAATGACGGGGACGTTGTCGCGGCTGAGATGAACGTCGTATTCAAGGACGTCGCACCGTCCGTCGAGAGCCGCGCGAAAGGATTCAAGCGTGTTCTCGGGATAGAGATCCTTGATTCCTCTGTGCGCCGTGATCTGGATATTCTGTCTTGTTGCGTCTTCCCATCTGATAGCCATGAGAATTTTTCCTTTCTACTTGTAATTTGTCTGTTTTTGTGATAAAATATAGCTAATAAGTTTCGGAGGCAAAAATGAAAACTTTCACCCTTGACTCGAATATAATAAATCTTGAGGATGCGCGGGGAGCGGATATGATCTGCTTCGTCCCGACCGCGGGATCGCTCATCGGGTGCCGAAGCGCGTGGCGCGAGGTGCTGATCGACGCTCTGCGCCGCGATATTCCGATAACGGCGGTCATCGAGGGCTTCGTCTCCCCGCTTGAGCACGCGGAATACGACTCGATCTGCGAGATGCTCTCCTACGTCAACTTCATCTTCATCGACTCGCCCTCCGCGGAGCTTTTTGTCAAGGAGGACGTATTCGAGGACGAAGCGATACTCCGCGCGATACATAAACGCTTCGGCGTCACGTCCGTCGTCCTGACCGACGCCTCTCTCGCCTTCGACGGCGAAAAAATCACACCCTTTGAAGGAGAATGAATATGTTATTCAAAGAAATCGATCCTTGTGAGCTTGAAAATTTGAATGCCTTCCGCGCCGTTGGCAAGGAATGGTTCCTCATCACGGCAGAGCACGGCGGCGTCCGCAACGCGATGACGGCGTCCTGGGGCTTTCTCGGCAATCTCTGGAACAAGAACGCGGCTGTCTGCTTCGTCCGTCCGCAGAGATTCACCCACACTCTGACAGAGCACGCCGACCGCGTCAGCCTTTGCTTCTTCGGCGACGGATACCGTCCCGAGCTCGGGAAGATCTTCGGCAGATTGAGCGGCCGCAACCTCGACAAAGCCGCAGAAGCGGGCTTCCATTACACCTACCTCGACGGCGTTCCCGCATTCGAGGAGGCAAGCCTCGTCCTCGTCTGCCGCAAGATGTACACCGACCTTATCCGTGAAGAAAATTTCCTCGATCACGAGGTCGACGCAAAATGCTACCCCGAGAAGGACTACCACACGGTATATATTTGTGAGGTTGAGAAGGCGTACGTCAAAGAAGTGTAAAGTGAAAAGTGTAAAGTGTAAAGTTAAGGAGAATTCCCGCCAAGGCGGGAATTTTCCTTTTTATTTTAATGTTTTCTTGATTTATTTCTGTGCGAACGGTGTCTGTACTGTATAAAAATCAGGGGCAGATTTTATTTAATAATAATCTGAAAATTTTCGAGCAAAGCGAGAAAATTAACCTTTCACTAGTCACTAACCACTAGTCACTAGTCACTTTTTTCAAAGTAAAATCCGCAAATTAAAGATTAAATGCTACTTCTATTTCCCTGATCTCTTCCTCGCTGATCGGAACGATGGTTCCGTTCATTGCCGCGATGTCGCAGAGAGATTCCGCGCCGAACTCGAGGACCTCGAGGCGGTCGTAGGCGTTGAGAAGCGAGGTTCCGCCGACGATCACGCAGTCGTTTTCAATGATCGCGATCGGCGACTTGATGCTGATACTGTCAACAATTTTCTCGGGCGCGTTCTCGATCGTTCCGTAGGGATGGCGGACGGTGTTTCGAAGGCAGATATAGCCCTCCGGAATGAGATGCGAATTGAACTCGGCATCGGTTGCCGCGAACGCCATAATATAGGGCGCGCGGGAGAAGGCGATGCTGTCGATATCGTCGCGTGCGGCAAAGATTTCGCCAGCGATCTTTGCAAATCGAGAGGGAACCTTGCCCGCCTCGCACTTGCCGCCCTCAACTCGGACGTGCATATCGGGAGTCAGGCGGAGCAGATCCTCGTCGTCGGGGGTGATGATAAAGCCGTTCTCAAGCTTCTTTGCAAATGCGCCGACGCCCATCGTGAAGATGCGGTTCTTACAGCATCTTGCGCACATAGCAGAGATCTCCTCGCGGATAGCGGTCTCGTTATCCGATCCGAGCACTGCCTCGTAAACCTTCGTATCGTTCTTGATAGCAAGCTCGTCCGCGGTGAGTGTACGCGCGGTCTTCTTGAGCATCGCTGCAGCGATTCCGGTTCTTGCGGCGTAATCAAGCGCCTCGAACATCATAAACGCTCTCTCAAGGCTATCCGCGCCGAGAACGACACCATGGTTTTCAAGCAGAACGGTGTCGCAGCCGCCCGCAAACTTCTCCGCGATCAGGTCACCGAGCTTCTTCGAGCCGGGGAGCGCGTATTTTGCGATCGCGATCTTGCCGCAGAGCTTTGATACGCCGGGCATGATATCGAGATCGGGAAGCTTTCTCTCAAGGCTGTATGCAACGAGAGCGGCGGGATGCGCGTGGAAGACTGCCTTAAGGTCGGGGCGCGAACGCAGGACTGCCAAGTGGAAGGGATATTCGGTCGAGGGACGGTGCTTGCCGTGGACAACTCCGTCGGGAGTGACCCACATTATATCCTCCGCCGTCAGATGCGCCTTGTCAACGCCGGAGGGCGAGATCCACATAACGCCGTCGTCATCCATGATCGAGAGGTTGCCGCCCGATGTGGTGGTCAGCTTGTTGTCGTAAAGTCTTGTCATTATGTAGGCTATCTTTTCAGCCGAGGTCATATTGAGTAATTTCATCTTGATTTCCCCTTAAAACATTTATATAACAGAATTATATCATATAATTACAGATTATTCAAGAGTTTGGCCTTCGTTTTATGAAAAAACCGAAAATCACCGCGAAACGCGCAAAAGTATTTCATTTTTTGCGTATTTGACAAGCTTCTGCTTGACTCGAATGCGCAATTGTGGTATAATCTATTTATCAAACACGGGAGAAGATGCCATGTCAAAGGAAGAAAGATACGCGCAGATACTCGATATTTTACGCACGCGGGGCGACGTTACCGTGGGCTATCTCGCAAAAAAGCTTTTCGTCAGCCCATCGACGATCCGCCGCGACTATCAGGAGCTCGAGGCGCGCGGGCTTTTGCACCACACCTACGGCAAAGCGACGCTGAATTACGGCGAGGAGGCGGGGCTGCCCATCCTTTTGCGCCGCAAGAGCATGCCCGAGGCAAAGCTCAATATCGGAAGGCGCGCCGCCGAGCTGATCCGCGACGGCGACATCATCTTCATCGACGGCTCATCGACCGCGCTTTGCATGGTCGAGCATCTTTCGCGCTTCAATCACCTCACCGTCGTCACGAACGGTCTGCATGCGCTCGCACAGCTCGAGCATTTCAGCAACCTGACCGTCTATTCGCTCGGCGGTTTGCGTATGAATAATTCGATGGCTCTGACGGGTCAGTTCGCGCTCGAAAATCTCTCGAGAATGCACATCGACAAATGCTTCTTCTCGACCACGGGAGTCTCGACGGACGGCAGGCTTCTTGCCGCGATCGAGCCCGAGGAGACCGTCGTCTCGATGGCACTTTCGCGCTCGAACACGACAGTTTTCCTTTGCGACAGCTCAAAGATCGGGAAGACCTACCTCATCGAGCTCTGCCGCATCGAGGACGTCGATTACGTCATCTCGGACGCCGACTTTTTCGATTCGGTAAAATGTTCCGAGGAGGCAAAGACTGTCTTCATCAAAGCTTGACAAGTCTCCTTCAGTATGCTATAATTATTAAATCAACCCCCGGAGGACTAACAAATGAAAAGAATCATTTCCTTAATACTTGCATTCATCATGCTCATTTCCTTCGCCGCATGCGACGAAGATACAAAAAAGGACAGAGATGACAAGGATAAAGACAAGGACAAAACGAGCAAGACCACCGAAATCGAAGAAGAAACCGAGCCCGAAGCAGCCACATTCCGCGGCAAGATCGACACCATGGATGCCAACTCCTATTTTATTCTGGCAGTAAATGAAGACGGCGGCGCGGTCTACACCGGCGGAACCGACTTTACGGGCAATATCAACCTGGAAGCTTGGAAAAACATAGTCAAGGTCTCCGTCGGAGGCAATCATTTTGCCGCGATCAGCTCCGAGGGAAAGGCATACGCCGCAGGCTACGCCAAGGGCAACAGATGTCTGGTTCAGGGTTGGACCGACATCGTCGATATCTATGCGGGATTTGAGATCACCGTCGGAGTGAAGTCAGACGGCACGGTCGTTTCGACCGCCGCACAGAGCGCGTTCGAGGGCTGGAAGGATATCGTTTCCCTGACGGGATTAGGCGATACTATCTACGGTCTTTCAAAGAACGGCGACGTCTACGCACCAAACAAAAAAGCCCCGATCATGACGGACGTCAAGAGCATCCACTGCAACGTGTATTTCCCTCTCTTTATCAAGAATGACGGCACCGTTGTCGGCAACGATCCTGAATCCAGCCATTATTATTCGGGAATAGAAAACTGGACCGGCGTTAAAGATATTGCAATGAACCACACCAATCTCTCCGCCGGACTTATGGAGGACGGAACCGTCAAGCTCATCGGCAAGGAGAACACAGTATCTCAATGCGACGTATCGGGATGGACCGATATCGTAGCCGTTGCGGTCGGAGATTACCACGTAGTCGGACTGAGATCCAACGGCACCGTAGTTGCCACGGGCATAAACGGATACGGTCAATGCGACGTATCCGAATGGAGGGACGTCGTCGCAATTTGGGCAAATAACGTCGTAACCATCGGCTTGCGCGAAAACGGCAAGGTCGTTGTCGCCGGCCGCTTCATGGGCGAGAAAAACGAAACTTACAAGTGGAGCGGGATCAAGACAGATAAATAATATAATCAAAAAATGACGAGAGTGACCATAACGGTCGCTCTCGGCATTTTTTATCCCGCCCAACAGTACATATTATTATTCTTTACGCTTATTTCCCCTGCGTACGCATCTACAACCCCAAGCATAAAAAGCTTGTTACGAGCAAAATGGTTCAATTCAAAAACCGTGACTTGTTCTTCTCCCAAGTCAAGTACCGACTCACGCAAAATACCCCAATCAAACAGGGCTTTCAGATATTTTTTTGCGATATCTGTTTCACAGGACAGTAATTTAGCCACCGATCCGATCGTCATCGAGCTGTGTGTTTCCGCAAAGAGCTTGCGTACCAATCGACGGAATCCTTTCTCTCCAAGCATATCAAACACCGCGCAAGCACCTTCCGAGGTAAAAATTTCTTCTTTCTGCTTCTTGAACAGTACCGCGCCGAGTTCTCCGCAGTAAAATACCGCGCCTTCGCCGCAATTCATAATTCCGGTTTTAAGATGCGGATCCTCCGAAAGAGCCTCGCGGTATTTGCGCTTTTCTTCGGCACTATTCTGACCCATAAATCCCCCTACGCCGTTAAGAAGCGTTTCGATCGTGTCCGAAAAGACTTCCTCCGCGCTCTTCGCTTCGTCTGTTTTGATCCGTCCGTACATCGCGTCAACCGTGACTGCGAAAATGTCGGCAAGCACGGGAAGCAGCATAATATCGGGCATTGTCGTGCCCGTCTCCCATTTTGAAACAGACTGCGCAGACACTCCGATGATTTCCGCCAGCTTTTCCTGCGTCATTCCGTTTGCACGGCGCAGATTTGCAATATTCTCTCCGATTTGTTTCATAATCCGAAACCTCCTTTGTGTGATGACTACATTATACATCCGCTTGCGGCATATTTCCATAAATCATTCGGCGAGTGACTCGCGCAAACGGAAAGTTTATCTCCCAAAAACGCGATCAGCACCCTTTTTCAACCTGCTCGGTGATTATTATATCATATATCCGCAAATCCGTCAATTAATATGAAAAAATGTCAGCCCGCATAGAGATTTTGTCGGTATCCTATATTTTCACTTGTTTCAAATCGGAACCCCACCCTGCACCCTCCCCGTTAACCGGGGAGGGAACGAGTACGTTGCTTGAAGAAAAAACGAAGTATTGAATAATGAAATCCATGTTGCGATTTAGCAATAGGACTCACACTTTTTGTTAAGTGATTTCAATACACAGAAGGCAAAATGAGGTTGTTCGCACATTATCCCTCCCCGGTTAACGGGTAGCGAAGCGGCGACGCGGTATTGAATGACAGTCCGGGGGACTATCAGACCCGCGGCGTGACCGAGCCGCAGCGAGACGGGCAGGGTGGGGTCCCGATTTACAAATTCAAAATTACGTGGTTATCGACAAAATGCATATAGCTGAACGAAATTTACGCAGAAACGAGGCATCCCCCGCCCCGTTTAGGGGAGGGGGAACGAGGGGGCGGGTCCCTATTGAAGGGGCGCGAAAATTCAAGTTAAAGCAAAATAATCCTAATTTTCAGCAATAATATCTTTTTTGTTTTTTTGATCAAATTCGGGAAAGCAAAGCAAATAATAGTCACATTCGTCGCAACAACACTCAAAGTCTTGCTTTCCGTTGCCAAGACAAACGGTAGGCTCTCCGGGCGAAAGCTCTACACCGGTAACATCTATTACACCTTTTCGATTCTTGTTCATATATCCCCCATCAGCATATAAAAAGTGCGCCGACCGAAATCAGCGCACAAAAACGCAAATTCCAGCCGTCGCCAAACAAACTAAATACAGATTGGGCATATTACTATACTCTCTCGTGTACGGAATTTGCATTTTATCAAATTCATCACAAAAGAGCATTCTCAAAAAAGGGTATAAGTATCCCAAAAGAAAATACACCCATACACTGAATATTTAGTTTGTTTGGCATCTTTATTATATCACAATTTTTGCGGTTTGTAAATATATTTGATAAATTTTGCAAAATTCCAGACAAGCACAGCATTGACGTACACAAAAATACGGCATACCTCTTTTGAGATATAGCCGAAGAGAGCCGAACCCATAAGCTCTGCGGCGATAAATTTTCGCGTCTTTCGGCGTGATAGATCTCGCAAGGTTAATACCTTGCTTCGCTACATCCCACCAAAATCCATCAAAAATTTATTCGCCGCAGAGTGCAAAGCAGTTTTCATCGAGCAAATATTCGGATAGACAAAGAAAAAATACGATGCAAGATATTAATCTTACGAGGATTTTTTCTGCAGTATATGCGGATATTTGCCGATGAAAACCTTATGTGTTCGACTCCCTTCGGCTATACCGTATTCTTACAAACGGGACATTTTATTTATTAAAAAGTCTTCTTCTCTTCTTGAAATACACGTAGTTGCATCCGATCAGCACCGCGTTCATAATGACCGAAGTTCCGACCGACAATCCCGTAAGGATAAGATCAACGGGCTCGTACGAAGACGCCGTCATCGAAAGCACGGCGGCGTTATAGCCGAGCGAGATCACAAAACCGTAAGAGAAAAGTCCGACGGTCAGAGCCGGCGCGTTTTTTCTGTAGTTTGCGAGCGCAAATCTCGCAAGCAGGGCAAGCACACCCATTCCGAGTGTAAGCACGCCGTAGACAAGATCGATCGTCTTAAGCATCGGGAACGCCGCAAGCATCTCCTCGGTCTGCGCGCTGCCCGTAACGTAGGAATACGCGGACAAAATATTCGCCGCCGCGGATACCCACAGAAAAACGTAAATCAGAAACTTGTACCACCTCATCGGAAGCTCTCGAAGCCCGCCGCGAACGGCAGAGTCCGACGTGCCCTTGTAGTTGTCAAAGGGGTTGTTGTTCATTTCAATCTCCTTCACTAATATTTGCAGTAAATCTGCATTCGGGATAATTGGAACATCCTAAAAATGCGCCTCTTTTGCCATTTCTGACAACAAGAGTTCCACCGCATCTAGGACAAATGTGATTGGCTATATCTTTTTTAGTATTATTGATATTCTCTATATGTTCTCTATTGCTAATCGTACCACTCTTGTTGTTCTGAACAAGTAATTCATACGCATTTTTCATTTCTTCTATGGAAAGCTGGCGTTCTCCTGGAGTATTCAATTTTGAATATAATCCGAACAATGTATACACATATTTTGATTTTATGTATTCAATATTCCCTTTTACAAAAACGACTGCCGAGTATACCGGAATATCTTCCGGTAGAAATTCAGTAATACGGTGCATATGAACAGCATTTTGCTTAACCGGACTGTAAAAATGATTTTTAACTTTTCCATAATTCAAGACCTGAGTCCATTCTTTTCTAACATCGTCGCCGTATATTCTGCCCGAATAGTTTTTTGTTTCTATTACAAAAACTCCGTTTATATTTATTACAATATGATCAGTCTGTGATGTTTTCCCCTCCTCGATTTGAAGAAGTAGATTGTTAATCACGAACTTTTCTTTTCCAGGCTTATCAGAACTTCTACCTATAAGAGCTTTAACAATCAGTTCTCCTATAGCACCTTTAACGATTGGTAGCTTTAGAACAACCAAAACAACAATCGCAAAAAGCAAAAATACATAAAATCCCATTTACATCTCCTAATAATTCGATCGACAAAATAATGAATGAGCGCAGCGAAATCTGAAGCTTTCGCATTAGTCCGAGGCTCTGCCTCGTGCTCCGCGAACTTTTGAAAAAGTTCGATCAAAACTTCAAGCTATACATTGCCAGCTATAATTTCACCGGTGGCTCGTTCTTAAGGCATTCCTTATAGATTTCGGGAACGCCGTAATGGTGCATACACTTGAAATCGAGCATCCGCATTATCATTTTGTCGCGGACGGCGTGGTAACGCTCGTCGTGATAGATATTGACCCTCTCCTCGGGGTCCTGCGCGAGATCGTAAAGCTCGTCCTCGCTCTGCTCGGAAATCATTATAAAATAAAAACTTTTCGAGCAACGCGAGAAAAGTTACCTTAACTTTACACTTTACACTTTCCACTTTTCACTCTACAAAGAACGGGACTGTCGCAAAATCCGCCAGCCCCGTTATATTGCGAGAATTACTCGTTCTCTTCTTCCTCTTCGTCCTCGTCGTCGAATTCGAATTCGTCGTCAATGCATGCAAGGCAATCGCAGTCGTCGCAATCGCAATCACAATCGTCGCAGTCGCAGCAATCGCAATCATCCTCGTAGCAATACTCCTCGAGCTCGCCGAGATCCTTATCGATCTCCTCGATGTAATCACCGAGATACTCCATATCCTCGCCGATAGCGTCGATGGTGTCGGTCATCTCGTCAAGAAGCTCGAGCATAGCGGCAATAAGCTTGCCCTCTGCGGTGGTCTTGTCAAAATCAAGACCGTCTGCAAGACCCTTAAGATAAGCTGCCTTTTCCTTGAGTGCCATATTATCCGACCTCCGGAATTATGCGCGGGAGAGATACTCGCCGGTTCTGGTGTCGATCTTGATGACCTCACCAACCTCGATGAAGAGCGGAACCTTGATCTCTGCGCCGGTCTCAAGAGTAGCGGGCTTGAGAGTGTTGGTAGCGGTGTTGCCTGCAAAGCCGGGGTCTGTATCGGTAATCTCGAGCTCTACGAATGTGGGAGGCTCAACGCTGAATACCTTGCCCTTGAAGGAGCAAAGCTTGCACATCATCTCTTCCTTAACGAACTTGAAGGAGTCGGGAAGAACTTCCTTGTTCAGGGGAACCATATCAAAGGATTCCATATCCATGAAATAGTAAAGATCACCGTCGTTGTAAGAGTACTGCATATCTCTTCTCTCGATATATGCGCTGTCAAACTTGTCGGTGGGGGAGAAGGAACGCTCGATCACAGCACCTGTGATTACGTTCTTCATCTTTGTGCGGACGAAAGCCGCACCCTTTCCGGGCTTAACGTGCTGGAATTCGATAACCTGGAATACGTTACCTTCCATCTCGAATGTTACACCATTTTTGAAATCGCCGGCTGTTACCATAGTAAATACCTCCGTGGTTTTTGGTTTTTGTAAATTACAATCTATTATATAATATTTTTTTCGATTTTGCAAGGGGTTTGCACTCTTTTGTCACAAAAAATGCCGGTTTTTGATCAAGTTTTAAAAAAAGTTTACATTTTTCGAACCCAAATGCAACGATCCGCGCAAATTTGTATATACTAAACTGTGAAAAAAACATGAAACGAGGTACAGAAAATGTGCGGAATTATCGGATATACGGGACGCGAAAACGGCATCCCGAAGATCGTGCGGGGGCTCTCCGTCCTTGAATACCGCGGCTACGATTCCGCGGGGATCGCCGCCCGGACCGAGTCGGGAACCGAAATAATCAAATGCCGCGGACGCATCGGCACGCTCTGCGAAAGACTTGCGGAGACTCCGATATCGTCGCAGACCGCCATCGGGCACACCCGATGGGCGACCCACGGCGTGCCGAGTGACGTCAACGCCCACCCCCACCGCGCGGGTCGCGTCACTCTTGTCCACAACGGCATAATCGAGAACTACTCGGAGCTTTGCGAGGAGCTTTCGGGGCGCGGTTGGAGGGCCGTCTCCGAGACCGATACCGAGGTCGCCGCGGCACTCATCGCGGAGGAATACGAACGCACCGATTCGCCCCTCATCTCGATCAGAAACGCCTGCTCGCGTATGGTCGGTTCTTACGCCTTTGCCATAATTTTCGAGGACGTGCAAGGTGTAATTTTCGCCGTCAGAAGGGGCTCTCCGCTGCTGATCGGAAGGAGCACGGACGGCTCTTATCTCGCCTCGGATATGACTGCACTTCTGCCCTTCACACGGCAGTATTATCCCCTCGCGGAAGGCGAGATCGCATGTCTTTCCGCAGATGAGATCGAAATCAATAATGGCGCGATCTCCCATTCTCCAACTTGGCAAGTCAGCGCATTGACCGCCGAATCGGCGCAAAAGGGAGGATATTCCCATTTTATGCTCAAGGAGATCTTTGAGCAGCCCGAAGCTCTTCGGAAGGTACTTTCGCCACGTCTGCGCACTCCTCTCCCCGACTTTTCGGGCGACTCGATCGAGCCCGATTTCTGGCGCGGGATCACCTCATTTCAGATCGTTGCATGCGGCTCGGCGACACACGCGGGGATGGTCGGCGCGCACTTCATCGAGCGTTACGCCCGCATCCCCGTGACCGTCCACACCGCCTCCGAATACCGCTATTCACCGCCCCTCGCGGCGGAGGGGACGGCAGTGCTTCTGATCTCGCAATCGGGCGAGACAGCGGACACCCTCGCCGCGCTCAGATACGCGAGATCGCAGGGGCTTCCCACCCTCGCGATCGTCAACGCAGTCGAAACCTCGATCGCGCGCGAAGCCGACCGCAGGATCTACACCTACGCGGGTCCCGAGATCGCGGTCGCAACGACTAAGGGCTACGCAACGCAAGTCGCCGCCCTCGCCCTTATCGCCATCGCGGCGGGGCTGGCGCGGGGTGCGCTTTCGGCATCCGCAGGCGAGACGCTTTCAAACTCCTTGCTTCATTCCGCGCCCGACGCGATCACTGAAATGCTCACAAGACGCGGCGAGATCGCATCCTTTGCGCAAAGGCTCAAGTCGCACGCGCACGTCTTCTTCATTGGGCGCGGACTCGACTATTCGCTTGCGCTCGAGGCCGCGCTCAAGCTCAAGGAGATCTCCTATATCCACGCCGAGGCATACGCGGCGGGCGAGCTCAAGCACGGAACGATATCCCTCATCGAGCAGGGCACGCCCGTTGCCGCCATTACCACCCTTCCCGCCCTTTCCGCCAAGACCGAGAGCAATATCCGCGAGGTCGCAAGCCGCGGCGCGGACGTCATCCGCATCTCTGCGGACGAGTCGGAAAACGCTATACGAGTTGCGAACGGCTCGGAATTCGCCGCCTTCTTCTCCGCCATGACTGCCTGTCAGCTTCTTGCCTTCGAGACCGCGCTTGCGAGAGGATGCGATATTGATAAGCCGAGAAATTTAGCGAAGTCGGTAACTGTTGAATAAGTTAATATCCGCCTTCGGCAGAGTTAAGATTGCTTCGCAAGTTAAGATCGGCTTGCGCCGAGTTAAGATTCGCCTGCGGCGAAGTTGAATAGTTTTTTTGATAAAAACGCGAAAGTTTTGATCGAACTTTTTCAAAAGTTCGTGGGGTCAAGGGGCAAAGCCCTTGCCGACCTCCGCAGAGGTCGGAATGCTTTCTGCGCTTCAAACAGGCACCGCCCTCGGTGACTGTTTGGAAGGAGTAAAACCTCCCCTCGCGGGAGGTTTTTGCTCCTTCGCCCCATTTTTGTGCGATTTTTGCGTCGTTCATAAAAATTTTACAACCTAACTTATGCCCGTTTTTCTCCTTGCCGAGCTATATTTTTTAAAGAACTTGACTTTTGCTTTAAAATATAGTATAATTAAGTATATATGCAATAATGGGTAAGTCTATTTATTATATAATATAATAATTGCACCATCCCCGAAGGAGAAAAATCATGTTCAGAAGTATGACTGCATACGGCCGTCACGCCTATATGAGCGAGAGCCGCGAGATCACCGTCGAGCTGAAATCGGTCAACAGCAAATTTCTCGACCTCTCGGTAAAGGCTCCGCGAACCCTCTCTCCGCTTGAAGCAAGGATCAAGGGCGCGGTCACAGCGCATCCGATCAGCCGCGGAAGGCTTGACGTTTTCATAAATTACGTCAGTTCGGATTCCTCGGGCACGACTCTCGCGCTTGACGAGGGCTACGCAGCGGGATATATTGCCGCTCTGCGCGAGCTGCGCGACAAATTCGACCTGCGCGACGATATTTCGGTAATGACAGTGGCGCAGAACCGCGACGTCTTCACCTTCCGCGAGGTCGGCGAGGATCTTGACGAGATCTGGGCAGAGCTCGAGCCCGTTATCAATGCCGCTTGCCTCGAATTCGTTGCCGAAAGAGAGCGCGAGGGCGAAAATCTCCGCCGCGATATCCTCGGAAAGATCGCGCATCTCCGTGAGCTTACCGACCGCATTGAAAAGATCTCCGAGGGCGAGATCGAATCGGCACGTGACCGCATCAAGCAGCGGCTCATAACGGTCCTTGCCGACAACCGCATAACCGTCGACGAGAACCGTATCCTCACAGAATGTGCCATCTGGGCAGACAAGATCGCAATCGACGAGGAGCTCGTCCGTCTGCGTTCCCACTTTGCCGCGCTCGAGGCTATGGCAGAGCTCGACATCCCCGTCGGGCGCAAGTTCGACTTCCAGCTTCAGGAATCAAGCCGCGAGATCAACACCATCGGCTCGAAATGTCAGAACGCCGAGATCGCAAAGCTCGTCGTTGAGATGAAAAACGAATCTGAAAAGATCCGCGAACAGATACAAAACATAGAATAAGAGGCAAAAACAATGAAATTCATCAGCATCGGCTACGGAAATTCGGTTGCCGTCGAGCGCGTCGTCGCTCTTGTCAGCCCCGAATCCGCGCCCGTCAAAAGACTAATCCAGGACGCAAAGGAAATGGGGCGCATCATCGACGTCTCCTGCGGACGCAAGACCCGTTCCGTCCTGATCACCGACTCCGAGCACGTCATCCTCTCTGCACTTACAACCGAAAAGATCGCTCTCAGGCTTGAGGGCGTTGCATCGTCCGACGACGATGAAGAATAAATTTTTAATATAATTATTTCACAAAATAAAGGAGAAACATCATGATCTATCCCACCATCGCAAAGCTTACACAGGGCAAGTACAACCGCTATCAGCTCGCCATCGCAACAGCTAAGTGCGCCCGCATCATCACCGACGAGTATTCCACCCAGCGCAAGAACGCGGAAAAGCAGCTGACAGGCAACAAGGACATCGACCGTCCCATGATGGAGCACGCAGTCAACGCCGACTACCGCGACAGAAAGGCAGTTAAGATCGCTATCGACAAGCTCGACGACGGCGAATACGTCATCTGCGAGAAAACAGAAGACGGAATGAGTTTTGAGGGAAACCCGAATAATTCGTGATTATCGGCTTTGCCGAGTTAATGTCACGCTTCGCGTGAGTTAATATTGGCTTCGCCAAGTTAATGTCGGCTTCGCCGAGTTAAGATTTCCGCTTGCGCGGAAAATGATCAAAAGGAAAATTTTCGCCTCGGCGAAAATTCACCTTAACTTTACACTTTACACTTTACACTTTACACTTGCGCAGCACACGGAGGTACGCCAAATGCAAAATAAATACGCCGGCGTGTACCTCCTGGATGCGCCATTCTCGCTCGACCGCGAATACGATTATCTCATCCCGCAGGGGATCGAGATCGAACCCGGCGACTTTGTCGGTATTCCCTTCGGAAACGGCAACCGCCGCCGTATCGCGCTCGTCACTTCGACAAAGGACAAAACCGACGTCCCCGCCGATAAGGTCAAGCCCCTGCTTGCCAGATGCGCGGACGGACTCCGCCTTGACGGTGAAATGCTCGAAATATGGCGTTTTCTCCGCGCAAATACACTCTGCACGACCTCCGACGCCATCCACGCAATGATCCCCTCCGCCGCTCTCTCGCGGCTCGAGGAAATATATACTCCGGGCGAAAAGACTCCGACCAAATCGGTGATCGAAAATGCTCAGGCAATGATGATATATAACCTCATCGTCAGCCGCGGCCGTATAGGCGAGGAGGCTCTGCGCTACCGCTTCGGTGTCAAGACCTCGGAATCGATCGAAAAGCTGCTGCGGGCGGGCTGTATCAAAAAAGAGCTTGAGCTCCGCGAGCCCTCCGAGGGCAAGCAAGAATCGCTCTATTCGCTCGGGGTATCAGCCGAAGCAGTCAGCGTTTACGCCGAGGGAGGCATCATCGACGGCAAAAAAGCGCCGAAGCTCCGCTCCGAGGGTCAGCTCTGCGTCCTTCGTATGCTTCTCGAGAAGGGCGAGCCGATGACCTCCGCCGAGCTCCGCGCGAACACCTCCGTCACCGCGGCAAACATCTCCGCGCTCCTCAAGAAGGGTCTCATCATCGAAGAAAAGAGATCCGTTTTCCGCGATCTTACTCTGATCGGTGCGCAAGCCGAGGCCTCCGAGCGCAAGGCACTTAAGCTGAGCGACGAGCAAAGCGATGCTCTGCGGACTCTCTCCGAACTCTATTCATCGGGCGAGCCGCGCGCCGCTCTCCTTGAGGGCGTCACGGGAAGCGGAAAGACCAGCGTTATGCTTGCTCTGATCGACCGCGTTCTTGAATCGGGGCGCGACGTCATCCTGCTCCTTCCCGAGATCGCGCTTACACCGCAGACTCTCTCGATCTTTTGCGCGCGCTACGGCGAGAGCGTCGCGCTTCTCCATTCCGCGATGTCCGCGGGCGAGCGACAGGACTCATGGGGCAGAATTAAATCGGGAGAGGCAAGGCTCGTTATCGGAACGCGCTCCGCCGTCTTCGCTCCCACGAAAAAGCTCGGTCTCATCATCATCGACGAGGAGCACGAGCACACCTACAAATCCGACGCCTCTCCGCGCTACCACGCGAGGGATATCGCGCGTCTTCGCTGTGCCTACTCAAAAGCCCTGATGCTTCTTGCCTCGGCAACTCCGTCGCTCGAGAGCAGAAAGAAGGCTGAGGACGGCGCGTACACCTTAGTCAGACTCACGAAGCGTTACGGAAACGCCATTCTTCCCGAGGTCATAGTCGCAGATATGCGCGACGAGGCAAAATCGGGAAATTCCTCCCCGATCGGACGCGAGCTCTCAGCGGCTCTGCTCGAGACCTATGAGCGAGGCGAGCAATCTATTCTCTTTCTCAACCGACGAGGATACAATAATTACGTTTCATGCGCCGCATGCGGCGAGGCGATCAAATGCCCCTCCTGCAGCGTTTCTATGACCTATCACACAAACCGCCGCAGCTACGAGGAGGGTTACCTCGTATGCCATTGGTGCGGACGTCGTATGCCCCTTCCGCGCGAGTGCCCCGAATGTAAATCCGAGCACCTCGTCCGCATGGGCTACGGCACGCAAAAGGTCGAGCAGGAGCTTTCCATCCTCCTTCCCGACGCAAAAATCCTTCGTATGGATACCGACACGACGCAATCGAAAAACTCGTACCGCGATCTGCTCGGCAGATTCCGCCGCCACGAGGCTGATATCCTGCTCGGCACGCAGATGGTCACGAAGGGGCACGACTTCCCCGACGTCACCCTCGTCGGCGTTCTTCTTGCCGACACCTCGCTTTATTACGACGACTACCGCGCAGAGGAGCGCACCTTCGCGCTTCTGACGCAGGTGATCGGACGTGCGGGCAGGCGCGACAAGCCGGGGCGTGCGATCATCCAGACGAACAATCCCGACCACGAGGTCATCGAACTTGCGAGCATGCAGGATTACGAGACCTTCTACCACCGCACGATCCGCTTGCGCCGTGCGCTGACCTTCCCGCCCTACTGCGATATCGCGCTCCTGACCGTCACGGGCAGGGTCGAGCAGGACGTTCTCAAGGCTTCAAACGCGATGAACGATCTTCTCCGTGCGCTCACGCAGTCGGAAAAATACCGCGATCTCCCCTTCATAATCTTCGGGCCCTTCGAGGCACCCGTCTACCGCGTCGACGGCAAATACCGTATGCGTATGGTCGTCAAATGCAAGCTGAATGCAAAATCGCGCAGGCTTTTCGCGCAGTTACTTACCGAATTTCCCGCCGAGGGTGCGCAGTCACCCACGCTTTCAATAGATTTCAATCCAACAAATCTCTAAAAGGAAAAATTACCATGGCTAAACGCAAGATACTTACAGACAACGATCCCACCCTCCGCACGGTCTGCCGTCCCGTACCGCGCATCACTCCCCGTGTCATCACCCTTCTTGACGACATGGTCGAGACCATGCGCTACGCAAACGGCGTCGGACTCGCGGCTCCGCAGGTCGGAGTTCTTCTCCGCGCCGTAGTCATCGAGACCGAGCCGGGCGTGGTCCACGAGCTGATCAACCCCGAGATCATCGAGACTTCGGGCGAGCAGGAGGGCAGCGAGGGTTGTCTTTCCCTTCCCGGACGTTCGGGGCACGTAAAGCGTCCGAATTACGTCAAGGTCAAGGCTCTCAACCGTAACGGTGAGGAATACGTTCTCGAGGGAACCGAGCTTCTCGCGCGTGCGATCTGCCACGAGACCGATCACCTCGACGGTCATCTCTACATCGACTTTGCCGACTATATGTACGAGCCCGAAGAGGAGGAGCGAGTTTCGCCCCGACTCCGTAAGCACGCGAGGAAGCACGAGAGATAATATAAGTTGCTGGTTTAAGGTGAATTTCCGCCGTGCGGAAATTTCCGATTGAACTGTCTCTGCCTCCCTCTGAGTGAGGGAATACCTGCTGACGCAGCTTAGGACCGTCGCTTGACGACGGTGGAGGGAGAGATACCCTATTCCAAGCACCGAATTAAGTAAACACGATATATTCGCTCCGCGAATGCGATATATGAATACGATATATCTTCGATACGATATGTTCGCCGACGGCGAACGTGAATTAGATCGGTGAATTTCCGCCGTGCGGAAATTTTCCTTAACGTTCCGCTTTGCGGAACATATAGCATCCGCAGGATATATCGTGCCGTAGGTATATCGTATCCGTAGGATATATCACGTGCCGTAGGCACATATAATAATATTCAGAACGCTTAACAAAAGGTTCGCACTCTCTTACTCCCCTTCCCGGTTTACGGGAAGGGGGCGGGGGATGGGTCCCTATTTGCAGATACAAAATTATCAGGATATCGGCAAAATCCCTATGCGGGCGCAAAATTACCTGTATGCGCCTACGGAGAAATGAAAACTCTATCGGGATTGCGCGCCGAAGGCGCGCGGAGTGACAAAGTCAATACTTCCCTACACTCGGGAAGTATTGACTCTGTCCAAAACGGAGAAGCAAAGCTTCACCGTTTTGAAGCATAGTAGCGAGACCTGGAGGTCTCGCATTGAAATGGGGCTCTGCCCCAAACCCCGCAAACTTTGAAAAGTTTGATCAAACTTTCCCGCTGTTTTACTTTTAATAAAAATCGGAAATTTCCGAGCGTAGCGACGGAAATTCTCCCTATTGTGCATTTTGCATTTTGCATTTTGCATTCCCCTTAAAGGAGGTACAAAATGAAAATACTCTTCATGGGCACTCCCGACTTCGCCGCCGTCGCGCTTTCCGCAATCTGCGACGCGGGCGAGAATGTCATCGGTGTCATAACTCTCCCCGACAGACCCGTCGGACGCGGCTACAAGCTGACTCCCTCCGCCGTCAAGGTCTGCGCACTTGAAAGAAATATTCCCGTTTATCAGCCGACGACCCTCAAGGGCGAGGAATTCGCCGCGCTCCTTGACTCGATCGCGCCCGAGCTGATAATCGTTGCCGCTTACGGCAAGATCCTGCCGAAAAACGTTCTCGACTATCCGAAGTACGGCTGTATCAACATCCACGGCTCGCTCCTTCCCGAATACCGCGGTGCCGCTCCTATGCAGCGCGCCATCATCGACGGCAAGCCCTTCACGGGAATCACCACGATGATGATGGACGTCGGACTCGACACGGGCGACATCCTCCTTACCGAGCGCGTCGATATCCTTCCCGAGGACAATTTCGAAACCATCCACGATAAAATGGCGGCGGTCGGCGGCTCACTTATGCTTAAAACCATCGACGCCATCCGCGCGGGCACTCTCGTCCGCATCCCTCAGGACACGACGGGAATCGAGCCGACCTACGCCGCAAAGATCGAAAAAGCGGAATGTCTCATAAATTTCGCACTCGACGCAAATACTATCCATAACAAGATACGCGGACTCTCCCCCTTTCCGCTCTCATACGCTCGTATGCCCGACGGCAAGATGCTCAAGTTCGTAGCATCTCGCGTAGCTCCGAGCGGTGAGCCCACCGAGATCGGCAAGGTAGTCTCTGCTGACAGATCCATCATCATCGCCTGCGGCGAGGACGGACAAGATCGCATCGAGATCACCCGCGTCCTTCCCGAAGGAAAGGGACGGATGGACGCAGCGGATTTTCTCAGAGGGCGCAAGCTCGTTCTCGGCGACATCTTAAGTTAAGCTTTTATTCTCGTTCCATCATATAAATGCAAAAGGCAAAATGCAAAAGGCAAAATTATGGTAACTTTTTGCGAATTGCACAAAAAGTATTAAATAAAATGATTTTCGAGCCTCGGTGAGAAAATCTTCCTTCCATTTTGCATTCTGCATTCTGCATTTTGCATTCCAAAGGAGTTCACAATGCCTTTCTTCTACTACTTCGACCCCACCTATATCCTCGTCGTTATCGGTTTATTAATCACCGTCTGGGCGCAGATATCGGTACAGTCAACCTTCAACAAGTATTCAAGAGTCAGAATTTCGCGCGGGCTTACCGGTGCCGATGCGGCGCGTCAGGTGCTCTCGGGCGGTAAGGTCTCGGGCGTATCTATCAAGTCGATCCGAGGCAGTATGACCGACCACTACGATCCGCGCGACAATTCGATCAGCCTCTCCGAGACCGTCGCGGGCGTCTCTACCGCCGCCGCAATCGGAGTTGCCGCGCACGAGGCAGGCCACGCGCTTCAGCACGCCGAGGGCTACGGTCCGATCAAGCTGAGGATGGCTATCATCCCCGTTTGTAACTTTGCATCGGGACTTGCCATGCCTCTCTTCCTTCTCGGAATCCTCTTCTCAGCTTGGAATCCCGAGACGGGAATCGGCTATTTTATGATGCAGGCGGGAATCATCGCCTTTTCCGTCGCGGTATTCTTCCAGGTCGTGACCCTTCCCGTCGAATTCAACGCATCACGCCGCGCTATGGCTGCTCTTGAAGCCTCGGGCGCATACACCGACGAGGAGCTCGACGGTGCACGCCGCGTTCTCCGCGCCGCCGCTATGACCTACGTTGCCGCTCTTGCGGTCTCGCTCCTTCAGATCCTCCGACTCGTAATCCTTTCGGGCGGAAACAGAAGACGCTGATGGCAGAAGTCAAAAACGTACGCCGCGCCGCCCTCGACGTTCTTATGCGAATGGAAAAGGAGCAGGGCGAGGGCTATTCAAACCGCCTTGTCGACTCGGCAATTTCAAAACACGGCTTTGACGGTGCCGACCGCGCGCTTCTCTCACAGCTTGTTTCGGGCGTGACCGAGCGGCGCATCACACTCGACTATATCATCTCGAAATTTTCAAGATCGCCGCTCTCGAAGCTCGACTCGGATGCGCTCTGTCTTTTGCGGATGGGCATCTATCAGCTCAGATACCTCGACCGCATCCCGCAGCACGCCGCCGTCAACGAGACGGTAAACCTCGCGCGTTCGCGTTCACGCGGCTTCATCAACGCGATTCTGCGCTCATATCTGCGCACCGATTCGATAAAATTTCCCGAAAAACCCGACGATCTTCGTCTGTCGGTAACTTATTCCGCACCCCGCGAGCTTTGCGCGAAGTTCATTTCGATCTTCGGAGCGGTGGAATCCGAAAAGATCCTCGCGTCCTACCTCGATGCTCCCGCGCTGACTCTGCGCGTAAACACACTTAAGACCACGCGCGACGAGCTTATCTCGATCCTTGAAGCGGAAGGTTTTGAATGTATTCCGACCACGACCTCGCCCTACGGCATTCGCGTCACGGGCTCGGGTCTGCCCACGGCTATCCGTGAAGGACTCTGCTTCGTCCAGGACGAGTCCTCGCAGATCTCCTCGCTCGTGCTCGACCCGAAGGCGGGCGACGTACTGCTCGATGCCTGCGCCTGCCCCGGCGGAAAATCCTTCTCGGCGGCAATGCTTATGGAAAACAAGGGCAGCATCACCTCGCGCGATCTCCACGCCTCAAAACTCCCGCTTATCTCGTCGGGTGCCGAGCGGCTCGGAATTTCAATAATCAAAACGGAGGAGCGAGATTCCTCTCTCCCCACCGACAAAAAGTACACCAAGATCATCTGCGACGTGCCCTGCTCGGGTCTCGGCGTCGCGGCAAAAAAGACCGAGATCAAATACCGCTCACTCTCGGAGAACGCGGAATTACCTCCGCTGCAGTACTCGATCCTCGCGGCGGTCTCAAAGTCACTCGAGGTCGGCGGCGTGCTCGTCTATTCGACCTGCACGATCCTACCCGAGGAAAACGAGAACGTCGTAGACAAGTTCCTCTCCGAACATACGAATTTTGAAGCCGTTCCCTTCAAGGTCGGCGAACATAACGCTCCCTCGGGCAAGCTGACATTGCTTCCCACGGCGGAGCACGACGGATTCTTCATCTTAAAAATCACAAAAAAATCTAACTGACATGACAGAAATTACTCAAACAGACCTGCTCTCGCTCTATCCCGAGGAGCTTGCGGAGCTTGTCGTCTCGCTCGGCGAACCGAAATTCCGCGCGGGACAGATCTTCCCCGCTCTGCACAAGGGACTTGTGCCACGGGAAATGACGAATATTTCAAAATCAACCGCCGAAAAGCTTGAAGCGGCAATGCCGACGAGAATGCCCGCAATCGAGCAAAAGCTCGTCTCGCAGGTTGACGGAACGGTGAAATACCTCTTCCGCCTCCACGACGGCGAGTGCATCGAATCGGTGCTGATGCGCTACAACCACGGCAACACCGTCTGCGTCTCAACTCAGGTCGGATGCAGGATGGGTTGCGCCTTCTGCGCCTCGACGATCGGCGGAAAAATACGCGACCTCAGCGCAGGTGAGATACTCGCACAGGTCATCCTCGCCTCAGCAGACACGGGCGAGCGCGTATCGAACATAGTCCTGATGGGCATCGGCGAGCCTATGGACAACTACGAAAACGTACTGCGATTCCTCCGTCTCGTCAACGACGAGCGCGGAATCTGCATCGGCTATCGACACATATCCCTCTCGACCTGCGGCCACGTTGACGGTATCCGCCGACTTATGAAGGAAAACCTGCCGATCACGCTCTCGATCTCGCTCCACGCCGCATCCGACGAGGCGCGCGACAAGATCATGCCGATCAACCGCCGCTGGAACGTCTCCGAGCTGCTTGCCGCCTGCCTTGATTGGTGGCACGCCACGGGACGCCGCATATCCTTCGAATACACCCTCATCGACGGTCATAATTCATCCCCCGCCGATGCCGCCTTCCTTGCGGGAGTGCTCAATTCCGCGCTACGCGGCAAGCCCTCGCGCGGCGAAAAATTCCCCATCCACGTCAATCTAATCCCCGTAAATCCCGTCAAGGAGACGGGTCTGATGCCTCCGAATGCTGAAAAGATCGAGGCATTCCGCGCCGCCCTCGAGAAAAAGGGTATCCGCGCAACCGTCCGCCGCAAGCTTGGGCCCGATATCAATGCCTCTTGCGGACAGCTGAGACGGCAGCATAAAGAAGAAAAGAGTAAGAATTAAATGCCAAAGCAGCCATGGATCAATCATTGACCCGGTTTGCTTCGGCTCCCAAACACGCAGAAAGGTGTTCTCATGAAATTCTACGGAAAAACAGACGTCGGCGTCAGCCGCACAGAAAATCAGGACTGCTTCGGTATCTACGAAATCATACCCGGTGTCACTCTGCTTGCCGTTTGCGACGGTATGGGCGGAATGGCGGGCGGAGCTGTAGCTTCGCGCCTTGCCCTCGACACATTCGTGCAGTCGATGCGCGAGCACATCATTCCCGATAATCCCGAGGACGAACCCGATCTCGGCAGCGTCGGTCTGCGTTTTTCGCTCTCGGCTTCGGCTTCCGAGGCTAACCGCGCGGTATGGCAGGAGGCGGAGGATTCGCGAGGCAAGCTTGAGGGCATGGGAACAACTCTCGTCGCTCTCCTTGTAGTTGAGAACACTCTGATATACTCTCTCAATATCGGCGACAGCCGGCTTTATGAAATAACCGCCGATAAGATCGAGCAGATCACAAAGGACCATTCATACGTCCAGCACCTGCTCGACCTCGGCAAGATTACATACGAGGAGGCTCAGACCTCGCCCGTACGAAATATTATCACGCGCGCCGTCGGTATTGAAGACGACGTCGTTGCGGATATCAAATCGCTGAATCCCGCGCCCGGCACGCCCTCCGCTCCGCGTTGGCTGCTTCTCTGCTCGGACGGTCTTTCCGGAGTGGTCTCCGACGAGGAGATCGCAGAACTTGTCAGAGAAGGCGAAACGCTTCAGAAAAAGACGGAAAGCCTCGTTGCCGCCGCAAGAGCCGCCGGAGGTCCCGACAATATCACAGTTGTCCTCGCGGAGCTCTGATCTCGCTCATAACTCAATTTTACGGATATAAATATGGAAAATAACAATGTATTCAACGATCTTGTCGGCACTACGCTTGACAAGAGATATAAAATAGAAAAATGCCTCGGAACCGGCGGTATGAGCGTCGTTTTCAAGGCTACCGACGTCCGCGACGGCTCTGCGGTTGCAATCAAAATGCTCCGCGATGAGATCGCAGACGACAAGGAAGCGCTCGACCGTTTTATGAACGAGTCGAAGGTGGTCTCGATGCTCTCGCATCCGAACATCGTCTCGATCCGCGCCGTTTCCTTCAACACAAAGAGAAAATATCTCGTAATGGAATATATCGAGGGCATTTCTCTGCGAACCTATATGGACAAGCGCGGGAAGCTTGACCTTGAGGAGGTCTTGTCCTTCTCGGAGCAGATCCTTGCCGCGCTCGAGCACGCTCACAGCCGCGGCGTCGTTCACCGCGATATCAAGCCGCAGAACATTCTTGTCCTCAAAGGCGGGCTTGTCAAGGTCACCGACTTCGGAATCGCAAAAATGCCCGAAAAGAACCGCGGAAAGACCGTTACCGACTCAGCTATCGGAACAGTATACTATATCAGTCCCGAGCAGGCGGCAGGTAAATCCACGGATACCCGCTCCGACCTTTACTCCTTCGGCGTCATGATGTACGAAATGGCAACGGGTGAACTCCCCTTCGACGACGAACGCCCGATCTCGGTCCTCATGATGCAGATCCATGACAGACCTCTGCCGCCAAGACAGATCAACAAAAAGATCCCGCGCGGGCTTGAGCGTCTGATCCTTACGACAATGGAAAAGGATCCGCGAAGACGCTATCAGAACGCCAAGGACATCTTCTGCCAGATCCGCAGGCTGAAGGATAACCCCCATTGCGCAATACCATCGCCGCGTCAGATCGCCTCCACCACGCGCTCGACGAGAAACCGCGCCAAGCATCCGCCCAGCCGTTCCTTCTTCCCCGTAGCACTCGGAATTGCCTGCGCCGTCTGCTTTGTCGGACTTATCTCGGTATTCTACGGGCTTGACATGCTCAATTTCGGCGCGCCGGGCTCGGCAAGTATTAAGATCCCCGACGTTATGGGGCTTGAATATATCGAAGGCGCGGAGGAAACTCTCGGCTTTGACTCGGAAAACTATATCGTCAATATCGAATACGAGACCTCAACCACCGTTGCGCGCGGCATGATCATTACGCAAAGCCCCACAGCGGGCTCTCGCCGTAAGCCGCCCTGCAAGGTGACGCTTACCGTCAGCCTCGGCCCCGAGGAGGTCACCCTCGGCGACTACCTTATGATGAACTGGAGATCCGCTCAGACGCTTCTGCGTGAGGCGGGATACGCCGTTACCATCGTAAGGCAGGAAAACGCCGCGATCCCCGAAGGATACGTTTATTCAACCGACCCGGCTCCCGGCTCCAAGATCCAACCCGGCAGCTACGTTACAGTATACGTCAGCGCGGGAACAGAGCAGAAGCTCGTCATAGTTCCCGATTACAAGGGGCGTCCCGAGCGAGAGGTCAAAGCCATGCTTGACGCAGACGGACTTCTCGTCGGCAAGGTGACCTACACCCGCTCGCCCGAGCCCGCGGGTACCGTCCTCGCATCCTCACTCGAGCCGGGCGCGAACGCCTATGCCTACGTCACCGCCATAGACTTCGTCGTAAGCGGCGGCTCGGATTTTGACGTCAACGTCTGCCCCGACGTCATAGGTCAGCTCGCACAAAGCGCAAAGACCCTGCTCGAATACTACGGCATGAAGGTCACGCTCAGAACAGTCCGCGACCTTTCCCCCGTCGGCACGGTCCTGACACAGACGCCGAGCGCCGAGCAAGCAGTTCAAAACAATTCAAAAGAGATCGTCCTGGCTGTCAGCGGCGGTCCTACATACTCGCAGACGGTTGATATGATGAATTTTGTCAACCAGACTCTCCCGAGAGCCGAAGCCATCATCGAATACATGCTCGATGGCATTTGCGAATACAGGATCACCGTCAAATACGCCCAAAGCCTCAAGCCGCGCGATACCATCCTCGCGCAGACACCCGCGGCAGGCAAGGTTGCCATAACGTCGGGCGTGCTTGAGATCGAATTCACCCTCAGCGGCGGCCCCGGATATACTCCTCCTCCCGAGGAATTTACTGTGCCCTTCGTTGAAGGTCTCTCGCTTGCGGATGCCGAAATGAAGCTTCTTGCGGCGGGGATCTCGATCGGTAACATCTCCTACATCAACAGCGGCGCGCCCGCGGGAATCGTCGTCCTTCAGTCGTCAGCCCCCGGAAGCATTATTTCGGGTCAGCCCGGCAGAGTCTCGATCGACCTGACGGTCAGCCTCGGTACAGCCGAAACGCAGCCCTAATATATAATATAAGGAAAGCAAAATTTATGTCAAACTCAAAAAATACCAAGGGATCAAGAATAATATCCTTCTTTGTCAAGCTCATTGCGGCAGCCGTCTTCATCACGCTTCTCGTGACGATGCTCCCCGCCGCAATGCCCGAGACAGATACGAAGGACGGGGAGGAGTGCGTTACCACCCGCCCCGAGTTATCCATCCCCTTCGACGAAGAGATGCCCGATATGGATGCCGTGGCAAGGCCGGATCTCTTCCCGCATCTCGTCATCATCTACCCCGAGGCGGATTCATGGGGCGCGGAGGAAGCCGCGCATATCAAGGCTCGGCTCGAATCCCGTTTCCACGCGCATTTCGTTATCCTCTCGGATAAAGAATACCTCGCGCTCGACGAGGCAAAGCTTATGCTTTATAACGCCGAGCCCTCGCTGACTATCAATCTTGGAGTTAATTCTCTCATTGAAGGCTCTTATCTTGAGATCCGCGCCCGTCTCGGCGCGGATGGAATCGAGGTCAAGCGGACGGACAACCGCATTGATTTCACCTCGATCTCTTATTTGCGCATACATAACGCCGTGGACAGCCTTATCGATTCGCTCAGCTTCGACGGTGAATATAAGTACTCCGAGGAGATATTCATCTGTGATGAGCGTCCTTCCGAGGAGACGGATTTCAAGCCCGATTTCATAACGGACAGCAAGCTTGATATCCTCACCTTCTCATACGTCGATTCCGATCCGCACACTCTCCGCGCCATCGAGGGTATCGTCGGACATGTCTCTCCCGATCTCGTGGTTTTCAACGGCTCGGTTGACGGCGGGTCTGCCACAAGACACGAGCTTGCCCTGCTCTGGCAGAGCATTTCGGATATTCTCGCAAAGACGAACACGCCCTGGTGCTTCACGCCGGGCACGCTGGGCGGAAAGCTTCCGCGCGTAACCGTCTGCGAGGTAATATCCTCCTTCCCGGGATGTATCCGCCCGATGCAAGGATACGAAGCCGCGGCATTTTCGCTTACCGTAGCAAATTCGGACGGGATCGTCACCGCAAGCATCTATATTGCCGACACTTTTGACGATTGCTCCGTGCTCTGCGACGTGATCGAATCCGAAAACAAGCTTTACGCCCGTGCATCGTCATACAAAAGATCGGTATCCGCGATCCTTCCCGCATTGCCGCAACAGCTTTACGATGCGGCAGACGGACTTGACGAAGAATACGTGGAGGACAAGCTTTACGATCTCTTTGATACCCTCGGATCGTCCGGCGCGGACAGCTTCGTTTGCGCATCAGACTCGGTAAACACGAGCATTATTGATTGTATTGAGGGCTCTATTGCGCTCTGCGGCTCGATCGGCTTCAAGGCACACGGCCTCGGCGGCAGATTCGACTATAACAACAGCCTCCGCGGAGGTGTCCTCATGACCGTCACGGCACGCCGCGCAAATTACTCGGAAAGCGAGCTCTCCTATATATACGCGGCTGACCTCGGTCTCAATGAGAGGTAATCAATGGAATATAAAACTCAATGCCGCATTCTGCGCGGTGTCGGCGGACTTTATTTCGTAAACCTCGCCTCACCCGATGCACACGCCGAGCTTTATCCCGGCACTCCCTCGCCCCTTGCGGGCAAGTGCCTTCTCTCGCGTGCGCGCGGTTCTCTCCGCACGCCCGACGGAGGAAAGATCAAGGTCGGCGATATCTGCGAATTCATTTATACAGATAATTCCTTCACCGAGGACGGTCTACCGCGTGACGATTCTTCGGGGCTTCCCGAGGGCGCGGTCTCTGCGATCCTTCAAAGGCGCAATTCCCTCATCCGTCCGCCCCTCTCGAACCTTGATCTGCTCGTGATCGTCTGCGCCGCGGCGGCACCCGCTCCCGCGACAGAAACGATCGACAAGCTCCTCTCGGTCGCCGAATATCACAATATCGAGGCGGCTGTCGTCATCGGCAAATGCGAGCTTGATCCCGTGCGCGCGGACAAGCTTGAGAAGACCTACCGCTCTGCCCTCTACCCCACCTTCAAGCTCTCCTGCTACGAAAGCCATGGGCTTGAGGAATTTGAAAAATATATCAAATCCACGCTCCCCGGCAAGGTTGCGGCATTCGCGGGAGCATCGGGAGTCGGAAAATCGACTCTGATCAACGCCCTTTTCCCCGAAATGAAGCTCGAGGCGGGCGAGATCAGCCGCAAGATTGCGCGCGGCAAGCATACGACCCGTCAAGCTGAGCTTTTCCCGCTCGATATCGGCGGATTCCTCGCCGACACGCCGGGTTTTTCAATGATAGATTTCGAGAACTTCGATTTCTTCCCCTTTGATGCCCTGCCGGATACGATGCGCGAGTTCCGCAAGCATTACGGCGAATGCCGTTACCTCGACTGCTCGCACACGAAGGAGGAGGGCTGTGCCGTCCTTGATGCCATCGAGCGCGGTGAAATTGCCGAATCGCGCCACGAAAGCTATCTTTCTATGTACCGCACGCTCAAGGCGAAGCCCCGTTGGGAGAAAAGATCATGAAAGCATTCATCTACGTCGGCGGTAAGATCGACCCCGACTTCATAACAGAACACCCCAAGGGCGACGATCTCACCGTTGCCGCCGACTCGGGCATCCGCAACGCACAGCTTCTCGGAGACCATATCGACATCGCCGTCGGCGATTTTGATTCCTTCCCCGAGCGCGATATCCCAGAGGATGCCGAGATCGTCCGTCTGAGACCCGAAAAGGATCTTACCGACTCGCAGGTCGCGGTTGAGATCGCGCTCGAGCGCGGCGCGGAATCCTTCGTCATCATCGGCGGTCTTTCGGGCAGGCTTGACCACACGCTTGCCAATCTCTCGATCCTTGAAGATCTCACCGCACGCACTCACTACGCGATCATGACCGACGGAGTCTCGCGCGTTCATTTCATAAACGGCGGCTCGGCTCTGATCGGCAGAAGCGGATTCAAATATTTCTCCCTCATCGCCGCCACCGATATTGCAAAGGGCGTTTCTATCGAAGGCGCAAAATATCCGCTGAAGAATGCACGTCTTAGCCGTCGAAACGGCGGTTTTGCCACATCAAACGAGATCGACGGCAACTGCGCGCTCATCTCGGTCAAAAAAGGCGCGCTTTTCATTATAGAATCGCGCGACGCGTAATCATTTTCCGCGCTCTCCGCATATACTTTCATTGAAAACGTTTTGCGGAGGTGGATCATGAGAGACTGCAGAAGACTGAGAAAAACCGTCGGAGTGCTGACGCTGACTTTTGGCGCGGGCATACTCCTCGCCTTTCTTCTGCCCGGAAAAATACTCGCCTTTATCGAGGCGGCCGTCCTCCTCTGCGCAGGTTTACTGCTCATCAAATAGGAGGAAGCTATGAGGATCGTTCTGATGCGCCCGCCCGCCTTTCTGGCACCTATTTTAAGAAAATTCTTTGGAATAAAGAAGACAAAAAAGTAATTGAATTAAAAGTACACATATCTTTTATGCAGTGCAGACGGCGATCTCCTCATCCACCGCACCAAGCGTGGTGGATGAGGAGAATGAAGTCTGTACTCACTAAATTCAGGAGAAATAAAATGCTCGGAACAGAATTTCTGCCCATAAACCCCGAGGAGGTTAAAGCTCGCGGCTGGGACAGACCCGATTTCGTATACGTCACGGGGGATGCGTACGTCGACCATCCTTCATTTGGCGTTGCAATAATTTCGCGTGTGCTTGAAGCGGCGGGATACCGCGTTGCAATACTTGCGCAGCCTGACTGGAAGACCCTCGACGATATCAAGCGATTCGGCAGACCACGTCTGGGCTTCCTTGTGACCGCGGGCAACGTCGACTCGATGGTATCCCACTACTCGGTCACCCGCCACCGCCGCTCATACGACTACTATTCCCCCGGCGGGAAGACGGGACTGCGCCCCGACCGCGCAACGATCGTCTATTCCAATCTGATCAGACAAGCCTTTGGCGACGTGCCGATAATTCTCGGCGGCCTTGAAGCCTCGCTTCGCCGCTTTGCCCACTACGATTACTGGGAGGACCGCATGCGCCGCTCAATCCTCATTGACAGCCGCGCCGACATCCTCACCTACGGCATGGGCGAGAATATCCTCGTCCGCATCGCAGATCTGCTTGACCGTGGAGTTCCCGTCAAAAAGATCCGCGACGTGCGCGGTTCCTGCTATCTCTGCCCCGCGGACAAGCCCGAGGTGCACTACGAGGTTGCCGCGGAGCTTGACTGGGAGGAGCTCAAGGAGGGCGGACGTGCCTACGCTGACGCCTTCGGAAAGCAGTACCGCGAGCAGGACGCCATCGGCGGACGCGCCATCATCGAGCACTATGGCGACAAGATCCTCGTCCAGAATCCCCCGATGCCTCCGCTCGAGCGCGAGGAGCTTGACCGCGTCTACGCACTTCCCTACACAAGGAAGGTCCATCCCGTCTACGACCGTGACGGCGGCGTGCCCGCTATCGCGGAGGTCGCCTTTTCGATCACGCATAACCGCGGCTGCTACGGCGCATGCAATTTCTGCGCCCTCGCATTCCATCAGGGACGAAGCGTCCGAAGCCGATCAAAGGAAAGCGTCCTCGAGGAGGCTCACGAGATCGTCAAAATGCCCGATTTCAAGGGTTACATACACGACGTCGGCGGCCCGACCGCGAATTTCCGCGCGCCCGCCTGTGATAAACAGCTTAAACACGGCGTTTGTCCTAACAGAAAATGCCTCGCGCCGAAACCCTGCCCCAATCTCAAGGTCGACCACAGCGAATATTCCGATCTGATAAGCGCGATCGAGGCTGTCCCCGGCATCAAAAAGGTCTTCATCCGCTCGGGAATCCGCTTCGATTATCTTATGGCAGACCCCGACGATTCCTTCTTCCGCAAGCTCGTCCGAGACAACGTCTCGGGTCAGCTCAAGGTTGCTCCCGAGCATTGCTCGGCTGGTGTTCTCGCGTATATGGGCAAGCCCGATTTCTCGGTCTACCGCCGTTTCCGCGAGAAATTCTTCGATCTTTGCCGCGAGTGCGGCAAGGAGCAGTACCTTGTCCCCTATCTGATGTCAAGCCATCCCGGCTCGACCCTCCACGACGCGATCGCACTCGCACTCTACCTCAAGCGTGAAAATCTCTCGCCCGAGCAGGTTCAGGACTTCTACCCCACCCCCGGCACGGCATCGACGGTCATGTTCGCCACGGGAATCGATCCCTTCACGGGCAAGAAGGTATACGTCGCACGCGATCCGCGCGAAAAGAGACTTCAGCGCGCGCTCCTGCAGTACGGCAAACCCGAAAACGCTCCTCTCGTCCGCGAGGCACTCATCGCCGCGCACCGCGAGGACCTCATCGGCACGGGCAAGGATTGCCTCGTCAGACCCGAAAACACCTTCAAGCCGCAGGGCAAGAATCACGGTAATAATCAAAACAATCGCAATCGCAACAATTCCCGCCCGCAGAAAAACGCAAGGAACTCCAAGCCCGCAGGCAATCAGAAAAACAACAGAAAGAATGCAAAACGCAAATAAAAAATTCGGCTGTCTCGAGGGACAGCCGTATTTTTATAGATAAACTCCATAAACAAGCACGGAGTAACCGTTGCCCGAGGAGGTTATTTCGATTCTTTTTACCGTCTTTTTCGCGGAAAGCGGAATTTCAAGGCGGAGAATTGATCAAGCCGAAAAGCTGAAAGGCGAGAACGCCCTTTTGCTTTTTTGCCGGAAGGAAAAACAGTTCATTGCCATCGCGCCGATGCCGATAGCTTGCGCGATGATATCGTACATTTCCATTATTTTCTCTTCTTAAACACGAATACCGCGGCAATAGCGACGGTGATCGCGCCCGATGCCGTAACCGCTGAAGTGCAACCCTTTTCCTCGGGCGCGGGCTCCGTTACATGCTCTGTTACGGGTTCGGTTTCGGGTTCTGTCTCGGGAGCGGCGGTGGTTTCGGGTGCCTCTGTAGTCTCGGGAAGCTTGATCTCCTCCCAGCATGGCTCGCCCGAGCCCTTGTAAACTACGATATTGTCCACGCAGCCGTTAACCGCGCCGCCAACCTTGAGCACGAGTGCCTTGCCTCCCGTTTGACGCCATGCGCCGTTCGAGAATTCTTCGCCTCCCGCTCTCGAAACGAGAACAAAATGTCCTCCGTCGGTATTGTTTCGGACGTAAACACGGGGTCCGACGTCATATTTCTCGCAAACGATACGAACCGTCAGATCTACGTTCCGGAGCACCTGACTGCCGTCGAAATCGCGGCGCATGATCTTTTTGGAAATCGAGCTTGTTCCGTCGGTGTCGTCCTGATCTGCGGCATAGTATTCGCCCGGCGCGTCAAAATTGCTCCATCTGCCGTTCATTCGAGCTTGACTGTTCGCAGAGCCGTTTATACGGAGATGAAATGAATGATAATATCCCGCCGTGCTGTCCTTATAGTCGGTCAGAATGGCAATATAGCGCGAGTTGTTGCCCGCAGAGGTGAGAGTAACGTCAAACTGAACGGTATAATCGCTCATCCACGTGCTGAACATCTGCCTCTCGTCAAGTATCTTGATGTAGGAATCAGCCGCACCGCTCTTATTGTTCGTGACCCAAAGCTTGCCGTCCTTGATCGCGTAGGCAGCCGTCGGATCGGTCACGGCGGTCTTTGCCGACTTTGAAAGCTCACTCCAGCCGAGAAGCTTTGCCACGGCGGGGTTGCCCGCTGTATTTTCGTAGTTGAATTCCTCGTAATAAACGACGTTATAAGCCTCGCCGGGCTCAGCTTCGTCGCGCGGAGCGGCGGATGCGGCAGTAGCAAGCATGGATGCCGTAAGAATCAGAGTGATGATGCTGAATAGTGTCTTTTTCATTGATTTATTATCCTTTTTTGATGGTATCTACAAGATCTGTGCCTATATAGCTTTCAAGCGCGAACGGATAACGTGCGCGATTATACTTCTTTAACATTTTAAGCTCGTTTTCGCCGATCAATCCGTTTTCGTAAGCCTCGCTGAGGGTATAAAGTTTTTCGTCGGCGTATATGTGGATATTATAATCGCACACATACATGAACGTCTCGCCGCCGACCGTCTCACAACTCAGGGGCGTACCACGTCTTCCAATCCTCGTGTCGGTCAATCTGAAATCAAACAGGTGCGCTCCCCCGTATTCGCCGAAATAATTGATGATATGGACGTCATTCGTATCGAAGGTATCGAGGAAATGCTTGGCGTATTTTTCAAAGGTCGCGCTCTTAAGCGTCTCCTCGATATCTGCCGTCGGCTTCGGAAGCTCCACCTCGGGCACGTATATCATATTCGATCCCGAATCGTTCACCATGCCTTCAGGATGGTAATAACAATAATAAAGCTAAAATGATACTGAGTACATAAGAGGTTCTTTTCATCATTTCTCCGTTTTTCTAATGATAATATTATAATATCATATTATTATTCCTATGTCAAGAATATTTTTCGAATTAAAAAACAAAAAAGCCTTGACTTTTCGCGTCAAGGGTGTATAATTATATATGGTAAGAATTTTTCATAAGGACGGTAAAAACATGGCAAAGACACATTATAATATGAATATCGCGGGATGCGAGCGCGCGCTGCCCCTCTGCCCAATCAGCGACACACTTCAGATCGGTGCTTTCGTCATCTTCGGCGATCCCGAGCTGACCACGGCTTGCGCAGAAAAGATGCTTGAGATTGCTCCCGAATACGACTACCTCATCTCCGCCGAGGCGAAGGGCATACCGCTCGTCCACGAAATGGCGCGTCTTGCGGGAAATCAGAAATACTTCCTCGCGAGAAAGGCGGCAAAGCTCTATATGTCGGGCGTTTTCGAGGTGACCGTCAACTCGATCACCACCGCCAAGGAGCAGAAGCTTTATCTCGACAAGGCTGACGCAGAGCTGATGCGCGGCAAGAGAATCCTTATCGTTGACGACGTTATCTCGACAGGCGAGAGCCTGCTCGCCATCGAAAAGCTCGTAAACGCCGCGGGCGGCAATATCTGCGGACGTATGGCGATCCTTGCCGAGGGCGACGCAACCGAGCGCGACGATCTCATCTACCTTGAAAAGCTTCCTCTCTTTGATAAGGACGGCGAGCCGATATAAGAAGCTAAAAATAAAGCGGAGCTCGCGCTCCGCTTTGTTTTACATTGCAGACGATTCCTCGTACTCGTCGCGGGCGCGGAAGAGGAGCGTAACGCACCAGAGCCCCGCAAGGGCAACGAGCGTATAGACGATACGAGCCCAAAGGCTGTCGTTGCCGCCGAAGAGCCAGGCAACTGTATCGAATTTAAAGAGTCCGACGCCGCCCCAGTTGAACGCGCCGACGATCGTCAGAATGAGAGCAATACGGTCGATGATCATAGGTAAGCCTCCATAATTTTTTGCAACAATTCACTTTTTTGAGAGCCGTTGCGCTTGAAAATATTATTCACCGCCGCGCGCTTTTCTATTCACCGCGGAGAAAATTCCGCCACATACGCAAAATTTTCCTCAAAAAAAGAAATAATAATAAAAAAACGCATTTTTCTCAAACTTTTTTTCAAAAAAGGGTTGACATTCTCCCGAAACTATGCTATAATATTCAAGCACCAAACGATGGCCCGTTGGTCAAGCGGTTAAGACACTAGCCTCTCACGCTGGGAACATGGGTTCGATTCCCGTACGGGTCACCAAAAAAGATAACA
This sequence comes from Clostridia bacterium, assembly GCA_017411805.1. Classification (GTDB taxonomy): domain Bacteria; phylum Bacillota; class Clostridia; order Oscillospirales; family CAG-272; genus CAG-390. Next base: position 35,547 of record JAFQPI010000043.1, read on the forward strand.
TCCGAACTTTTAAGTTCGGATGTTATCTTTTTATCCAAGCCGCAGGCTTGGTATGGAATCAATGCGCTTGCGCATTGTATGGAATCGCCGAAGGCGTATGGCATCACGCGCAAGCGTGTATACGCGTCTCACTGCGGCTTGATTACATACGCGACTGCGTCGCAATTCCATTCCGCAACAAGTTGCGGATCTCATACACGCCTTCGGCGTGATTTGGATGCGAAAAGAGAATGATATGGCAAAGAATTTATTGCTTGAATATTCCGAAATAAAGCAAGGTTGAAAAGCCTTGCTTTTTTAGTGGGTTCGGGCTTCTGCCCGATATTGTCCCAGCGTGAGCGCAGGAACGGTGCGAGGAGGGCACCGCCATTTGGCGGTGGACATCCACGCGCTATGCTTGCCCCAGACGCGAGCGTCGGGAAAGCGGAAAAAGATACAATCCAAGGATTGCTTGGATTTGAAACAACGAATTGATAATTGTTTTTTTCACAAACATGTGCTATAATATAATCACACCGGTGAAATGAATTTTGGAGGTGCTTTTATGCAACTTGATTTAGGACAAAAAATACGCGAACTGCGTCATCGAGATGGACGCACACAAGAAGCACTTGCCGAGGCTATCGGGATGACATCTCAGGCTGTTTCTCGATGGGAAGCCAATGGTGGTTACCCAGACATGGAAATGATTCCGTCTATTGCTAATTATTTTGGCATTTCAATTGACGAACTCTTTGGCTACAACAATGAGCGTTCAAAAAAGATTGACGAGTTAGCTGCAAAGATCGATCAAATGAATTTTCAAAACAACGGAGTAGATATTAACATCGATGAATGTATTTCACTCGCAAGGAATGCGTTGATCGAATTTCCGGGTAATGAAAAAATCATGCTGTGCCTTGCTTCGGTACTGTACAATGCAGGATATGTTCGTTATGGTGAATGTCATTTATCCGATGATGAAGGCTATGATGTTTTGGATATTGAAAAACATCGTACTTACTCCGAATGGAAAGAAGCAATATCTCTTTATGAGAAATTGTTAAAAACCATGGAAAACGGAGAACCTCGCCATCGTGTAATCCGCGAGCTCACCCAGCTGTACTTGAATACCGGCGAACACACACGAGCACTTGAAGTGATTGAATCTGCCCCAAATATTTACGGAACAAGGGAATTTCTCAAAGCCAAGGCAGTAGACGGAAAGAAACGTGCCGAGGCTTACGGTGAGGCGTTGCTAAAAACAGTAAGAGCTTGTTCTGAGCTTATGGTCAGCGGTACGCTCACCAATGAAAAGAATATGTCCGTAGCGGAAAAAGTACAAAGCTTGAGAAACGCTATCGAAATATTTAATACTGTTTGCACCGACGGTAATTGTGGCTTGCACCATTCCTATATTGCGCGTGTCTACACTTTACTTTCCCTGTATCTGTGGTTAGACGGTAAAAAGGACGATGCATTTATGGCTTTGGACACTGCACTTCTACACTTCAAACGCTTTGATGAGTGCCGTATCAAGCATACAGGATACTATACTGCACCGCTTATTAAATTAGTTCAGCATGAAATGTGTAAAAACGCTTCGGATGTTGACTTGCCGATTGAAACATCTCACATGAGCCTTGCGGAAGATTGGCCTTGGTGGAGTGTTTCTGAATATGAGATTGTGAAACACGAAATTCAAGCAGATCCCCGATGGAATGAATGGGTGTCCAAATTACAGTAATAATTCTACTCTCGCCCCGCCTTGCGCGGGGCTTTTCTTTGTTTCCTCCGACGCAGATTTTGAATGGTGTGACAGCGTGACAGGTGACAGCTGCTTTTCTGCTTTTCCAAAATTTTAAGAGCTGATACTTCATATTACAAACTTGTTGGGTATTTGCCATTATACTACAATATCATTGTGTTGTCAATAGTTTTATATAACATTTTTGGAGTTTTCTCTTGACAAATACAATTTTATATGGTAAAATGTAGCCGTAATATAATTTGGAGGTATATCCGTATGAGCTTTATTGGAGAACAGATAAAGAAGTACCGTAATATAAAAGGCATGACCCAGCAGGACATCGCTGATGCACTTGGTGAGAGTTCGGGCAGAGTTATCTATAACTGGGAGAAAGGTATCGGCCGCCCTGATTGTGATAAGTTGGCGAGACTATGTGACCTGCTTGGTGTATCCGCTGACGAGCTGATCGGATGCAAATCCATGGCACAGCGCCCTACCGCTACTGAGTGGACGACATTACAAAAATACCGCGCCCTTGATGAGCACGGTAAAGAGATTGTTGATTATTTGATTGATAGTGAATACAAGCGAGTAAGGCTTTCTATGAAAAAGCCGAAGCCTCGTATGCTGAAGATTGATTGGTTTACTCTCCCTGCATCGGCAGGTACGGGCAATATCCTTGACAGTGAGCTGGCAGAAGAGCTTCTCGTTCCCGAGAGTGCAGAAGCAGAACAGGCGGATTTTGTTATCTCCGTTGACGGTGATAGTATGGAGCCTACATATCACGATGGGGACAAGGTGTTTGTAGAAAAGTGCGACGCTGTCGACATTGGCGAGGTCGGTATCTTCGTTGTAAACGGCGATGTTTACATCAAGGAGCTTGGTAACAAGTGCCTGATTTCGTATAATGAAAAATATAAGCCTATTCGCATCGGTGAGAACGATAGCGTTTACTGTTGCGGTAGGGTTATAGGAAACATCGGATAAGGGGAAGTTATGGAGTTTAGAACAATAACTTGGAAAGTCGATTTGGAAATACAAAGAATTGGTATAGATGAGATAGAACACATATCGAAAGAGTTTCAAACATTTGAACGGGCACAAAAGGAAGCTCAGAAAATCATCTCGGATCAATTTTCAAACAACATAAATCTTGCTCCATATCTGAAAGAATTACGAAAAGGCACTCACATATCTTATCGTAATGCAATAGCGGATTTTATGGAGCAATTGCTTTCCTCGGGTGCAATTTTCAATTCAAAAAAAGAAATTCCTTCTTCCATTTACCGTAAAGATTATCCCCCGGACATACACAATAAATATAGGGATATGAAAATATGGCGCGATGACTCAGGAAATCAAATTGAGGATACGGAAGTAGAATGCGAGGAAAAAGAATTTAAAATTTTCGGAACTCCGTATCCAGAGGTTATTACTTTCGAATGCTTGTATGGCGCTCATCCTAAAATCAACACCAATATTGTTTTTCTGGATAAAAATACGGCAAACAGTTATAAGCATCTTACATTTCAGTTCAAATACTTAAAGAAAAGCGAATTGGAACGAGGACAAGTGTTCAATTGTAAGGTTACCTTAGATTCGAATTTCAAAAAGAACAAATCAAGATATTCAGCGCAAATTCTTGATTTGTTAAACCGGAGCAACAGACCGCTCAAGCAATGTGAGATTGTAAAAGCAATAAAGTTGGATAGAAAAACAGTTTGGCGAAACATCAATGCACTTATACAGTCCGGAACCGAAATCCAGAAGGATGAAAACGGCGGCTATTATATACCCCAAAAAGATGTCGTATTATCGCACGAGGACATTGAAATTATAAAAAGAAGCATTTTATTGAATCCAAACGTATCAATCGAGGAAAAAGAACGATTGTTAGCGTTGTTATCCAAAATGTTATAGTTCCATTTCCGCCCCGTTGTGTCGTTCAAAACAATTTGGAAATTTTAAAAATATGTGCTATAATTGTGGCAACTTAACAAGTGCGGCCACTTACTATATGCTTTTGGCATTACAGTCAGCACCACTTGTAATCAAACATCAAAAGGAGATTATATTATGAAATATCCCGAGTTTCAGCAGATCATTGATACCATGACAAAGGCAGGTTACGATTATAAGAAAGAAATTGAGGAAATTGAAGTTATGCAAAAGCGCGCAACGCTTGGCATAGGTTCTGCAATATCACTCAATTCCTCTGCAGCTTCTGTAATATCGCTTACGCTGCCCGACCATGTAAAAGCTATGATTTACGCACAGCTTTCCAATAACCGTACATGGCAACCTATCTATGACAATCGTCTGACAATTGATGCAATATTCAGTAATTATGATATTGACACGTTAAAAAAAGCTGATCCGGATGTTCTCGTTAATAGAATTACAGATATTCGTTGCGGTAACAGA
>JAFQPI010000044.1 GCA_017411805.1 Clostridia bacterium
ACAGTGATCAGAAAAAACGTGATATAATTCTTTAATGAAAAAGCCCGATCTGCTTGAAGATCGGGCTTTTTATGTATTGACAATGAAAAAATTATGTGTTATAATTTATTCACTAATACTTTACAAATTTTATAAAGGAGAAAAACATGAAAAAGTATTTTGTTAGACCTCTTTGCCTTATTCTTATGCTTGCAATGCTCGTTCCCATGATGAGCGTTATGGCAGGAGCAGAAGGCGAGATCGAGAACCTCTACGTTGAATCTGAGCTCCAGCTCGGTATTCCTCCCAAGGGAAACATGAATGACAAAGCATCCGGCAACAGAATGTACCACACTTCCGGTATTATTCCCGTTAAGGCGGGCGACGTTGTTACTTTTGGCCCCATCCTTACCGGTCAGGGTTATTTCATCACAACCTATGATGAAACCGGAGCAATGAAGACCGAAAAAATCACACGTAACGATTGTACTATCGTTGAAGTTCTTACCCCCAGCGTTGAGATCCTGAAGTGGGTCGTTACCGAAGGTAACTCTTACATCAGAGTGGTCAACTCCATGGCTTTCAAGGAAGCTACCATAGTAACTCTCAACAGAGAGTTCTCTGCCGCAGAGTTCTATGCTGAGATGAAGAAGAAGGATCTAAATCTTGATCACATTCAGCCTCATACTGTAAGCGAGCCTCTTGTAAACGTTTTCCCGACTTCTGACGCTACCTTCCCCGGAAGAGCCGATGCGACAAAGATCGAGATCGCTCATAAGTCCTACTGCTCCTCCGATTACATCCCCGTAAAGCCCGGCGACGTACTCTACTTCGGCGCAGCAGCAGAGAGCCAGAACTATCAGATCACCCTGTACGATGAAAACAAGAAGGGTACCACAAATGTAAAGGACGAGTACATGGTCAAGTACGGCGATCTTGGCGACGGATTCTTCGTTTATTCCTTCAAGATGCCTCATGACACCGCTTACGTTCGTATAGTTGCACCCAAGGCTGTATATGACGCAGGCAAGCAGCTTGCAACCATCAACCAGCCCTTCGACGCTGAAGGATACAACAACTACTTCAATCCTCCCGAGACGACCGAGCCCGCTCCCGAGACGACCGAGCCCGCTCCCGAGACGACCGAGCCCGCTCCCGAGACGACCGAGCCCGCTCCTGAGACCACCGAGCCCGTAACTCCTCCCACGACCGGTGACACCGCTCTTGTATTCGCGGCTATCGCGATCATCTCTCTCGTCGGCGTTGCAGTTATTGCCAAGAGAAGAGAAAACTGAATTTATATAATAAAATGATGACCTCGGTCATCATTTTATTTTTGTCAAATAAGGTTGACAAATCATATTTTACATGGTATAATAAATTAACATCAAAGGCGATATGCCAAAAAAGGAGACAACAATGAAAAAGCTTTTCACAAAACAGATCTGTCTTCTGCTTATGCTTGCAATGCTCATCCCTATGATGACGTTTATGGCAAGTGCGGCAGATCTTACAAACCTTTACGTTTTGTCCGAAGTTAAGTGCGGTACTCCCCAGTCGACTGCGGACGCTGACCCCAAGTACAATGCAAACTATTATTGCTCGGGCAAGATCGAAGTTAAGCCCGGCGACGTTCTTACCTTCGGTCCCGTTATGACAGGTCAGGGCTACTATCTGACAGTATATAACGCAGAAGGCGCAACTCTTATCCAGCAGGTCAAGTATGCTGATTGTAAGAAGGTTGACGAGCTTAAGCCCGGCACCGAGATCGTTGAATGGACTGTTCCCGCGAATGCCGCATCGGTAAGAATGGCAACCGCACAGCTCTTCTACGATAATACTCTCATTACCAAGAACCAGACCTTCAAGACTGCGGATTACTATGCTTACATGGATGCTAACAAGATCAATGTAGACATTGTCCGTACAACTACCACCGAATCCGACAAGCTCGCGAATATTTTCCCGAAGTCGGATAAGGTATTTGAGGGAAGAGCGGATGCAAGCAATGCTGAGATCGCATCCGGCGCTTACCGCACCACTCCCATGATCCCCGTTAAGGAAGGCGACATCGTTTACTTCGGTGCTGCAGCTCTTGATCAGGGCTATCACCTCGCTCTTCAGGATACTAACGGAAAGGGCACCACCACCGTTAACAAGAACTATATGGTTCAGTACGACGTTATCGGCAATGGATTCGGTATTTACGCGTACAGAATTCGTCCCGGTACAGGTTACGTTCGTATCGTAGGCGCTACAGGCGTTTATGATGACGGAATCCAGCTCGCAACACTTAACCAGCCTTTCGACGCTGCTACCTATATGAAGATGTACAATATTACTCTTCCCGGCACCGTCGAGAGCACCAGCCCCCTCAAGGACAAGAAGATGCTCTTTATGGGCGACTCGATCAGCTACGGCTCGGGCGACGGCGTATCTCCCTTCCGTACCGGCAGAGCATGGGCGGGCAGAATCGCTGACCGCACCGGCGCGATCGTTACCAATGCATCCGTAAGCGGCGCAAAGGCAAGCTTCGTCAGCGGCGACGATAAGGCTAAGTGGCTTTATACACAGTTTAACAGCAATAAGAATAAGGAGTTTGACATCATCGTAATGCACGGTGGCGTAAACGACGCAAGACACAACAGAAAGGTCGGAGAGATCCTTGATACAGACGATGCTACCAAGCTCAACAAGGCAATGGATACCTATGCCGGCGGTCTGCAGTGGCTCTTCTACAACGTAAAGAAGGAACAGCCCAACGCAAAGCTCTTCTTTATCGCAAACCATCGCCTTGACGGTCACAGCACCGGAAACGCAAAGAATATGTCTCCTTATTTCGATATGGCAAAGCAGCTTTGCGAGAAGTACGGAATCATCTTCATCGACCTTTACAACAACAAGGAACTCAACGATAAGCTCGAGACTACCACAACCAAGTATCTTCCCGATACTCTCCACCTCAATGCCGCAGGATATGAGATCATTACTCCTTATATCATTGACGCACTTGAGGCAGGCCTGACCGCTCCCGTAGAGCCCGAGACCACTCCCGCTCCCGAGACCACCGAGGAGCCCACTCAGACTACCGAAGAGCCTACTCAGTCCACCGAGGAACCCGAAGTTACTCCCGCTCCCGAGCAGACCACCGCTCCCGCTGAAGAAGACGGCTGCGGCGGAATGATCGCAGGCGCAGTTGCAATCATCGCTCTCCTTGGAACTGCTGTAGTATTCAAGAAGAAGGACTAATTCAATATACCTAAAAATCGGCAGAGAATTTATTTTCTCTGCCGATTTGTTTATTGACAAAACCTTGAATATATGGTACAATAAATTCATACTTATTGGGAAAGGTAAGGTTTTCGATATGAGAATAGGAAGAATACAAAATAACTATACCGAGGCGGGGTTTGACCTCGTAAAGAATACGAATCTTGAGTTTATCGAGATCTGCTGTAACAATCAGGCTGAGGCTGAAAAGCTGATTTCCAACAAGGAAAGTATCAAGGCGCAGATCGCGCGCACGGGCATTGACGTTTCTTGCGTCGGACGTTGGAATCACGATATCAACGTCGGCGGTAAGATCGACGAGGGGAGGCTCTGCGTATATCTCGCTCAGCTTGACGCGGCTATCGAGCTTGGAGCCAAGACCTTTGTTTGCGGCTGTAACTATGCGGACGAGGTATCTCTTTACAAGAATTACACGGTCGCGCTCGAGTTCTTCGCAAAGCTTACCGAAAGAGCGAAGCCAAGCGGTATCAAGATCGCCATCCAGAACTGCCATTGGAACAATTTTATCGATTCTCCCGAGCAGTGGAAGGTCATCCTCGGTGAAAATCCCGATCTTTGGCTGAAATACGACCCGTCTCACGCGTATAACAGACACGCGGATTATCTCGCTGAAATGTCGGATTACGGCGAGAAGATCGCGCATTTCCACGTAAAGGGAACCACTCACGCGGGCAGCCGCGCGGTCTCCGATCCTCCCGCGGGAATGGACGATCTTCATTGGGGAAGCATATTCTCGATCCTTTACGCAAGAGGTTATGACGGAGATCTGAGTATCGAGCCCCATTCAAAGACCTGGCAGGGCGAGCTTGGCGCGGCAGGCGTTGAGTTTACAAGACAGTTTATCAGCAAGTTCGTTTTGAAATAAACAATATGCAATACGGAATTTGCATCTGCGGTCTCAACGGAAGCGGCAAGACGACGCTCGGCGCGGCTTTGGCAGAGAAACTCGGATACAAGCATATGGACGTTGAGGATTATTATTTCACACGAACCGATAATCCGTATGCTTCGGCAAGAACGCGCGATGAGGTTGAAGTGCTTCTTTTAGAGGATATAAAGCAAAATCCGTGTTTCGTATTTTCCGCCGTCAACGGGAATATGAATTCCGAGATCAATTCGTGCTACGATCTTGTCGTTTACCTTGAAGTTCCGCAAGAAATACGCATGAAGCGGATAAGACAGCGCGCTTTTGATAAGTTTGGCGACCGAGTTCTTCCCGGCGGAGATATGTATGAGCAGGAAGAGAGGTTCTTTGAATTTGCAGAAAAAAGAAGCCCCGAAAAGATCGAGGAGTGGCTGCAAACGCTTACGTGCAGAGTAGTAAAACTTGATGGAAGCAAACCTATTGAGGATAATATCAAGGTTTTGATTGATCTTATTTGCTAAAACCAAAACCGAGAGCATCGGTGAAGATGCTCTCGGTTTTGCTTTGTTGCAAAGATCGATCAATAATACAACTGCGAAATTATCCGTGCGCATTCTTCTGCATTCATTCCGCAGACGAGCGCGGGGTGATAGAGCAGGCGCAGTATGAGAAGGTCGGTGTTCGTCATGGCTTGCGGAGCCGAGAAACCCGAGAAGATAATGCTGTCTTCTCTGAGCTTTGTGTCCTGAATTGGTCCGAGACCGTTATAGATCTCCTCCATTATTACCGAATTCCGAAGCTCCTGATCGATGTCGTTACGTACGCAGATCACGGAGCTGTATATCTCGTTGAAACCGTTATACCAAAAGGTGACGAAGCCGTCGTTTCCGTTGCTTTGGTATCCCGTCAGAGGAGCAAAATCTGACTCGGGGCAAAAATAAATCTGCATATTGATGGGATTTATATCGCTCGACGGATACATCCCGGGGAAGCCCTCGATGGAGTTGAGCGTGCGTGCCGTCTCTTCTATTACTTCCTTGTCCTTTTCTGTGGGCGTGCCCGCGATGCTGTAATAGATCGGAATATTCCATTTTTGCAGAAGTGATGGGTCGCCCGAATTGACGTACTCGGCATCGAGGCAGACCTCTGAAAAGAATCTGATCGCATCTTCGAGGGAGAGATCAGGATCATATAGATTTGAATGAGTTTCCTCAGGAATCGTGGTTTCGATCGGTACGGTAGTCTCGGGAATACAAGTTGTATCGGGAATGACGGTTGTATCGGGAATGACAGTTGTTTCGGGAATGACGGTTGTTTCGGGAATGACGGTTGTTTCGGGAATGACGGTTGTTTCGGGAATGACAGTTATTTCGGGAATGACAGTTGTATCGGGAATGACGGTTATTTCGGGAATGATGGTACTTTCCTCGCTCGGATACTCTTCCGTGCAGGATGTCATCAAAACCGCCAAAAGCATAACCGAGATTATTCTGAATAATAATTTCATTTCTCTCACCTCGGATACATTATATCACAAAAAACTCTATACTGCAATAGAAAAAAGAAAAGTTAATGTTTGAATAAGCAAAGGAGTGAATCGCTTTTTCTACTGTTCGATTGTCGGATAGGAGGGTTTTTGAATAATATTATAAAATATTATTGACAAAAAATGAATGTTGTGGTATAATGAAAGCATATTAAAAGAAAGGTAAGGTGTTTTCAATGAAAAAAATCACCGCAATAGCCATTATTACGGCTATGTTGACATCTTTGATGCTCGTTTTTGCTCCTTCGGCTTCCGCGGCTTGGGACGGTACTTCTGTTTCAGCAGCTCTCGTGGGTGCAGGAACAGAATTTGATCCGTATCTTATTTCGAATGAGAATGACCTTGCTTACTTAGCAAAACAGGTCAATGACGGTGTTACACACTATGATGGTGAGTTCTTTAAGCTTATGGTAGACCTCGATCTTGGTCAAAAAGATTGGACCCCCATCGGCGCACTTTCCGCAAACTATTTCGGAGGCAATTTTGACGGCGACGGACATACCATCAGAGGCCTCAAGGTCAAGACCGATGCTAATGACAAAAAGGCTTTATACGGCGGTGTTTTCGGCAGATCAACAGATGCTACGTTCAAGAATCTCACCGTTGAGGGCGGATTTGTAAATTCTGCCAAGTATGCCGGAGCTATCGTAGGCTCAGCTTACGTTACTCCCGACACCGGTAAATCTGCTATTATTAACTGCCATGTAATCGATACTGAGGTTCGCGGTCTCCACGTCGGCGGTATCGTAGGACGTACCAGCACTGAAAATGCAACCAAGGGTCAGATAGAGATTATCGGCTGTTCTGCAACCAACGTTACGGTTAATCATTGTACAACAGAAGATTTTCCGTCTGCAAGCAATTCAAACCACTATGCCGGCGGTATCGTCGGTGCAACCGGTGTGGCAATTATTTCCGGATGTTATGTGGAAAACGTAACGATCAACGCATATGGAACAAAGAATTCCCGCACAGGCGGTATTATCGGAACTCAAGGTGCTGACGGCGTAGTTTCCGACGTCTATAACTGCTACGTAAATGGTCTCACACTCAATGTTGACCCTGTATGCAGTCCCACAAACGGACGTTACGGCGGACTTATCGGTAGTGCAGCGTGCATTACTGTATCATACGGAGATTTGAATACCGAGGCAAGTATGTTTAACTGCTTTGTTACCGGTATTGTTATTAACGACCCTACAGAGTGTCCTAACGTCGGCGTACTTATGGGATATGTAAATGACACGTTTCATTTTAATGATCTTTACTACACACCTACCGAAGGTCTCAAATCTTTCGGTGCTGACAAGTATTTGAACGAATGGCCTTTCGTTGAGGTTGCTTCGCTTTCCGATATTAAAGTGGAAAATCTTAATAAGGGTAACAGCACGGCTGTATGGAAGAGCGACGTTGTAAAGGGTCATCCCATAATCGACATTGAAGCTGTGATTGCAAATGAGCCTGCTTTCGTTGATTATTATACTGAAAATGCAGACAAAACCGAAGAAGTAACCACAGAAGCTCCCGTGATTACCGATGAAGCAACCACCGCCGGTGCCGTTGTTACCGATGCGCCCACAGATGCCCCCGAGCAGACCGATGCTCCTACCGAGGCTATCGATTCTACCGACGCACCCGAGCAGACGCCTGCTCCCGGTACTGAAGCTCCCGCCAAGAAAGAAGAGAAGGGTTGCGGCGGTATGATCGCAGGCGCGGTTACAGTCATTGCGCTTCTCGGAACTGCTGTTGTATTTAAGAAGAAAAACTAAGTATATGACATATTTTTGGTAAGATGATGAAAAAGTATATTAGGATAATTGCGCTTATTTTGGCGGTGCTGACTCTCTCAGGGACGCTTGTTGCTTGCGCCAATACTGATGATCCCGAAGTAACGACAGATAATCCGGAAGCTGCAACCACAACCGCTCCCGAACCGGAGTCAACTGCGGAAGAAACCCTCTTTGCTCCCGATGATCTTGAGGAATCCTATAATTTTGATACTGAGATAACCGTTTATATGTGGTCGGATTACACAATGATGGAATTCTACGCCGAAGAATCAGGCGATATCATTGACGACGCAATATACGGCAGAAACAACGATGTTGAAAACAGACTTGGGATCACGCTTGAATTTGTTCAAGAGCCCGGAAGCGGTTCAAGTAAGATGACTCCTTGGATGGCAAGAGCCGAGAATGACTGGAAGGCAGATAATGACTACGATATCTACGCCGGATACAGTATTTGCTTACCCCAGATGACTCTAAAGGGTATGACCGTAAACCTTCTCGAACATGATGCTTTCAGCGTAGAGAAGCCCTGGTGGCCCGAAGCTCTTACAACAGAGTGTACCATCAATGACAAGCTCTGCTACTGCTCGGGCGATATCTCTACAAACCTTCTTTGGATGATGACGGGTACCTTCTACAACAAGGACCTCTACGAAAAGTACTATGGCGATGAAAAGTCCCCCATGGATATGGTCGAGAATAACGAATGGACCATGGAAAAGCTTTTTACCATGACAAGAGATATCTATGAAGATGACGGCAACAGCAAGAAGGATGAAGCGGATACTTACGGCTACGTCCTTTACGAGGTCAACATCAATTCCTTCCAGACCGCCGCGGGTATTACCATGCTTGAGCGTGACAAGGATAAGGGACTTAGGATATCTGAGGCTTGGACAAGCCAGAGTTGCGCTGATGTTTGCGACTTCGTTGGTAACTTAGTTAAATCCGCGGGTGTAATTCACAGCAGCAAGACAAGTGTCAGAGATGTGTTCTATGAAGAACGTGCGCTCTTTATTACCGACCGTACTTACATCGTTTCAGGTAAGGATACCGTGGAGAACTCTAAGAAAATCGAGTTTGATTACGGCGTAGTTCCCCAGCCAAAGTTCAACGCGAATCAGGAAAACTTTAAGAACTACGTTGGACTCTCCTATACCATGTATGGAGTCAATTCTAATTCCAAAGATATCGAGGCGGCGGTTACCACTCTCGAGGCTATGGGTTCGGCTAATCACCGTACTGTTATTCCCGCAGTGTTTGAGGTTACAATGAAGGTAAGATATACCAATGACTCTCAGTCTGCGAGAATGTATGATATCCTCCGCGAAAATATTTCCTTCGATATAGGACAGCTCTTCACTAAGATGCTCGGTGATATTTCTCCTCTTTTCAGAACTACTGCTTTGTCCACTAACCCCTCGGGTATTCTTTCCAACATCGAAAAGAACAGAAAAATTATCGAGTCGGGTATCAAGACGATCATGAAGTTTTACGAAGGCTGATAATTTTACGTATTGAATCAATAGCTTGGACAGAAAAATGCTGATGCTTTTTACCGAAAGGTAAAAAAGCATCAGCTTGTTTCATTTTAATTTGAGTTGCTACTGAAAAATGCTGAGTCAATCAGGTGACTCAGCATTTTTTATTTACAGTTTCATTTTATCAAGCCTTTTGAGTATCAGCGCGGCGACAAATCCGATTATGATTCCCGCGGCGGTTCCGCTGATCAGGAGCACAGGCAGGTAGTATGCTATCTCTGCGGTGTCCATTACGAAGCAGGCTGTTGCGATCTGACCGACGTTGTGGAGGATTCCGCCGACAACGCTGACGGTCACGGGAGCGAAGAGTCCCGTCTTCTTGAGTAGGATCATTCCGATAAGGCTGAGCGTTGCTCCGACGAGCGAGTAGATCATCGAAAGCGGAGTGCCGAAGAGGATCCCAACGAGGATGACACGGAGAATGCTGACGATGGCGGTTTCCTTCCACCCGATCTTATAGAGCATGAAGACCATAACGAGGTTCGGAAGTCCGACCTTGACTCCGGGGACTGCCATTAGCGGCGGTATCTGGCTTTCAACAAAGGACAGTATCATCGAAAGCGCAATGCACATCGAGAGAAACGCGACTCTTTTTGTTTTCACGATACTGTCCTCCTTTTAACTAATTAAATCTACGCTTTCCTTTGCACCGAAGACGGTGACGGTCAGCTTATTGGGCAGGCAGGTGATGACCTCGCCTGTCTTTGATATCTTGCCCTGATGAACGCAGAGCTTATCGGGACAATTTGCATCCGAGAGGTAGGCTTTGCCGTTCTCGATCACGAGGATATTCGTTCCGCCGTTCAGCTCGTATCTGCCGCTTTCGGTGAGCGAGTATTCCGCGACCGTTTTTCCGTCGACCTTGATCTCGACCCGCGCGCCCTCCTCCTTTGTCAGTTCGACGACAAGGAGGAGAACTACCGCGATGAGAAGCACGGATGCTATGAGAATTATATCTCTTTTTTTCATTTAGAAATTGAGTGCGAGCAGGGCAAGAGCGATCATTCCTGCGGTGAGAAGCGCGATGGGGAGTCCGCGGAAGGATGCGGGGATCGCTTCCTCATCTACCGCTACGTCCTTGACCTTTGCGAAGATGCACATTGTAACCATAAGTCCGAGACCGACAGCAAGGGATGTGATGAGGGTCTCGACATAGGAGAGGTGATGCTCTACGTTATGGATGCAGAGACCGAGAACCGCGCCGTTGATGGCGAATTTTACGAAATCTGCGTGGCAGTAGTTGTCGAGAAGCTTCTTTGCGATGATGTGGAGGATCTCAACGACTATGAGGATAACGAGAACGAATACCATCGTCTGCAGGTAGGGCACCTTCTCGAGGAGATAGGTGTTCAGCGGCCAGCAGATGGCATTTGTGATGAGCATTACGAGTGTGGTTCCGAGTCCGAGGACAACCGACTGCTTGGTTGAACGCTCGTTCTCCATAACGGCACCAGTGCCGAGGAAGTGGAGAAGCGCGTAGTTATCGGAAAGAAGACCCGCAAGAAGGATTCCGAGTATCATTTCAAAGGTAAGCATTATTCGTTCTCCTCCTCTTCAAGATGTTCGTGCGCGCCCGTCAGCTTCTTAATAGCCGCGAGGACGCAAGCGAGTACGAGATAGCCGCCGAACGCGCCTGCGAGAGCGGATACCTTATAGTTTGCAAGGAATGCGATCTCATGTCCCCAGATGGAGGCGTTGCCGAGAACCTCGCGGATGAGTGCGCATACGATCATGATCACGGTAAGGAAGATACCGGTCGAAAGCGCGGTCTTGATCGAGGTCCATTCACCGTTGTGGTCTGCAACCTCCTCGGCGTCTCGGTAGATGACGGCACTTACGGCAAGAGCCGCGAGATGCGCGCCAAGCATATTAACGACGATGGGGAAGAAGGCTTCCATAAGCATTTCGATGATCGAAACGAAGCCCGTGATGATCAGAAGATATACGGGAAGCTTTGCGTATGCGGGGATGAATTTGTGGATCGCGGAAACGACTATCGAGGTCAGGATCATCGAGATGAGCACAGCCGCGCCCATGCCGAGTGCCGCGCGGATATCAGCGCTTGATGCCATTACGAATCCTGCGCCAAGGGCGAGGACCATCGAGGGAGTTCCGCGGAGGAGACAAGTTTTAAAGAAGTTTTTCATTACTGTGCACCTCCCTTGATTGCGTTAAAGGTTGCGAAAACATCGTCGGTAGACTGTTTTACGGCGTTCGAGGTCATGGTAGCGGTTGCGATAACGGCCGCGTCGCCGTTCCAGGTATCGGTGGTAAGGCCCTCGAATCCTGCCTTGTAAGCGGCGTCATCCATGCCGGCAAAGCCGTGGAAGTATTCCTTATCGAAGATGAACTGATTTGCATCCATCTTTGCGATCGCGCCATTTGCGTCGATAACGAAGTAAACGTCCATCTGATGGAAGCCGATGCTTCTTGAGTAGAAGCCGTAGTATTCTGCGCCGTCAACCTTGAAGCTTACTGCCGCAACGACGGTATTGAAGGTGTTGATCTCGATAGATGTGATCTCTGCTGCCGATGCGTAGAGACGGGTTACCTTGGTGGTCAGAGCGTCAACGTAGGATTTCTGTGCAGCTGCGGCGTGTGCCTTTGCCTCATCCGCAACTGCGGTCTGTGCGACGGTAACGTCAGCACCCGCAACGTCGTAAACCAAGCAAGCGCCGGTTGCGTTTACAAGTGCGAGGTAGGAAGCCTCGCCGCTCTTGATAACGTAAGCAAATCCCGCGTCGTTGCCGGATTTCCAAGCCTTTTCGATGTTGCCCGAAACGGCTGCGTCCTCAAGCTTAAGCATACCGGGAGCGAGAGTGGGGATCATTTCAGCGAGGATCTGAGAGTCGCTCTTGACGCCCTCAGCGATGAGCTGATTCGAGATGAGAGCCGAGAAGCCTGCGCTTACGGCATCCTTGAATGCGGTAGAAGAGTATGTCGCGCCCGAAACTGTGCCGATATCGGCGAGTGCGGAGTCCTTCTCGAGGAAGGATGTGATATAGTTTGCGTCCTTTGTGCGGAAGTCGATCGAGTCGGTGTAGACGTCGAGCTGGATTCCGCAGATCTTACCGTCAGCGGTAACGCCGAAGGTGAGCTCCATGGGCTCCTTGGAATACTGAGTGGAAGCTTTAGCGCGGACAACGAATCCCTTGCCCGAGGTCTCCTTGTAAACTGCGATGACAGACTCGGGAATGTCTGCGAGCGTGGAGGTGACTTCCTCGAAGTTTTCCGCATCGGGCATAACGGCGAGGAGGGGAGCAAATTCCGCACCCTTATTGTTCTCGGCAATGATGGGACCGGTCAGGAAATTGAGTCCAAACATTGCAACGCCGAATACAGCAACGATGGCAAGAAGAATGGCGATAGTTTTGAGAAGATGCTTAATATTCATTATTTGATACCTCCGAGGGGCTTTTTCTTCGTCCAATCATTGATGAAGGGAACGAGGAGGTTCATTGTAAGGATGGCGATCGAAACGCCTTCGGGATAGGAGCCCCAGAAGCGGATCGCAAAGGTGAGAAGACCCGCGCCGATGCAGAATACGATTCTGCCCTTGTTGGTTGTGGGAGTGGTTACGTAGTCGGTAGCCATGAAGATAGCACCGAGGAATACGCCGCCGGCAAGGATGTGCTGAAGCGCAAAGGTAAAGTCAAATCCGCCTGCGATGAGGTAGCAAACGAAAACGGTTGCGATAAATGTTGCGGGAACGTACCACTTGATGATCTTGCGGCAAACGAGGTAGATAAAGCCGATCAGAAGCGCGATCGCGCAGGTCTCACCGATCGTACCGCCGTGTGCGCCGACAAGGAGCTGAAGCACCGTGGGAGCTTCTGCAGCAGCCTCTGCGCCCTCATTGAGGTAGGAGAGGGGTGTTGCGCCCGCCGCGATCTCGGGAACAGCATTGCCGAGGAAGGAGAGATCAAAGAGGGGGGAGATAGCCGCGCCGCCTGCTACGGACGCGAAGGTCAGGAGCATAAGTACACGAGCCGCGATAGCGGGATTGACGATATTCTTGCCGAGTCCGCCGAAGAGTCCTTTTACGACTACGATGGCGAAAACGCTGCCGAGTGCCGCCTGCCAGAGTTCGACGTTCGTTGAGAGATTGAGCGCGAGAAGGAGGCCTGTGACAATTGCGGAGCAATCGCCGATGGTCTGCTTTTTCTTAACGCAAAGGTTGAAGAGGAATTCTGCAAGAACTGCGCTTGCAACGCAGGTGAGGATGAGAAGAAGTGCCTTGATGCCGAAGAGGAGGATCGCGGCGATGGAAGCGGGGATCATGGCGATGACAACGTCAAGCATGATGTTATTGGTAGATATGCCGCTGTTGATATGAGGAGCGGCTGTTACGGAAAGCTTTTTCATCACTTATGACCTCCTTACTTAGACTGTTTTGAGCGCTCGTACTGCTTGAGCCACCATTTTGCTTCCTGGTTGACTGCAAGGAGGGGACGGTGCGCGGGGCAAACGTAGGAGCAGCATCCGCAGTCAACGCACTGACGAACGCCGGTGTCGATGAGGGCTGCCTCTCTCTTTGCCTCGTCCTTTATGCTCCAAGCAGCCTCGACCTTTGCCACGCTGATGTCAACGGGGCACTTTTCCATACATCTGCCGCAGCGGATGCAGGCGGTGGGCTCTGCGAGGGTAGCTCTCTTTTCGTCGAAAGCGAGAACGCAGTTGGAGACCTTAACGATGGGGGAATCTACGGAAACAGTTGCGTTACCGTTCATAGGACCGCCGATAACGACCTTGCCGACCTTCTCGAGATCTGTCTCGGTGAGGTTGAGAAGAGTACGGATCGAGGTACCGATGGGAGCGATGAAGTTTCCGGGCTTGCCTACAGCGGGACCGTCAACGGTTACGATACGCTCAACAAGGGGCATACCGGTATTGAGGTATTCCGCGATCTTAGCGAGGGAGGAAACGTTGATGATGAGCGCGCCGAAGGAGGGAAAACGCTTACCCGCGATGGCAACTCTGCCGGTCGCATTGTAGAGCATTACCTGCTTCGCACCCTGAGGATAGATGGCATTCAGCTCATGGATGACCACGTAGGGCTTGTCCTTGAACCTCTTTTTAAGGACTTCGATAGCGTCGGGCTTGTTTTTTTCGATGCAGATCATAAACTTAGCCTGTCCAAGATACTCGTTCATATACTTGCGCATATATTCGATTCCGTCTTCGATGAGATCGGAATGATCGAGCATCATATGGTGGTCGGATGTGATGTATGGCTCGCATTCAGCAGCATTTACGAGTACGGTATCAACCTTATAATCGGGGTTGGTTGCCTCGTTGAGCTTTGCCCATGTGGGGAAAGCTGCGCCTCCGAGACCGACGACTCCGCTCTCGCGGACTGCCTGAAGGAATCCCGCGCAGCCCTCGAATACGGGGGGCTTCATATTGGGATCGGCTTCCATCTTGCCGTCGCTTTCGATGCGGATGGCTTTGACCTCTTTACCGCGAGCGGTGGGAAGGATCATGATCTCGGCAATTGTGCCGGATACGGTTGCATGTACGGGGGAAGAGAATCTGCCTTCCTCGCGTGCGATGAGCTGTCCTACGTAAACGTGATCACCGGGGTTGACGATGGGCTCAGCTTCGCCTCCTGAATGCATGTTCATCGGCAGGATAACTTCCTTGGGTGTCTCAATTTTCACAGGCTCGCATCCCGCAGTATTTTTGTTATGCGGTACGTGCAGGGATGAGATATCTTTTTTGAAAATCATAGCACTCCTCCTGTTTATATTAATAAAAAATTTTTTACGTATTCTGTCACGCTTCGCGTGAGTTAATGTTGCTTCGCAAGTTAATATTCGCCTGCGGCGAAGTATAATAGGTATTTAATTAAATTGAAAATTTCCGAGCAAAGCGAGGAAATTAACCGAAACTTTTCACTTTCCACTTTCAACTGTTCACTGCTTCTCGGTAACGAGAAGCTTAAATCCATCCGTCATAAGCTTCTCTCCGCTCTCCGTGACCCAGAGAACTTCAACGCCGCCGATCGAATTTACGAGCTTGAGTCCTTCCTCATAGCTCATTGAGAAGAGGGCGGTCGAGAGAGCGTCCGCAAGACCTGAGTGCTTGGTAATAACTGTAACGGAGGGGAAGAATTCGGACGGCATAAGCGTGTCCTTGTCGATTATATGGTGATACCGCACGCCGTCCACGGTGAAGAATCTTTCGTAGATTCCCGAGGTGACGCACGAGGTGTCTGCAATGTTAAGGTATTCTATATAAGCGGAATCCGAATTTTTGGGATCTTTGATTCCGGTAAGCCAACCGGTTCCGTCGGGTTTGGTTCCGATTATGCGGATATTACCGCCGATATTGAGTACGTAGCTTGTAACTCCCATGCTCTCAAGTGCCTGTGCCGCCATTTCGGTGGCGTAGCCCTTTCCGAGTGCACCGACGTCGATAGACGCCGCAGGGTCACTTATGCGTACCGTGTCGTTTTCGTCGTCGATCTCAAGCAGATCGATCGAGGTATGCTTACTTGCCTCATCGAGAACCTCACGCGAGGGGATGGAGGCATTGGCGGGATCGCTTGAAGCCGCGGTCCTGCAGTCATGCCAGGGGCGAAGCACCGCGCCCATCATGACGTTCATCTCGCCGCCCGTGAGAGTATAAAGCTCCTTGGCATAGAGAAGAAAATCGATCAATTTTTGGTCTACCTTCATAGGTTCGCCGCCTGCATTCTTATTGATAGTGCAGAGGTTGTTTACGCCCGAATGCTCGTAATAAATGTCAAAAAGTCTATGGTATTCCTCAAGTATCTGAGCTGCCGCCGCGGTTCTTTCGTCAAATTCTTCCTGAGAATCGCCGGCATAACTGTAAATGTTGGAAACAGTGTCAAAATATGTGAAATACGCCTTACCAAGCGGTTGTGTCGTATGTGCAGTTTGAGGGCAGCCCGTCATACAGACGAGCAGCCCCCAAATCAGACATAGACAGGAAAGGGATCTGATGATCTTCACGATTCCTATCTCCCGGTTTTAGAAATTAATTATCTTGCGTTGGTAACAGACTGAGCAACAACTGCACAGATGCCACCGATCTGGATGGTGCAACCTGCGGTGAGAAGTGCATCATCAGCAGAGATCATGTAGCCAACGGAACCCTGAGTAGCAGCAACGGTCTTCATTGCAGCAACCTCAGCGCCGGTCTTGCCAACTACGTGCTTAGAGAAAGCGAGGGACTGTTCGTACCACTCGAGAACCTTGCCGTCGCCGTTGTTGTCGAGGTTAGCACCGTAGGTAGCCATGTTGTAGCCTTCCTTGAGCTCTCTCTTTGTGCCCTTGAACTCCTGGGGAGCAACTTCGCCTGCAGCGGTAACCTTGATTACGGGCTGGATAGCGTCGTTGAGGGAAGCGAGGATCTTGCCGTCAGCAACTACGGAAGCTGCGAAATCTGTGTACATCTTAACTTCACCTTCAGCCTCTGCGGTAGCAGCGGTGGACTCAGCAGCGGTGGTCTTAGCAGCAACGCCGAGAGTGAAAGTCTGAGCGGTCTTGAAGCTCATACCCTGCTCGTCCTTGCAAGCCTTTACAACTGCCTGGATGAAATCGGTGATCTGCATGGAGCAACCTGCAGAGAGGAGTGCCTCGTCAACAGCGATCTGGTGACCCTTAGCTTCCTGGGTCTTGATAGCCTCAACCTCAGCTACGGTCTTACCGGTAACGTAAGTCTCGAAAGCCTTGGTCTGCTCGTGCCATTCCTTCATAACGCCGTCGTCATTGTTATCAACCTTGCCTGCCATGCCGTAACGATCGCCGAGCTCCATCTTGGTCTCGAAGGTCTTAGCGGTGTCAACAGCGCCGTTGGTAACGTCCATCTTGTTCTGTGCAACGTCGATGCGGCAGAGAACGATCTTGCCGTCAGCGTCGGTAACAACAGTAGCAACGGTAGCGTCTACCTGTGCATTGTTGGTAGCGGAGCTACCCATGCTGACTACGATGCCCATACCGAGCTTGTAGTCCTTCTCTTCGGGTGCCTTTTCGCCACATGCTACTACACAGAGTACCATGCAAAGGCAGAGAGCGAGTGCGAGAATCTTCTTCATTTTGTTTTTCTCCTTAAGAAAAATATTTTTACTTTTTGATAATTCCGATCGTTTGCCGGCAGGGGTGAGCGAATACGATTGGTTGGATATAGAACCCAATGCCCGTAAAAGATCAAAATTTACCGCAGTCGCAGATATTATATTACATTAGGTATATAAAAATCAAGTCAAATTTGTTAACATAATATTATTTCTCTCTTTTGACTAATAGTTTGGGTCAGATCCGCGGCTTTTTTATTGAAAATAATTTCTATTTATAATAAGTGAATTAAAAATAGGAAATAGTATTATAAATTATTAATAAATAAACCGGAGGAAAAATGTGTACTTCTGTAAGCTTTCGCGGATTATTCGGGCGGACTCTCGATCTTGAGGGAAGTCTCGGCGAGGAGATAGTTATAATGTCCAGAAGATTTCCGGAGAATTATATTTATGAAGCTGAAATGGTTTTTCATCCTGCAATCATAGGTTGCGCGCTTGTAAAGAACGGGACTCCGCTTTGGTTTGACGCAGCCAATGAACATGGACTTGCGGCGGCGGGGCTGAATTTTCCGGATCACGCCGCATACCTACCGCAGACGGAGGGGAAGATCAATCTCGCTTCTTTTGAGCTGATACCGTATATTCTTTCAAAATGCAAAAGCGTGAGTGATGCCGTAAGCATCTTGGAAAAATGTAATATCACGCCCGATGCCGTGTCTTCCGATCTGCCGCCGACGCCGATGCATTGGATGATCTCGGACAAGGAGAGGAACATTGCCGTCGAGCCGACACGGGGCGGGCTGATCGTGTATAACAACCCTTTCGGAGTACTGACTAATTCGCCGCCCTTTCCCGTTCATCGGGATAACGTCATGCAGAGTCCGCCGTCCGCGAATCAGCTTCCGGGCGATTGGTCATCCGAATCGCGCTTCATACGCGCATTTTTTGCAAAAAAACACACCGCGGGAGGCGGTGTGAATGATTATTTTCATATTATGGATACCGTCGCGGTGCCAAACGGATGCAGTAAAAAGGATTGGCATACCGTTTATACCTCTTCAGCCGACCTTGAGCGTGGGGATTATTATTTCACGACCTATGAGGACCGTCGGATAAGAAAGGTCTCGCTTGCAGACGCGGAGCTTGATTCGGATGAGCTTTTTCGATTTTCGATGCAGGAATAACCTTTTTTGTGACCAAATCACGGAATAATCCGTAAAAATGGTGTATAATATGGGTGTAAAAAACAAGAAACACTCACAAAGGAGAAACGAAAATGAAAGCACTTAAACTCAATAAAGATAATTTTGATTCCGCGATCCGCAGCGAAAAGCCGGTACTTCTCGATTTCTATGCAGACTGGTGCGGACCCTGCCGCATGGTTCTCCCGATCATCGAGGAGATTGCGGGCGAGAGGGATGACGTCGTTGTAGCAAAGGTCAACGTCGACGACGAGCCCGAGCTTGCCGAAAGATTCGGCGTATTCAGCATCCCCGCACTCTTCGTGCTCAAAAACGGCGAGGTCGTCAACAAGTCGACGGGCGCAAGACCGAAGGAACAGATTCTTGCGCTGTTAAACTAATGCACGAAGACGGCGTTTGTCGAGAATTTTGATTCCCTCGCTTCGGGAGGATGAAACGATCCCCTCGGAGGCGAAATATTTAAGCATACGAGATACTACCTCACGGGCAGATCCCATGTACTTGGCGATCTGCTCGTGCGTCAGTTTTACGGTGTCGGTGCCGTTTTTGGCACATTCGTCGAGCAGGAAGATCGCGAGACGCTTGTCCATACTCATAAAGAGGATCTGTTGCATTACCCACATAACGTCGGAGAAGCGTCCGAGTGCGCTTTCGAGGGCGAATATCTTCGCCTCGGGCATACGGCGGGCAAGGTCCTCGTAGGCACAGCCGCCGACAACGACGCATTCGCTGTTTTCCTCCGAGTCAACGAAGACGTCGAAGTTGATCGACTCGAGCACGCAGGAAGCCGAGAGGATGCACATCTCGCCGGGGAAGATGCGGTAGAGGGTGATCTCCTTACCGTCCTCCGAGAGGATGTAGAGGCGCAGGCTTCCCGACTTGACGAGAATGACACCCGTACAGCTTGCACCGTCATGAATATTTGCGCCCTTGCGGAAATTGACGTGCTGTGAGGAACGGATGAAGGTCTCGCGGTCGTGCTCGGACATCTGCTCCCAGAAGGGAAAGTTTTCTCTGAATAATTCTATAAGCTCTTGTTTTTCCATAACAGACTCCGAAAAGATTTATGGCTTGATTATAGCACGAATTCGGGAGAAAGTCAATAAAGCGGGAAAGTTTTTGAAGATTCTAAAGAAACTTTTTTCAAAAAGTTTCTTTAGTGGGGTGCGGGGCAAAGCCCTGCGTCTTGCGCTTCGAACAGACTGCGTCCCGCAGGATGTTCGGAAGGAGTAAAATCTCCGCTTGTCGGAGGTTTTCGCTCCTTCACTCTGCGCGCTCAGCAGAGCGCGCACGATATGCCTTTGGCGCGATATATCCTACGGATACGATATATCCCTTCGTGATGCGATATGTTCCGCCTTGCGGAACGTAAAGGAAAAAATCCGCCGGGCGGATTTTTACATCATTATTATATTTCGCTCCGGATTTCATTCCGGCGGCAAAATTTCGCGCCCTTCAAGAGGGACCCCACCCCTGCCCCCGCCCCTTAAACAGGGGCGGGGAACCTCGTTTCTGCTCAAATTTTGTTTGCGGATGGAGTCTTTGCCGATATCCATGTAATTTTGTATCTGCAAATCGGGACCTCCCTCCCGCCCTCCCTCCGTAAACCGGAGGGAGGAGTCAGAGAGTGCGAGCTTCATTGATCTGTTTTCTGAATCTAAAAAACATCCGCGCATACTGTTCCGAAATCTGAAAGAGGAGCAGAATCTGCAAGGTTACATAGTCGGAAAAAGCGGTTTGTTAATAATCGAGAGGTCCTATTTACTTTTAGATAGTTTTATGATATAATTTGATTGATCGATAAACTTGAATCAGACGGGAGATAATAATATGAAAAAGCATACGTTGGCAATTTTAGTGATGATATTAGTCATATCACTATTGTTCCCCTCTTGCGTTGCTTTGCACAATCATACCTTTGGAGAATGGCAATACAACGGCAGCGAGCACTTCAAAGAGTGTTCTTGCGGATATTCAATTTACGAAAGCTCCTCTGAGCATATTGATGAGGATAAAGACGATGCATGTGATATTTGCGGCTATTCAATTAAATACGAGATAAATTCGCTTCGCGATCTGGCGTGGTATCTTTTGTATTATTACGAATTGAGCCAATATGACTATTTGCAGGAAAACAACATGAAGGCTCACAGTATACACGATATGAACTTTAAAAACACGTTGACATATAACGAGAAGAAAACGCGAGTGAGCTTTGAAGAGCCGTATTTCAACGAATATTTAACGGCATTGCCGATGCACGAGGAGTATGTAAAATCAAACGAAGAGTATTATTCACACTATAAGGCATCAGGATATTCGCAAACCGATGTGCCTGCCAAATATTATTCGTTCAGAACGCAGGAGACTATTCAATATGGTCTGAGTGACCAATTCTGCGATTATGAGAGATTCACAGAGACAAAATCGGATTTTAAAGCTGTGAATGATTTCTATGAAACCTCTTCGTCCTCAAGTTTGACAAAAAACATATACAAAGATTTCGCGTCATACGATGAAAACATTTTATCTGTGAAAAACGAAATAATATATACAGTCACCAATAAAATTACATATTTTATACGATATTATCTTAACGTAGAATTTAAGGACACCGGCGAGATCGTTTTACCGGAGACTTCGTATTTTAACAGATTTTATGTCAGAACGGAAAACGACACCGTTTATTTCAATATAGAAAAGAATGACGGCAAGACATTTTTTAATGAAGATATAAGATATACCATCAGTGGTTCAATAAATTTAAAAACGCACGATCTGTCGTATAATGTAAAAGAGAGCTATTATATTGACGGAGAAATAATGCATTATGTTGATTATGATTATGATTTGTCATTGACAAATGACCCGATCGGTATAGAATTCGATACTGACGGGGCGTTTGAGGAAATTTATATGGAAAACAATTGAGCTTAATTTTCCAAATTCTGATTTAACGGATACAGGATCAGCAAAATCCACGGTTCAAATCGAACCGTGGATTATTTTATTAATCATAATGAATATGCGCGTTTTTTGCCCAGCTCCTATGTAAAGAGAGACTTACGCAAAGGTTGAAAACGAAATAGAGCGGAATATTGATAAATATCCAACCGAAAACGTAGTTGAAGACCCAATAAACGAAGGTTATGACCGCAACGAAGATCAGCTCTGCCCAGAAATCCTTTGACTTCATTATTTTATTGAAGTCGTTTTTGAAATCATAGGGTTCTTCACGCAGTTTTGCAACGAATGTGATCTTTTCTTCGCTGCCGTTCTTTTTGTAAAAAAAGATGATGATGAATGCTATCGCGGGCCACAACAGTCGCATAATTGTCTGCGTCAGCGCAACACCGTCTTTTTCCGAGCCCGCTATCGAATTGCAGATCGGCAAAAGAAGAAAGTTGCCCAATAAAAATGATGCAACTATCGCCATTACGTACGCCAAAAGGATGAATAGGTGCTGTTTGAGTTTTGAGTTCATGATTTTTCTCCTTTAAAATGCAAGCGTTTGATTATTAAGGGGGGTCAATACATCATGCTGAAATCTAATATAATTATATCACAAAATCAAATGATTGGAAAGCGTGAAAATCAACAAATTTTCGCATTGATTTTTGTCTAAGATGCACAGTTTATGATGGATTGGACGATGCTTGAAAAGATATTCAGAACGCTGAACTAAAGGTTTGTGCAAACAAATTCCCCTCCCGGTTTACGGGAGGGGAAAGGGGTGGGTCCATAATTGGAATACGTTAAATTATCGGATATCGTCCTCGGTTAGCCGTACGAGAATCGAACAAAATTGGTTTTGTCGGGCAGATTTTCTCGATAACTGCAGTTCTTTCCTTGATAATATTAATATATGATCGTCGGAAAGAACTTTGTTCTCGAAAAAATCTGCTCCGTCAAAACTGCTCGCACCTCACGGCGAATTAATTTTTGATGGATTTTGGTGGGATTTTGCGAAGCAAGGTATTAACCTTGCGAGTAAAAACACGCCGAAAGACGCGAAAAGTAATCGCCATGAGGCAATTAGGTTCGATTCCCGTACGGCTAGGTTTTGGCGCGTTTTTGCACAAATGAGGAGTGAAGGAGCGAAAATCTCCCCGTCAGGGGGAGATTTTACTCCTTCCAAGCAGCCGGCAGGGGCGCCGTCTGCTTGAAGCGCAGGGGTATTTCGACCTCTGCGGAGGTCGACTTAAGGCTCTGCCTTAAGGATCCGCAAACTTTGAAAAGTTTGATCAAACTTTACCGCTAATGATATTTATTAAAAATTTACCTTAAACTTCGCCGTAGGCGAACATTAACTCGGCGTAAGCCGATATTAACTCGCGCTATGCGCGATCTTAACTTGCGCATAGCGCAATTTTAACTTTTTTGTGATCGTGTCACGGAAAACTTATCGAAAAAGAGATATAATATAAATGAAATAAACGAAAGCGAGATTGTGAAATGGAACACATCCACGATATGATAGTAATAGGCGGCGGACCTGCGGGATATACGGCTGCGCTTTATGCGGCACGTGCGGGGCTTGACGTTGCTCTGATTGAAAAAATGTCGGCGGGCGGTCAGATGGCTGTCACCGATACGATAGACAATTATTCGGGCTTCGACGAGGGCATCCCCGGCTACGAGCTCGGTATGAAGATGCAGGCGGGCGCGGAGAGATTCGGTGCCGTCACGAAATACGGCGAGGTCGTTTCCGCAGAGCTTGAAGGTAAGGTCAAGAATATCAAAACCTCCTCGGGTGAGCTTCATTCGCGCACGGTCGTCATCGCGACGGGCGCGAATCCCCGTGAGCTCGGTATTGATAGGGAAGAGGAATACGTCGGGCGCGGCGTTCACTACTGCGCTCACTGCGACGGCAGATTTTATAGAAACAAGGTGGTTGCCGTTGTCGGCGGAGGTAATTCCGCGCTCGAGGATGCGCTCTATCTCGCCCGACTTGCGAAAAAGGTCTACCTCATCCACCGCCGCGATTCCTTCCGCGCGTCGAAGATATACGTCGATGCCCTCGGCAAGTCCACAAATATCGAGTTCCTCGCGAACAGTTCGGTTTCGGAACTCATCGCGGACGAGAGAGTGACGGGAATCCGTCTTGCGGACGGACGCGAGCTTGAGGTTAACGGACTTTTCGTCAGCATCGGAAGAAAGCCTGCGTCCGAGCTTTTCCGCGGTCAGCTTGAGCTTGACGCGGGCGGTTATATCGTCGCGGACGAATCGACGAGGACGAATATCGCGGGCGTGTATGCTATCGGCGATGTCAGAACGAAGCCGCTTCGTCAGGTTGTGACGGCTGTCGGTGACGGCGCGGTTGCCGTACATTTCGCTGAAGAATATCTCGCACAATGTGATTAAATCACAGAAACCTGCGAAAAATTATGATATAATATAGTCACAACAAAACAAACAACCATTTGGAGGAAATAAAAATGAAAAACAACGTTAAATTCTATATCTGTGAGCATTGCGGAAACGTAGTAGAAAAGGTCGAGGATCACGGCGTACCCGTGATGTGCTGCGGCAAGAAGATGGCAGAGCTCGTTCCCGGAACTGTTGAGGCAAGCCACGAAAAGCATATTCCCGTAGCAGTAGTTGAGGGCAACCTCGTTAAGGTATCGGTTGGCTCGGTCGAGCATCCTATGGCAGAGGAGCACAGCATCCTCTGGGTAGCACTCGAGAGCGACCGCGGACTCTACCGCAAGCATCTTGAAGTCGGTACGGCACCCGAGGCAGTCTTCGCACTCGCAGACGAAAAGCCCGTCGCAGTCTACGCTTACTGCAACCTGCACGGACTTTGGAAGGTCGAGCTTTAATTAAAAATGCGCCTTTAAGAGGGACCCATCCCCTAACCCCTTCCCGTGAACCGGGAAGGGGTATTTGTTTCTGCTTGTGTTTTGTTTGCACACAGAGATTTCATCGATATCCGTGAAATTTTGTATCGGTAAAGTTGGACCATCCCCCTCGCTCCCCCTTCCGTAAACCGGAAGGGGGAAGTCGGAGAGCTCGAGCTTATTTATGCGGAGGTCTGAACCTCGTATATCATGTCTCCGACACGATATATCGTGTTTGCCTATTGACTCCGCAAATCGAATATGTTATTATTATATAAACCCGTCGACATGCACAAATCCGTCCTTCCCTGTTTGTGCATATCGACAAAATTGAAAAACTTTCCGAAATCGCGTTACTTTTTGGGTGCAAACCGATTCTTATAGGATGAAGGGACAAATCGAGAGGAGTGAGCATATGGACGACAAGAAAATAATCGAACTCTATTTCGCGCGGAACGAGGCTGCGATCAGCGAGACCGAGAAGAAATACGGTGCGCTTTGCCGATACATAGCCGATAACATTCTGTCGCGCAAGGAGGACGTTGAAGAATGCGTCAGCGACGTCCTTCTCGCGCTTTGGAACGCGATACCTCCGGACAGACCGAATGATCTTCGCGCCTATATAGGTAAGTCTGTGCGAAACCGCGCAAAAGCGATCTCGCGTGACGCGAACGCCTGGAAGCGCGGGGGTAAGATCACGCTTGTCGGCGAGGAATTCCTTGCGGGACTTGACGACGGTACAGATCTGGCGGCAGATTTCGAGGTGCGAAGGATGGGCGAGCTGATCAGCAGATTTCTCCGAAAAATCGGAGAAGCAAACAAGGATATTTTCGTAATGCGCTATTGGCTCGGAATGAGTCACGCGCAGATCATGAAGCAGACGGGCTTTACCGAGGGTAAGATCAAGATGTCCCTCAGACGAACCAAGGAAAAGCTCGCCGAAGAACTCAGAAAGGAAGGCTTTACGGTATGAACAATGAAATCAGAATGAAAAAAAGGCAGATGCTCGAGTCGCTTGATTATATCGACGATGATATTATCTCCGGCGTGCTCCGAAAGATTAAGCCCGAGCGTGAATATGCCGACCCCGTCAGGACGTGGAGAACGCCGCTCAAGCACAGTAAAATATATATTGCTCTGGCGGCGAGCCTGCTCTTGCTTGCTATGGCTTCACCGCTTGTCAGCTTCTTCACATACGTGGTAAGCAATTTTACAGCCGGCGCGGGAAGCGGGACTAGTGAATCAACCGAAACCGAGGAAGTACCTTATCTGCAGTTTTCTCCCGATCTTGAGCCACTTTCGCAAGAGTTGGTAGACGAGATCAATGAGGCTTTCATCCCTCTTTTTCTCGATATGACTAAGGATGAACTCTTGGCAACTTTCGGCGAAAACGCAGAAGAGAAATACGACAAACGTTGGAGAGTAATTCGAAACTATGATTTATTTTCGCCATACTATGGAACATTTGGTGATTGTATAATATTTGGTATGTTCTCAGACAGCGACGGTAGCGGATGGTGGCTTGTAGAAATCGATGGGTATACATTTGACAGATTCACTTATGTTTATGTCAACCAAGAACTGTATTATCTTGAAGATGCATACGAAAAAGGTCTATTGACTTCAGCAGATATATCACTTTTAGCAAAACGCTATGAGGAGTATTTACAATTCAAGAAAGAGAATAGAGAAATGTATCCATGGTAATTGAACTATGATAAGCATAATATTAGGCGTGAATATTGTAGACAAAGAAGCAAAAATATGGTAGTATAAATGTGATTTAATAAAATACAAAAATTTTTATTTTTTTATGAAAAAACGTGACTTTTCGGGATCAAACCGTGTCTATGTAGGTGAAGGGAAAATTCGAAAAGGAGGAAAGTACATGACCGACGAAAAAATTATTGAATTATTCTGGTCTCGGAACGAGGACGCGATCAAGGAGACCGAGAAAAAATACGGTGATCTCTGTTATTACGTAACCTCGGGTATCCTGGCGATTAAGGAGGATCGCGAGGAATGTGTAAGCGACGTTATGCTCGCGCTCTGGAACAATATTCCGCCCGAAAAGCCGAAGAATCTCCGTTCCTACATAGGCACTGCCGCGCGTAATCATGCGCTCAACCGCTCACGCGACGCAAACGCATGGAAGCGCGGAGGAAACGTCAGGATTGTCGGCGATGAGCTTCTTGAGCTTTTTGACGACGGCAGCGATCTTGCCGCAGACTACGAGGCGAAACGCGCGGGAGAGATCATCAACCGCCTTCTCGGCACTCTGAAGAAGGAGGACAGAAAGATCTTCACCATGCGCTTTTGGCTCGGGCTCAGCTATACGGAGATCGCAAAACAGACGGGATTTGGCGAGAGCCGTGTGAAAATGTCCGTCACAAGGACCCGTAAAAAGCTTGCGGAAGAACTCAAGAAGGAGGGGATCACGTTATGAGCACGGACAGAGCGATCAACAACAGACGTCTTCTTGAGGCAATCGAATACCTTGACAGCAAATATATTGATGAAATGTTCGATGATATCAAAGCACCGCCCCGCGAGGATGGAACCCTGAGTACGCGCAGGACTCCCTTCAAGTATTGGAAGCAATTCACCGCTCTCGCGGCGTGCATGGTCTTGCTTGCCTTTTCGGCACCGATATTCAGTTACTTTTCAAAAGTGATCGGCAACTGGGGCGCCGCCTCGGGTGTCGGGACGACGGAAGTCTCAACTCAAGCAGTTGAAGAAAGCAGCCCTTTCTTTTGGATGTATACCCCCGAGCTTGAGCCTTTGACACAGGAGCAGGTTGATGCGTGTAATCAAGCCTGGAGGCTAAAATTGTGCGGAACTTTAGAGGATTATATTGCATCTTATCCGGAAGGGAAAGAACAAAAAGCTGAAAACGATTACTACGATGTGATGTTTATTTCCACTACAAAAAGTAGACCTTACTTGGGTACGTTCAATGGCGCTATTGTTACCGCAGGCTTGATGATAGGGATAACAGGATTGGAAGTAGAGAATGTGGAGTTGGGGGGACATATTATTCATTTTGAACACTCTGGTGGTATATCTGTATATAAAGATGGAACAATAATCGGCATTTATGAAGCTTATGAACGTGAATGGCTTACTGATGATGACATAGAAATAATTTCGAAACGAATGGATAAATTTAATCAAGCATTAAATTAGGAGGGATAATTAATGAATAAGTGAGTAATATCAATAATGTTATGCGCCAGTTTATTGATTAGTGTATTTGCGGCAGGAATTATTATACCCCAGGCTGCTGACAAACCCTCAATAAAAAATAGCATATAGCAAAATGCACAAAAAGCAGAAAGCTATGTTCGCACTTGTGAAGCAGGGGTGCAGGGGCGAAGCCCATATTACGCACTTGCCCGTCGGGTCTGACGGTTTTCCAAAGGAAAACGACGGTGTTCAGCCGTCGAGGCAGAACCGACTGTTGAGCTCCGCTCAACAATGTCATCCTGAGGGCGCGAATACTTGCCGAAGGCAAGCATAACTTTCTGAAAAAGTTTGATCAAACTTTCCCTCTGTAATTAATCAATAAACAAAAATCCGCCCGATTTCGGGCGGATTTTTTACCTTTCACTAGCCACTAGTCACTAGCCACTAGCCACTAGTCACTAGTCACTAGCCACTTATTTCTGCGCCATAAGCTTCTTTGCTTCTTCACGCGCGTTGGTCTTGCCCTCGGCACGGATGTCGCCTGCCTTGGTCAGTGCGATCTTTGTGAGCGCGGGACCTACGAGCTCGTAAACGAGAACGGCAAAGAGGGTGATGCTCTGCGCAAGTACGCCGATCTCACCGCCGAAGGTGAGTGCCTGTGCTGCCATACCGAGTGCAACTCCCGCCTGCGGGAAGAGGGTGATGCCGAGGTATTTTACAATATTTTCGTCGCAGCCCGAGATTTTTGCGCTCCAGCGTGCGCCGAAATACTTACCGACGCAGCGGAATACGATATAGCAAACGCCGATTACGACGAATACCCAGTTGGAGAAAACGCCGAGGTTGAGCTCTGCGCCGCTGATAACGAAGAAGAGAATAAGTAGGGGCGCGGTCCATCTGTCGGCTCTCTCCATAAGCTCCTCGGAGAAGTCACAGATGTTGCAGAAGATGGTTCCGAGCATCATACAAGCAAGAAGGCTTGAGAAACCGATATGTACGTGTCCGATCTCGAACTTGAGCGAGGAGATCGCTACGGTCATCATTACGAACGTGACCGAAACAGCCATACGCTTTGAGCGGGAGAAGAAGAATCTCTCGGTGAGGGTGAAGAGAAGACCCATAAGCGTTCCGAGGACGAGCGAGAGAACGACCTCGAGAAGAGGATTGACGATCATGGAGATGGGATCGACGGTGCCTGTGTTGATTGCGCCCGCAACCCCAAAGGAGATCGCGAATACGACAAGTCCGACAGCGTCGTCAAGCGCAACAACGGGGAGGAGAATGTCGGTTACGGGACCCTTCGCCTTGTACTGACGAACGACCATAAGGGTTGCCGCGGGAGCTGTTGCGGTTGCAACGGCACCGAGGATGATAGCGGCGGGAAGGGGAAGGCATCCCTCGGGAAGGATGAAGGAAAGTCCGATAAGACCCGCGTCAACAATTATGGTTGTGACGATAGCCTGCGCGATTCCGACGATGGTTGCCTGACGTCCGACCTTCTTGAGTTGCTCGAGACGGAATTCGTTACCGATCGCAAATGCGATAAATCCGAGCGCGAGGTCGCAGAGTATCTTGTAATTTTCGGGGGAGTTCGATTCGTGGTCAAATCCGATGCCGAACTGACCGAGGAGGTAGGGGCCGATAATGACGCCCGCTACGAGATATGCGGTTACAGCGGGAAGTCCGACCTTCTTCGCAAGGCGCGAGAGAAGAAGTCCCGAAAGGAGTGCGATCGAGAGCGTAAGGAATACGTTTGCTGTCATTTTTTATCTTCTTTCTTTTAATTATAATTTTCGCAAGTTCATATTATATCACAAAGCGCGCGGATATTCAAGAGATTTGGCGTTTTTTGTAATAAAATAAGCGACAATCTTTTCCCGAAAATGAGCGAATGTGTTGGGTAATTTGACATAATTGAATGCTAAATGCAAAATTCAAAATGCAAAATTGAGGTAAATTTCCTCGCGTTGCTCGGAAATTATTCTCCTAATATTTTTGTTTATGCTAGATATTCCATTCCATTGCTCTAACCTGAAGTATTGCGATCATAATTCAGCAGTGTAAAAAATCGAGATGCTTTGAGTGTTGATACTCACTACATCTCGATTTTTATATTACTTATTTTAGCTTTGAACTTGACAAAGGTTTGTCAAGTCTGAACTCAAATATTAAGGTATGCTTTTCGAGCAACGCTCGAAAAGCTACCTCAATTTTGCATTCTGCATTCTGCATTCTGCATTATTGAATCTCCAACCGTCTCGCTTCCTCTGTCTTCGGCTGTAGCTTGGGCAGCTCGAGGGTGAGCACTCCGTCCTTGAAGGATGCGGTGATCGCGTCGGCATCGATGCCCTCAAGATCGAAGGTTCGGCTGAATGAGCCGTAGCTGCGCTCGCGGCGGAGATAGTTTTCCTTCTTGTCTTCGGTCTCGGATTTGTGCTCTGCGCGGATGGTGAGATAGCCGTTTTTGATCTCAGCGTGGACGTCCTCACGGGTGAATCCGGGGAGGTCGGCTTCAAGGATATATGCGTTTTCGGTCTCGCGGATATCGGTCCTCATAGCAGGAGTCCGCTGTCCGAAAAAGCGTCTTTCGAACTCCTCCATTTCTTTGAAAGGGTCGTAAGCAGAAACGTAATTGCTTCTAAAGGGTGTAAGTCCAAACATAACAGAATCCTCCTTTTAGGTTCTATGTAAAATGATTTTTGTGATTTTTTCGGTCGATCGGGATGCGTCTTCGGCGCCTTTTGCGCATCTTTTTTCGACACTAATATGATACACCCAAAGTATTGCGAAAATATGACAAAAGTGTTGCGTAATAGAAAATATTAGCACTCTCGATCAAAGAGTGCTAAAAATATGATTGGCAAAAAGCGGTGAAAAGTGCGCGAATCTTGGCATTTAACGAATCGGAGTGCTAATGATACTTTTGCTTTGCGAGAGCTGAAATTACGACTTTTCACTATATTTTTTGGTCAAATTTCGCGCGCCGGCGCAGAGGGACCCACCCCCTCGCTCCCCCTCCCCTGAACGGGGCGGGGGAAGTCAGAGAGCGCGAACTTTTCTGTTAAGCGTTCTGAATATCGTTATATGTGCCTGCGGCACGTGATATATCCTACGGATACGATATACCTACGGCACGATATATCCTGCGGATACGATATGTTCCGCAAAGCGGAACGTGTGTTAATAGGAAAATTTCCGCACGGCGGAAATTCACCGATCTAATTCACGTTCGCCTTTGGCGAACATATCGTATTTATATATCGCATTCGCGAAGCGAATATATCGTGTTTACCTTATTAAGCTTTCTGAATATCGTTATAGGTGCCTGCGGCACGAGATATATCGCCTTCGGCGATACGATATGTTTCACACGATATGCTACTTGCCTTCGGCAAGCTGCGACTCTGACTCGGCGGCTGAACACCGCCGTTTTCCTTGGGAAAACCGTCAGAGCCGCGAGGGACCCATCCCCCGCCAAGCAAGTGCGAGCATAGCTTTCTAAATAATGTCAAGTTTTAGATAAAACAAGGTGCTAAGGCCTCATTGTGATATATTGATTGAAAATGTAACAATGCACTCGTTCTTTTATGTATTCGCGCATCCGGAAAAACCGTCAAAAAAGGCTTGATTTTAGTTTTGTCGGACCGAGAAGAAAAAAGTCGCAAAACCTTTTGAGCAATATGCAAATTTTATGTATATCTATTTATTATACTTGTAGGTAAAGATGCTGAATGTTATTCAATTATATTGACAAAAAACGCGGATTGTGCTATAATGTAAGATGAATCAAAATGTTTTGCCGGTTGCAAAAAACGTCGATAATCGGCAGAGCTTTAACATTCCGGAGGACTTTGCTAATGGGAGCAAAAATTACCATCATCGGAGCCGGCAACGTCGGCTCAACCATCGCGTTTGCGCTTTCGGACGAGGATCTTGCATCCGAGATAGTTCTTATTGACATCAACAAGAACAAGGTCGAGGGCGAGGCAATGGATATCGTTCAGGGCACCTACTTCCGCGATCCGATCTCGGTCGTTGCCGGTGAGTATGAGGATGCCAAGGGATCCGATATCGTCATCATCACCTCGGGAGTTGCGCGCAAGCCCGGTCAGACAAGACTTGATCTGGCGCAGATCAACCTCAACATCATCAAGAGCATCACGCCCGAGATCGTCAGCGTTTGTCCCGACGCGCTTTACGTTATCGTAAGCAACCCCATGGATATCATGACCTACGCCTTTACCAAATATTCGGGACTCCCCGAAAGACAGATAATCGGCTCGGGCACCATCCTTGACACCGCGCGTCTCCGCTATGCTCTCTCGGAGCATTACGGCGTATCTCAGAGAAGCATCCACGCTTACGTCTTCGGCGAGCACGGCGATACGTCCTTCATCCCGTGGTCGAGAGCATTCGTATCCTGCGTTCATATCGACGAATACCACAGACTCATGGCGCAGAAGGTCAAGTCGCTCAAGCCGCTTGACAAGGATTATATGCTTGAATACGTCCGCAATTCGGGAGCAAAGATCATCAAGAACAAGGGCGCGACCTTCTATGCGATCGCGCAGACTGTTGCACAGCTCTGCGGCATACTGCTTGCTTCTTGCGATTCGATCCAGATGGTATCCTCCATGATGCACGGCGAATACGGCATCAAGGACGTATGTCTTTCCACTCTTACGCTTGTCGGACCCCAGGGTATCCACGGAAAGGTGCCTATGGATCTGACCTACGAGGAGATCAGATTGCTCAACGCGAGCGCGGAATCGCTCAAGGCTGTCATCTCTAAGTTGGAATTTTAATTTTTGGAAATTATTTTTGAAAGGATAAAGATAATGAAGTACAGTTACTATCCCGGTTGTACTCTGAAGAACAAGGCAAAGGATCTTGACGCATACGCAAGAGCGTCTGCCCTCGCGCTTGGCTTCGAGCTCGAGGAGATCGAAAATTGGCAGTGCTGCGGCGGTGTTTACCCCCTCGGCAGTGACGAGATCGCAACAAAGCTTTCCTCGGTTCGTGCGCTGAGTGATGCGAAGGAAAAGGGTCAGGATCTTGTTACCCTCTGTTCCGCATGCCATCACGTCATCAAGCGCGTAAACGATGATATGAAGAATTGCGACGACATCCGCTTCAGAGCAAACAACTACCTTAAGCTGGACACACCCTACGCGGGCGAGACGAAGGTCATCCACTTCCTCGAGCTGCTGCGCGATACCATCGGCTTTGACGAGCTGAAGAAGCGTGTAGTAAAGCCCCTCACCGGAAAGAAGATCGGCGCTTATTACGGCTGTCTCCTGCTCCGTCCCTCCGGAGTTCTCGCGTTCGACGATCCCGAGAATCCCAAGATCATCGAGGACTTTATCCGCGCTATCGGCGCGACCCCCGTGGTCTACCCCTACCGCAATGAGTGCTGCGGCGGTTACATATCCCTCAAGGAGAAGGATATGGCGAAGAGTATGTGCGATAAGATCAAGGAAAGCGCATCCGGCTTCGGCGCAGATATGCTCATCACGGCATGTCCCCTTTGCATGTACAACCTCAACAAGAGTGCTGCAAACGGAATCCCCGTATACTATTTCACCGAGCTCCTCGCAGAGGCTCTCGGACTTAAGGAGGAGGCAGAGTCATGAGTCACGCAAAGAATCAGGCAGAGCGCATCCGCGAGATCAGCGGAGTAAATCCTCTTAAATGTATGAAGTGCGGCAAGTGCTCGGCTACCTGCCCCGCTTTCAATGAGATGGACATCAAGCCCCATCAGTTCGTATCCTACGTTGCAAACGAGAATATCGAGGAGCTCGTAAAGAGCGATTCACTCTGGAAGTGCCTTTCTTGCTTTGCATGCGTTGAGCGTTGCCCCAGAGACGTCAAGCCCGGCAAGATCATTGACGCGGCACGTCAGCTCGTTGTCCGCGAGCGCGGTGGCAATTACCTGAGCGCGGATGAGATCCCCGAGCTTCTTGATGAGGATACTCCTCAGCAGCTCCTCGTCAGCGCGTACAGAAGATATAAGAGGTGAGCAGAATGCAGAGAATTGGTGTATTTGTCTGTCATTGCGGTAGTAACATCGCCGCAACGGTAGACGTTAAAAAGGTTGTCGAGGTGATCGCCTCCGAGCCCGGCGTTGTACATGCTGAGGATTATCAGTACATGTGCTCCGAGGCAGGTCAGGAAAAGATCGCCATCGCAGTAAGAGAGAAGAAGCTTACGGGTATAGTCGTTTGCTCCTGCTCTCCCCGTATGCACGAGGCTACCTTCAGAAAGGCTGCCGAGCGCGCGGGCATCAACCCCTATATGGTTGAGATCGCAAACATCCGTGAGCATTGCTCCTGGATCCATAAGGATATCAATGAGGCGACCGAGAAGGCAGTTATCCTCGCTCGTGCCGCAGTTGCAAAGGTCAACCTCAATACTCCCCTGACTCCCGGCGAGAGCCGCGTAACCAAGCGCGCGCTCGTTATCGGCGGCGGTATTGCGGGTATTCAGACCGCTCTCGATATCGCAGACGCGGGCTACAAGGTTGATATCGTTGAGAAGACCCCCTCGATCGGCGGAAGAATGTCCCAGCTTGACAAGACCTTCCCGACCCTCGACTGCTCGGCTTGTATCCTCACCCCCAAGATGGTTGAGGCAGCCGCTCACGAGAACATTACCATTTATACATACAGCGAAGTAGAGAAGGTAAGCGGATTTGTCGGCGACTTCACCGTTGATATCCGCAAGAAGGCAAGATTCATCGACGCCGATAAGTGTACCGGCTGCGGTGCTTGTCAGGAAAAGTGCCCCTCCAAGAAGACTCCGAGCGAGTTCAACCGCGGTCTCGGCACGAGAACTGCTATCTACACCCCCTTCGCTCAGGCTATCCCGAACGTACCCGTAATCGACACCGAGGCTTGTATCAAGTTCAAGACCGGTAAGTGCGGTCTCTGCCAGAAGATCTGTGCGGCAGGCGCGGTCGATTACACTCAGAAGGATGAGATCGTAACCGAGAAGTACGGCGCGATCGTCGTTGCAACCGGTTTCGACACCATAAGTCTTGATAAGTACGACGAGTACGCATACAACCAGAGCCCCGACGTTATCACCTCCCTCGAGCTCGAGAGAGTAATGAACGCCGCAGGTCCTACACACGGTCATCTCGAGAGACTTTCCGACGGTAAGGCACCGAAGGAGATCGTATTCATTCAGTGCGTCGGCAGCCGTTGCTCGGACGACAGAGGCAAGCCCTACTGCTCCAAGATCTGCTGCATGTACACAGCAAAGCACGCAATGCTCATCCGCGATAAGTATCCGGACGTAAACGTGACCGTATTCTACATCGACGTTCGTACCCCCGGTAAGAACTTCGACGAATTCTACCGCCGCGCTGTTGAGCAGTACGGTGTAAACTACGTCAAGGGTCAGGTCGGCAAGGTCATTCCTCAGCCGAACGGCAAGCTCCTTGTTCAGGGAAGCGACCTTCTTGACAACAAGCAGATCCTCAAGGAAGCCGATATGGTAGTTCTCGCTACCGCGATCGAGCCTAATAAGGATGTAAGAAAGATCGCTACAATGCTCACCGCAAGTATCGATACCAACAACTTCCTGACCGAAGCTCACGCAAAGCTCCGTCCCGTTGAGTCTCCCACAGCGGGTATCTTCCTCTCCGGCGTTGTTCAGGGACCGAAGGATATCCCCGAGACTGTTTCTCAGGCGGGTGCGGCTGCCGTTAAGGTCGTCGGACTCCTTGCAAAGGATAAGCTTATGACCAACCCCTGCACCGCAAAGGCAGACGAGCTTCTCTGTAACGGTTGCTCGAGCTGTGCTAACGTATGTCCCTACGGTGCTATCTCTTATGAGGACACTCTCGTCAACGACCACGGTATCCGTGAGACCCGCCGCATAGCGATCGTCAACAGCGCGCTTTGCCAGGGATGCGGTGCTTGTACCGTTGCTTGTCCTTCGGGAGCTATGGACCTTCAGGGCTTCTCTAACAGACAGATCTTGTCGGAGGTAGATGCAATATGTCGGTAAATAATGAATTCAGACCCAAGATAGTTGCTTTCTGTTGCAACTGGTGCAGCTATGCGGGCGCGGACCTTGCGGGAAGCTCGAGACTTGCTTACCCCGCAGACGTAAAGATCATCCGCGTGCCCTGCTCCTGCCGTGTAAATCCTATGTTCATCCTTCGTGCTTTTGAAAAGGGCGCCGACGGCGTTATCATCTGCGGATGCCACCCCGGCGACTGCCACTACAGCACGGGTAACTACTACGCAAGAAGAAGAATGACACTTCTGTTCTCAATGCTCGACTACATCGGCGTTGAGAAGGGACGTACCCGCGTTGAGTGGGTATCCGCAGCAGAGGGTGTTAAGTTCTCTGATACAATGAATGACTTCGTAGCCAAGATCAAGGGTCTCGGCGAGAACGTCAGATTGGGGGATCTGAGATGCAAGAACTGATTAATCGCGCAAAAGAGCTCCTTGCCGACGGTACAGTCGCAAGAGTTCTGGGCTGGAAGATCGGCGATATGCCCTACAATCCCGAGCCCGCATATTTCGAGACCGTAGAAAGCCTTGATAAGTTCGTTTACAACGGATTCTGCGGCGCAAACCTTTCAAAATACATGATCGAGGCATCCAAGCTCGAGGGCAAGACCCTCGTTTGCCTCAAGCCCTGCGACAGCTACAGCTTCAACCAGCTCCTCACCGAGCACCGCGTTGACAGAGATAAGGCGTACATAATCGGCGTCGGCTGTAAGGGTAAGCTCGATATCGAGAAGATCAAGAAGACCGGTATCAAGGGTATCACCGCAGTAAGCGGTGCCGAGATGACCGACGCTTGCGACACTCTCGAGATCGATACTATATATGGTAAGAAATCCTGCTCCTACAACGACGGCATGCTTGAGAGATGCCACGTCTGCAAGGGCAAGGAGCACAAGATCTACGATGAGCTTATCGGCGAATCCCGAGATACCTGCGACAAGGAAAGATTCGCAGAGGTCGAGAGGATCGAGGCTATGAGCCCCGAGGAGAAGTTCGAGTTCTTCAAGGCTGAGCTTTCCAAGTGCATCCGCTGCAACGCGTGCAGAAACGTATGCCCCGCTTGCTCCTGCCGTAAGTGCGTATTCGACAGCACGAAGTTCGATTCGGCTCAGAAGGCGAATGTCGATTCCTTCGAGGAAAAGATGTTCCACATCATCCGCGCGTTCCACG
This sequence comes from Clostridia bacterium, assembly GCA_017411805.1. Classification (GTDB taxonomy): domain Bacteria; phylum Bacillota; class Clostridia; order Oscillospirales; family CAG-272; genus CAG-390. The sequence goes on from JAFQPI010000044.1 coordinate 36,482, forward strand.
TTGCGGGCAGATGCACCGACTGCGGCGAGTGTAGCAGAGTATGTCCTCAGGGCATTCCGCTCCACCTCTTCAACAGAAAGTTCATCAAGGACATCAACGAGATCTACGGCGAGTACGTAGCGGGCGCAGAGGCGGGAAGCCGCGCACCCCTCGTAAACTTCGATACCGAGGACGCCGAGCCCTCCATTGTTAACGAAAGGTGAGTATAGTGATGTATAAGATAGCAAAAGAAAATCTGGCGTCCTTATTCGCCCTTATCAATGAAAATAACGAGCTCTACCTGCCCGTGCAGGTCGCGGGACAGACCAACTTCGCGGCTTACACAGCTGACGCAAACGTAGATCTTGACACCCTCAAGACCGTAAAGTCCCCCAAGGACGTATTCTTCCCCCAGAGCGAGACCCTTTATACTTGTAATAAGGAAGACAATAAGCTGAAGATCACTCCCGAGAAGCTTGTTGACGCACCCTTCGTAGTTTTCGGCATGAAGGCTTGCGACATCAAGGGCATTGAGGTGCTCGACAGAGTATTCCTTTCCGACCCCGTTGACTCCTTCTACGCGGCAAGACGCGCACACGGCACGATCGTTGCTCTCGCTTGCCATGAGCCCGAGGAGAGCTGCTTCTGTAAGGTTTTCGGCGTTGACTGCACCGAGCCCGCTGCGGATGTTGCAACCTGGATGATTGAGGGTGAGCTCTACTGGAAGGCTCTCACCGAAAAGGGCGAGAAGCTGACCGAGTCCCTCAAGTCGCTTCTGACCGACGCTGACGAGGCAAAGGTCGAGGCAGAGAAGAGCGCAGTCAAGGAGATCGTAGAAAAGCTTCCTTATTCCAACCTCTCTCTCGAGGGCTGGAACGGCGACGTTCTCACCGAGAAGTTCAATGACGCTCTTTGGAATGAGCTTTACAAGCCCTGTCTTGCGTGCGGCACATGCACATTCGTATGCCCCACCTGCCAGTGCTACGATATCAAGGACTACAACACCGGTAACGGTGTGCAGAGATACCGCTGCTGGGACTCCTGCATGTACTCCGATTTCACAATGATGGCACACGGTAACAACCGTAACAGCCAGATGCAGAGATTCAGACAGAGATTTATGCACAAGCTCGTCTATTTCCCTGCAAACAACGACGGTATGTATTCCTGCGTAGGATGCGGACGTTGCGTGGACAAGTGCCCCGCGTCTCTCAATATCGTCAAGGTAATCAAAGCATTCAGCGAGAAGGGAGATAAGTGATAATGAGCAACCATGACCACAAGCACGGCGAGCATGAATGTACATGCTTCCCCGGCTTCAAGCACGACGTTCTGATCCCCCAGATCGGTATCATCACCGATATCCGTGAGGAGACACCCGACGTAAAGACCTTCCGCGTTAATGCTCCCGAGGGCGGCAAGCTCTTCGAGCATATGCCCGGCCAGTGCGCAATGCTCTGCGTTCCCGGCGTAAGCGAGGGTATGTTCTCGATTACTTCCTCCCCCACAAACAAGGAATATCAGGAATTCAGTATCAAGAGATGCGGAATGCTCACAGAGATGCTCCACAGCCTCGAGGTCGGTTCCGAGATCACCGTAAGAGGACCCTACGGCAACAACTTCCCCGTAGATACCGTCCTCAAGGGAAAGGATCTCGTATTCATCGCCGGCGGTATCGGACTTGCTCCCCTCCGTTCGGTAATCAACTACGTTATCGACAACAGAGCGGATTACGGCAAGGTAGACATCATCTACGGCTCCCGTTCGGCTGACGACCTTGTTCAGCTTAAGGAAATTCAGGAAGTCTGGATGAACACTCCCGGTGTAAACGTACACCTCACCATCGACCGTGAGCAGGAGGGCTGGACCGGACACGTAGGCTTCGTTCCCACCTTCGTCAAGGAGCTTGGCGAATCGGGACAGGTCGAGTTCGGTATCAATACTATCTCCCTCATCTGCGGACCTCCCATCATGATCAAGTTCGTTCTCGGCGCACTCGGCGATATGGGCGTTTCCAAGACCCAGATCTACACCACCCTCGAGCTTCGTATGAAGTGCGGCGTTGGCAAGTGCGGAAGATGCAATATCGGCTCCAAGTACGTCTGCAAGGACGGACCGGTATTCCGCTTCGACGAGGTCGACGAGCTTCCCCCCGAGTTTTAATTAACACCTAATCTGATATTGAATTATTGAAAGGACTTAAACCGAATATGGAAAATATGGTTAATGTGTATTTCTTCGGTAAGAAATACAGCGTTCCCGCAGACCTTACGATCATGACGGCTATGGAGTATGCAGGCTACACTCTCAAGAGAGGTTGCGGCTGCCGCCACGGTTTCTGCGGTGCTTGTGCTACTATTTACAGAATCAAGGGTCAGAATGAGCTTAAGACCTGCCTCGCTTGCCAGACTCAGGTACAGGAAGGCATGTACGTAGCGTCGATCCCCTTCTTCCCCACAGATAAGAGAACATACGAGATCAAGGATCTTCGTCCCAACCAGCAGGTTATGATGGAGCTCTACCCCGAGATCTACTCCTGCATCGGATGCAATGCCTGCACCAAGGCTTGTACCCAGGGCCTCAACGTTATGCAGTACATCGCATACGCGCAGAGAGGCGAGTTCGAGAAGTGCGCTGAGGAATCCTTCGACTGCGTAAGCTGCGGCGTTTGCTCGGTTCGCTGCCCCGCAGAGATCTCGCATCCTCACGTAGGACTTCTTGCAAGACGTCTTACCGGTAAGTACATCGCTCCCGAGACCGAGCATCTCAAGAACCGCGTTGACGAGATCAACCGCGGCGAGTATGACGAGCTCATCGAGAAGGTTATGCAGAAGCCTATCTCCGAAATGCAGGAGCTCTACAACACCAGAGAAATTGAGAAATAAGGAGGGACTACAGAATGTATACTCAGGAAATGCTTGAATCCATAAAGAAACTTGAAGCATCGCGTGCCGCACGTATGGCTACAGAGCCCAGACGTATGACCGCTGACGAAAAGTCCGCTCTTCTTAAGGCTTACCATCCCGACTACCGTCCCGAAGGCTTCGCTGAGATCAAGGTTGGTCCCAACAAGGGCGAAAAGGTTCCCTGCGAGCTCGGTCAGCTTCTCCATTCCAACAGCCGTATCCTTGGCGAGAAGATCGACCTTAATAAGGTTGATTACGACGTTGACGTTCTCGTAATCGGCGGCGGCGGCGCAGGCTGTGCGGCTGCGATCGAGGCTCACGAGGCAGGTGCTGACGTAATGATCGTTACAAAGCTCCGCATCGGTGACGCTAACACTATGATGGCAGAGGGCGGTATCCAGGCTGCTGACAAGCCCAACGACTCCCCCGTTCAGCACTATCTCGACGCTTTCGGCGGCGGACACTTTGCAGCTCGTCCCGAGCTTCTTCGCCGTCTCGTTATGGAAGCTCCCGACGCGATCCGTTGGCTCAACGACCTCGGCGTTATGTTCGATAAGGACGCAGAGGGCAATATGGTCACAACCCACGGCGGCGGAACCTCCCGCAAGAGAATGCACGCTTGCAAGGACTACTCGGGCGCAGAGATCATGAGAACCGTACGCGACGAGGTTCTTAACAGACAGGTTCCCGTTGTTGAGTTCACCGCAGCAGTTGAGCTCATCAAGGACGAAAAGGGTCAGGTTGCAGGCGCGGTTCTTCAGAACCTTGAGACCGAGGATTACCTCGTAGCTCGCGCTAAGACCGTTATCATCGCAACCGGCGGCGCGGGACGTCTCCACTATCAGGGCTTCCCCACCTCCAACCACTACGGCGCAACCGCAGACGGTCTCGTTCTCGGTTACCGCGCAGGTGCTCCCCTCCTTTATCAGGACACAATTCAGTACCATCCCACAGGAGCTATCTTCCCCGCACAGATCAAGGGTGCGCTCGTTACCGAGAAGGTACGTTCGATCGGTGCAATGCTCGTAAACTCCGAGGGCGAGGCATTTATGCATCCCCTTGAGACCCGTGACGTTTCCGCGGCATCCATCATCCGTGAGTGCTCGACAAACGGCAAGGGCGTCAACACTCCCAGCGGCAAGGGCGTATGGCTTGATACTCCCATGATCGAGAAGCTCCATGGCGAGGGAACCATCGAGAAGAGAATCCCCGCTATGCTCCGTATGTACATGAACTACGGTATCGATATGAGAAAGGTACCGATCGTTATCTACCCCACTCTCCACTATCAGAACGGCGGTCTCGAGATCGGCGGAGAGGGCTTTACCAAGACCATTCCCAACCTCCTTGTTGCGGGTGAGGCTGTCGGCGGTATCCACGGTAGAAACAGACTTATGGGTAACTCCCTCCTTGATATCATCGTATTCGGCCGTAACGCAGGTAAGGCAGCAGCGGCTAAGGCACGCGAAGTTGAGCTCGGCACAATGAACCTTGACCACCTCCAGGCTTATGCTGAGGAACTCAAGGCGGCAGATGCGACCGAAGAGGGCGTATCTCCCATGCTTCTTCCCAACTACGCTCGCCACGAAAGATAATAGGGGGCGGCGAATAACAAATGGAGTTTATTTCTAAGCTGATAAATCCCGGAAGCGCGGCTGTTGTGCTCCTCGGAGCATTCTTCATCACCTTTCTCGGATACTGTCTCGGCAGAATCTCGATCAAGGGCGTTTCGCTCGGAACTGCGGGTGTGTTCCTCGTAGCACTCCTTTTCGGATATCTGTTCACCCTTCCGGGTCTGCAGAATATTCCCGTTCTCTCTAAGTTTTTCATAGCCGATGCATCCGCGTCCGCTATGGATAGCTATGGATTTATCGGAGACATTGGACTTGTACTCTTTGTGACCGCGGTTGGTTCTATCGCAGGACCTAACTTCTTCCGCGACCTTAAAAAGAACGCGAAAACATATCTCCCTATGGGAGCGATCATTATCGTTATCGGCGCGGGCGTCGCAACAGCGTTCGCACTCATCCCCGGAATCGGCTCCGCTTTTGCAAGCGGAGTCCTCTCCGGAGCTCTCACCTCGACCCCCGCGTTCTCCGCTGCTAAGGAGATCGCAGGCGAGAATTCCGCAATGGTTTCGCTCGGACAGGCTATTTCCTACCCCTTCGGAGTAGTCGGCGTTGTTCTTTTTGTTCAGATCATGCCGAAGATCCTCCGCGCTGATATGGCGAAGGAAAGAGCGCTCATTGCCGCTCCCGCAAAGAACGCGGAGACCAAGACCGTGGAAAAGAAGGAAAAGAAGAGATTTGACATCGACGGATTCGGCTTTGCCGCATTCGGACTTGCGGTCGTATTCGGACTCCTCCTCGGCTCTATCAAGATACCGCTTACCTCCGCAGGCTTTGGCGGATCTTGCTTCTCGCTCGGTATGACGGGAGGTCCGCTGATCATGGCACTTGTCCTTGCTCATTTCGGACACATCGGCCCGCTCAATATGAGAGTCAATACTCAGGTCCTCAAGATCTTCCGCGAATTCGGACTCGTACTCTTCCTTCTGGGAGCCGGCGTCGAGGGTGGCGTACAGCTCGTACAGCAGATCCAGAATTCCGAGTACGGACTTATGATCGTTCTCTACGGATTTATTGCAGGTGTTATCATTACCCTCATCCCGATGGTGGTCGGTTACATCTTCGCAAGAAAGGTTTGCAAGCTTCCTCTGCTCAATACCCTCGGTTCTATCACCGGCGGTATGACCTCTACTCCCGCACTCGGTACCCTTATCGCAGTTGCGGAGACCGACGACGTTGCGGGCGCGTATGCTTCGACCTACCCGATCGCACTCGTTCTGGTCGTATTTGCTTGCCAGATCATTGGTATTGTTTGCTGACGCAGCACTTGTAAAACTGCGTTTAACAAGATTTATAATTGGCTATTTGTTAATCTATTTTATAGGAGAAACTTAAAAAATGCGTGAAATTAACGTACAGCAGATCATCGATACCGTTGAAAAGCTCTGTATCGATGCAAACACTCATCTTCCTTCCGATGTTAAGTGTGCAATTAAGAATTGCCGTGCTTGTGAGGACGGCAAGATCGCTCAGGGTGTTCTTGATAACATTATCGAGAACTTCGAGATCGCGGATAACGAGAACGTTCCGATCTGTCAGGATACCGGCATGGCTTGCGTATTCCTTGAGATCGGTCAGGACGTACATATCGTAGGCGGCGACCTTACCGATGCCATCAACGAAGGCGTACGCCGCGGTTATACCAACGGCTACCTTCGTAAGTCTGTAGTTGCAGACCCCGTTCGCCGCGGCAACACCGGCGACAACACTCCCGCAATGATCTACACTGAGATCGTTCCCGGCGAGAACCTCAAGATCACAGTCGGCCCCAAGGGCTTCGGCAGTGAGAACATGTCGGCTATCCGTATGTTCAAGCCCTCCGCAGGTCTCCAGGGTATCAAGGACTTCATCATTGAGACAGTTGAGACCGCAGGTCCCAATCCCTGTCCTCCCATCGTAGTCGGCGTCGGAATCGGCGGTACATTCGATAAGGCGGCTCTCCTTGCAAAGAAGGCTATCATGAGATCCATCGACTCCTCCAACCCCGATCCTTACTACGCAGATCTTGAGCGTGAAATGCTCGAGAAGATCAATCAGCTCGGCATCGGTCCCCAGGGCTTCGGCGGCAAGACCACCGCTATCGGTCTCAATATCGAAACTCTCCCCACTCATATCGCGGGTATGCCTTGTGCAATCAACATCAACTGCCACGTAACCCGTCATAAATCGGAGGTACTTTAATCATGGCAAGAAAGATCACACTTCCTCTTACCGAGGAGCTTGCAAAGACACTTCATGCAGGTGACGAGGTTCTCGTAACCGGTATCATCTACACGTCTCGTGACGCAGGTCACAAAAGAATGTGCGAGACTCTCGCGGCAGGCGAGAAGCTTCCCTTCGATCCCACCGACGCAACTATTTACTACGTTGGTCCCACTCCCGCAAAGCCCGGTCAGGTCATCGGCTCCGCAGGACCCACCACCAGCGGCCGTATGGACGCATACGCTCCCACAATGATGAGCGTCGGCGCACGCGGCATGATCGGTAAGGGCGCGCGCCTTCCCGAAGTTATCGACGCTATGAAGAAATATTCGGGCGTTTACTTCGGTGCTATCGGAGGCGCAGGCGCACTTCTTGCAAAGTGCATCAAGAGCTGTGAGCTCATCGCTTACGAGGATCTCGGAGCAGAGGCTCTCCGCAAGCTCTACGTTGAGGATATGCCCCTCGTTGTTATCATCGACAGCGAAGGCAAGAACCTCTACGAGGACGGCAGAAAGGCTTACCTCGAGAGCAAATAATCACACAAAAAACGACTCGCTGTTTTTACGGCGAGTCGTTTTTTGTGTATGTCGAAAAAAGAAGAAACATTGAATACACTATAATTTGATAAGTTTTTTCAACTTACGTTGACTTTTTTGGCAAAAGTATAGAAAAAGTACTTGACAAAAGCGAAAAAATAGTGTATCATTAACATACCAAAAAAATATATGGAGGCTACCATGAAAAAAATTACAGCAATTCTTGTTGCCGTTGTGCTTATGCTCAATATGATGGCAATCATGGCATCTGCAGATGCAGCGCAGGTTACCGATATCACTAATGATATCAAGTATGTCACCGCTTACGAGATGTACGCTAATAAGATGGCTATCGTAAGAGCTGACGCAGTATTTATGGGTGCGTACGATTACGATACCACTCTCGTCGCGAAGGCTCCCGGCTACGGTACACGTTGGGTTACCTTTACCGACTGGGCAGCCAACGGTATGGAAAGCTACTTCGACGACTATTTCAACCTCGGCGACGGTTACTTCGGATATGACGCAGTTTGGGCAGAGTCCGGCTCCGATCCCTATGACCACGGACGTCTTTCCTACAAGTTCACTGTAGAAGAGGCAGGTATGTACGAGCTCGTTATCGTTGGATGCGCTCAGATCAAGCCTGAAAACGTTGACAACGACGCTAAGGACCGTGGATTTGCATTCCAGATCGACGGCGGCGAGATCCAGCAGGTCAACATTTCCGATACTCTCGGTACTTTCCAGAATCCCACCTATATGTACACCTATAGTAAGGCAGAGCTTGATTCTACTCTCATCACCACCGCCAACGGTGTCAACTCTTACTACTATCAGCCTACTTACTACTACGGCATTCAGGTCAATCTGACCGCAGGCGAGCACATTTTCGATTACTATCACCTCTTCTACAGCGGTGAGCACGTATTCGAAAGCGGTAACGGCCCCAGACTTAACTACATGGGTGCATACGTTCAGAAGTTCCTGACCGACGCTGAGCGCGATAACTACGTATATCCCGAGACCACTGCAGCTCCCGAGACCACCGAAGAGCCCAAGCCCGAGACCACCAAGGCAGAGGAGACCACTGCAGCTCCCGAGAAGACAGATGATGCTACTCAGGCTCCCACTCCCGAGCAGACCAAGGCTCCCACTGCAGGAACCGAGGCTCCCAAGGAAGAGAAGCCCGGTTGCGGCGGTATGATCGGTTTTGCTACCATCCTCGCTCTCATTCCCGCAGCTATCGTTATTAAGAAGAAGAGAGACTAATCTCTGATCTTAAATAAGATACTACATAAACACAGCCAATGGCAATGGCGTGATACTCTTGACGGAGTATCACGCCAGTTTTATTCGCCTACGGCGAGTTATATTGCTACGCAGTGATATTCGGCTTACGCCGAGTGTTATTCGCTTCGCGAGTTTTGTGGCGAATAAAATATCACTGCCCGCAAGGGCAATATCACTCTTTGCGAAAGCAAAGAATATCACTTATAGACAGCAGAAAAAGAGAGAGTCTTACGGATTTTTGCTTCCGAAGCACTCTCTCTTCTGTTTTTATTGCAAGTTTCGCATTTGATTTACAAATGCATCGGGCTGCGCCAATACCCCTATCTTATTTCTCCGATAAGAACATCACGCTTTGCCGTTGGCTGTGTTTATTCGTAAACTTTCTGTCAATTTTGTTCCTATTTGCCAATTCGGCTTGACAATGGGCGTTATATATGTTATAATATTATGATTTAATAGGTAGGAATCTACTTTATCATTGAAATTTTTATTTGAACGGAGAGATAAAATGTACAGAATCGTTGAAAAAAAGATTTTGAACCCCACAGTCGTTCAGCTCCAGATCGAGGCTCCCCTTGTAGCAAACAAGGCAAAGCCCGGTCAGTTCATCATCCTTCGCGTTGATGAGAGCGGCGAGCGTATCCCCCTTACCGTTGCAGGCACCAACAAGGAAGCAGGCACCGTTAAGATCATCTTCCAGATCGTCGGCGGAACTACCGAAAAGCTCAGCCACAAGGAAGAGGGCGATTACATTCAGGACTTCGTAGGTCCCCTCGGTGTTGCTACCCACCTCGACGGACTCAAGAAGGTCTGCATCGTTGGCGGCGGCGTTGGCTGCGCTATTGCGATGCCCATCGCAGAGGCACTTCACGCAAGAGGCGTTGATGTCACCTCCATCATCGGCTTCAGAAACAAGGATCTTCTCATCCTTGAGGACGAGTTCAGAGCTTGCTCCAATACCCTTCGCGTCATGACCGACGACGGTTCCTACGGCGAGCACGGTAACGTAACCGTTCCGCTTAAGGAAATGCTCGAGGCAGGCGAGAAGTTTGATATGATCATCACCATCGGCCCGCTGATCATGATGAAGTTCGTAACCCTCACAGCAAAGCCCTTCGGCACTCCCGTAACCGTTTCGATGAACCCCATCATGATCGACGGTACAGGCATGTGCGGCGGCTGCCGTCTTACCCTCAACGTTGACGGTAAGAAGGTTACCAAGTTCGCATGCGTTGACGGTCCCGACTTCAACGGCTACGAAGTAGATTTCGACGAGGCTATGTCCCGCGGAAGAATGTATTTCGATTTCGAGCGTCACGCTCACGAGGAGACTTGCAATCTCTTCAAAAAGGAGGTACAGTAAAATGGCAAAGGCAAATATGTCGCTCACACGTAACCCCATGCCCAACCAGGATCCTCTGGTTCGTGCACATAACTTCAGCGAGGTTGCTCTCGGTTATTCCGAAGAGACCGCTATCGACGAGGCTATGAGATGCCTTAACTGCAAGCATATGCCCTGCGTTGACGGCTGCCCCGTTAAGATACATATCCCCGAGTTCATCGGAAAGATCAAGGAAGGCGACTTCGAGGGCGCATACCAGATCATTTCGAAGTCCTCCTCGCTCCCCGCAGTTTGCGGACGCGTATGTCCTCAGGAGACACAGTGCGAGTCCAAGTGCGTTCGCGGTATCAAGGGTGAATCGGTTGGTATCGGACGTCTTGAGAGATTCGTTGCTGACTGGCACAACACATTCGCTACCGAGTCTCCCGTTCGTCCCGAGTCGAACGGCCACCGTGTTGCTGTAGTCGGCTCCGGCCCCTCCGGCCTTACCTGCGCGGGCGACCTCGCAAAGAAGGGCTATGAGGTAACAGTTTACGAGGCGCTCCACACCGCAGGCGGCGTTCTTGTTTACGGTATTCCCGAGTTCCGTCTTCCCAAGGCTATCGTTGCCAAGGAAGTTGATACTCTCGAGAAGCTCGGCGTAAAGGTCGAGACAAACGTAGTTATCGGTAAGACTCTTACCGTTGACGAGCTCTTCGGCATGGGATACGAGGCTGTATTTATCGGCTCGGGCGCAGGTCTTCCCAACTTCATGGGCATCCCCGGCGAGTCCTACAAGGGCGTTTATTCCGCAAACGAGTTCCTTACCAGATCCAACCTTATGAAGGCATACCTCGACAACCCCGAGACTCCCATTATGAAGGGCGGCAAGGTTGCTGTCGTCGGCGGCGGTAACGTTGCTATGGACGCTGCAAGAACCGCACTCCGTCTCGGCGCTGAGAAGGTATATATCGTTTACCGTCGTTCGATGGAAGAGCTTCCCGCACGTAAGGAAGAGGTTGAGCACGCTGAGGAAGAGGGAATCGAATTCCGTCTTCTTTGCAACCCCACCGAGATCATCGGCTACAACAACCCCGAGGATCCCCGCGATCCCAAGAACGGCTTCGTTACCGGCATGAAGTGTGTTAAGATGGAGCTTGGCGAGCCCGACGCAAAGGGACGCCGCCGCCCCGTTGTTATCGAGGGTAGCGAGTTCGAAATCGAAGTTGACACCGTTGTTATCTCCATCGGTACCTCTCCCAACCCGCTGATCAAGTCCACCACAGAGGGACTTGAGGTTAACGCACACGGCGGTATCATCGTCAACGAGGACGGACTTTCCTCCCGTAACGCTGTCTATGCGGGCGGCGACGTTGTAACCGGTGCAGCAACCGTTATCTCCGCTATGGGCGCAGGTAAGACAGCAGCTAAGGCAATCGACGAGTATCTTTCCAAGTAATACTTAAGGCAATACCGCACAAATTCGTGACGGTACACATTCACCATCAGAATTGTGCGGTATTGCCTTTGATTCTTCCGTGGCTGCAATAATTTCGGCCACGGAAGAATGCTTATAGGGTGATTTTCCCAGAAAAATTTTGCGCGGCAACTTCGCGCCAATAATAAAGGAGAACAAAATGAGCAGTTCTTTCGATTTCACCGTGGTGGATCAGGTCCTGTCCGCCAACAATAATAGCTCACAGTATATTATTGCCATTCTTCAGGACATTCAGGAGCACTATCGCTACCTCCCCCGCGAGATCGTTCCCTACCTTTCCGAAAAGCTCGGAATGAGCGAGGCGAAGATCTACAGTATCGCAACCTTCTATGAGAACTTTTCCTTCGAGCCGAAGGGCAAGTACGTCATCAAGGTCTGCGACGGAACGGCGTGCCACGTGCGTCATTCCACACCCGTACTTGAGGCTCTCTGGAAGGAGCTCGGACTCTCCAAGGAGAAGCACACCACCGACGACCTTATGTTTACCGTTGAGACAGTCTCCTGCCTCGGCGCATGCGGTCTCGCACCGACAATGATGGTAAACGAGCAGGTCTACGCCGCAATGACACCCGAAAAGGTTCTGGCGGTACTTGAAGAATTGAGAGGTAGAGGCTGATGATCAAGACACAGAACGAGCTTTCTATCGCCCGCAACGAGGCAGTCAAGATTCTCGGAAGCTATGATTGCCGTATTCTCGTCTGCTCGGGCACCGGTTGTATCGCTACCGGTTCTAACAAGATCTATGAAATCTTCGCCGATCTCGTCCGCGAGACTCCCGGCGTTACACTTGAGTTCGCGCCCCACGATGCCAAGGAGCATGAGGAGCTTGTCGGCGTAAAGAAGACGGGCTGCCAGGGCTGCTGCGAGCTCGGTCCGCTCGTCCGTATTCAGAAGGGCGAGCGTGTCGTTCAGTACGTAAAGGTACAGCCGGACGACTGCAAGACCATTTTTGAGAAGTCGGTCCTCGGCGACGAGATCATCGAATCCCTGCTTTATCACAAGGCAGGCGAGGCGTTTGTCCGTCCCGACGAGATCCCCTTCATTGCAAAGCAGACCCGTATGGTTCTTGAGAACTGCGGTCACTTTGACAGCGAATCTCTCGACGAATACATAGCCGCAGGCGGCTTCAAGGCTCTTGAGAAGGCAATGTTCGAGATGAGCCGCGACGACGTTATCGAGGAGATCGATAAGTCGGGTCTCCGCGGACGCGGAGGCGGAGGCTTCCCCGCAGGCAGAAAGTGGAAGCAGGTAGCAAGCCAGAAGGAGCCCGTCCGTTACGTTGTTTGTAACGGTGACGAGGGCGACCCCGGCGCATTTATGGACGGCTCGGTAATGGAGGGCGACCCCTACAAGCTTATCGAGGGTATGATGATCGCGGCATACGCGGTCAGAGCGGAGAACGGTTATATCTACGTTCGTGCCGAGTACCCGATGAGCGTAAGCCGTCTCAAGCTCGCTATCAAGACGCTCGAGGAGAGAGGTCTTCTCGGCGACAATATTATGGGCACCGATTTCAATTTCCATATGCATATCAACCGCGGCGCAGGCGCGTTCGTCTGCGGCGAGGGCTCTGCTCTGACCGCATCCATCGAGGGTAACCGCGGTTTCCCGAGAGTTAAGCCTCCCCGTACGGTTGAGCACGGACTTTTCGATAAGCCCACAGTACTCAATAACGTTGAGACCTATGCAAACGTACCGAAGATCATAGAGATGGGCGCGGATTGGTATCGCACCATCGGTACCGAGAACAGCTCGGGCTGTAAGACCTTCTCGCTGACCGGCGCGATCGAAAACACGGGTCTTATTGAGGTTCCCATGGGAACCACCCTCCGCGAGGTCATCTTTGACATCGGCGGCGGTATGAAGAACGGCGCGGAGTTCAAGGCAGTTCAGATCGGCGGACCTTCGGGTGCTTGCCTTACCAAGGAACACCTTGATATGCCCCTCGACTTCGACACCCTCAAGAAGGTTGGCGCAATGGTCGGCTCGGGCGGTCTCGTTGTTATGGACGAGAGCACCTGTATGGTCGAAGTTGCACGCTTCTTTATGAACTTTACACAGAACGAGTCCTGCGGTAAGTGCGTACCCTGCCGTGAGGGCACGAAGAGAATGCTTGAGATCCTCGAGCGCATTGTTGCGGGCGAGGGAAGAGACGGCGACATCGAGCTCCTTCTTGAGCTTGCAGAGACTATCTCCGCAACCGCACTCTGCGGTCTCGGAAAGTCCGCGCCTTCTCCCGTTGTCAGCACTATCAAGAACTTCCGCCACGAATACGAGGCGCATATCTACGAGAAGAGATGTCCCGCGGGCGCATGCCAGAAGCTCAAGAGATTCTATATCGACCCCGAGCTTTGTAAGGGTTGCTCTAAGTGCGCGCGTCAGTGTCCCGTCGGCGCGATCAGCGGTAAGATCAAGGAGCCCTTCTCGATCGATCTTGAGAAGTGCATCCGTTGCGGAAGCTGTATCTCTGCCTGCCCGTTCGGCGCAATTAAGGAGGGTTAATCATGAGCGAAAAGCAGTATATGACAATAGACGGTATTCCCGTAGAAATAAACGGCGAGAAGAATATTCTCGAGCTTTGCCAGAAGATCGGCGTCAAGATGCCCACCTTCTGCTACCACTCCGATCTTTCGATCTACGGTGCTTGCCGTATGTGTATGGTAGAGAACAAGTGGGGCGGCATTGAGGCTGCCTGCTCGACTCCTCCCCGCGCGGGAATGGAGATCAAGACAAACACCGAGCGTCTCCGCCGTTACCGTAAGAACATCCTCGAGCTCCTGCTCGCTAACCATTGCCGCGATTGCACGGTTTGCGAGAACAACCAGAAGTGCAAGCTCCAGGATCTTGCGATGCGCTTCAACATTGAGGGCGTTCGTTTCCCGAACCGCGCAAAGTCGACAAAGAACGACGATACCTCGTCGGTCTGCATCGTCCGCGACGCGGGCAAGTGTATTCTCTGCGGCGACTGCGTAAGAGTTTGTAACGAGATCCAGAACGTCGGCGCGATCGATTTCGCTCACCGCGGCTCGAAGATGGTCATCTCGACCGCATTCGGCAAGCCTCTCGCGGAATCTCCCTGCGTAGGATGCGGCCAGTGTGCGGCTGTTTGTCCCACCGGCGCGATCGTTGTAAAGAACAATATCAAGTGCGTTTGGGAGGCTATCTCGAACCCGAACGTCAGAACAAGCGTGCAGATCGCTCCCGCAGTCCGCGTTGCGATCGGCAAGGAGCTTAAGTGCCAGGATGGCGAGAACGTAATGGGCAAGATCGTTGCCGCGCTCCGCCGTATGGGCTTTGACGAGATCTACGACACCACTCTCTCCGCCGATCTCACCGTTATGGAGGAGACTGCAGAGTTCATCGAACGCCTTGAAAACGGCGGTAAGCTCCCGCTCATCACATCCTGCTGTCCCGGCTGGATCCAGTATGCGGAGAAGAAGCATCCCGAGTTCCTCGAGAATATCTCCACCTGCCGCTCACCCATGCAGATGATGGGATCCCTCGTCAAGGATCAAAATAAGGACAAGGAACAGAAGATGTTCCATGTCGCGATTATGCCCTGTACCGCCAAGAAGTTCGAGGCTTCTCGCCCCGAATTTATGAAGGACGGAGAGCCCGACGTTGATGCAGTTATCACGACACAGGAGCTCATCCTTATGATCAAGGAATCGGGTCTCGTATTCGACGAGCTCGAGCCCGAGGCAGTTGATATGCCCTTTGGTACCGTTTCGGGTGCGGGCGTTATCTTCGGTGTAACCGGAGGCGTTACCGAGGCGGTCCTCCGCCGTGTATCCGAGAGCAAGTCTCGTGCGTCTCTCCTTCAGGCTGCAAACGCAGGTCAGCGCGGTATGGAAGGTATAAAGGAATTCTATCTGCCCTACGGTGACCGTCAGCTCCACATCGCCGTTGTCAGTGGTCTTGGCAACGCAGAGAGAGTTCTCCTCCGCGCATCCGCAGGCGAGCATTTCGACTTCATCGAGATCATGGCTTGTCCCGGCGGCTGTGTAAACGGCGGCGGTCAGCCCTATTTCAGCAACGCTAAGGAAGCAAGAAGCAAGGGACTCTACGAGGCAGACAGAATGCTCAGCATTCGCCGCTCGCAGGAGAATCCCGTTGTAAACTCTGTTTACAAGAAGATCATCAAGGATCGCGCTCACGAGCTTCTCCACGTTCATTACACCGCAAAGAAAGACGACTAATAATAATAATATCTGCGGCGGCTTTGCCGCCGCAGACTTACTGTAAGGTAAAAAATGCGAAAATTCGACACAAAAGTACAACATCTGAAATATAAGGTACTCCGCGAGGTAGCGCGCCTTGCCTGGAACGGAACTCTTCTTGAGAATTGCATCGACATTCCGAAGACGATCGTTCCCGGAAACGAGCCGACGATGCGTTGCTGCGTTTACAAAGAGCGCGCTATCCTCGGCGAGAGAGTTAAGCTTGCCATTGGCGGTGACAGACAGAATCCCAACGTCATCGAGGTCATTGAGATCGCGTGCGACGAGTGTCCCGTGAGCGGATACGAGGTGACCAATGCCTGCCGCGGATGCCTTGCGCACCGTTGCGAGGACGTCTGCAAGAAGGGTGCGCTCTCCTTTGACGAAAATCACGTTGCGCATATCGACAAGACAAAGTGCGTTGAGTGCGGAGCCTGCGCGAAGGTCTGCCCCTATACCGCGATAGTCAAGCGCACACGTCCCTGCCAGAACGCATGTAAGGTCAAGGCGATCTCTATGAACGAGCAAAAGGCGGCTCTTATCGACAACAACAAGTGCATCCGTTGCGGTGCCTGCGTTTATCAGTGCCCCTTCGGCGCGATCTCGGATAAATCCTACATCGTGGACGTCGTCCGGATGCTCAAGAATAAGGGTGAATATAAGGTCTACGCAATGGTTGCTCCGTCGATCGCGAGCCAATTTACCTACGCGAAGAACGGTCAGGTCATCACGGGTCTATACGAGCTCGGCTTTGACCGCATAGTTGAGGCGGCTCTGGGGGCGGATATGGTCGCGCTTGCCGAGTCGCGCGAGCTTGCGGAGAAGGGCTTCCTAACATCGTCTTGCTGTCCTGCGTTTGTTACTTATATCAATTCCGCGTTCCCGAATCTGAAGCAGCTCATCTCGCACAACCCCTCCCCCATGGCACTTCTCGCAAAGCATATCAAGGAAAAGGATCCCGATGCAAAGGTCATATTTGTCGGACCTTGCACCGCAAAGAAGGGAGAGGCACAGCGCCAGGAGGTCAAGCCCTACGTCGACGCGGTCATTACCTTTGAGGAGCTTCAGGCTCTCTTTGACAGCCGCGATATCGATATTATGGCGCTTGACGAGACCTCTCTTTCCGATGCATCCTACTACGGACGCATCTTTGCTCGCTCGGGCGGACTCGGAGAGGCTGTGGCGCAGGCTTTAGCGGAGCAGAATATTGATTTTGATCTTAAACCGATCACTTGCGACGGTATCGAGGCTTGCCGTGTCGCGCTTCTGAAGAAGAATAAAAACCTCCTCGACGGCAATTTCATCGAGGGAATGGCTTGCGTCGGCGGCTGTATCGGCGGCGCGGGATGTTTGACCCACGGCGAAAAGAACAAAACCGAAGTGGATAAGTACGGCAAAGAGGCGATCGATAAAAGCATCAAAGATGCTGCAAAAAATGTAAAATGCTAAATACAAAATGACCCGATAGTTCGTTCTGTCGGGTCATTGTCTATTACCGATGAATATTGTCGGGACAGTACGCTTTCCTGAATAATATCACAATAGGCGTTAACGTGCATACTTTTTTTGTTTTCGGGGATTTACAACGGGGAAAAAACATGGTATAATAAAATGAGATAATTTGGAGGTGTACCATGTCAAGCAAGGTTTTTGAAAGAAGATATAAGGAGGATCGCCCGGTCCTTGCGATCTGCTATGATTTTGACAAGACTCTTTCGCCCGATGATATGCAGGCGCAGGGCTATATCCAGTCGGTCGGCTACGACGTGGGTGAATTCTGGAAAGAAACCAACGAGCTCGCGGAAGGAAATGAAATGGATCAGAACCTTGCGTATATGCTCAAAATGGTCAGAGAGGCAGAGGGGAATATTGTTTTCAGCCGCAAGACTCTTGAAGAATACGGCTCTCGGGTCACGCTTTTTCCCGGAGTTGAAAGCTGGTTTTCACGTATACGCAAATACGGCGCGGAAAAAGGCGTAATAATCGAGCACTATATCATCTCCTCGGGGCTTCGCGAGATGATCGAGGGTACGCGCGTTGCCGGCGAGTTTGAGAAGATATATGCAAGCTCATTTTATTACAACGAGCGCGGCATCGCGGTATGGCCTGCGCAGGTTATAAATTACACGAACAAGACCCAGTTCCTTTTCAGGATCGAAAAGGGCGTTCTTGACGTAAATGATACGACGGTCAATGATTCCTTCCCGCCCGAGGATATCCGAGTGCCCTTCAGAAATATGGTCTATATCGGCGACAGCGACACCGACGTTCCCTGCATGAAGCTTGTCAATTCAAACGGCGGACATTCGATAGGCGTTTTCAATGCCGAGACGAAGGACAAGACCAAGGTGCATAAGATGATGCGCGACCGCAGGATAAGATATTTCGTTCCGGCGGATTATACCGAGGGCTCTGAGCTTGACGTCCTCGTTAAGGCTATTATCGACAGAACGGCAACGAACGAGGTCCTTGAGAGCATTTATTACGAATGCAAGCGCGAGAATGCCGATGCCGAAAGTCACAGCAGTGCCGATGAGCAAAGAAGAAGCGACCTTATCATGGCGCTTGAAGAGAGCCACAGCTTTGCGCAGACGCACAAGGTGATCGCCGAGCTTTCTGAAATATCCGAGTGGAGCGATGAAGAAAAGGAAATATTGTTCGGTATCGCGCTTTCGAACAGCCAGGTCTATTATATTCTGTCCGATAGTGACGTGACCGAGTTTTATCGCATGCTTCTCTGCGATGCAAGGATATCCGACGCCGCGCTTGCGATCAAATCGGAAATAGAGAAAAAGGCATTACAATGAAAGAAAATATGAGTAAAGACATAGAAGCACTGCGTCAAATATTGAAGGATGCCAAGCACGCCGTCTTTTTCGGCGGCGCGGGAATGTCCACGGAGAGCGGTATCCCCGATTTCCGCGGCACGGGCGGTCTATATACCTCGGAAGGCTCCGGAAATGAATATTATCTGAGCCGCCGATGTCTTACTGTCAATCCCCTGGGCTTCTACAAGTTTTATAAAGAAAACATGATATTTCCCGATGCCAAGCCGAATCGCGCGCATTATGCTTTGGCAAAGCTTGAGGGAAAAGGAATAATAAAGGCTGTCATCACGCAGAATATCGATGGGCTTCATCAGGCTGCGGGAAGCCAAAGGGTAATCGAGCTTCACGGTACGGTGAGCAGAAGCTACTGCATGCGTTGCGGAAAGATCTTTGAGCGCGAATACGTAGACGAGCAAAGCGGCGTTCCGAAATGCTCCAAATGCGGAGGTATCGTGCGTCCCGACGTTACTCTTTACGGTGAATCGCTCGATGGCTTTACTTTCCGCGATGCCGAAAACGAGGTTGCCGCGGCAGACGTGCTGATCGTCGGCGGATCTTCTCTTACGGTCTTTCCTGCGGCTTCGCTCGTTGAGAATTACGAAGGAAGGCTTATAATTATCAATTATTCTCCAACGGCATATGACAGCTCTGCGGATCACGTTATCCACGAATCGGTCTCTGACGTACTTTGGGAGCTTTCGGAGGTTTTATGATGAAAAACGGCAAAAAATATATACTGATCGCAGATGACGAGCGCGAGATCCGCGACGTTGTCGGACTTTTGATGCGCGGCGAGGGCTACGAGGTCATACTCGCGGAGGACGGAGAGGACGTACTCGGGAAAATGAGCCCCGAGGTCGATCTCTGTATTCTTGACGTGAATATGCCGCGGCTTTCGGGAATTATGGCGGCATCGGAGCTGCGCAAGAAGTATGATACGCCGATAATATTTCTGACAGCATTTTCGGGCGAGTCGGATAAGGTCATGGGCTTTTCGGTCGGGGCGGACGATTATATCGTAAAGCCTTTTTCAAACGTTGAGCTCATGATGCGCGTAAGGGCAATACTTCGCAGACACGTCAGTCCTGCTGCAGAAAGTACCGAAAAATGCGAAAACCGACTTGCCATAGGCGATCTTTTCCTGGATCTTGATACACAATCAATAATAAAGAACGGAGATTCGATCGCCCTTACCTATACCGAGTTCAAGATCCTTGAGCTTCTTGCCTCGCATAGAAAAAAGATATACTCGCTTGACAATATTTATGAGAGCATCTGGAACGAGAATGCCGTCGGCAACGATGCCATCATGGTGCATATCAAGAATATCCGCAAGAAGCTTGGCGACGATTCGCGCAATCCCGCCTATATAAAGACCGCGTGGGGAAGGGGATATTATATTGACTAAAAAACGAAAAAAGCTTTCTCTTGAGATCCTCGGAGACCTCGCGATATCCTTTGCTGCAGCAATAGCTCTGTTTCTGTTCCTTTTCTTTGCCTCGATCCATATTGCAGATACCTATCTTTTCTTGCAAAATATCGAGCTTTCGGATATAGATTACGATTATATGATAAGCTGGATCTTCAGCCTCGGGCTAATCATATCTGTTGCCGTTTACGTTATTATATTCCTTATTCTGCTCGGAAAGAGGCTTTCGGATATCCCGAAAATCACGAAAGGGATCGAGGCGCTGAGAGACGGACGTGAGCATAGGGTTGAGGTAGAGGGAACCAACGAGCTTTGCGAGCTTGCAAACTCGATCAATTATCTTTCGGAAACTCAAAGGCGTGTACGTTCCGAGGAGGAAGCTCTCATGAAGGAAAAGGAGGAGCTGATCCGATCTCTTTCGCATGATATCAGAACGCCGCTTACCTCTATCATGGCTTATTCCGAGCTGATTGCCGCCCAAAGCGATATTTCAGAGGAAGATAGAAGGGAATATTTTGCTCTGATACGAAAAAAGAGCGAGCAGATCAAGGAGCTGACAGATATCCTTCTTGACGGAGGATCACGCAAGCTTGAATATTTCGAGGATTGCAGGCTGCTTATGGTTCAGCTTGCGGATGAATTCGAATATTCTCTTGAGGATACCTTCAAGGTCAGCGCAAATATCAACTTGCCGTCCTTCCCCGGAAGCTTTGATCCGGGCGAGCTGCAGCGTATCTTTGATAATCTGATCTCTAATGTCCGTAAATACGCGGACCCGGAAGGAGAGATATCGCTTTCTATCTCGCTTGAGTGCTGCGCGCTTGCAATATGTCAATCCAACCGGGTTTCTGCCGCGGTCGGAAAAGGCGACAGTTACGGCATAGGGCTTAAGAGCATTCGGCGTATCGCTCAGCTTTACGGCGGAAGAGCAGACGTCAAGAAAGATAACGGCAGATTCGAAATAAAAATCATTCTTACCGATTTTTCATAGAATTCCTTCAGAATTCTTCAGAATTTCCTCTCGGTTTTCTTTAGAAAACTGCGTTATAATATAGACACCAAAGCAAAGAACACACAACACAAACAAAAAATGAAAGTGAGGAAATTAAAATGTTGAATTCTATTGATCTCTTGGTAATCGTATTTATGTCAATATCGGCGCTGAGCCTTATCGCACTGCTTCTTATGGGTCTGATGAAAAATAAGATCGTAAGGCGGATCAGCGTTTGCATCGCAGCAGCGATCACGCTTTACACCGCCTGGGTTGGAATCATGTTTTTTGGTTCTTATTTTATAGAGCAAGCGATCCTCGGAATCCTTGTCGGTGTTGCGGCGATCGGAGCAGTCGTGCTTACGTTTGTCGGTGCAAAGAAGCATAACGAGAAATTCGAGAAGATCGCAAGGATCGCGTCATCGCTGGCTCTCGTCGCGGGTATCATGAATATCTTCTTTATCTGATAATACAAAGAGGCTGATTCATTAAGGATTTGTGTAATATACCGCTCGAACTGAAGTTATTACTAACAAAGTGCATCCGTCGCTTCCCCTCATCCACCGCGTCTGCGGTCCCCCTTCCCCACCGGGGAAGGTAAAATGGTTAGACCGAACCTTATCGCATTTCAGCGAATATTGTTAAGTTTTC
>JAFQPI010000045.1 GCA_017411805.1 Clostridia bacterium
AGGGGCTTCGCCCCTGCACCCCCGTTTAGCAAGTACGAACATATTTTTCTAAAATTATTGACACAATCAAAATAATATGATACAATTATTGCGTATATAAAAAAACGGAGGTCAAAATGATCAGACATATAGTAATGTGGAAATTCCTGCCCGAGGCGGGAGGTAAGACGAAGGACGAGAATCTCGAGGACGTACGCGCGCGTCTTATGGCTCTTTACGAGAGCGGAAAGATCGAGGGTCTGCGCCGAATGGAGATCGGGCGCGACGTTTCGGGCACCGATATGTCCTACGATATGGTGCTTCTGACCGAATTTGATTCGCTTGAGGCGCTTCATAATTACAAGGTCCACCCCGATCACGTCGTTATTTCGAATTTTGTAAAGACCGTCCGCTGCGCACGCGCGGTTGTTGACTGCGAGATTGAGCCGTAAGAGCGCCGAACCTAATTGCCTCACGGCGATTAATTATCGCGTCTTTCGGCGTGATTTCACTCGCAAGGTTAATACCTTGCTTCGCAAAATCCCACCAAAATCCATCAAAAATTAATTCGCCGTGAGGTGCGAGCAGTTTTGACGGAGCAGATTTTTTCGAAAACAAGGTTCTTTCCGATGATCATATATTAATATTATCGAGGAAAGAGCCGCAGTTATCGGGAAAATCTGCCCGACAAAACCAATTTTGTTCGGCTCTCTTACGGCTAAGGAGAATAAAATGAGCTACGCAGATAGAGTTTATATTGAAAATTGCCGCGATATTCTTGAGAACGGCTTCTATGACACCGATCTCGAGGTCCGCCCGCGTTGGGACGACGGCACCCCCGCGCACACCGTAAAGAAATTCTGCATCACCAACCGCTACGATCTCCGTAAGGAGTTCCCGATCATGACTCTCCGCAAGACGGGCGTCAAGAACTGCATCGACGAGATCCTCTGGATCTGGCAGAAGAAGTCGAACAAGATCTCGGAGCTGGGTTCCCACATCTGGGATTCCTGGGCGGGCGAGGACGGCACGATCGGCAAGGCTTACGGCTATCAGCTCGGTGTCAAGCACAAGTACCGCGAGGGCGAGTTCGACCAGGTCGACCGCGTTCTCTACGATCTCAAGCACAACCCCGCATCCCGCCGCATTATGACCAACATCTACACCCACGCCGATCTGCACGAGATGAATCTTTACCCCTGTGCTTACTCGATGACCTTTAACGTCACCGGCAAGTACTTAAACGGCATCCTCAATCAGCGTTCGCAGGATATGCTGACCGCAAACAACTGGAACGTCGTTCAGTACGCGACTCTGCTTTGTATGTTCGCGCAGGTCTCGGGACTCATCCCAGGCGAGTTCGTCCACGTTATCGCAGACGCGCATATCTACGACCGCCATATTCCGCTCGTCAAGGAGATGCTTGAGCGCGAGCAGTTCGAGGCACCGAAGTTCAGCCTCAATCCCGCCGTCACAAATTTCTACGATTTCAAGGTCGAAGACGTGATTTTTGAGAATTATCAGGCAAATCCCACGGGATTCAAGATCCCTGTAGCAATTTAAGGAGGAAATTATGGATCTTATCGTAGCCGCCGACCGCAACTGGGCTATCGGCAAGAAGGGCGATCTGCTTTACAATGTGCCCGAGGATATGAAATATTTTCGCAGAATGACCACGGGAAAGACGGTTCTGATGGGTCAGAAGACCTTTGAATCGCTCCCCGGACCGCGTCCTCTGCCCAACAGAATAAATTACGTGCTCTCCGACTGCCCCTCCTTTAACCCCGAGGGAGTTATCGTCGTCCGCAGCTTCGGCGAGATGTTCGCCGCTCTTGAGCAGTATCCCGAGGACAGCGTTATGCTTATGGGAGGCGGAAGCCTTTACAATGCGCTTGCAAAATATTGCCGCCGCGCGTACGTCACCCTGATCGACGCCGAGACCGAGGGAGCGGATACCTTCATTCCGAACTTCGACGCGCTCGAGGGGTGGTCGATGGAGTCTGTTTCCGATCCCGTTGAAACGGGCGGATATACCGTCAGATTCGCGGTCTATCTCAATTCTAATCCCGCAGTTTATACCGAATAATTCAAAACTCCCCATATGGGGAGTTTTTTCAGATTTATTCTTGACCTCGCCGGATAATTGTGATATACTAAATAAAACCACTTCGAAAGGGAGCGGAAAATGAAAACAAGACTTTCGATAATAGCATTAATGCTTATATTTGCGATGATTTTACCTTCATGTTCAAGAGGTAAAACCGAGGAGACGACGGAGGCGGCTGTTCCCGATACGACACCCGAGCTGACAGAGCCGATCACCGACGAGATGACTACGTCCGAGCCCGAGATCGATATCAGACTTTTGCAGAAACCCTATATCGACGTCGAATTTTCCGAGGACGGCGGCTTTTTTGACGCCATGGAGCACGTCGATTGCACGCTTGACGATGAGAAAAAGGGAAGCGTGGTATGCGAGTCGGTCACCATCAACGGCAAAGAGTACAAGATCCCGCATCTTTACGTCAAGCAAAAGGGCGGTGTCGGCAGGCTGACGTATAATGAAATCAATGAAAAGCAGGAGCTTTACGATCTGCTTGCGGACGGCTTTACGATGGAAGCCTTTCTCGTGAACGGTAATTCCTTTAATTCCTCGTCTGACGAGCAATGTCTGACGTCCTCGACGCAGAGCGGAGGATATAATCTCACCGTTTATAAGGGAAAATATACCTTTTCCGTCCACACGGGAGGAAGCTATCGAAACCCCGCGCTTGAGGTTGCGCCGGACGGGATTAATATGTTGCATCTGATAGGTGTTTACGATCCCGATTTGAAGACTGCGGCTTTATACGTCAACGGAGAAAAGGTCAGCGAGGTTCAGGCTGACGGCATTTTCGCTCTTGCCTCGGGCAGCGGATGGACGAATATCATTCTCGGAGGCGATACCACAGCCGATTGCGGAACGCATATTCTTTCCTCAAACACGCGAATTGCCGATTACAAGCTCTATCCCTCGGCTATGAATGACTCTCAGATCAAGACCGTATATGAGTTGATGCTTCAAAAGTTTACGGGGCTTGAGCTTGGATATGAGGTCATGTACTATGAAAACGAGGAAAGCTATCTCGGTATGCGCCTCTTCCCGACGATCGCAGAAAGCTACGCCGACGTCTATGAGCCGAAAACCGCGATAGTCAACTCGCCGACGGTCATTACATACGCGAATAAAACCAATTATAAATTAACGGGTACAGAGTCCCCGCGCCCTGCAACTATAGTATTTAAAGTCAAGGTCAAGGACGGCGTTCTTTACGCCTTTTCCGAAAAGGGCGATGAACTCGCTCCTCTTTACGACGCTGTCGAATACCTCAGAGCCAAGATCATCCCCGGCTTTGCGGTAGAAGATATGAAAACGGCGGAGCTTTTGATCGAGTTTATAAATCACCACCGTATTGGCGATTGCTTCGTGATCGCGTCCGAAGGCGAGATACTAAAGAAGCTTCGCTCCTCGACCCGCTCGGCGCGTCCTGTGCTTGATCTTTCGGGCGCAAGCGATATTGATCTCTCCAAGGTCAAGCTCTCGGTTTCCGCGGCGCTTGCGAAGGGAGTCATAATAGATTCCTCGATCTTGTCGGCGGAGGATGTCACGGCTCTCCGCGCATACGCGCTTTCTGTTTTCCTCATGACAGAGGACAGTGTCTCCGCGATCCACGACGCGGTATTCAAGGGGGCGATGGGAATTATCTGTCCGGACGCCGACCGCGCCATCGGATATCTTGAAAGCTTTAAGAAAAACACTCTCTGCTTCCCGACGATGATAGTCGCGCACAGAGGAGATATGCAGAATTGCCCCGAGAATACGCTTCCTTCCTTTATTTCGGCGGCAAGGTCGGGCGCGGACGTCATCGAGCTTGACGTTTACCTGACGAAGGACGGCTATCTTGCCATCAATCACGATGCAACAACGTCAAAATGGAATGAAAAGCTGACCGTGACCGAGAGCACGCGCGCCGAGCTCAAGGCACTCAAGAATGCAGAAGCCGACGCGACGGCAGACGATGAATTTGCTTTCTACGAGGAGGTCGTCGACTATTTCTCGAAGAATTACACCGACGTCGTTTTCACCGTTGAGATCAAGGACAAGAGAAACGAGGTCATCGACAAGGTAGTAGAGGTCACGAAGGCCGCGGGAATGCTCGACCGCATCCTCATCATCTGCACCAATCACAGCATAATACGCTATGCTTATCAGACCTATGGCGTTGCGGTACAGATGAACCGCTCCTACATTCAGGACGCAAACGATCTCCGCGCGACTCTGGCATACGCCTGCGAGGAGGTCACGGGTCTCAACAGCTCGTATTTCACCGTGTGGAAGGATTGCATTTACGATCTTAACAAGGCTCTGCGCCACAGAGGGATCAAGTATTCCCCTTGGACTACGACAACGGAGGAGGCTACCGATTCTGATTTCGCGCTCGGATATCCCGAGTTTACGACGAACACGCCTCATCGTGTCGACTCATACGCAAGATATCTCCGCGCAGAGATCAGCGCGGGCGGAGAGATCAAGGTCTACCGTGTCAATTACGACGGAAGCGAGCAGCCCGTCACGACTCAGGTCAAGCTGATCGTTCTCGAGGGCGACGTAAGCTTGAAGGGTGACAAGGTCTCCGGAAGCGGCAGATTCGCTTTTTCATACAGCGCGAAGATCGGCGATTACACCTACGAGATCTGCTCGGTCTCACTCGCAACAACACAGAAATAAACCGAAAGGAATATAAAAATGGATAAGAATCTAATAAACAAGATCCTCGCGGATACGGCATACGTCCGTATGGGAGGAAGAGAAGAAGAAAGAAAAACCGCCGAGTATCTCGTCGGCGTATGCAACAGCTTTACAAACGGCGCGTATATCGAGGAATTCCCCGTTGCTCTCGGTGATATCAAGCGCGCAAAGCTCTATGCCGACGGCAAGGAGATCGAGTGCAAGGCTTATATGTGCTGCGGCTCGGGAATTGCCGAGGGTGAGCTTTACTATCTCCGCGCGACCGATAAATATTCGCTCTCGCAGTGCCGCGGAAAGATCGTAATGATCGACACCTATCTCGGCTACTGGAGATACCGCGATCTTATCGACAACGGCGCGATCGCATTCATCACCTTTGACGGAAATATCAACTATGCCGATCACGATATCGATCAGCGCGAGCTTCGTTCCTATATCAGCAAGGGCGATAAGCTTCTTGGCGTCAATATCAACGCCAAGGATGCCGTCAAGTTGGTTGAGAACGGCGTAAAGGATATCCGTATCGAGGTCGAGCAGGACGAATACGAGGGCAACTCGCAGAACGTGGTCCTCGAGCTCAAGGGCGATCGCAAGGAATACATAGTTCTGACTGCGCATTATGACTCCACCTCGCTCTCCACAGGTGCGTTCGACAATATGTCGGGCTGCCTCGGACTGCTCCACATGATCGAATATTTCTCGAAGAACCCGCATTCCTACGGTCTGCGCTTCGTCTTCTGCGGAAGTGAGGAGAGAGGTCTTCTCGGTTCGAAGGCGTACTGCGAGACACACGGCGAGGAGCTTGACGATTGCGTGCTATGCGTCAACCTCGATATGATCGGTTGCATTATGGGCAAGTTCGCATCCTGCTGTACCGCGGAGAAGGAGCTTGTGAATTATATTACCTATATGGGACTCGAGTGCGGCTTCCCGACCTACGTTTACCAAGGCGTCTATTCAAGTGATTCGACACCCTTCTCGGATAAGGGCGTTCCCTCGGTATCCTTTGCGCGTTTCTCACCCTCGAATACCGGAACGATACATAACAGCTACGACACAAAGGCTCTCCTCACCGCAGATCAGATCGAAGCGGACAGCGAATTTATCACCAAATTCGTCTCGCGTATGGCAAACGCGGTAATGTGCCCCGTCGCACGCAAGATCCCCGATAATATGAAGCAGAAGCTTGACGAGTATCTGCTCAGAAAGAAGCCGGAATAAGCGGCTTCGCCGCAGCGATCAGAAAGATGCTGAACTGAAAATAGATATGAATCCGCCCTATTTTAGGGCGGATTTTTTATAAAAAGCTTGACTTTCCTCCCAAAATATAGTATTATAATAGTATCAATAAAGAAAGGCAAGGTCACCAAAATGACTAAACGCATTCTCAGTTTAATTCTGGCTCTTACTTTCGTAATCTGCCTGATCCCCGCAAGCGCACTCTCGGTATTTGCCGAGGCGACCGTTGTTGAGACCAAATGGTCGAACGGTGCTGTTGGAGGTCCCACCAACTCCAATAAGTACAAGTTCATCTCACACAATTCCTACCGCACCTCCGATATCATCACTATCGCAAAGGCGGGCACAAAGGTCTATTACACCGCTCCCACCAAGGCGGGTATCGGCCACACCCTTCTTGCTGTATCCGTATGGGTAGAGCAGAACGGCGAATGGGTCATCGACAAGGCTGCTGCCAACGTTGACGGCACCTTCGCTTACGGCAAGAGCATCGGTCAGACTGTCGTTGACGGCGGTATCAGATACGAGTTCATCTCCGATAAGGATAATCAGTCCATCCGCTTCTCCTATGCCGCTGACGGCGACGGAAGCACTCCCACCGTTTATATGGAGCCGACCACAGAGCCCTCCACTCTCGCTCAGCTGGGCGCGCGTAACTTTACCGCTACCTTCGATTCGAACGGCACCATCGGCAACCTCCAGTGGTTCTGCGGCTACGCTTCCTCCGCTTCCAACACCAACGGCTCCGCTAAGGAAGTCCGTCATGCATCCAATCAGTATGCTTTCTCGGGACTTATCCAGGTTCCCAAGGCGGGCACAAAGATCACGTATTCCTCTTCCTCTTACAATACCGCGTTCAACGCCTTCACACGCTATAAGCTCGAGGGCGGCAGATACGTTTACGACGTAGGCTTTGATGCAGGTAACACCATCGTTAAGAACGGCACCACGTATACCTACGTTACCTCTTACGACAACGAGGTCATCCGTCTCTGCGTTAAGTCGGACAAGGGCTACACTGATATCGCAGTTGACGCTCCCGTGACCGTTAAGTGGGAGCAGACAAATGAGCCCGGAACTGCTGCCGACAATAAGGAGCTCAAGACCGAATGGCCCGATCCCGAGCTTCTCAGCCTCGTGACCGGTGCTCCCCTGATCGCAACCTCCGAGGTCAAGGGCATTGAGTGGCACGACGGCTACGTCGGCTCTCAGTACCACGACAGCAAGGCATTCATCATTTCCGACGGCAACGCCGTTTACGATTACTCCGACGTCTTCACAGTTCCGAAGGCAGGCACCACCGTTTACTTCTTCGACCAGACCTTCGAGGATCACGACGCGAGCAAGTACGCTTCCACAAGCGTTATGACCATCTCGCATTGGAAGAAGGACGGCGCAAACTGGGTATTCGATAAGTCGAAGGAATACCTCAACGGCTGTGACGTTTACAACGTGCTTATGACCGAAAAGTACCGTCTCTACGCTTATACCACCACCGAGGACAACGAGAACCTCCGCATCTGTATGCGTTACGCTCCCGTTTACTCCACCGAGGAAGAGCTCATTCCTCCCGTATATCTCGTTGAGCCCACCGATTTCTCTACCGTAACCGCTACGGGCGCACTCACAGACGCGTCCTACACCGATCTGAGCGGCGACAAGGTAAGCTACAAGATCTATCTCCCGAACGGCTACTCCGCAGATAAGCAGTACACTCTCGTATTCGACAACTCCGAGGATTCCGCTATCGCAAACGCACTCGTTGGCAAGGAATACAACGGTATCGTTGCAACCTACTCGGGCGATCTCGATAAGTCGCTCCGTCTCCTCGACGAGATCGTAAAGAACTACCCCGTTAAGGTCTCCGACCTCCTTCTCGTCGGCGGCGACAAGCTCGCAAAGCACGTTAAGGAATTTGAGGTCATCAGATTCGCAAACGCTATGGTCGTAACCTCCAATAACGTACCCACAACCGAATACGCTAAGCTCAAGGCTCTTTCCTCCTTTGCATCGGCAGAAGAGGCTGCTCTCTGGCTCGTAGGCGAGACCGAGGATTACTATGATATCCTCGAGGGCCTTAAGATGTACGCGATCGGTGACAGCTACTTTGGCGGTTCTCAGCTCGGTCAGCATCAGACATGGGTAAACCTCCTTGGCTACAAGTACGGCATGATCTTCCATAACTACGGTATCGGCGGCAACACGGTTGCAACGGCTCGCGGACAGTCGAGTAACCAGCCTCCCATGCACACAAGATACGACCAGATGCCTACTGACGGTGATATCTATATCATCGAGGGCGGACGTAACGACCGTCATTACAACGTGCCCTTCGGAAAGAATGACGCCACAGACGTTAAGACCTTCAAGGGCGCTCTTAACGCTATTATTAAGGGTATCCGTGAGAAGAATCCCGATGCGTTCATCATTCTCGTAACTCCTTGGAGCTACCTTGGTGAGCAGGGTTATCTCGGAACCAACAACGACTATGCAGACGCTATGAAGGAGCTTGCCGAGTACTACAACGATTCTCACATCGTTTGTATGTACGCTGCAGACGCTGAGTATACCGGCGTTGATATGGCAGACGCAAACTTCCGTAAGGAATACTGCCAGACCGCAAGCGACGTCAGCCACCTCAATGCAAACGGCATGTACATGGTTGCTCCCAAGTTTGATAAGTGGATCGCAGAGGCTTACGCTAAGTTCAAGGGTGCAACACTTACAAACTCCGCTGAGGTTGATCAGTTCCTCAAGGCAGACAAGCCCGAGGATACCAATAATCCCGATCAGTCCGCAACTCCCGATGCAACTACAGCTCCCGAAAACAACACCACCGAGCCCGTTGATGAAGAGGGCGGCTGCGGAAGTATGATCTCCGGAATCGCAATTATTGCAATTCTCGGAACAGCGGTTGTTATTCGCAAGAAGGACTGAGAGTCTGCTATTGGTTGAATGATAATTACCTACAGCGCAGAGCGGATTCTGTGCTGTACGTAACCAAAACGAATAAATAAAATCTCGGACATTACGGAACTTTCTCTCCGTAATGTCCGAGATTTTTTATGAGTTTACCAACACTTTGCAGTTATCGGAAATTACTTTTTGACCAGCTCGGGCATCTGACCGTCAGCCAGCTTTCCGGGCGTGGGAGTGATTCTTGATTTTTCAACTTCGGCTGTGATGGTATAGTCGGTTGAGTAATTGAAGATGATAGCGCGGTCGGGAACTACGTTACCCTCTCCGCCCCAGTTATACCAGCAGCGGGCAACGACCGACGTACCCTTGAGCAACTCAAGCTGTACGGGATTGGTATCGGGAACGCTGTTTCCAACGATCATAACGATATCTTTACCGCCGACAAGCGAGGTTCCGTATCTCTTATTGAAATCGGCAATGCTGAGCTTGTTGTCTGCGGAAACGAACCAGAGGACGAGAGTGGAGTGAGGCGAGACGGTTCCGGAAAGCTTCCATGTATTAGTAGCGAGTGCTTCGGCATTTGCGCCGGGCTTGGGATAGTAACGGATAGAGTAGGAGGAGAGATTGATAGTCTCGTTGCTGTTGTTATAGATCTCTATGAACTCATATGCGGTGGCTCCGCCCTGAGAGGTTTTCGCCACTATCTCCGAAAAATAGAGGTTGGAGATCTCGGTATATTCAATAGCCGAATGTTTTTTGCCGTTTGCCTCGGCGGATGCGATGGCGTAAATTCGGTTTGCCACGGCGGAATAAAGTACGTCAGCCGTGACCGTTACCGTCTGTCCCGCGGGTATGGTACCGACTTTTACCGTAACGTCGGGCTTCTTTGAGGTGTAATCAAATCCGGACGTACCCGAAATATAGAAATCTACGGTAGCATTGGTCATTGCGGTGTCGGTGGAATTCTTTACGGTTGCAATAATGCGGTGGTCCTTGTTTGTTACCGCGTTTGTAATAAGAGCCTGAGAGAGTGAACTGATGGAAAGCTCGTTGCTGTCCTCGATCCAGATAGGAGCGGTTACACACCACGTGGTGTCGTTATGGACCTTGACGTAGTAGTAATCGTGTCCGGGATCGATTTCAAATTCCCAAGTGTATTCCTTAGCTCTGCCGAGATTCTTGGTGGCTACGACGACGTTGTCCTCACCGATGAGGTATACCTTTCCGAGCCCGATGACCTTTGAGGTTGAAAGATCGATGCTGACCTTGAGCTTATCCGTACTCGGAATGCGGGAGCCCATCCATTCATCGTTGATCTTATAATAGATCTTGAGGGATTTATCCGTGGTGGTGTAGGTACGGTTTTTCTGGAAAGCTTCGATGATATTCTGCCTTGTGAGCGAGGGGGCGAGAGCGTATCCGCAGTATTCGTATGCGCCGCCCCAGTTTGCCGAGTGGTTATCCTCGTTGTAGAGAGGGGAAACGTGCCAGCCCATCGTAAGTGAGAGGGCGTATTCGGAATCGTAGGATTTCCCCTTGATCTCCGTGAGGTTTACGACTTTATCGAATTCCTCGGACCAGAAATCGTATTCGCCGAAGTTGCCCCATTTGTAACCGGGGTGGTTGAACATTACGATCGAGTCGGGATCGGTCGACATTATCTTATAGTAGTTCTCAAGAAGAATGGATCTTGTAGTAAGGGAACCGAAATTGATGGTATTGAGATGTCCGTAGTAGGTAGCGGCGGAGTAGGTCTGCTCGTAGCCGTAAAGGGCGACGAAATTGCCGGGATCATTGAAGGCCGCGGCGTTGGAGATATGATTCTTCTGGTATATTTCGTTTTTGAAGGAGTTGGAGTGGTCGGTAACGGAGAAGAAGTCGAGATCGGCTATATCGCGGGCGTAGGCATAAGCGTCTTTGATCGTGCCTGCGCCGTCGGAGTCGGAGGTATGAGCGTGAAGCTCGCCCGAATAGAGATTCATGACCGAGCCGTCGCCGCAGGAGAAACTGTTCTCAAGGACTTCGATATTTCCGTCTCTTCCCGCAAGGCAGAGGATAACGGTATGATCGCCGGCGTCAACCGTAAAGTCGACGAGGGTGACTCTGTCATTTGCCCATTTAGCCTTCTTGGTCATATCAACTCCGCCGACGATAAGGCGGGATTTGTCAATGTCTACCGTGGAAGGCGAAAAGGTATATTCAAGCGCGGGGGTGTAGACGTCCTCGTAATAATAATAGTTTTCGGGAGTCTGGGAGAGGATGGCGGGACCTTCGCCCGATACGACGTTCAAGTCCTCGGGTACTGCAAAGTACTCTCCCTGCAGAGCGATGGCTTTGAGATAGGAGAGAGCCTCAAGCGTATTATCCGTGTCCTTGCCGATTACGTTGATGGTCTTGTCGCTAAGCGTTATCGAATAGGAAGAAGCGAGGGAGAGATCGTTCTTGACGATGATCTTGTATTCTTCGGGAATGCTGTCGCTGTATTGACGAGCGGTGAAGGATGCACCGGGAAGATGTGAGAAATACTTAACAAAAGCTTCCGCGGCATTCTTGATGGTGGTTGCGCCCGAGGGATACGTGATGGCGCAGCTCGAGGTGATCTTGGGTCCCGCGATGAGCAAGCCCTCGGGGATTACGGGCTCGGGAGCGTCGGGGACGATATTTGTTGTCGGAGGAGCAGCTGTGCTTGATTCGGGGGATTCGATAGGAGTTGTGGGACCGCAGGAAACAACGGTCATCAAAGCGAGCAACAATGCGATAAGAGAGAAAAGTCTTTTTCTGAATACGGTCATTTTGCACCTCATATTATTTGGATTGTTTTTATTATATCATATAAGATATCTCCGTGTCAACCTAAAAACGAAAAAACACCGCTCGGAAAATCCGAGCGGTGTATATTTACTTGCGAGTAAACTATAATTAGTTGAGCTCTGCGAAGTACTTGATGGTGCGAACCATCTGGCTGGTGTAGGAGTTCTCGTTGTCGTACCAAGAAACAACCTGTACCTGGTAGGTATCCTCGTCGATCTTTGCAACCATGGTCTGGGTAGCATCGAAGAGGGAACCGTAACGCATACCGATGATATCGGAGGAAACGAGCTCTTCCTCGGTGTAACCGAAGGACTCGGTGGAAGCAGCCTTCATAGCAGCGTTGATGCCTTCCTTGGTGATGTTCTGTCCCTTAACGACAGCAACAAGGATGGTGGTGGAACCGGTGCAGGTGGGAACACGCTGAGCGGAACCGATGAGCTTGCCGTTGAGCTCGGGGATTACGAGACCGATAGCCTTAGCAGCGCCGGTGGAGTTGGGAACGATGTTCTG
>JAFQPI010000046.1 GCA_017411805.1 Clostridia bacterium
GTCTCGCTGCGGCTCGGTCACGCTCGCGTTCTGACAACGCACCGCGTTGTCATTCATTGCGCTCGCGCCGCTTCGCTACCCCGCGAAGCGGGATTTCATCGCTAAGCGATTTCATCCACCGAAGGTGGATTTATTCCGCCAAAGGCGGATTTAGTTGAAAAAAGCCAAGTCTTTCGACTTGGCTTTTTTCTGGCGGAGATGGAGAGATTTACGAACTCATGCATGCGCGTAGATGCTGATCGAGAGTTAAGTTACTGCTACGCGCATGCTATGGCGAGTTTGCGGTGCAAACTCGCGGAGTTCTGCATCGGTACAGCTTCACGAACAAAAAGAGGCATCACGCAAGGTGATACCTCTTTTTGTTGGCGGAGATGGAGAGATTTGAACTCTCGCGCCGGTTATCCCGACCTACACCCTTAGCAGGGGCGCCTCTTCGGCCTCTTGAGTACATCTCCGTATTGTACTCTCGCGAGCGGCCGTTTGCAGAACTCGCGGATAATATTATACCCTATTTCCGCGCGTTTGTCAAGATGTTTTTGCGTTTTTCTTTGCAATTTACAATAATTATTTGCTTTTTGCCGCGCTTACCCTGCTTATAAAGGAGTTGTTGTCCGCTTTTTTGACAGCTTTGCATCCTTTGTGCTATAATAGAGTAGGATAAACCAAAGAGTCGACGCAGATTTTTTATCCGATTATAAAAATTTTTTTACCAAAACGAAACCTTTTTAGTTTTTTTCCGTATATAAAGGGTGAAAGCCGAAAACGAACGAAAGGAGCTTCCGATATGAATGATGAAGAGATAGTTAGGCTGCTTTTTGCGCGCGACGAAGCGGCACTTGGTGCTGTTCAGAAGAAATACGGAAAGCTATGCCTTTCGGTTGCTATGAATATTCTTGGCGACAGGCAGGACGCGGAGGAGTGCCTAAACGACACACTTTTGGCTTTGTGGAGGCTCGTGCCTCCCGAAAAGCCGCCTCGGCTTGCTCCGTATCTTGTTGGGATCACTCGCATTCGTGCGCTGAAAAGGCTCGAATACAAAACCGCAGAATGCAGAAATGGGATCCCGACGCCGCTGGAAGAACTTTCCGAGCTTCTGCCCGACAGTTCCTTTACCGAGGAGTCGGACGGCGCGCTGCTTGAGGCTATAGAGTCTTTTCTACGCGCTGAACGTGCCTCGGCACGCAGAATATTCATCAAACGGTATTTTGCTTTTATGTCCTATTCACAGATCGCCGCCGCTGAGGGCTGCGGCGAGGCAAAGGTGAAATCGCAGCTACACCGTACGCGAGAGCGGCTGCGCGAGTATTTGAGAAAGGAAGGTTTTGTTATATGAAAATTCCGAGAATAATTAACGTTCTGGGCAAGCTCGACGATAGCCTTATAAACGAGGCGATCTCCCCCGCGCCCCAAGCGGTATCCGTAAAAGAAAAAAGGAGAAGGTATGCAAGGGGTGGTGCGGCCGCCGCGGTGGCTGCTCTTCTTTCGCTGTGCCTGATTGCCGGAAGTCTCTACTTTGGCGGCGAGGGATCGATAACCGATCCGGTCGGCGGCGAGGGATCGATAACCGATCCGGTCGGCGGCGAGGTCTCGGACTTTGGGGCCGGCGGCTCCGAGGTCGTTACCGAGACCGGCGGGGTTGATATTGTGATTGTCAGCAGGTATCCCGGGGATATGTCTGCGATAGTTTACTGCAAAGCGGATAATGCTCCCACGGAGGATCCCGTTCCTCCTCTGAGCGACGTTGACGATTCTGTGATTATGCAATGGAACAATGTCAACGTGACGTTTCCTCTTTACTGTATGCTGAACAGATATGACGACTGCAACGTGCCGTACGGCTTGAAGGTCATGCTTGATGATAAGATAGAGAGTGACCCCGAGTACGCCGCGCAGGCGGATAAGCTTCTCGCCGAATACTACGCCGCAGAGGATGAGCTCGAGGCTATGGCGGTGATGCTTGACCGTATCAACGAGGTCCTTGACAAAATGCAGACCCACGTCAGCGAGGAGAGCTACGCCGTAGCAGTTGAGAAGGCC
This sequence comes from Clostridia bacterium, assembly GCA_017411805.1. Classification (GTDB taxonomy): domain Bacteria; phylum Bacillota; class Clostridia; order Oscillospirales; family CAG-272; genus CAG-390. The sequence continues at coordinate 2,038 of JAFQPI010000046.1, forward strand.
TTCGGCAGACATGTTGCAGAGGAATTCATCAAGGGTGACGGCTTTGACCGCGATGCTTTTATGGCAAAATATGCGGACGAGATCGACAGACTTTATGAATCCGAGATCATTGACTACGATAACAAATACGCATTCGCCGCTATAGTGCTGAGTACTACCGAGGAATTTGAAAATCCCGCGGACAGCGAAAAATTCAACGAGGCTTTCATTGCGCTTTACGGCGAGGAGCTTTACGCATCCTATATGACAGAGGGATATTTCGACTTCTATTCCTTCTGCTTTTCTAAGGAGGGCTTGGAGCTTAGAACCTACCTTGACGAGAAGACGGGAATGCGCGAGTATTTATCCGTCCTCAGAAGAGATATCGATGATATCGACGATATCCGCAAGGAGCTGAAGGAAGCGGCAGGTAAGTATTACGCGGACGGAAACGTTGATTTCGATCTTTATGAAAGGGATCATGGCGAGATCTATTCGCGGTTTCGCCAAGCTAAGCAAGCGCGTGAGGACCTTTGGACGCGCTACAAGCTGATCGAGATCAAGAAAACGGTTGAGAGACTTCGCGGGATCGACGCCGAAGTGGTGACCACTGCGGACGAGGTATATATATACATTGCGCCCGATAAGCTCGGTGAACTTGAAGCCTTCAGCGATCTTACCTTTACCATTGCGGATAGGATCTCGTCTCTTTCGGGAGGCTACTACGATTGGAACGGTATCGCGGTAGAGATCGATCTTTTCACTTATCTAATGAGAAATCCGATCGACTCCGGAAACCGTTACGCCGTCGGCATTTCGCTGTCCGAGCGTTTGCACGCCTCTGAGGAATGGGCAGCTCTGCAGAAGGAATACGACCGACTTCTTGTCGAGAATGCGGACTACGAGCGTCTGTACGATTATTTGAAGCTGCTTGACGAAAACAATTACGGCAAGGAGAGCATAGTGGAGAAGCTTTGCGGATCGCTGGGCGAATTCGGTGCTATGGCTGCGGAAAGGTATTACTCGGGCGACGAATTCGATTACGACGCCTTCAAGCTTGACAGCGCGGAGGCTCATTCGCGGCTTTCCGAGTTGAGGAATGCCATGGACGAGTGCGCCGACCGTGTGAGCAAAGAACTTATAGAGGAGACCTATTCGGTATTCTCGGATCAGGTTGAGTATATTTCCGTAAGCGAAAACTACGATCTCGTAATCATTTACGTCACGGCAGAGGAGCTTGCCTCCCTGAAGGGCGTTGAGGCGTACAGATTTTCTCTTGTGCCGGCAATAAGCCCGGAGAACACCGGCGAGCACGATACGTCGCTGTCTTACGATTCGAAGATCCCTGTGAGCCCTGACGACAGCACAGCCCAAACTACGGGTCCTTCACCCGATTCAAAGACTCCTGCTGAATAAATTCTTACCGCACGGCGATGAATATTCGCCGTGCGGCATTTTTGTTATTGACAATCTCTGATTAATGTGATAAAATAATAATAATTATGTGTAATAAAATGGAAGTGTGCTCTCGATGCAAAGGGTTCTGACTCAAATCAATATCGAAAACTATCCCGAATCGCTTCGCCCGTTGCTTCTCGGCGCGGATATCTACGACAGCCGATGCGCGAGCGTTTTCAATCAGATTGAGGAATGGGGAATTGCAAAATCGGTTGCCGCGCATTTTGCAAGCCTTTATCTTGTATATGTCACATGCTACCTCGTGAACGATTGGTTCCCCTTCGAATGAGTTGTTATCGGTATCTTTACCGCAGTCTTTGCCGCCACTTATGCGATAATTTGGTTAACCGTCTACCTTATCGTCCGCGCGACGGCGAAGAAGTTGAATAAGAAGATAGCGTGATAAAGAAATGTTGAATATTTATGCCTCAGCCGTGTATAACTTACACGGCTGAGGCTTTTCGCTTTAATCAGTCAATTCTTTGAATAAACAAAGCTTGCCGAGGTGAACTTGGAGTTCCCTTCGCGAATTTCCACATTGGATTCGAATTTTGCTTTTGTTCCGTTATAATAAACGGTTTTCAATGATGTGCATCCCTCGAAGGCTCTTTGTTCAACCTTGTTGAATGTGGAGGGGAGATAAAGGGTTTCAAGCGCGGTGCAGTCCTTAAAGCAGAGTCTTTCTATGATATAGAATTCCTCAGGAAGCGTGAGTGTTTTGAGAGAGGTACATCCCTCAAAAGCACCCTCGCCGAGCGACCAAAGCTTTTTTGTTAAGGTTACCTCTTCAAGTGCGGTGCAACCCTTGAAGGCGTATTTTCCTACAGTTCTGATAGAATGACTGACGGCGGTTGGCTCGAATACGATTTCCTTAAGAGAGGTGCAGTACGCGAAGCATTCGTAACCGATCTCCGTGAGGTTTTGGGGGATCGTATATGACTCAAGAGACGTGCATTTTGAAAACGTATGGTCGGGAAGAGCGGTCAGGTGCTTTGGCAGGGTAACGCTCTTGAGTGCGGTGCAACCCTCAAAGATAGACTTTCCAATGCTTCTTACGCTGTCGGGGATCACGATGCTTTCCAAAGATGAGCAATTATGAAATGCGCCAAGCTCGATCTTAGTTACGCTGCTTGGAATATTTATCTCACTGAGTTTTTCACATCCCGAGAAGGCATATGAGCCTAATGTTGTGATTCCGTCAGAAATTATGACGCTTTCAAGCTCGGAGCATCTTTTGAAGCAAGCAATCTTGGTGATACCCTTGCCGAGAGTGATGCTTTTCAGTTTGCTGTCTTCGAATGCATGATCAAGTGTTGTTACGCTGTCGGGAATAACGATTGAGCTGAGCGAGGTCGAGACGAAAACTCTGTAGCCTACCTTCTCAAGCGTGGAGGGGAGGCTGATCTCGCAAAGCGACTTGCAGTACGAGAAGGCTTCCTTTTCAATAGAGAGAAGGGCAGAAGGAAGGACTACCTCGCTGAGCGATCCGCAATCGCTGAAGACGCTTTGATTTATTACGGTGACGGCAGAAGCCGACATATCTGCGCTCTTGAGCTTCGCGCAGTACTTGAACGCCGATTCGCCAACGCTCTCAAGACTTGCGGGGAACGCGACATCAATAAGTCCGCTCTCAGAGAAGGCAAGCTTGCCGATCGTTTTGAGTCCCTCGGCAAATGGGAAGCTTTCGAGAGAAGTGCATTTCACGAATGCGCTTGTTTCTATTTCGCTCAAGGAGGAGGAAGCCTTGATTTTCTTTAATGAGGTGCAGCCGTAAAAGGCACCGTTTTCAATTTTCTCTGCGGATGACAGATCGACTTCGGTAAGTGATGTGCAACTGCTGAACGCAGCTATGGGGATCGTTTTGAAGCCCGAAAGATCGATTTCGCGCAATGCCGCGCAATCCTTGAAGGCATATTGCGATAATTCGGTGACGCCGGGCATAGTAACCTTGACGAGAGAGGTGCAACCCGAAAATGCGCTCTTCGGCAATGAGGTTATGGTTGCCGGAAGGACGATCTCGGTTATATTAGTGCATTTTCTGAACGCCTCGATGGCGGTTACGATGTCGCCGTCGGGAGATTTCTCGGGAATTACGATAACACCGGTGCCGTCGCCGTCCTCGTCGGGGCATACCGTGCAGGTGCCGTCGCCGTTGGATTTAAAGGAAATCTCGGCAGGCGGGGGACCGACTGTCTCGCCCAGACAGACAAGAGTATCTACTGTCATTATTTTGATGCCGTTTTCCTTGATCGCATCCCACGCCTCTTGCGTTCCCTTAAAGGTAACGTGTTTACTCAATGACGGGTGGAATGGCGTTCTGCCAATGCTTTCAACCGTTGCAGGGAGAAGGATCTCGACATATAAGCCGTCGCCATAAAACGCCCACTGGCCTATCGTTCTGAGGTGATCTCCGCAATCTATTTCGACAAGTCTGCAATCGTAGAAAGCCTCTTCCTCGATATTGCGAATGTTTGGCATAGTTATGGTTTTGAGCGATTTACAGCTATTGAAGGCGCGGATATCTATCTTACGGACCATGATGAAATCCACGTCACAGAGCGCGGAGCAGTTAGAAAAGGCATAGGACCCTACGGTTTCAACGCCTCCAAAGGAAATACGGGTAAGCGAAGTACAATCCACAAACGCGCGCGGGGGGATCTCCTTGAGAGTTGAAGGGAAGGTTACACTTTTGAGAGCTTTGGCTCCCTTGAAGGAGGCTTCAATCTTTTCTATGCCCTCGGGAATAACGAGGTCGGCGGAGAGTTCGTTTTTATTGACGAAGATAATGCTTTTTTGGTCGGAGGATACAACAAGTCCTTCCGAGGCGTTCATCTTGCCTTCCTCTGCAACTTTGACCAATGAAAGGTTTTTGCATGCATCACTCCAGCCGCTTTCCACATTGCTTACAGTGGATGAAAGGATGATAGTTTGTATTGAAGTATTTTCGGGAAATGCAGTTGCTGAAATGCTTACAACGCCTTCGGGAATCGTAACCTCTGTTTCATTTCCGAGATACGAGATAAGAACGCCGTTTTCAATAATGAAATAATTGTGCGGTTCTTCCGGTACGGTCGTATCTGAAGTCGGGAATAAACCTGCGCGATATAATAGGAAAGCAGAGAGAGAGACCAGAGCCAGCGTCATAATTATTGCAGCGATAAGTATGGTGGCTTTACGGAAAGATCTATTTGTTTTCATGACTTTTGAGCCTCGGACGAAAGCTTCGCTTTCCGCAATGAGATCGTCTCCGATTCCGTTAAGAAACTCCGGAATAAAAAGAGCGTTTGTCATAAATAATATCCCTCCTTCTTCAGATAATCCTTGAGTTTGTTTCGTGTGCGTATCAGTATTTTGGTTGTGTTTGAGATGCTTGTGCCGAATTTGTCTGAAATGAATTCTTTCGTTTCGCAGAAAAAGTATCTTCTTATGAAGATAGCTCGGTCACGCTCGGAGCAGGTTCGCAAAAAGCGGTCGATAGTATCTTGAAGCTGTGATATCGCAATATTTTCGGAAATGATATCGTCTTCCGAAAATAAGCAGTCTTCCAGCTCCTCAAAGGCAACTATGGGAGCATTTCTTTTTCCTCTCATGCGAGCCTTGAGCTTGTCAACCGATAGATTGTGTACTGTTTTTGCCAAATAGGCAACAAAGTTTGCAGGTTTTGCGGGCGGAATGCTTCTCCAAATACGCAAATACGCATCATTTACGCATTCTTCGGCATCTTGCGGATTGTTAAGAATATTGTTGGCGAGATTAAAGCAATAATCAGCATATCTTTTTTGCGTTTCCTCCAGTGCACGCTCGTCACGGCTCCAAAAAAGCTTAATTAAATCGTTTGTAGTCATATCCATTGGATCACCTCTTTCTGTTTTCGGGTTTTGTTGCCCTCAACAATTATGACGACATTTTTCGTAAAACGGGACAAAAGAAAAACAATTTTCGAATAAAATATATCATGTTTTCGTAAAAAAGTCAACATTGTGCCGGATTCAACTTATTGTTTTACTGATAAGTACGATGCTTATATGTTATTGTTAATGCTTCACAGCTGACATCACAGTTTCTTCTGAAAAGGTCAAGGGATGCTTTTTTGTTTACCGCCCAGCCGAAAGTTTGGCTGTGAGGAATTTTTTTATTGACAATTTCTGATTAATGTGATAAAATAATTATGATTATGTGTAATAAAATGAAAGTGTGCTCTCGATGCAAAGGGTTCTGACTCAAATCAATATCGAAAACTATCCCGAATCGCTTCGCCCGTTGCTTCTCGGCGCGGATATCTACGACAGCCGATGCGCGAGCGGCGCGGAGGTGCTTTTCATCGACCGCGGCAACGGCTATTTTCTCAAAAGCATGAAACGCGGTGAGCTTGAAGCAGAGGCGAAGATGACGAAATATTTCGGCAGTCTCGGGCTTGGCGCAAAGGTTTTGGCGTTTGAGCAGGGTGAGCGCGACTATATGCTGACAGAGCGCGTTCACGGTGAGGATTGCACGCATGCGCTCTATCTTTCCGATCCCGAGCGGCTTTGCGATCTCTATGCCGAGCTGCTTTACGATCTTCACCACCGTGATTACACGGGCTGCCCCGTGCAGAATCGTATAGAATCCTATACGGCGCTTGCCTTTGAAAACTACCGCACGGGCAATTACGATAAGGATTCCTTCCCCGATTCCTTCGGCTACGCGTCGGCAAATGAGGCTATGGCGGTGATAGAGAAGTATGGATCGTCGCTTAAGAATGACACTCTGATCCACGGCGACTACTGCTTGCCGAACGTAATGCTCGATAATTGGAAGTTCTCCGCCTTCATCGACGTCGGAAACGGCGGTGTTGGCGACCGTCACATCGACCTTTTTTGGGGAGTCTGGACGCTTTGGTACAATCTTAAAACTAACCGATATGAGGATCGCTTCCTCGATGCGTACGGCAGGGGCAATTTTGACCCCGATATGCTCCGCATCGTTGCGGCGTTTGAAGTATTCGGATAGAAAAAATAATTTATAATATGTTTTTGGAGGAAATGTTATGAAAAACATCACTCGCGTCATCATTGCCATACTTATTCTTGCAATGATGCTGCCTGCGGCACTCTCGTGTGCGCAGACGGAAACTCCCGGTGAAACGACCGCTCCTGCGGCAACCGAAGCTCCCGACGGTACCGAGGAGTCCACCGAAGCAGAGGACACTATCTTTGCATCCAGCAACATTCCCGATGATTTGAAGTTTGACGGAACTACAGTCAATATCCTTTATTGGGATGATGTACCCAACGTGGAATTCTTCGTCGAGGACCTTACGGGCGAAGCAGTCAACGACGCCATCTACAGAAGAAACGCGAAGGTTCAGGAGCAGTTCAGCGTTAACCTTAACTATGTTGGCACATCCGGTAATAACCAGAATATGGGTTCGTTTGTAAATGCTTGCGTAAACAGCACACAGGCGGGGGCAGACGCTTACGATATGTTCTGCGGTTATTCTATGACCGGCGCTACCCTTATGACTCAGGGCGTTACCCAGGATCTTACCAATTATGATATTATGGAATTTGACAAGCCCTGGTGGCCCAAGAGCCTTATTTCCAAGGCTACGGTCCGCGAAGGCATCTATTTCGCATCGGGCGATATTTCCACAAACTTCATTCATATGATGTATCTCGTTATGTTCAACAAAGAAATGCTGTTGGATATTCATAATATGAATGCCGAGGAACTTTATGATTCCGTGTATAAAGGACAGTGGACGCTTGATAAGTTCATTGAACTGACAAACGGTACTTATCTTGAGCAGGACGGCGATAACCTTCTCAGTGAGGGTGACCGCTACGGCGTTGTTGTAACCAACGTACATTTCGACCCCTTCTATGCAGGCTCAGGACTTACCACCATCGAGGTCAACAGTGACGGCGATCTCGTACTTTCCGCAGACCTCTTCTCGCAGAAGACCGTTGACCTTCTTGAAAAGCTCTGCGAGCTTCTTCACACCTCGGGCAACGCTTATATCAAGAAGAGTGAGCCTCTCTTTGCCGCCGGCCAGGCACTTTTCATTGTTGACCGTCCCTACATAATTACAAGAAGCCTTACCTCTACAAGCTTTAACTTCGGTATCCTTCCCATCCCGAAGTATGACGCAGAGCAGGCAGAGCACCTTACCTGCCTTGGCTTCGGTTATACAATGTATATGGTCTCGACCGCAGCTCCGAACCCCGAGGCAGCGGCGGCAACCATCGAGCTTATGGCATACCAAAGCTATCTCAACGTGACCCCTGCGCTCTTTGAGGAATCTATGAAGCTTCGTTATGCTGACCAGAGTGACGATGCGTTTATGTTCGATATCGTTCGCGAGGGTGTTGACATTGACATTGCCAGACTCTTTACCACTCAGCTTGATAAGATGTCCTACAGCATCTTCCGCAATGCCGTAAACACCAACGGTGCGGGAAGCTATATGTCGGCACAAAAGGGTCACGAAAGAGCCCTCAATAAGAAGATAACGGATATCAACACAACCTTGAAGAGTCTTCAGTAACTAAAAAAGAGGCTGATTCATTGACAAAATCAATGGATCAGCCTCTTTTTAATATATATCAACAATACTGTTGCGGAACTCCTTCGGCGTCATGCCTGTTACCGATTTAAATACTTTGTTGAAATGCGATTGCGAGCAAAAGCCGGTTTCAAGCGCGATCGTCAGCATAGATTCGCGTCCCGCTGCGATGAGCTTTTTTGCCTTTTCGATCCGCATTTTGGTGACGTATGCGTAAGGTGTTTCGCCGAAGGCTTCCTTGAATGACGTGTGCAGGTAATTCGGCGAGAGATTGACCTCGGCGGCAATTCTTTCAAGTGGGCAGTTTTCCGAGAAGTGTTCAAGGATGAATTCGCGCGCGGCGTGGATAGAGTCGCCGACGGGGGAGGCGGATTCGGCTCGCGTACTCTCACCGCAGATTTTATGCAAACGGTACAGAAGATCCAAAAACAGCGCATTTGCTCTCAAAGCGGTTATGCTGTCCGCGCTTGCGCCGAAAAGCCGACGCTCAAGCTTCGAGAAAAGCGCGATCATCTCGTCTGCTTTGGTGCGGTCTTCGATATAGGTGTATGAGGGAAGCGATGAAAGCAGATCGGCAATTCCTTCACTGCGGGCGCCTTCTTGCATAATTCTGATATATCCGCATTTAACAGGGAAGTCGCTTCGGCGGACGTCTCCCGGCTTGGCAGAAAGCAGCATTCCTCGGCGCACCTTGCGATGATCGTCGTTCATATAGCTCACCCCGCCGTCCTCAAGAAATATCTCAAGCTCATAGCATGTGACGGTTCTCGGCAGGCTTCTTGTCTGTTTTTTTCGCAAAAGCGAGCTGTCGAATATTCCGCAGCTTATGTCCTTTTCGGGTATCAGCATATTATTTCTCCTTATCGCCGCAGAGCTTATGAGTTCGGCTCTCTTCGGCTATACCGTAAGATCGTGACAAAAATAGAGTATATATTGCCTTTTCAAAGGCGTAACAACGTGATATAATTAAAATAATAACGTATTCATTATATCAGAAATTGACCGAAATGTAAATAGGAAAAATAAAAATCGGAGGCAAATATGGAAAGACTTAAAAAGATAGGCACACTCCCGAAGCTCTCGTCGAGCGAGATAGAGTATTCGAGGATCGGAATCGGATTTGAAAAGCTCGACCGCGGCGTTTTCGATCCCGAAAAGGCATACGACAAGGTCGCTGCTCTCGGCGTAAAGAAGGTCAGGATCCAGTCGGGTTGGCTGAGGACAGAGCGCGAGCGCGGGGTTTATGATTTCTCGTGGCTTGACAGCATTGTAGATAATCTCATCGCGCGCGGAATGGAGCCCTGGATCTGCCTCTGCTACGGCAACCCGCTTTATACCGATTTTGCCGCAAAGATCTTCGGTGCGGTCAAGTGCCCTCCGATGGGCGAGGATGCAAGACGCGGTTGGGTCAATTACGTGACCGCGATCACCGAGCATTTCAAGGGCAGAGTTGAGTTCTGGGAGATCTGGAACGAGCCCGAGCTCGGCTGGAAGCATTATTTTGAGGAAACGAAAGCAGATTACGACCTCAAGAAAAATGCGCAGGAATATGCGGAGTTCTCGATCGATACCTCGAAGGCGATCAAGGCGGTCGATCCCGAAGCGAAGGTCATCGGATTCGCGCTCGCGCACACCCGCGCGCCCTATTTCGTCAATACCACTCTCCGTGCGGGTATGGGAGATTACATCGACTATATTTCCTTCCATCTCTATTCCGCCGCCGATTGGCAGAGAGAGGACGTCATCCGCGCGCTCCGTTCGCTCGTTGATATGTACGATCCGAGCATCGGACTCATTCAGGGCGAGGGGGGCGCGCAGTCGAGAAGCGACGGCAACGGCGCGGTCAAGGGATTTTCCTGGACACCCGAAAAGCAGATGAAGATACTGTTGCGTACACTCGTCACAGATCTCCACTCGGGCGTTGAATTCACATCGTATTTCTCAACTATGGATATGATCGAGGCACTTTACGGTGTTGTCGGCGATAAGTCCACGTATCTCGATTACGGCTATTTCGGCGTTCTCGGCGCGGATTTTGACGAGGACGGCGTTGCAACGGGTGAATATACGCCAAAGCCCTCCTACTATGCGCTCCAGACTCTTGCCACACTCTTCAAGGGTAACGTCAAACCCGCGAATATTCCTTATTACCGCGCGTATAATCCCTCGCGCCGAATCAACGCGACCGAGGAAGACGAGTCGGCAAAGATCTACGGCTTCGAGCTTGATGACGGCAGCCACGCGCTCGTTTATTGGAATGCGACTCCCGTATTGACCACTACCTACGAGGGCACGATCTCCTTTGCCCTCTGCGGACAGAAACCCGAGGACATCCGCATCTGCGATCTCCGAAACGGCACCCTCTACACCCTCCGCGAGGATATGATCGAAGACGCGGGTGAGGATATCGTAAGACTCAAGAATATCCCCCTCCTCGACGCACCGCTTGCAATTTTGATGAAGTAAGCGCAAAACCGTAGGAGACGGCGCGGAATGAAGGAGCGAAATCCTCCCGCGAGGGGAGGATTTACTCCTTCCAAAATGTCGGCGGGGCGCCGCCATTTTGAAGCGCAAAGGATAGTTTCGCGCTCTTCGGAGCGCGACTTAAGGCTCTGCCTTAAGGATCCGCAAACTTTTGAAAAAGTTTGATCAAAACTTTCCCGCTGTTGTAATTCAATAAAATTGAAAATTTCCGAGCAAAGCGAGGAAATTTACTTTATTTTGCATTTTGCATTTAGCATTTTGCATTCACATTACACTTTTTTGATCAAGGAGTACAAATAATATGAAAATCACCTGGCTCGGACAAGCAGGCCTTCTTTTCGAGCGCGGAGGCGTTTCGATAATGATCGACCCCTACCTGTCGAATTACGTCGAAAAGGTTCAGCCCGCAAATTACCGCCGTTCGCCCGTAAACGAAGCTTATTTCAATATCGATCCCGATATCATGATCTTTACGCACGATCATATTGACCATTACGACCCCGAGACCGCGCCCGTTTTCTTCAAGAAATCGAAAAAACCTATGTCCGTCCTCGGACCAACCTCTGTGCGAACAAAGGCTATGGGCGATCTTTGCGGTCAGAATTTCATTCTATTTGATAAATATACGAGCGTAACGCTTGAAGGCTTCATCTTCACCGCCGTCCGTGCCGCGCACAGCGACCCTTACGCGATCGGAGTCGTTATCGAGGACAGAATCGAAAACCGTGTCTATTACGTCACGGGCGACACGCTCTATAACAGCAGAATTTTTGACAGCCTGCCGGACACGGGGCGCAATATCGACGTCCTCTTTTTGCCCATCAACGGTGTCGGAAACAATATGAATATGGAGGACGCCGCTCGGTTTGCCAAGAAAACACACGCAATGAACGTCGTTCCGCTCCATTTCGGTATGTTTGATTCACTTGACCCGAAGGATTTCCCTTGCAGAAATAAAGTAATTCCCGAGATTTGGGAAGAGATCGAGGTATAAAAATGAAGGTTATTGACGTTAAAACTTTTGCGGTCGATTGTTTCCGCACGAATTGGATGTTCGTCAAGGTCTACACCGACGAGGGAATCGACGGCGTCGGCGAGGCGACGCTTGAATATAAGGAAAAGGCGCTCATCGGCGCGGTCGAGCATATAAAGGAATACCTCGTCGGTAAGGATCCGCGCACGATCGAGAAGCATTTCCACGACATTTACCGCGATGCGTATTGGCGCGGCGGTCCCGTGCTCATGAGTGCGCTGTCGGCAGTCGAGATGGCTCTTTGGGACATCCTGGGCAAATCGCTCGGCGTTCCCGTTTATCAGCTCCTCGGCGGCAAGGTCAATGAGAAATGCCGTATTTACGTAAACGGATGGTTCTCTGGCGCGAAAACTCCCAAGGAGTTTGCCGAAAAGGCGAAGATCGCCGTAAAACGCGGCGTTACCGCTATGAAGTGGGATCCCTTCGGCAAGAGTTATCTTGAAATTTCAAATAAGGATCTCGATACCGCTCTTCGCAATATTGCGGCGGTCCGCGAGGCTGTCGGCGACAAGGTCGACCTTCTGATCGAGGGTCACGGACGCTTCAACGTACCCACGGGTATCAAGATCGCAAAGCTGATCGAGGAATTCAAGCCCCTCTTCTTCGAGGAGCCGACCCCTCCCGACAATCTGGAGGCACTCAAGGCAGTCCGTGAGAAATCTCCCGTTGCGATATCCGCGGGCGAGAGACTTTATTCGCTGAAGGACTTCAAGGACCTCTTTGAAATGCGCGCCGCCGATTATATTCAGCCCGACGTCAGCCACGCGGGCGGAATTATGGAGCTCAAGAAGATCGCGTCGATGGCGGAGACCTACTACATCCCCTTTGCGCCGCATAATCCCTCGGGACCCGTCGCAAACGCGGCGACTCTCCAGCTTGCGGCTTGCTGTCCGAACTTCTCGATCCTCGAAATTATGTACAGCGACGTCACCTGGCGCGCCGACGTTACGAACGAGTCGCTTGAATACGCGGACGGTTATATAACCATTCCCGATAAGCCGGGTCTCGGAATCGAGATCAATGAGGAGGAATGCCTTAAGCATCCCTATCAGCCGCATACGCTTCGCCACTACACGGGCGCGCTGACCGATATCCGTCCGCCCGAAACTGCGTTCTATTTTTGATTATTCGATTGTAAAACTGCGTTTTACAATCGAGGGTACGCGCGCTTATCGCCGCTTGACAAAATCGGAGATTTTGTCAGCTCCCCTCGGCGCGCGGACTCGCTCCCGCTCGTCTTAGCGGTGTTTTTTCGTCGGCAAAGCCGCCCAAAAAACGATTTTATTAAAATGATGAATTAATACAATTGACTATTCTATTTTTTAGAGGTAGTAAAATGAAAAGTGTACTTATCACCGGCGCGACGATCAACACGGGCGTTGCCATAGTTGAAAAATTCGCCTCGGAGGGCAAAAATGTCGTCTTTACGGGCAGAGACCCCGTGAAGGTCGCCGAGGCAGAGAAGAGCTATCGCGCGAAATTCCCGAATGTCGATATCATCGGATGTGCCATCGATTCTCTCATCGATGAGAGAACGGTCGACGAGGACGGAGTTGCGGAATTGTTCGAATTCCTTGACACAAAGGGCATTTTCGTTGAAACTCTAGTTCTCAACGCCGCTGATCAGGGTCTCGGTCAGAAGATATTTGAGAATCCGATCACGGATTTTATGAAGGTGCTCAACACAAACGTCGTCTGGAACTATTGCCTCTGCAAGCACGCGGCGGCGAGAATGAAGGAAAACGGCGGCGGAAATATCGTCTTTATCAATTCGAATACTGCTTACCGCGCGATCCCCGACCGTGTGGCGTACGTTGCGTCGAAGGGCGGTCAGCTCGGGCTGATGCGCGCGTTGGCAATAGATCTTGGAAAGTACAATATCCGCGTAAATGCCGTGCTTCCGGGTATGATCAGGACCGACCGTTGGGTCAAGAATCCCGATTTCTACGCCACCGTGCCCTCGCGTTATACCCCCATCGGCGACGTTGCCGACGGCGCGGATATCGCGGACGCCGTCTGGTATTTTGCCGAATGCGCACGCAATACAACGGGCGCAGAGCTCGTCGTCGACGGCGGCAATACTGTTCAGCTTTATCCGATTATTAAGTGATATGAAGCTGTTTGGTAAAAGATTTCCTTTTGCGGATTCTCCGGATACGATGTGCTTTACTTGTTCCCACGTGCTGAACGATAAGGAGCCGGTATTGTATATTTCACACGACGAGGACGGCTGTTGGCAGTTTCTGTGCGGCAGAAGCCATACGGAGAATGAAGCAAGAATCGTTTCTTTGGCGGAAATGATAGAAATTGATAAATCCGTTGCAAAATTTGCTGATTTGAAATGCGGGGAATGTGCGGAAAAATGTAGCGGTTCTTGGGTTGTACGGAAGAAGGTATAATGATTATCTGATATATCACCGGATATAAATTGCAAAAAAGCCGAAGGAGCCCGCGCAACTATATTTTACCGCAAGTAAAACCAATATGTACTTATATGAAAGGATTTAGCAATGAAGATAAAGATCAACCGATCCGAAAAACTCGGCAGATACATCGATCCCACTCGTTTTCAGAACAGCACTCTGCGCTATTCGCCGCCCGAGGATTTTCCCGCATATATGGCAAAAGAGATCGGCCGCGCCGAGGTTATGCGCGTCTGGATCACGCTTGACGAGTATTGGGATTACAGAACGGGCACGTTTTATCCCGACTACGACATCGGCGTTGCGCGTTACCCCACCGAGGAGCTACACTACCCCTACGATTGGAAAAACATCGTCCCCGCTCCCTCGGGAACGCGATTTGTGGCTTACCTTACCTCACACGCAAAGGAGGCAGACGAGCTTCTCCTGAACGTCCGCCGACTCGAGCGCGAGGTTTCGGACGGAGTCATAACATACGATCAGTATGAAAGTATATTCGAGAAGTCTGTCGAATATTGTAAAGAACTTGCGCCGAATATCCGCTATATCGAGTGCTGCAACGAGGTCGATATCCGCTCGTTCGGACTGCTCACAGCCGAGGAATACGTAAAGATATATCTTTGCGCATACCGTGCCGTCAAGCGTCTCAATGAAAAGCATAACTATGAGCTCCCCCTCGAGCTCGGCGGTTTTGCGGCGGCGCATCCGATCACGGTCTGGGATATGATGCGTGAGATCGTTGAAAAGCTGCAAAAGATGGGCGTGGAGATGGATTTTTATTCCTACCACCACTACGACGCGCACGCGGTTCCGACTCTCGTGGGCAAGAAAAAGTATGAGATTGCGAAGCTTTCGGGAGTCGATAAGCTGAAATATCTCGTGAAGCTTCATAATGAAATGCTTGCGGATCTCGGATTGCCGAAAAAGCCCGTCTTCCTCAACGAGCTCGGCAAGGCGAAAACAACTGGCATTGACGGCGATTCGCTCTACAACGCCGCGGGTATCATCACCTATCTGCTCGCCTTCGGATGCGAGGAAGAGCCCGAGCTTTGTCCTTTCCCCTGGTGCACCTTCCATAACCCGAAGCTGCAGATATCTTTCACGCAATTCCTGCTCTGCGAGGACGGAAGCTACGCAATGACACCGAACGGAGTCGCGGTCAAGATGCTCCACGAGCTTTGCGGCGAGCGGCTCGGAGTTACGGTTGAAGAAGCACTCTCACGCGATGCCGAATATTGCGCCGTTGCCGTCGAGGACGAAAAGGGAATATCCGTGATCGTTGTCAACACCTCGGGCGAATCGATCGTCGGCGAGCTTGAGATCGCGGGAATGCCCGAGGGTGAGTATACCATCAAGGGTCACCTCTGCGACTCGAGCCATAATAACGTAGTCACGGGCAAGACCTGCACGGGTAAGGCTGTTGAGATGACGGCTGAGGCTGTCCGCAAGGTCGGCGAGGACGGAATTTTCAGACATTTCTTCTCGCTTGAAAAGAACGCCTTTACGCTATATAGAATTGAAAAGTAATGAAAAATACCGCTTCATCGGTTGCGATGAAGCGGTACTTTTTATTGTTTCGGTAAAATTATCTGCACGCCGAACATATCGTCTTCCTCGAAGTAGTCGATCATTCCGCCGTATTCGGCGACGATGTTTTCTACGATCTTATGACCGAGGCCGTGGGCGGCGCGATCCTTCTTGGTCGAGGCAAGGTCGGGATTGTCGGCGAGGACGGGGCGGGAGACGGTGTTCTTGCAGATTATCATTCGGTTCGTGTTTTCGATCGAGAAGAGAAGCTCGATGCGCTTTTCGTCAAGTCCCTCGATCGCCTCAACGGCATTGTCGAGGATATTGCCCATCAGGGACGCCAGATCCTTATCCGCAATGTCGGAGAGGTCGCCGACCGAGCCCGAGATGACGATCTGCGTGTCCTTGAGCGTTCCGAGTCTTGAGTTGATCAGATAATCGAGGGTTCTGTTATCCGAGCGGATGATCCTGCCCATCGAGTCAAGGCTTGGCATCAGCTCGCGCAGATAGCTGCGGCAAGCCTCAGTATCGCCCTCGTCGAGCTGTGCCGAGATCAGCGAGAGGCTGTTCTTCATCTCGTGCTGCATGTGTCGGACGCTCTGCCAGAGTGCGGTCGCCTCCTTGTGGCGCGCGTTGTCGAATTCGGTCTTCTCCTCGAGAAGGCGGAGCTCATATTCGCTCTTTTGCAGGCGTTGTATCTGCGAGAGCATAAAGTAGAGCATTACGTTCGTCATTACGAATGCAAGCGCGATGACGGTTATCTGAAAACCCGTGACACCGCTGTTCTCGAGGGTGGCGACGTACATGGTCATTCCGAGACCTATCATCGTCGCGACCGAGATGAGGAACGTGAAGATCGCGCTCTTTTTGTTTATCGATCCGTCGATCGAGAAGAATGCGAGTATCAGCCTTACGACGGCGAAGAGAATGATCTTATGCAGGGTCAGATAGATGTATCTTGCGGTCGTGACGCTGCCTTGGAAAAGGAGGTTGACGTCGCCGATGATGGAGGAGATCGCAAGAAAGAGCAGACTGCTCGCCGCCATCAGCATTATCCAATAGGTCATTACGGCGAGGATCTGCCTGAAGGTGATCTTACGCTTGACGAAGACGGTGTATAGAAGCGCGAGCAGCATACAGATCAACACGCCGACCAGATTGAAGTCGGCGAGGTATTTATCGCAGAAGAGAGTGAGCGCGAATAGAAGAGAGGCGGCTATGATCGGGTATATCGGCTTCGGTTTCATTCCGATAAAACGGGTGATGAACCATATCGCAAGCACGGAATCGAAGAGGCTCGCGCCGAATTCGAAGAGGATCGGGATCATTTCGAGTACCTCCTGCGGATAAACTGCATGTAGGCTTCCTTGAAGCGCGGCTGTTTTGATCGGCTGATCGTTATCTCCGAGCCGTCCGACATAATAACCGTGCTGTTTTCAACTACTCTTCTTACCTGCTCGAGATTGATTATGTAAGCCGAATGGATCTTGAAAAATCTGCTGTCATTGATACAGAGAGCTTCAAGCGAGGTGATCGTTCCGCGGCATTTGTATTCGGTTCCGCCGATACAGCGGATGGTGTAATAATTTCCGCTGCTCTCAAAGCAGGAGATATCAGATGTGCGGAGAGTGATGGGTCCGTCGGTGCAGATGAAGCTGACGGTCTTGTTCTGTTGCGTGACCTTTTCAATCGCCTTGAGAAGCGCCGCGGGAAGCTCTTCGGCAAGGTGTGACTTGCGCAGAAAACGGAATGGACTGTAGGCAAAGGAGCTGTAGACGAAATTATCGTAAGCCGAGACGAAGATGATCAGCGTTTCGGGATATCGTTCCGCGATTCTTTCGGCAAGATCAAAGCCCGTGATTCGCGGCATGTCGATATCGAGAAAAATGATGTTGAAGGCATCTTTTTCAAGATGCGACAGAACGTCCGCGGCGGATGTGAAGGCGGGATATACGCGGCAGTCGGATGCCTCGGGTATTTCGCGCGCGCAAAGAGCTGAAATATCACGCTCAAGTGCCTCGGCAAAGCTTTTGCTGTCGTCGCAAACGGCAATTTTTATCATCACGAGCCTCCAATTTGTCTGAATATATATAAATATATCATATTTATGCCCGCAAGTCAAGCATATGGGTATATTTTAACAGATTTGACCTTGACAACAAGTCGCAAAAGTGATATTATTATCTTAAAAGAACGAAAAATAAGCAATTTGAGGTTGAAAATGAGGCAGGAAATTTCAATTCCGCTCGCAAGCGGAAAGAAGATAAAGGTCAGATATGCGAACGAGGACGTCTCTCCCGAGACTTATTACGATCATATGCACGACCATTCGCTTCTTGAGGTCTGCATATTCCTTTCCGGCAAGATGCTCCATTTTTCCGGCGGACACACCTACCGCCTTTCGCGCGGAGAGCTCTTTTTTGCGCGCCCGGGCGAGCTTCATTACGCTCTTGCGGCAGAAAAATCGGTTTACGAGCGGTATGCTTTCTGGGTTCCCGAGGACGTATTCGACTTTTTGATCGGCGGCAGGGAATCGACGGTCTCGGTCTTTGGCGATGAAAAGCGCGGAGAGGGAAGGGTGTTCAGCCTCCGCGAGGGAAAGCTTGAAGGTCTTATCGAAAGGCTCGAATATCTTCGCGATTCGATTCCGGGCGGCGATTCGGTCGTGATATTCGCGCGCCTCTGCGAGGTCATAAGCTATATCAACAAGAGCGCGGACGAATCGGATTCGGCTTACGGAAACGGAAGCCGCGAGATCCCCGCGATAATACACAACGTCATCCGCTACGTCCGCGATAACTATCAGACTATCACGGGAATTGACGAGATCGCCGGTAAATTCTACATAAACCGCGATTATCTAACCCGTGTTTTTTCAAAATATACGGGTATGACGGTTCACGATTATATCCGCGTCATCCGTATAAACCGTGCCCGCGCCATGCTCGCCGACAAAAGGGGTGTCACCGAGACGGCGTATGCCTGCGGCTTCAACAGCACGTCATATTTCATCCGCGTTTTCTCAAAGTCGGTCGGCTTGACTCCCGCAAAATTCCGTACACTCGGTACAGAAATGCTGTCAAAACCCAACAACATTGTTGCGGAAATCAAAAAAAGTCGCAAAAGTTAAATTTTTGGTAGGAATTTTAGTATCTACATATCTAAATAAGCGTTATAATTAAGTTGATAATTATATTTTCATTTATAGGAGCACTTTTATATTATGGATAAGCTTACGTATTCGAGCACTCTCCCCTATCTCGGAGAGTATGACATCTGCGTTATAGGCGGAGGACCCGCAGGCGTTTGCGCCGCTATCGAAGCCGCACGCGAGGGCAAGAAGACCGTCATCGTTGAAACAACGGGCATGCTTGGCGGCATGGCAACGGCGGCTCTCGTCGGTCCCTTTATGACCTGCTATGACAGTAAGGGTGAGGAGAGAGTCGTACGCGGCATTTTCGATGAGATCGTTGACCGTACCATCGAGATCAACGGTGCGATCTCGCCCGACGAGACCGACGCGCCGAGCGTTTATACCTCCTTCCTCAAGAAGTATCATCGCCGCGTCACTCCTTTCGACTCCTATGCTCTTCAGCTCGTTCTTGACAGAATGTGCATCGAGGCGGGAGTTGAGATCTTCCTTTACACAAAGTACGTTGACAGCGTCCTCGAGGACGGAAAGATAAAGTCGATCGTCCTTGCGGCTCCCGAGGGACTTGTTGCCCTTAAGGCTGAGCTCTTCATCGACTGCACGGGCAACGCAGACGTTGCAGCAAAGTCCGGTGTCGAGACCTGGTGGGGCTCGGAGGACGGTATGCTTCCTCAGCCCGGAACGCTCTTCTTTGAGGTCGACGATGCAGACGACGAGGCTTTCGAGGGCAGAGGCAAGCGTCCGACACAGCCTACAAAGTGTTACAGAAAACCCATTCCCGGCACTTATAAGGTAAACCATTACCGCGTTTACGGCGTCAATGCCAACAGCGCAAGAAGCATGACCGATGCGCACATCGAGGCTCGTGAGCAGGTCCTCGATTCCTACAAGGATCTTCTTGAGACCGAGGGCTTTGAGCATTGCAAGATCACGCAGGTCGCTCCCGTGCTCGGTATCCGCGAGTCGAGACATATCGTCGGTAAGTACCGCTTGACGGTAAACGATATCTCCGAGGGCGTTTTCTTCGATGATACTGTCGTCGTTTTCGGCTACGGAATGGACGTCCACAGCCGCGACGGTCAGATCTCGGGCGGCTTCCACGGCAAGACAGCAAGAAAATACACCATCCCCTACCGCTCGCTCGTTCCCGAGGGATGCTCGAATCTTCTCGTTGCGGGCAGACCGATCTCGGCTGAATCTCAGGCTGCGGGCGCGTTCAGAGTAATTCCCGCTTGTATGGCTATGGGTCAGGCTGCGGGTCAGGCTTGCGCTATCGCGCTTGGCGCGGGATGCGAGGTTGGCAATATCGATACCGATCTCCTCCGCGACCGTCTCCGCGCACACGGCGCGATCGTTGATTACGAAAAATAAAAATTCAGAATAAAGAGGTTTTTGTTATGAAAAGGTTCAATACTGTCAAGTCTCTTGTTTCTATCCTTTTGGCACTGATGATGCTTTTGCCATGTCTTGTTTCCTGTGCCGACACGGGAACGGCTGAAGTGACAACCGCGCCCGTCACCGCCACGACCACAGAGGGCTCGGGCGATTCTGTGATCGAGGAGACCACCAGAGATACGCTTCCCGAGCTTGATTTCGGCGGGGAAGAGGTAAACATCCTTTATTGGGAAAACGCAAATAACAATGAGTTCTTCGTTGAGGAAACCGACGGAACCGATATCAACGACGTTGTTTACAGACGTAACGAGAACGTTCAGGACAGACTTAATTTCAAGTTCGCGTGGAACGGTCAGAAGGGCGCAAAGGGCAATCTTGAATCCTTTGTCACCTATATGAGAACGGGAATCGACTCGGGCGAGAATATCGAGATCGTAGCCGTTCACAGTATGGTTATGGGTGCGGTCGCGGCTGAGGGCTATCTCCAGAATCTCGGCGACGTTGATCACATCAATCTTGATTCTCCCTGGTGGCCGGAGGATCTTGTTGAGAACTCGACGATCAAGGGCAATATCTTCTTCGTTTCGGGAGATATCTCGCTCAATACCCTTCTCGGTATGGAGGGCGTATTCTTCAATAAGGATATGACAGAATCCGATCTTTACAGCCACGTTCACAATAAGACCTGGACCATTGAGCAGATGTTCAACGAAAGTAAGGATGCTTATAAGGATTCTACCGGCGACGGCAAGAGCGATGACGACGTATTCGGCTACATAACCTATTCCGGTATGATCAACGCTATGTGCATCGGTATGGGCATCAGGATCACCGATAAGGACGAGGAGGGCTTTATCAAGCTTTCCGATACGTACGTTTCGGAGAAGACTCAGACTCTGATCGAGATGCTCAATTCCTATTTCTACAATAACAATGCCTGGTACTATACTCCCAAGAGCTGGAACGGCGCGGCTGAAACCTTCAGCGATGGACGCGCACTTTTCACTATGGCAAGCGTGCGTTACACTGTAAACGAGCTTGCCGGCTCGGACGTAACATACGGTATCCTTCCCGCTCCGCTTTATAATACCGACCAGGAAAGCTACCATACTCTGATGGCAAATACCTATACCATGTTTGGTATTTCGATCGGCTGTAAGGATACGACAAGACCCGGTGCGGTCATCGAGGCAATGGCTTCCGAGGGCTACCACACCGTAACACCCGTTGTATTCGAGGTTGCGCTCAAGGCGCGTTATTCTGATGACAGCTCGGATGCTATGATGTTTGACGTTCTCCGCGAGAGCGTTGTCATGGAGATCGGTCTCGTATTCAGCGATATGATCGGCGGCCTTCCCTCCAAGGCACTCTTCACTCTCGTAAATAACAAGAACGCGGACTGGATGTCCTATATGAAGCAGTACGATAAAAAGATAAATGGCAAGAACGGTTATCTCGATAAGCTCAATCAAGCATTTGATAATTAAAATATAAGAAAGGGTACAAAAAATGAAAAAGATCACAGCACTTACACTTGCGCTTATTCTTATGCTTTCCTTGGCTTCCCTCGGTACCTCTGCCGCAACGATGGCGGGCTCTACCGACGTTGACGTCTGGGACGGCACGACCGCGGCAGGCTTTTCAAGCGGCAGCGGCCTTCAGAACGACCCCTATATCATCAAGACGGGCGCAGAGCTCGACCTTCTTGCATCCACCTGTATGGGCGGCGAGAAATATGAAGATACATATTTCAGACTTGAAGCGGATATCGACTGGGGCGGAAACATCTGGACTCCTATCGGATATGACACGACAAATCTTTTTGCAGGACATTTTGACGGCAACGGTCAGACCATTTATAATCTCGAGTGCTTTGAGGTTTATGCAGGCATCTTCGGCGTTATCAAGGGCGGTTCGATAAAGAACCTCAAGGTTGACTACGCTACCTTTACCACGGATACAAGATATGCCGGCGGTATCTGCGCTTGGATGAAGCTTGCTACCATCGAGGGCGTATCCGCGGGCGAGCACGTTATCGTTCAGGGTACCGATATCATGATGAATACCGCTCAGATGGGCGGCTGCTTTGGACTCGTTCACAGCTCCACCGTTCAGGGCGCAACCTTCTACGGAACTCTTAATTGCTACAGCGTAACAGGCTCCTGCTTTATCGGCGGTATTGCCGGTGTTGTAGGCGGCGAGGCTACTATGAAGTATTGCGTGAACTACGGTAAGGTAAACAACCCCAATACTCCTCCCGTAGTTGATAACGTATGCTATACCGGCGGTGTTGTCGGCGGTATCGGCGCATCGAGCAAAATCGGTACGGTTGAGTTTTGCGTAAACCACGGTGAGGTCAATTCCATCGACGTTGCGGGCGGTGTTGCCGGCAGAATCCACGTTGATAACAGCGTAATGAGAAATTGCTACAACCTTGGTCAGGTTACCGGCGCGAGAGCGGGAACGGTTCTCGGATACCTCTCCAAGCTCTACGTCCTTGAGAGTAACTGCGGCGTTGAGTCTGCAGGCGTATCCAAGGCACTCGGCTATGAAAAGCCCAGCGAGGATCCCGCATATAAGGCTCCCGGCGACTCCAATATCAAGGTTGAGACTGAGAACGTTATCACTACCATCAGCGAATATAACGAGGCTGACGGACAGACTGCCGTTATCGTTCCGATATTCAATACCGTAACTCCCACCGAGCCCGCCGAAACTACTGCTCCCGATACCACCGAGGAACAGACAACCGAGGCTCCCGATACGACCGAGAAGCCCGAGGATTCTACAAAGGAAGAGACTCCCGAATCCACCAAGGCTCCTTCTACATCTGCTCCCGAGAATAATGATAATGAGACTCCTTCCAACACAACAGCTCCCGAGAAGGAAAAGGGCTGCGGAGGCGTAGTATCCTTTGCCGCAATCCTTCTTTGCATCATTCCCGTTGCGGTAATTTCCAAAAAGCATTAATTGTCAAATAAGCTTCTGTCGACATTTTTCCGTCGGCAGAAGCTATCTGTATAAAAATGAAAAGAATGTTTATTGAAAAACTGAATTTACGTCTTCTTGCGCTTCTTCTTGCGCTTGTGATGCTTGCCTCCGCGTTTGTTGGATGCTCGGGCGGTGAAGAAGCTGAAACAAGCAGCGGCGTTACGTCCGATGCATCATCTGAATCACCCGTAACGACTTCGGGTATTCCCGAGGGCTATACACTTGAGCTGACGCTTGATTATTCCGTCGTTCGATCGGAAAATGCAAGCGAGAGCGCAAGAGGCGCGTCTATCGAGCTGAAAAACGAGCTTTCCGATCTCTTCGGCAAGGATTTCCCGATCACCGAGGACTGGAAAGCCCCCGCGGAGGGCGCGCTCGAGATACTTATCGGCTCAACCAACCGTCCCGAATCGCAGTCAGCGACCGAGACTCTCGGCGGTGAGCTGCGCTATTCGGTATCGATCTCGGGTAAGACTGTCGTGATCGCATCGCCGAGCGATGCTATTCTCCCTTATGCCGTTGATTATTTCGTCAATAATATAGTATATTTTGATGCCGAAAGCACTCGCGTATATCTTCCTTCGGAGCTGAATTACGTCAGCGACGTTTTCTCGACCCTTGCGATAGCGAGCGGAGGTAAGGCGCAGTACGGAATGGTATATTCTCAGCATGCAAACGCCTTGGTAAAGGCGGAGTACGTCAAGCTGCAGTCCGGAGTCAATTCGATCCTGGGCAACAAAACGCAGATGATAAAGAATGACGCGCTCTCAAAGGCGGGCAAGTACAGCTCCGAGACGCTTGAGATCCTTATCGGAAGCACGGGTCATCCCGAGAATCCCGAGGGACGAAAGCTTTTTGATTATGACGAATGCGGATTTTGCGTTGTCGGAAACAAGATAATCATCACGGGCAGAACTCTTCCCGCGACCTTCTATGCTACCGAGAGATTTCTTGAGCTGCTTCAGGGTTCGGTAAGTACAGCCGATGACGGAACAAAGCAGATCCTTCTCCCATATGCCGAGCCGGTTATCTGGGAATATAAGGATTATTGCAATGGTATTCCCGAGGTCTCGCTGACTCTGACGGAGGCGTATGATTGCGGAGACGACGTTGTCACCATGCTTTATGCGGACGGAAAGAAGAGCGATTACGACAGCTATATCTCATCCGCTGAGGCAGAGGGATACGTTACTGTCTCTTCGCGCACCGCGGGAACCGAGAGCTATGCGGTCCTCGAGTCGAGCAGCGCGAAGACGAGACTTTTCGTCGGACATACCTCGGACGGACTCAGACTTACCGCCGAGTCGCTCAATACAAGGACCTTCCCGAATGAGGTCGAGGCGGATCCGTACACGACAGATCTGACCATCACTCAGACCGCGCTCAATTATTCCGCGCAGGGCGATAATACCAACGGAATGTCCTATGTACTTCAGCTGACCGACGGATCGTTCGTAATCTGGGACGGCGGATGGGCTACCGACGCGGCAGATCTTTTCCTCTTCCTTAAGAAAATGGCTCCGCAGGGAAGCATGCCGCATATCAGAATGTGGATATTCACGCATCTTCACGGCGACCATTCGAATTGCTATCTCGAATTTGCCGAGGAATATGCGGACGGAGTCAAGCTTGATTACGTCGGCGTCAATATTCCCGAGATCCACAGCGACAACGAGGGTGAGAGCATTTATTCGAGCGGTAAGCTTAAAAATGCGCTTGTGAAGTTTAAGACCGCACAGCTTGTCAAGCTCCATACCGGAATGCTCCTTAAGATGCCGGGGGCCGATATCGAAGTTCTCCTGACTCAAGAGGATCTCGGAGTCAATAATCTCTATTCGACCAAGAGAAACGACCAATCCGTTATCACAAGGATCCTTGCCAATACCGATAAGGTGATCCTTCCCGGAGATGCACAGATCGTTGCGGGCGATTACGTTGTTGCGCGCTATGGCGACTATCTGCAGAGCAATTACGTTCAGGTGGCTCACCACGGCTCGATAAATAACCCCACCTGCCTCGATTTCTATAAGTTTGTCAAGCCCACGTACGTGCTTTTCCCCGGCGCGCAGAAAAGATACAATGAAAACAAATCCACGCCCGAGAATAAGTACCTCATCAATCTCGTCGGACAGAAAAACGTCTTCGTCGCCGATGGGGGAGATAAGACCATAACGCTGGATTAAATGCAAAATGCTAAATGCAAAATGCAAAATGAACCGATAATTTAATTTTGAAGTTCTATATAAACAAAGGACTGAATCCAAATTCAGTCCTTTAATATTTAGAAAGATAAATGATGTTTTCTGCCAATTTTGCATTTTGCATTTTGCGTTTTGCATTTAGTTACAACACACCATTTATCATTATATCACATCTTAATCAAGATGTCAAGAACAAATTCAGCGAAGTGCTTAAAATCGGCGCGTTGTACAAAAAATATTTGTATAATTTGTGCAATCTGCATATTGCAATTGATAAAAAGCTGTGATATAATATAGTCACAGGAAAGGAAGGTATAAGCCAATGTACAATTAAGTACCGACTCTCCGAAGCAAAGACTTGAATAACTCGATGCTATGGCGGCGGATCATAGGTCGAAAAGAGACGTAGCCGGGAGGCTGAAAAATAAGATCACTTTCGCGTGATAAAAGGGCACGGATTGTAGGTCGATTATATAGATGGTTCAAGTCGAGGTCTTCAAATATGAGTCAGAGGAACCTTCGCCTTTATCCAATATTCAAAGATGCGCGAAAAAGCATATGGGTATTCTCCATAGAGAAAAAAGAAAGTGATGCTTTTTAACTTGTGTGATGATGAGGAAAAGGTAGATAAAGAAAGCGAGGATAATCAAATGATGTTAGATACTAAGATCGATCACAAATGACCCTTGGCTGGCAGGTGTAAAGAAACCGCAGTCAAGGGTCATTTGTTTTTTTGAATATTTGGGAGGATTTATGTCTTGACATAAGTCTTTTTTTATTGTATAATTTAAAAAAACACATGGAGAAGACATAAATGAAAATTTCCGATTCTATCAAATATATAGGTGTAAACGACCATGAAATTGACCTGTTTGAGGGTCAATACGACGTGCCGAACGGCATGGCGTACAATTCTTACGTGATAATCGATGAAAAGATCGCTGTTTTTGATACGGTTGACGCGCGTTTCGGCGAGGAATGGAAGGCAAATCTAAAGGCGATGCTTGATGGCAGAGAACCCGATTACCTGATCGTTCAGCATATGGAGCCCGACCACTCCTCGAACATAAATCTCTTTTGCGATGAGTTCCCGAAGGCTACCGTCGTCGCTTCCGAGAGAGCTTTTATTATGATGAAGCAGTTCTTCGGACGCGATTATGCGGATCGCAGGATCGTTATCAAGGACGGCGATACTCTCGGACTCGGCAAGCATACTCTCAATTTTATCGGCGCGGCTATGATCCATTGGCCCGAGGTCATGATGACTTATGAATCGAGCGAGAAGGTGCTCTTTTCGGCTGACGGATTCGGCAAATTCGGCGCGCTTGACGTGGATGAGGACTGGGCTTGCGAGGCGAGAAGATATTATTTCGGCATCGTCGGCAAGTACGGTGCGCAGGTACAAAAGCTTCTCTCTAAGGCATCGGGACTTGAGATCAAAACGATCTGCCCCCTCCACGGACCCGTTCTGAACGAGGATCTCGGTTATTATATAGACCTTTACAACACCTGGTCGAGCTACGGCGTTGAAAGTGAGGGCGTGGCGATCGCGTACACCAGCGTTTACGGAAACACGAAAAAGGCTGTTGAATTGCTCGCCGATGAGCTTCGCGCTCTCGGTTGTCCGAAGGTCGCGCTCAGCGATCTCGCGCGCGACGATATGTCCGAGGCTCTCGAGGACGCGTTCCGCTACGGCAAGCTCGTTTTGGCAACGACTACTTATTCGGGCGATATTTTTCCCTTTATGCACAATTTTATCCACGCGCTCGCCGAGCACGGATACCAGAAGCGCACCGTGGGTATAATAGAAAACGGAAGCTGGGCGCCGACGGCGGCTAAAAAGATGAAGGCGATGCTTGCAGAGTGCCGTGACATCACCTTCACCGATACTACCGTCACCATCCGCTCCGCTATGACCGACGCGAACAGAGAGGAGATAAAGAAGCTCGCACTCGAGCTCGCGGGCGAGTATAATAAAACCGAAAGTGAGAATAAAGGCGTGAAATACGTATGTGAGATATGCGGCTACGAATACGATGAAGCCGCAGGCGATCCCGACAACGGAATCCCCGCGGGAACGAAATTCGAAGACCTCCCCGAAGACTGGTGCTGCCCGCTCTGCGGAGTTGGTAAGGAGAATTTTAAGAAGGAAGAATAAAATGTAACGCCCCGACAAGAAAGTCGGGGCGTTGATTTTATTTATCCGAATCGGTTTTCTTTAATGAAAATCCGTTCTTTCTGCTGCAGCCGGCACGTCCGCCGCCGGCACAAGCACAGGCACAGGCACAGGCGCATCCTCGGCCGCCTCCGCCGCCGCTTCGGCTTGAATTATGGATGTTGCGTGCGCTGACGTAGTGCGGGTTCGTTCTGCCGTAGACGTGAACGCGGTGTCCGTATCCGACAAGGAATCCGCGTCCCCGGCAGTAGGAAACGTAGCTGTCGACTATGTAGACCTCAGCAACTATTAGCAGAATTATCAGAATAACCGCCAAGGCTATGATGCCGCCCTTTGTCTCGTTCAGCTCATTGTAAGCTCCGCTGTCATCGAAGTGAGTGTGAGCCACGGTATCCGCGCCGCTGAAAGCATCTTCGGAGTAATCAACGCGCATCGTTCGGTATCCGCCGCAATCGAAGCTGCCTGACCAGACGTAATAGCCCTTTTTGCTGTCAGCTTCGTCCGCAGAGGTGCATCCGTCGGTCTGCTTCCATCTGAATTCGTAATTTTCAACGGGAATAGCATTGAACCATCCGGGAACAAAATCATAGTAATATCCCGCGCTCTTTCGGCAAAGCATGTCTCCCTGCGTTGTTTTGAAGGAGAATTCGATCGTCGTACCGCCGTAATAAAAGCCAACGAAATCAAGTCTCAGCGCGACGTAATCGCTGTCTGCTATTTTGGTATAGCTTTTGATATTATCGGAGAGAGAATCCTCGTCTACCGAAAAGTTGCGGTTGGGCATTCCGATCTCTACCCAGGAAAGCGGCTCGGTGGCATCGAGTGCCTGCCACGTGAAGGCGTATTCGATATCGAGCTTGCCGTCATCACGCGGAGTGACGGTTACGCTGTAGTATTTGATGAGGTCCTGCGGCTGTGGGGTATAGAGGATCGCAAAGATGACGGCAACAACCTGTATGATCATGCAGAAGACGAGCGCGACCGTATTTCCCGTCGGGAAGGTGCGGTTCTTTTTTATCTTTTCGGGTGTATACTTTTTGCTCATTTTGCCGCCTCCTTTCTGCTTCTGAAGGGACAGGAAAGCGCTTCCGTCTCGGTCATCTTGCGTAGCGAACGGCATTTTTCATGCTTCCAGATCTTCTTGAAATCATCTGTGAGGATATTGCCGAGATCAGCATCCGATCCAAGCCAGCTCTGGCAGGGAACTGCGGTGCCGTCGGGCGCGATCGCCATATTGGAAAGTGCCGCGCCGCACATAGGTACGTTCATGCCGAGAACCTCGAGCTTTTCTGCGGCGATGAGTCCGGGAGAGGTAAAGTCGATCTCCATATCGGCGCCGTCGCAGTATTCCTTGGCGTTTTTGATGATAGAGTAAAGCTCGTCCGAGGAAAGATCGTATTCCTCATGGTTGATACCCGCCATACCCGTGCAGATGAGACCGCTTGCGGTCACGAAGCTTACGCCGAGGGAGCGGACGAATTCGAGAGTTTTGGCGTAATCCGCGTTCTTTTTGCAGAGGGGAGTGTTGACGCTGACGTCAAGCCCTGCAGAGACGGCGTTTTTGATGCCGTTTATCGTGTCGGAGAAATGAGAGCAGCCGACAAGGTCGTTGTGGATCGATTCATCGTGCGAATAGAGGGTGACCTGAACGCTGTCGAGCCCCGCTTCACGCAGGCTGTTCGCAAGCTCGGGGGTGAGCTTTACGCCGTTTGTGTTGAGACGGGTGACGAATCGCTTGGCGTATCCGACGAGCTCAGCGAGATCCTCGCGCATAGTCGGCTCGCCTCCCGTGAAGGTCAGCATAGGTACTCGCGCGTCCCAAAGCTTGTCGATGACTTTTTTCCATTCATCCGTACCGAGCTCGCGTGACGCGCTCTTGCATTGACCCGCGGCGTAGCAGAAGCGGCATTTCTGATTGCATTGCCATCTGCCGCTTTCGTCGGTCATCGCGCTGACCATGAGATCAAAGCGGTGGGGCGCGGTCATTTTACTTGCATATGAGTGGAGCGAGAGCTTTTCGATCTCGATCTCGGGATCATCACGCCTTGCAACCGCAAAGAGCACGCGCATTATCTCGTAAATATCCTCCTCGATCGCCTCACGCGTAACCGATGGATAGACCGAGCGCACGGATCTTACCGTGTTTTCTATGATCGTTTGTTCATCCTCGTCCGAGATCGGCTTACCGTCAAAGTGGTTGACCTCCCTCATAAAGTTCGAGAGGACGATCGCCCAGGAGTAGCCGATCGGGAGCAGGAAATAGCCGTTGAGGATGACGACGTAGGTGCTGTTTCCGAACAGCGAGAATTTCGGCGGAACGAGATGTATCCGCACAACACCGGGACCTCCCGGGTTGAAGGTGCAGTGACTCACACCCGATTTGAACTCTTTATATTGAGCTAATTTGTTTTTGAATCCCATTTGTTATACCTTTAGAAATAATTATTCGTTTGTGTGGTTATCGGATACTGCCCCTGTTAACACATAATCTATATATCTGCATACGGAAATAAAATCTTCGTCAATTTGACGATTCGAAAATCTGATAACTCTAAGATCGTATCCTTCAAGGATGCTTGTGCGATATTCATCTTTATTTCTGCCCTTGGATGAATGATGCTGTGAACCGTCTATCTCTATAACAAGCTTTGCCTTGTGACAATAAAAATCCGCTATAAAGTTATCTATGGCTTTTTGCCGCTGAAATCTGCATTTGTGCTTTGCCAAAAATCCATACCATAAGCGTTTTTCTTGAGGTGTAGCGTTTTTTCGCAAGTTTTTGGCAAGAACGATATTTTTTTTGTTGTAATCAAGTGACATATCGTGATCCTCCTTGATTATAAAATCGGTAAAATATTATTGCGCGGGTTCCTTCCACCACTTCCGTGGTCCCAAGCTGCGGTACGCAGGTATTCCCTCACCGGAGGGAGGCAGATTGGTTTCCGCGTAATCCGTTGCTTGTTCAGCGAATTTTGTTTAAAGCTATAGAATTGCTTTGGCAAACAGGAAGTTTTAAATAAAATATTCCTAACTGCTTTTTACGGTTTAAGACAAATGTTATTCGCTGAAAAGCCAAAGTGGTTTGCGCTGACTCCTTAACCTCCCTCCGAGAGGGAGGGGGACCGGCGCAGGCCGGTGGAAGGAGCCTGCGCAACTTCATATTCATGCTTTTTTAGTCTCTATGATATACCATATTGCTGTTAACGGTATAAGACAAAACGATATTCGCTGAAAAGCCGAAGAAGTTTGCGCCGACCTCTTAGCCTTCCTCCGAGATGGGGATCGTGGTGGAGGAGAAACTTTGACTTTCTTAAGCTCCTGCTTATTGGGCTGATGCTTACTGTCCCCCGAAAAAATTGGTCAGGTCGAATTAGTTTTTATTGTTTAGTAGAGATCTGATATATTTACTTCTTTTTCCGTTCCACAAGCAATAAATGCATTTTCCGTCTTTGAAAACATGATTACAGTTTTCATATCCATACAGAATATGTGCGCACTCGGGGCATAAAGACATCATTTTTGAACTCGACAGCAAAAATTCGCTACCGCACTCATCACAAATTCCTATTTTTTTATTCATTGGCATTAAACCCTAAAATACTTCTCCATCATCTCGGCGACTTGGCCCTTCATTGCCTTGAGGACGGCAACGGCGCGGCTGTCGCCCGCGATATAGCGGTTCATATAGTAGCCCTCAGCCTCGCAAGCGAGGTCGTGGAGCGGATAGAAATTTTCCATAAGGAATGATCCGTATTTGATCAGGCGGAAGTCTCCGACGAGGCGGTATTCCTTACTGATGGTATCGACGGCGAGCGAGTATTTTTCCTTGATCGCGTTGATGAGAGCGACTCTTTCGTTTGCCTTGGCAAAAACGATGGTAGAGCAGATGTCGCCGTTGCGGTTGTGCTCGGTCGAGCCGTGGCTGTCGGTGCTTCCGACAACGGGAGGATCAAAGCCCTCGGCGCGCATCTTGTAGTAAAGCGCGGTCTGGAATCCGTTATGTGAGAAGAAATTCTCACCGCCGAGAACTTCGAAGGCGTCGAAAGGCTGATTCTTGTAGACGAATTCGGTGTAATCCTCGGGGAGCTGCATCATCTGGCAGAGCCAATAGGGATGCGGGAAGATTCCGAGACCGCCTGCCGCCTGCACCTGTTCGTGTGTCCACTCGAGGACGGCGTAGCTGAGTCTTTCAGACTCATGCTCGCGCGGCACGCTCTTTGAACGCTCGCGGATCATTTCCTTGAACTCATCGACGGTCATCGTCTCGGGAGCGTTTCCGTCGATCGAGCGGTATCTGAGCGATGAGCCCGCCTTTTCCTCGTTCTTCGATGGTGTAACGAGGGCATTTACGCTGAAAGTACCGCCGAAATTGACGTAATGGACGTTGTTGAGAGGCAGATGGATCTCCTCACCCTGAATGATGGCGAGGTCGGTAAGGTCGCCGTAAGCCTCGATAGCCTCGAGGGAGGGATAGTAGCGGTAGTGGTCGGAAATGACGGTGAAGTCATATCCCTTCGCGCGGTAGTTTGCGGCAACGGTCGCGGGGCCCTCCTTGCCGTCCGAGCGGCAGGTATGCATATGCAGGTCGCCGCGATAGGGGTATCTGCCCGCCATATCTTCCGCGAGGCTGTAGACGGAAAGGGTGAATTTCGGTTTTGCCGCGGGGTCTTCGCAGACGTTGATAAAATGCTCACCCTCGCCCTCAAAGAAGGCGGTGAAACGTAGGCATCCGTCGCAATCGGGCTCGACGCTCAGCTCGCTTC
The DNA here is from genome assembly GCA_017411805.1 of Clostridia bacterium. Taxonomy (GTDB): domain Bacteria; phylum Bacillota; class Clostridia; order Oscillospirales; family CAG-272; genus CAG-390. The sequence goes on from JAFQPI010000046.1 coordinate 34,163, forward strand.
TGCCGCTTCTCTCGGGGTAAACGCTCGGATTCGACTGATTGACCTTGAAGATTTTCAAGGTGTAAATATGATCCTGAACGAATTCCGCCTGCAGACCGAGGGGCCGGATCGTAATTTTTTGCTCGGAGTCACCGAGGAATACCTTAGGGTAAATATCATAGCTGTAAAGAATCTGTTTCATTGCATACTCCTTTTTCGGGAAGATTTACGGAATCATTATAGCTTTATTTTTGGGCAAAGTCAATAGAAAAGCGAAAAAAATATATAATAATTAAAAAACGGCGGTGGAAGAGGATGGAGAGGAAAATAGTAAAAAGCGTGCGCGCTCGTTTGCTACTATTCGATCGCCCACGCGATGCTCGTTAGATAGAAAAGAGGCTGATTCATTGACAAATCAATGGATCAGCCTCATAGCTTTATTCGTTCGGGATCAGTCGGTCGATGACCTTGTGCTCGCCCGACGAATTGGTATAGGTGATGCGGACGAGTGTGCCTCCGCGTGTCGTAGCCGCGATAGCGCGCGAGCGTCCGATATAGTCCTCCCATTCGGTTTCGGGAATCGAGGTCAACGGCGCACCCTTATCCGCGTGAATGACGTCATCGAAGGATTGAATCGCGAAGAACGTACCGTAACCCGTAGGATTCTTTCCGGCAAGATAGGGATCAAATTCCATAGTTTCGACCTTTATTACCTTCATTTTGCCGTCAAAGGCATTGGTAAGCCCGTAAGTTTCAAGTAAATCAAGCGTTCTTGCGTATTTTTCGGTTATATACCAGGTTCTGCCGTTCGCGTCCTCGGGAGTCCTGCCTCCGTCAAAGTAGATCATCGTTCCGTCGCCCGACGTTTTGTAGCTTTGGACAAAGCGGATGATTCCGAGCACTTTATCGTCAGAAAAATATCTGTCCTCATATGAAAGATCGGCAAAATCGTAGGTCAGAGCCTCAAAGAGCGCGTCGTTCTGCTCGGTCGTGAGCATATCGAGGTGAACGATGTCGGAGAAGAATTCGTCCGCCGCCTCAAATTTCGTCTCGCCCGATCTGTAGATATCGGCGTCCTTTCCGAGGCTGTTGTTGATATAGTTCTCCTTGAAGCCACGGCAGGTTTCAATGGAGCAGACCTTCTCGATTGCGTCGAGAGTCAGGTATCTGTAGAATCGCTCAACGCGCCTGCCGTCCTTGAGGGTATAAACGATGTAGAAATTGCATTGAATTGCCGAATCGGATACGTCTTTCTCAAGCTTGCAGTCGCCCCTCGTTTTCATTCCCGAGTCGATAACGTATCTGTGGATATCGCGGACGGCTTCGATGTCGCCCTCGTCGGTAAGCACGGGCATATCGCCGAGAGACATCCACCAACTCAGTTTAGCGTGTGCCTTTACACTTTTTGTGATCAGATTGAAATCCGCTTGCGGTGCACCGTCCGTGTAAAAGCCTCCCTCAAAAGACATATTGATTCTCGATACACTCAGAGCCGCAGGATTTCCGACGTAGTTTATCACGGCACTTTCGATTTCTGCGGTCTCTGGAATATAATCGGAATATCCGAAAGCATCGAAGGCGCATATCAGAACGCAGAGAAGAAGCGCGGATACGCCACCGATCGCGGAACGGAATTGCCCAAGACTGCTCTTGAGGGACGCTTTGTAAACCGCGATCAGGATGAAGAAAACGACCGCAAACGCCACGCAGATGAGCAGTGTAAGCAAATATCTGTTCAGGGCAAGCTCGCCGACGAAGGAGGATATACCGACGGCAGCAAGGATAGCGGAGATGACGCAAACGGGAGAGTATATTCCCGCCTTTCCCGCGTATTCAGCCGGTCTGCGGACGAAGAAGATGCAGGCGAGGGCGGCGAATATCAGCGTGAGAGCGAGCGCAAGGAAGAAGGGGAGATAGGGAAGTCTGATGAATTCCTTGCGGTAAGCCTCGATAACGAAATCGTTGATCCACTTTTCGTTGCCGTTTGCGGGGATCGAAACGCCCTCAAGCATGTCTTTAAACGCCGTAAAAGCTCCGAATTTTTTGGCGTACATTAGAATTGAATCAAAATCCGATGCCGCATCACTGATGAAAAGGCTGTTCTCGGGAAGTCCGAGCGCCGAGCCGTGCAGGAAGTTGGCGAAGATGTGGCGGAGCATATTTCCTATCGCGTAGGGAGCGGCAAGTATTCCTCCGATCGAAAGCAGAAAGTCGAGAAATCTGCCCGAAAGTACGGCAAACAATATCGAAAGCGTATAGATGCAGAGCTCAAGCAGGATATAAACCGCGAAATAGCAGAGCGAGTAGGGAAGCGTCAGCCCCGTGGTGTCGCCGCCGACTTGAGAGACGTGGATCGCGTAGCTGAGTCCGAAGGAGACGGCGTCGCAGAGTGTGATCAGTCCCGCGCCGAAAAGGTATCTGATGAGAAATTGATTGCGAAGCGATACGCCGTGCGAGAGCGTGGTGAAGCACTCGTTCTTCCGCCAGAGAAAGCCGAAAAGCGTGAGTGCGTAGACGATCGCGACGATCGCGGAGGCGTAGGGAAGAGTGTTGCCGAGCTCGGCGTCACGGTTGATGATACTGAAGGACGCCACGTCGTGAAAATTCCCGCCGAAAAAGTATTCTCCGGTCAGGGAACTCTTGATGTAACCGACCCCCGTCGAATCCCAGCTGAAGATGAACCATCCCGCCCAGGTGTGGAACCCGATGACGGCCAGCGAGATGAGGGCAAGCCACGCGTAACGCTTGGCAACGTATTTGAAATAATGCGCGTCAGGAGAAAAGCCCCGAGATTTCAATTCCCTCACCTCCCCTCGTGGTTTCATAGCGGAAGATCTCCTCGAGATTCATCGGGTAGTCCTCGAAAAGAAGGACCGTGCCGAATTGCGAAAGCTCCCCGCGAAGCTGCTCGGGCGTCTTGCCCGAAACGAAGGATATTACTTTTCCGTCGCATCTGAGGTTCCCGAGATCAAGCTTTTCAAGCTTGCTTACGTTTACAACCTCGCTGAATCCGACGCGATAGCGGCGGTATTTTGCGCGAGCATCGTCGATGTCACAGCTGAAGACGATGTTCTGACGGTTGAGAAGCCCGACGGTGTCGCAGACGCCCTCAAGCTCGTGTAGGTTGTGCGACGCCATAATGACAGACGCGTTCGTTTCCGCCATATACTCGACCATCAGCTCGCGGACGGTCTGTCTGACGCCGGGGTCGAGTCCGTCAAAGGATTCGTCGAGCAGAAGGTAGCGCGCCTTTGAAGCGAGCGCAAAGGATATCGCCGCCTGACGCTTCATTCCCTTCGAGAAGGAATTGATGCGTTTGTTTTTGTCAAAGCCGAAGATTCGGCAGAGCTTGTCGAAGATCTCCTTTGAAAAATTCGGGTAGAAGCCGCCGTAGTAACGCGCCATTGCGTCGGGCGTTGACTGCGGTAGGTAGTAGGGCTCGTCGAAAACACAGAAGCATTCGCGCTTGAAGCGTTCGCTTCCCGTGACCTTGACGCGATCTTCACCGATGTCGGCAAGTATCTCGCCCGTGTCGGGGCGGTAGAGACCGCCGATCAGATTGAGCAGCGTTGTTTTTCCCGCACCGTTATAGCCGACAAGACCGTAGATCGAGCCGTCCGAGACCTCGAGATCAATATCTCTTAGGACCTCTGTGCCCGAAAAACTCTTGTCGAGGTTATGGATAATTATCATTGATCTTCCTCCTTTTTGTAAATTTCGGAAAGGATTCGCAGAGCCGCATCCGACGAAAGTCCCGCGTCGCGAACACGGGTGAGCGTCAGTCTGAGCTCATCTTCAGCCTTTGCGAGGATGTTTTTGTTCTCGATTGCGCATACCGTGACAAAAAATCCTGCGCCGGGGCGGCTCTCAATGACTCCGTCCGCCTCAAGCTGAGCGAAAACCTTTTTGATCGTATTGAAATTTAAAGACAGCTCGCTCGCAAGCGCGCGCAGAGAAGGGAGCTTATCTCCGGGAGAGAGGACTCCCGAATTGATAAGCGCGATGATCTGTGTCTTGATCTGCTCATAGATCGGTATTCTTGAAGAGTGGTCGATTACGATCAACATTCCCGGTTCCGCCTTTGAAAAAATAAACTGTGCTACTTTTGGTAGCACAGTTATTATAGCACAGTATTTGGAGGTTGTCAATAGAATTTAGAAAATTTTTCCGAGGATGCGGTCAGTCGCCGATCTCCGACTTTATGCAATTCTCGATCACAGAATCACGCTCGGGGCAGAGAACTCTTGACTTGATCTCGTTGAAGAAGAATTTCTGCGTGCCGCAAGAGCATTCGGGGACGTAGAATTCGCTCTCCTCGGGGTTCTCGAAGCTCGAATAATAGCCTCCGCAGAGTCCGTCGTGGTCGCTTCCGCCCGAGATAAATAGCTTATGCTCCTTTGCGATCTTCAGCGCCTCGAGTCTTTCATCGGGGGTCAGCAGATGATGCCAGACCTCAAGTCCGGAAAGCCCCATTTCTATCAGCTCGGGGATCGCGTGCAGTTGCTTATGAGGGTGCGCGGCGACTGCAAAGCCTCCTGCATCGCGGATGAGGCGGAGCATCTTGTCGATCGGCTTGAATTCATAGGGCGGCTTGACCTCGCCGCGTCTCTTGCCGTAGACGGTGTGGAAAAAGTTCATGTAATCGAGGTCAGTCGCAAGTCCTTTTGCCTTCATCGTCTCGAAAACGTGGTTGTTGCAGAGCCATGTGACACCGCGGTTGTATTCAAGAACCTCCTCCCAGGCGATACCGTGAATGAGACCCTCCGCAAGTCCGCGCTCGAAGAGGATGCGGGTCTGTTCAGCCTCGCAGAAGCTTCTTTGCTCAAGATATTCCTTCATTTCGGGATATTCGGGGTCAAAATCGAAGCCGACTATATGGAAATTCATACGTCTTTCGCGCCAGGGCGAGGAAAATTCGCATCCGAAGATGAAATCGAGTCCGGCGGCTTCACATTCGCGGCGCATATCGGCGTTGCCCGTAGTCGTATCGTGATCGGTCAGCGAAAGTGCGCGGTAGCCCTCGCCCTTTGCGATGCGGACGAGCTCTGCGGGCGTATAAACGCCGTCCGAGTGCGTCGAATGGAGATGAAGATTTGCAAATTGTTTCATATTACCTCTCACGTAAACAAAATTTTACTTGACAAATTAAATATACAATGCTATTATATAATAAATGATCAAAAAAGTCAACAGAAAGAGGTATAAAAATGGGCAGATATGCTATCTACGGCGCGGGCTCGCTCGGAACGGTGCTCGGCGCGTACATTACCAAAAACGGAGGCGGGATCGACCTGATCAACCGCAACCGCGCACACGTTGCCGCGCTCCGTGAAAAGGGCGCACATATCACGGGCACGGTCGAGCTGAGCGTTCCCGTAACTGCTTACACTCCTGACGAGATGAGCGGAAAATACGATATTATCCTCCTTATGACCAAGCAGCTTTTCAATAAGGAAGTCGTTACGACTCTCAAGGATTTCCTTGCGGACGACGGGGTGATCGTCACTCTGCAGAACGGTCTGCCCGAGCCGGGTATTGCCGAGATCGTGGGCTCGCACAGGACCGTCGGATGCGTTGTTGAATGGGGCGCGACTCTCTCGGCTCCCGGTGAATGCACGCTGACGAGCGATCCTGCGTCGCTCTCCTTCCATATGGGCAAGATGGAGGGCATCACCGACGAGAGATTCAACGAGGTCAAGGCACTTCTCGAGCTGATGTGTCCCGTTCACGAGGAGCAGAACCTCATCGGCGCGAGATGGTCGAAATTACTGATCAACGCCACTTTCTCGGGTCTCGGCACGGTTGTCGGCGGTGTTTTCGGCGACGTTTCCGAGAACCGCGATGCCGCAAAGGTCGCAGTGCGCTGTATGAAGGAGTGCATTGACGTAGGTCACGCCGCGGGCGCGGAATTTGCTCCCGTGCAGGGCAAGAATATCACGGCGCTTTTCTACTATAAGAACGCGCTCAAGCGCGCGTTTGCGACGTTCCTTATTCCGATCGCTATGAAGAAGCACCGCGCGATCGAGCCCTCGATGCTCCAGGACCTCAAGAAGGGCAAGGCTTGCGAGATCGATGCCATCAACGGCATCGTCTGCGAGTGGGGACGCAAGTGCGGAGTCAAGACTCCCATCAACGATCGCATCGTTGAGATCGTCAAGAAATGCGAGGCGGGCGAGCTTAAGCCTTGCAAGGAGAATATCAAGCTTTTTGATGATCTTTTGAAATAAGAATTGCGGTAGAACCACGTATAATAATGTTGGAACCGGACGCTTTTATCGCTCCGGTTCCTTTATCTTTTTTGCCATCCTCATCTACCGCCGTCAAGCGACGATCCACCTTCCCCCCACTTGGGGAAGGTTAAGGAGTTATTTCGATAGCTTCGTTAGTAAAGCGAACACCGAACAATCAATTATCATCAACTATCAAATAGGAATAATTTATTGAAATAGTTTGCAAAAAACGCAAGTCATCACTCTCTGCCCAAAGCTCGTGTGGCAAAACGTAAAAAAGCGCGATCGCAGGCTCCTTCCACCGACCTGCGTCGGTCCCCCTCCCTCCCGGAGGGAGGCAAATGGATTCGTGCAAAACTCGATGTTTCTACAGCGGATATCGTTTGTATCTGTAATTTTACACATTTAAATAGGAATATTATATTTTAATCAGTTTACACTCACAATGGAGTTTGTGCACACCTTTTCAATAAAATATACCAATCTGATAAAACAGAATTATTGCTGTAAACAATATTCGCTGTACAAATAATGAATAACGCAGTGACCAATTAGCCTCCCTTCGGGAGGGAGGGGGACCGACGCAGGTCGGTGGAAGGAGAACGCGTAACTATAGATTATCGCAAAATTCTTGACAATCCTTCTGTTTTGATGTATAATTATTTTAATATTTTTCATCAGAAAGGAACAGAAAAATGATTCCTACCGCAAAGCATACTTTACGATTCCGCGAGGACGGCTCCTTCCGCATCCTTATGGTCTCGGATATTCAGGATAAGCTCGAATACGATCCCCGCACTCTCGCGGGTCTTGATGCCGTGATCGAAGCGGCGAAGCCCGATCTCGTCATCCTCGGCGGAGACAACGTCGACGGCAGAAAGCTCAAGCCCTATGATGAATTTGTCAAATATATGGAGATCTTCACCTCTCCCATGGAGAAGAGACAGATCCCCTGGATGCACGTATTCGGCAACCACGATTACGATACCGAGGTCTCGGGACCCGAAATGCAAAAAGTATACGAGTCCTATCCCTATTGCATCTCCTCTCACAGCGAGGGTATTCCCGGTGTGACCAATTATATGGTGCCTGTGCTCGCGCACGATACCGACCGTGTCGAGTACGCAATCTACGCATTCGATTCGCATTATAAGGAGAGAACACGCCGTGCCGGCGTAAGCCACGAGGATCTGATGCTCCCCAATCGCGAGCCGTTTTATAAAAAATGGGAGCCCATCTACTTTGAGCAGCAGATGTGGTATTGGAATCTATCAAAGGAGCTTGAAGCAAAAGAAGGCCATCCCGTTCGCGCTATGGCTGTAATGCACGTGCCTCCCCATGAGATCATGATGGCGGTGAACAACCCTGCAGAGACGGGTTATATAGGACACGACAGGGAGAGCTTCCAATGCCCGATGGTCAACTCGGGTGTTTACGCGACGATGCTCGAGAGAGGCGACGTCGAGATCATCGCGGCGGGTCACCTGCATAAGAATATCTCGGACGGAGTTTACGGCGGCATCCGCTTCACTCTCGATGCAAGCGCAGGATTCTCTGTCGGAGGAATAGACGAGCTTCGCGGCGGGCGTGTCTTCGATATCCGCACGGACGGAACTCACGAGACCCATATGATATATTGCAAGGATTACATCGACATCACCAAACCCGAATAAAAATATTTTGTCAATTTGTCACAAAAGTAAGATAAATTATTAAAAAATATATTGACATACTATTAATCGCATGATATAATTAAGCTATCAAAATGGCAAAAGCCTATATAAATAAAAGGAGAAAAACATGAAAAAGTATTTTGTAAGACCTCTTTGCCTTATTCTTATGCTTGCTATGCTCGTTCCTATGATGGGTATTATGGCAAGTGCCGCAGAGCTTACCAACCTTTATGACGCATCCAAGGCTGTTTGCGGTACTCCCAACAGCTCAAAGAGAGACACCGATCCCAAGTATAACGAAAACTACTATTGCTCCGAGCCCATCTACGTTAAGGAAGGCGACGTTATTACCGCAGGTCCCGTATTTGTTAAGCAGGGCTATTACTTTACTGCTTATAAGGAAGACGGAAGCGTTCACACCAAGCAGATCAAGTATGCTAACTGCACCGAGATCGAAGTTGTTCAGGGCAACCTTTCTATCGTTAAGTGGACAGTTCCCGCAGGCGTTGATTCCATCAGAATGGCAACATCCCAGATCTTCCGCGACAGCACACTCATCACAAAGAACCAGGAGTTCGGTAAGGCTGATTTCCTTGCATATATGGCAAAGAATAACATCGAGCTGCCCTTCCTCAACGGCGTGAGCGCAGATACCCTCACCAACATTCTCCCCACAGAGAATACCTTTGCAGGAGAGGTTAAAAAGGCCGGCGAAACTGCAAACACCACCCATATTACATCCGATTACATCCCCGTAAAAGACGGCGATATGATCTATTACGGTGCGAGCCTCATCCCCACTTCCGATAATGCCCATCAGCTTGTTATGTATGATGCTGATAAGAAGGCAACCACCAATGTAAACACTGATTATACCGTATTTATCGGTGCGATCGATGATACCTATGGTATCTACGCATACAGAGTTCGTCCCGGCTCGGCATACGTTCGCGTCGTTTCTGATGCTAAGCTTTACAACGAAGGCAAGATCCTTGTAACCTTCAACCAGCCCTTCACTGTTGAAGGCTACAACAACTACTTCAATCCTCCCGAGACCACTGAGCCCGCTCCCGAGACCACTGAGCCTGCTCCCGAGACGACCGAACCCGCTCCCGAGACGACTGAGCCCGCTCCCGAGACCACAGAGCCCGTAACTCCTCCCACGACCGGTGACTCCGCTCTTGTATTCGCGGCTATCGCGATCATTTCTCTCGTCGGCGTTGCAGTTATTGCAAAGAGAAGAGAGAACTGAGTTGCTTGGCAACAGTGATCAGAAAAAACGTGATATAATTCTTTAATGAAAAAGCCCGATCTGCTTGAAGATCGGGCTATGTATTGACAATGA
>JAFQPI010000047.1 GCA_017411805.1 Clostridia bacterium
ATAATTGTAAGTGCAAATTGATTCAAATAAAATATTCCTCTTTGACTTTTTATAGGTGAAAACTTAACAATATTCGCTGAAATGCGATAAGGTTCGGTCTAACCATTTTACCTTCCCCGGCGGGGAAGGGGGACCGCAGACGCGGTGGATGAGGGGAAGCGACGGAGGCACTTTGTTAGTAATATCTTCAGTTCGAGCGGTATATTACACAAATCCTTAATGAATCAGCCTCGTGGGTTCAGAGTTTCCGAGCGGAGTGACATACAAAAAGCACCGAAGCATGGCTTCGGTGTCAGACCGCTGACAGATTCCCGATCCGTGTTTTTGTATAATATTTTCACCCGGGACTCTGAACCCGCAACTCGCGCATCATGCAAATCAATAATTCTGTTAGGCGGTAGCGCGAGTTATTATATTTCTCAGCAAGCTGAGAAATATGGGGGTTCAGAGTTTCCGAGCGGAGTGACATACAAAAAGCACCGAAGCATGGCTTCGGTGCTTTTTGTATGGCGCGCCGTGAGGGACTCGAACCCCCGGCCTTTTGGTTCGTAGCCAAACACTCTATCCGGCTGAGCTAACGGCGCATTTCGTTATATCTCGTATAACGCCTAAATATAATACCACAAATTTGAGCTTTTGTCAAGCCTTTATTGAAAAAAAGTTTGATTTTTTTCAAAAAAATTGTTTTTCTCCGTGTTTTTTATTATTTTATTTCAAAAAACAACAGCCAACCGCGTTTCGGTTGGCTGTTGTGTAATTTATCCCCGTCGGACTTACTATACTCGGATCACTGCGTCTGATCTTCGTTTTCGTAAGCCCGACGCGGTTGAGACTGTTGCGCGCATCTTCCTTGACGCTATCAATCACCGCATGTCAGACCTCCCGGGCGAATGTGACGCTCATCGCCCGGTGTCGCAGCAGTGTTGAAAGAAAACACGCGTTCCGTCAATACCACATCTTTTAATCGGCTACAATCGGGGTAATTGTTGCAGCCTTGTAGCTGTTTATCGTTACTTTATCGCTTACCACGATATCGTAATTCTGATTATCGATAGTTACGGTCGCCTCGATATTGAGACCGATCTCCGCATATTCGCCCGAGGAATTGATCTTGACCACCTGCATCGCCTTCTTTACCTTCACGGCAGTTGCCGTGTAGGACATGTAATTGGCAAGGTAGGAGGATGCCGCAACCTCGGAAACGTCGTCGACGATCGCAAAAATATATTCGGTGCCGCCGTCCGACTGCAATATTGCAGTGGTTGCGCCGTAGCTTGACAGCCCGTAATTCGTGCCGTCAATGTCGGTAAGGATAGTATAAAGGAGATTCTCAACGGGGATCGTGGAATCTACGTACTTCTTTCCGCCCTGCTCTACGATGACCTTCGAGAAATCCGAATAATACTTTACCGCTACGTTCGTTCCCGTCTGCGCGGCAGAATAATTCATACCCTTTGCGGGGTCGAATGCGCCGAAAATATCAAACTTGCTGTAGAGCATATTGGCTTCGCCCGCTTTTACGAGCGATACCGCAAGCGCACGGTCAAATTCGAAGGGCTTATCTCCGTTTCCGATGGAGGAATGATTTTCATCTGCCTTAAGGAAGGCAATGAATTCTTCCGCCTTGCCGAACTCAACGTGGGTCACTCCGCTCTTGGGCTCATCGATCGTTACGTTCTCGCCGATCTCGGTAAACACCATCGTAGCCTCGGACTTGAGAGTCATCTTCATGCCCTGAACCGACATGGTGATCTCCATATTAAGCTTCTGCTCGTGGCTTCTTCCTTCCTTGTCGATCTTCGCGAGGATCTCGATCTTACCGAAGGTAACGCCGTCGCTTCCCATACCAATCTCTTCGGCAAGCATTTTCTTTCCCGCCTCTGAGATCTCAACGGTTACGTCGTAGCCGCTTTCCGTGCGTGCCACCGTACCGCCCGTGTAATATTCGGTATTGGCAAAATCAAACATATCGGATTCGGAGCCGTTCATAAGCAGATCAAAATCATCAAGATCCGCATTTTTCAGAAGAAAAGCACCGTTTATATCGCTGAAATAGCTGATAACGCCGCTCTTAAGTACAATAACCTCGGATTCAACTCCGTCCGACGTGACCTTGTAGCTTGCGTTATTTCCGTTCTTTTTGGTGACCGTGACTTCAGTCGCCACGGGATTGCCCGACATGGTCATCTTATTTGTGACCGTCTGGACACCCGAAGTATAAGCATCGGCAAGCTCGTCCGCGCGGGTCAGAAGCTCAAGCGCGGTGGGGAGCTTTTCGGGCTCGGTCATCTCGTCCGTAACGTCTGACGTGCCGGAGCCTGCGGGATTATCGCCCTGCTGCTCCGAGGACGAGGGCTTCTCGCTCTCCTCCGGCTCATCCTTACCGCGGCAGGCGGCAAGCGAAAAAAGCATTATAAGAGCCAGCAAAAACGCCGTTAGTTTTTTGTAAGTATTCATTTTTATTTCCTTTCTTTGCGGGTTGATTCGTGAAAAACATCCTCTACTAATATAGACAATATTTTTCGGTAAAAGTTGACGATTTTTTCGAAAAATAATCAAAAAAATAATATTTTTCTCAAAATTCTTGCCGCCTCGGAAGACAAAAAATACTTATTAGAAATATTATACCACTTCCGAAAACGACTGTCAACAGTTAATTTTGTGTTTGGCTATTTAGACGAAAACTTTGTGCAATATATATAAAATTTATAATATCAGTATATTATTTTTGACAAATACGACAAATTACGCCTTTATTTGACCAAAATCTGTATTTAGCGCCCATACAGGCAGAAAAATGCTTTCCTGCCTGTATAGATGCTTTTTTCGGAGAAAGGTTACAGCTTTTCCGAAAATTAATTGCCGCTGCCCGATCCGATGCCGCCCAAAACGGGGAGGACGGTATCCGTGCCGCTGACGACGGTATCGGGGAGCTCGCCGTTCCATCCGAGAGCCTCGTAATACTTGATGAGGGCTTCGGTGAGCGACTCAGCGAGAGCCTTATTTGCCTCGGCTTCCTTCTCGCCCGCGTACTTTGCCGCGTCTGCCGCAAGCTTCTTCGCCTCAGCCTCTGCCGCAGCCTCGATCTTGCGCACTTCTGCGTCTGCCTCTGCCTGGATCTCCTTGACCGATGCCTCAGCCTCAGCCTTGATCTTTTCGCGCTCAGCAGCCTTCTCTTCCTCCATGGTCTTCTGTGCCTGCTCGGTCTGAGCCTTTAGGAGTGCCTGCTCTGCTACGACCTTATCCTCAACGCTCGATGCAAATGCATCCGAGAAGTCGATGTCCTCAACAGACGTTGAAACGACCTCTATGTTGTAGGCTCCGAGTTGGGAGACGAGCGCTTCCGTTATCTGAAGAGAAAGTGCGTCGCGGCTTTCGATAAGATCCTCTGCCGTGTATTTGGCGATAACGCTCTTGACTACCTCCTGGATACGGGGCGCCATAACGGTGTTGTAATAATCAACGCCGATATCCTTATAGATCTTCTGCGCGTTTGCCTTTTCGATCTGATAGTTCATCGAATAGGAGACAAGCACCTCCTGGATGTCGCTCGAGAAAGCCGAAAGCTCAACGCGCGCGACCTGGGTACGGTTATCCATGCAAACGATCTCCTGGAAGGGAAACTTGATATGCATGCCCGCCTCGAGGGTCTTATCCTCAACCTTACCGAAGGTGGTAAGGATACCCGTATGACCTGTGGGGACTGTCGCAACCGTTCCGCCGAGGATCAGCAGAAGACCGAGGAGCGAAAGCCACTGCTTTGAGCAGATCTTCCAGCCCTTGTTCGAATAACCGAGTACCGCAAAGAGTACGACAACCGCAATAATTGAAGCAATGATCCAAAACATTTTATAATACCTTCCTTTCAATTGAGATGTTTGGTTTATCGCTGTACCTATATTATATCACACGGTCACGTGATTGTCAATACCTTTTGATAATATTTTTTTCAATTTTTGTTGAATTATGCGGAAAATGATGGTATAATATATATTGGTATATTATAGTTTATAAGGATTAATAGAATGATCGACTCTATTGAAGCTAAATTACTGTACGATCAAGCCGTTGCCGAGGAAATATACCCCGATAATCCCGAAGGCGAGTCACTTGCGATACTGAATATGCTTGCGGAGTAAGGGGTGGGTCCCGATTTGCCGATACAAAAATATTAGGATATCGGCAAAATCCCTATGCGGTCGCAAAATTACCTGTACGCAACCGCAGAAGAACGAGAACTATGTAGCCATTCCGCGCCCGAAGGGCGCGGAGGGTGAAGGAGCAAAAATCTCCACCAGGGAGATTTTACTCCTTCCAAACAGCCTGCGGGACGCAGTCTGTTTGAAGCACGGAGAGAGTTCCGCCCTCTGCGGAGGGCGGCTCAAGGCTCTGCCTTGAGAATCAGTACGGCTCTGACGGTTTTCCATAGGAAAACGGCGGTGTTCAGCCGCCGAGGCAGAGTCGTAGCTTGCTGTAGGCAAGCATAAACTTCTTGAAAAGTTTGATCAAACTTTTCCGCTTATTAATTAATCGAAAATTCACGAGCAAAGCGAGGAAATTTACCTTTAACTTCGCCGTAGGCGAATATTAACTCGGCGTAAGCCGATCTTAACTTGCGCTTTGCGCAATATTAACTCGGACAAAGTCCGACATTAACTCGCACCTTCTGTGCTGCAAGGAGTAATAATGAAAAAGAAACAAAAATCCCAAAAGATCGGCAAGCCCGCCGCATGGCTCTACCATCCCGCATTCTTCTTCGTTTCCCTTTACTATCGCATCCGCTACCGCGTACATATTTATAATTCCGAGCTGAAAAGCATGCCGAAGGGCGGCGTGATCGTCCTTGCGACCCATACCTCAAACAAGGACCATTTCCTCACGGCAATGGCTCTCTACCCGCGCCGCGTGACCTTTGTTATGAGCGAGCACTTCTTTGCCAACAAACTCCTGCGCCCGCTGCTTAAGATCATGTGCGCCATTCCGAAGAAGATGTTCTGCCCCGACACGCGTTCCGTCCTCTCGATGCTCCGCGCCATCCGCGAGGGCAACACCCTCCTCCTCTTCCCCGAGGGCAGACTTACCTGCAACGGCGTCTCCTGCCCCATCACACCCGGCACGGCTGAGCTCGTCCGCAATCTCGGTGTTCCCGTTTACACGATCACAGCCGAGGGCGCGGGTAAGACCTTCCCGAAATGGGCAAAGAAACCCAGAATCGGACGCATCGACGTCCATCTTTCAAAGATTTTCGACGGTCCCGAGCTCAAGGAGATGCTCATCGGTGACATCGAAAACAAGATCTCGGACGCCATCTCCCACAACGCCTGGGAATCCCTCCCCGAAGCCAAATTCAGATCTAAAGCTCCCGCCGAGGGTCTCGACGGGATCCTATGGAAATGTCCCGAGTGCGGCGCCGAGCACACTCTGATCTGCAAGGATAACAAGATCGTCTGCTCAGAGTGCGGACTTACCGCAACCGTCGACGCCCACGGTCAGATAAGCGGTGTCGAATCCATCAAAACGATCGCCGATTGGTATGATCACAACGCCTCCACTCTCGACCTCACCTCTCCCCTCACGAGCGAATGCAGCGTGGGCGTGACTAACGGCGACCCGAAGAAGGACGGAGTCATGTGCCGCGACGTCGGTCACGGAGTAATGTCCCTCTCTTCCGACGGCTTCACCTTTGACGGCGAGATCGGCGGCGAGGAGACGCACGTCTCGCTCCTCGGCAAAGACTCTCCCGGCGCGCTTCCGATCTCGGTCGGCGACCATTTTGACGTCTACTACGGCGGCAAGCTCCACTTCTTCACTCCCCTGCCCGACCCCCGCGATACGGTCAAATTCGTGGCATATAGGGACAGTCTCGCAGAGCGAGAGTTAAGATCTGCTTCGCAGAGTTAAGATCGCGCTTTGCGCGAGTTAATGTTGCCTTCGGCAAGTTAATATTCGCCTGCGGCGAAGTTTAGAGTGACAAGGCTCGGGAATTATTGATTTACACTGCGGCACCGCCGTAAGAAAGGAGCCAAAATGAAAAAGACAGCAATAATAATCATTATCATCCTGCTGATCGTCCTTGTCTCGATCGTTGCGGGCTTTGCGTTCTTCAAGGACGAGAGCTGGCGTGACTATCCGCGCGATACGGTAAATCCTTATGCTGACACGATGGTTTACGCCGAAAACGGACTTGAGTTGACTCTTTCGAAGGACGGAAGCTATTATTGTGTATCGGATATCGGAAAATGCACAGATACCGATATTGTCATTCCCTCTCATCACGGCGGCATTCCGATTGAGGAGATAGGCATAACGGCTTTTTACACCCAATCCGATATTGTTACGGTATCCATCCCCGATACTGTAAGATCTATCGGCGACGGAGCTTTTACCAAATGCGAAAAGCTGAGATTCAATCTTTATGAAAACGGCTCATATCTCGGAAATTCGGAAAATCCTTATGCATTTCTGATAAGATACGATACACCGTATGTCGCTGACGCCGTTATACACGAGAATACGACGGTTTTAGCCGACCAAGCGTTTGAAAAATCCACGCTCACCTCGGTAAGTATACCCGAAGGCGTTACTGTTATAGGAAAATGTGCATTCCGCTACTGCAAATCCCTTAAGAAGGTAGAAATACCCGCAAGTGTACACACCTTGGGGTCGTCTGCTTTTGAGGGTTGCTCCGCGCTTGAAGAAGCGATTATCGGCGATGGGATCACTGATATTAAATCACAAACCTTTTATCAATGCTCGTCTCTTAAAAACATAAGATTTCCGGATGGACTTCGGAATATCGGTTATGAAGCCTTTATCAACTGCCGTGCTCTCGAAGTGATCGATCTTCCACTGTCGCTTGAGAGTATTGGAGAGGACGCCTTCGCAAATTGTACCTCTCTCAAAAGTATTACGCTTCACCGCGGAATAGAAACAATTTTTCCCGATGCTTTCAAAAACGTCTCATCTTTCAATCAAATAGACTCGGTAAACTATCTCGGAAATGAGGAAGAACCGTATTTATACGCAATTTCCGTCAGCGACACCGATGAAAACGAAATAATCCTGCAAAAAGGTACATACGGTATTGCAGGCAATTTTTTGAGCGGAGCTTCTCCCGAGCGCTTCGGAATTGAAGGAGGGGAGGGCGACTATCTCCGCTCCGCAGGAAACTGTATCGTCAGAAAAGAAGACGGAAAGCTGATCTGCGGCTCATCCGCTGACAATATCCCAAGCGAGCTATCGGTATCATCTATCGGAGATTATGCTTTTTTTGCCGCCGCGGGATCAAAACATGTAACCGTCCCCGAATCTGTCACCGAAATAGGAGAGTATGCTTTTTCGAAATCTCCATCCCTTGAATCGGTGGTTTTCCTTGGTGAGGACGTCAAGCTCGGAAATCGTGCATTTTATAGATGTAAAAATCTTGCCTCCGTCATTCTTCCGGGCGGGCTCAAAGAGATCCCGATCGGTTGCTTTTCCTCCTGCGATAACCTAAGCAAGATCCGGATCCCCGAAAGTGTTGATTTCATAGGATATATGGCTTTTGACAGTTGCGATTCACTCCAGGAAATCGAGCTCAAAGGGGTAAAGGTTATCGAATACATGGCTTTTTCTGGCTGCAAAAGTCTTGAGAAGGTCGAATTTTCCGATTCTCTTGAACACATTGGAAATTGCGCCTTCAGTTCTTGCGAAGCCTTGAGGTCGTTTTCTCTGCCTAAAAGTATCATACACATAGGAGATCAGGCTTTCTCGGGCACTTCGATAGAAGAGTTTGTGCCACCCGATTTCGTTTTGGATTTTACTTCCACTGCCTTTTCAAATTGTGGAGATCTCGTTGCGGCAAAATACCCGGAAGGAGTTACCGCATTAAAGACGAACTCGCTGAAAGGCTGCAAATCGCTCAAGGCGCTGCATCTGCCGTCCACTCTCGAATCTATCTCATCCTGCGCTTTAATGTATTGCTCCTCTCTTGAGCGCATCTATTTCAACGGCACGCTTGAGGAATGGTTCGCAATCGAAAAAGGTGAGCGATGGTATGCTATGACTCCGGCTTTTACATTGATCTGCCGTGACGGCAAATACCAATATCCCGAAAACAACGACCAACCTAATTATTGACGGTCTGTATAAAAATCAAAAGACATTTTTATTTAATCGAAAATTTCCGCCTTGGCGGAAATTCACCATAACTTTACACTTTCCACTTTTCACTTTCCACTTCTCAAGAAAGGATCTCCGGCATGAAGAAAAAAGCATTATTTGCCGTTTTGGGCATTATCCTCGTTCTCCTGTCCGTTTTTGCCGTGATTTATTTCACCCGCGACGCTTCACGTCCTGCCGATCCCGTAGAAGAGGCGATGAAAACGATCACAGTGTATACCGAAGAAGGTTTTCATCTGTATCTTTCGGAGGACGGAAGCTATTATACCTTCGGCGGTGTCAGCAATTTTGAGGGCACCGAGCTCGTCATCCCCGCTTATTATAACGGTATACCGATTACGAAAATATCCAACGGCGCCCTCACTCCGAACCGCAAAAATCTCAAGTCGGTGTCCATTCCCGATACCGTGACCGAGATTAATTCAAGTTTGAATTTCAACTATTTGGAAGAATACCCGTTGGAATTCAATCAATACGAGCACGGTTATTACCTCGGCAACGAAAACAATCCCTATCACGCGCTTATGATTTACGATCCGAATTACGGTAGGCAGGCAAAAGTGCATCCGGATACCAAGGTCTTATCCTACGGCGCATTCGATGAATGCAAATTATTGACCGAGGTCATTCTGCCCGACGGACTTCTTAGCATCGGCGCTCTTGCCTTCTTGAGATGCGAATCCTTGAAGCAGATCACGATCCCCGATAGCGTAACTCACGTCGGCGAATATACGTTCTCTCAATGCTCCTCTATTGAAAAAGTTGTACTCGGCTCCGGTATCACCGAGATCAGCGACAGAATGTTCGCCCGCTGCTCTTCTCTGACGAGCGTGGAATTACGCGGAACGATCACGCGCATAGGAGAGCAGGCGTTCGCATGGACTTTATACCTTGAAAGCTTCGAGATCCCCGAAAGCGTCACCGAAGTTGCGGCAAACGCCTTCAAAAACTCTTTGCTGCAAAACGTCATCATTCACAAGGGCGTAAAGAGTATTTCCATAGCCGCATTCCCCAAGTCGGTCGAATATAACGAATACCGCGGCGGTCTTTATCTCGGCGACAGCCAAAATCCGTATTTGTACCTCGTGGGTATCAAAGACACGGAAGCCGATTCTCTCGTCCTTCACCCCGACACATATTCGGTATCACAGCAAATAATCCCTATGACTTCCGCGCTCACAAGCCTTTCCGTTGAGGGAGGAAAAGGAAAATATCTCTATTCGGACGGCAACTGCATCATCAGAAAGGAAGATAAGACCCTTCTTTGCGGCATAGGAACGTCGGTCATTCCCCAAAAAGGAATCAAGGAAATCGCGCCTTATGCCTTTACCAACTGCGAAAATCTCAAAAATGCCGTGATACCGGATACCGTAAAAATTATCGGAGAATATGCATTCTACAAATGCAAAAACCTTGAGTCTGTCACCATTCCGAAGTCAGTCCTTGAGATTCCAGAACATTGCTTTTACAGTTGCGATCTATTAAGCGAGGTTATTCTCTCCGACAAAACCGAGATCATAGAAGAAGCGGCTTTCAGCGAATGTAAAACACTTAAAAACATATCGCTCCCCGGCGTTAAAGTAATCCGCAACGCTGCTTTTATGGATTGTAAGGCTCTTGAGAAAGTTTCTTTTTCGAATGAGCTTGGATATATCGGTGTCTCGGCGTTTTACGGTTGCACCGCGCTCAAGGATATAGTTTTGCCTTACGGATTGCGTTACATCGGTAGCTCGTCGTTCAAAAATTGCTATTCGATAAAATATCTTAATATCCCGAAAAGCGTTGAGAACTTCGGATCAAATGTTTATGCTCAATGCAATTCCCTTGAATACGCCATAATCCCCGAGGGCGTGGAAAGGCTTTCTGCACGCGAATTCGAGCTGTGTACCGGACTCAAAAAGATCTCGCTTCCTTCTACGCTTAAAACAATCAGCGGCTATGCCGTTCTCGGCTTGTGCGAATCGATCGAACAGATCGTATATAACGGCACGGTCGAAGAGTGGAACGCCATTGAAAAAAGCGATGCCTGGTACATAGCAACCCCAGCCTGCAAGGTAATCTGCACTGACGGCGAGGTCGAACTCCCCGCAAATGAGAGCGACTACGTTGGAAGCTGGTAAAGCCCCCTTCATCCCGCGCAGTGGATAACCATTCGCGCGAAGCGAGATAACCATTCCGCCGCAAGTACTTATAACAATATTCAGAACGCTTAACAAAAGCTTCGAGCTCTTTAATATCCCCTCCCTGTTTAGGGGAGGGGAGTAAGGGGTGGGTCCCGATTTTCCAATACTAAATTATAGGATATCGTCCTCGGGCAGATATGGGCGCGATATTACCTGTATATGCCCGTAGAAAGCACAAACTCTCTATAGCTATTCCGCGCCCTTCGGGCGCGGGGAGTGAAGGAGTAAAACCACCCGCGAGGGGCGGTTTTACTCCTTCCAAACAGCCTGCGGGACGCAGTCTGTTTGAAGCGCAAGAGAGAATTCCGACCTCTGCGGAGGTCGGCTCAAGGCTCTGCCTTGAGAATCAGTACGGCTTTGACGGTTTTCCATAGGAAAACGGCGGTGTTCAGCCGCCGAGGCAGAGTCGTAGCTTGCTGTAGGCAAGCATAAACTTCTTGAAAAAACTTGACTAAAACTTTCCACTGTATTTATTTATTAATTATTAATTTCTGCCTCGGCGGAAATTTACCTTAAACTTAGCCGAAGGCTAACATTAACTCGGACGCAGTCCGATCTTAACTCGGCGAAGCCGACATTAACTCACGCGAAGCGTGACAGTCAAATCTCACCCCCAGAGGTAAAACATGAAACGTACACCACTCGCTGAACTCATCCGTCCGACCTCCTTCGACGACATAGTCGGTCAGACTCATCTTTTCGGCAAAAACGGCGTAGTCCGCCGTCTTTGCGACTCGGGGCGCATCCCGAACATGATCTTCTACGGCCCTCCCGGCACGGGCAAGACCACCGCCGCCTCCCTCGTTGCGAAATACGCCGATATGACCTTCGCGCGTCTCAACGCTACGACGGCGTCGCTCTCCGACGTCAAGGACGTCCTCGCGTCTACGGAAAACGTCTTCGGCTCGGAGGGTATCCTGCTCTATCTCGACGAGATCCAGTATTTCAACCGCAAGCAACAGCAGTCCCTGCTTGAGTATATCGAAGACGGGCGCGTGACCCTGATCGCCTCGACGACCGAAAATCCGCATTTTTACCTCTACGGCGCACTCATCTCGCGCTCGACTCTCTTCGAGTTCAAGCCCGTACCGCAGAATGAAGTTGTACGCGCACTCGCAAGAGGTATGGACTACCTCAACCGCGAGACGAACAGACAACGTCACTTTGACGCGGGCGTTGCCGAAAAGATCGCCGCCGCATCGGGCGGAGATGTCCGCCGCGCGCTGACCCTCTTCGAAAACGCCTATCTCTCCTCCGATGGCGACGCCCTTCTCCTTTCCGACGTCGCGCCCTTCGAGTCCAACATCGCAAACTACTCGGACGACATACATTTCGATCTCCTTTCGGCACTCCAGAAGTCGATCAGAGGCTCGGATCCCGATGCCGCGGTATTTTATCTGAACAAATTGCTCGCATCAGGTGAGCTTCTTGCCGCATGCCGCCGCCTGCAGGTCATCGCGAGCGAGGATATCGGTCTTGCCTACCCAATGGCACCCGTTATCACACGCGCATGCTGTGAATCGGCGCGCGAGCTCGGTATGCCCGAGGCAAGAATTCCGCTCTCAAACGCCGCAGTTATGCTGGCGACGGCTCCAAAATCGAATTCCGCATACCTCGCGGCAGCCGCGGCATGCGAGGATATTGATGCCGGACGCGGAAAAATACCGCCGAAGCATATCCAATCGCCGCTTTTCGAGGGCTACGTCTACCCGCACGACTTTCCGAATCACTACACGCACCAGCAATACCTCCCCGACGATCTGCGAGGCCGCGTCTACTACAAATACGGCGCGAACAAGACCGAATCCGCTGCAGCAGCCTATGCCGACGCGATCGGAAGCCGGAAAAAAGGATCTTGATATATCTTTAAACGTAATAGAACGAGGCTGTCTCACTAAAAAATGTGATACAGCCTCAATTAGTATCAAAGTACGATAATGTAGTCAACTTTTTCGGAAGAATGATATAACGAGTCCGTCGGTCCATACTACGTTGTTAATACTAAAGCTTGACGGTGTTATATAC
>JAFQPI010000048.1 GCA_017411805.1 Clostridia bacterium
AGGTTCGGTCTAACCATTTTACCTTCCCCGGTGGGGAAGGGGGACCACACGGAAGTGTGGTGGATGAGGGGAAGCGACGGATGCACTTTGTTAGTAATAACTTCAGTTCGAGCGGTATATTACACAAATCCTTAATGAATCAGCCTCTTCTTAATTAATTTATCGGTGAAGATCAGATCTCCTCAAAGATCATTCCCATCATGAATTTTTCAGAAAACCCTTTATTTGCTGAAAGATCAAGTGTTCGTGCGTTTAATACAATATTTTGCGCTTCTTCGATTTTTTCCGAATTCAAAAGCAGCATAGATGCACCCGAAAGAGCAGCATTTCCAACGGTCTTGGATCTTTCAGCAAGGCTTCTTGGCAGCATACCGATCATTGCGGCACTATCTTTATTGAGATAGTTTCCGAATCCGCCTGCAATATAAAGCAGGGGCACGTCATCGGTATCAAGTCCCGATTCCTCCGCAAGAGTCCCGAGTCCCGCGCAGATCGCGCTCTTGGCAAGCTGTAGCATTCTGACGTCCTTGCCGCAGAGTGTTACCGAGTCCTTAAGAAGGAAAGGATCGTCCTCAAGAAATCCGGTCTCGTCAATGATATCTCCTTCAAGCATAGCCGCCGCGGCATCAACAAGTCCGCTTCCGCATATACCGACAGCCTTGCCACCGCCTATCACGTGAGCCTCAAGCTTACCATCCGCGAAAGCCACCCTATCGATCGCGCCGACCGCGCCGCGCATTCCCATTGAGATGCCGACTCCTTCAAAGGCAGGGCCTGCAGCGGTCGAGCATACCGTCAGCGTATCCTTGTACCTCAATGCCATCTCACCGTTCGTTCCGATATCCGCAAGCATAGCGCAATCTCTGGCGCAAAGATCGGTTGCAATCAGGGCGCAAACCGTATCGGCACCCACAAAAGCAGAGATACAGGGCGGGAGATATATTTTCGTACAGCTATCAAGCGATACAAGCCCAAGCTTTTCTGCCGAAAGAATCTCGCCGAAGAGTCTTTTTGCTTCAAAAGGCGCGTGCGAAAAGGGCTCGACGTCCTCGCGCGTCAGCAGAGAAAGCATAACGGTATTTCCCGTTATCACAACACAGTCGATCTCGTTTGGGCTAATCTTTGCTTCAATAGATAAATCAGCGATAATCCCGTCCAAAGCAGAGATGATCGATTCGGCGAGCAGGTCGGAGTTTCCCTTCATCGAAGCCTCGATCCTCGAGATAACGTCCGCACCATATTCGGATTGCGGGTTAAGCCGTGAATGTTCAGCGATAATACGTCCGCTTACATCGTATAGCCGTGCCGCCAGAGTGGTCGTTCCGATATCTATCGCTGCACCGTATTTTTCAAATATGGGCTTCAGATCAAAGCCGACGCCCGCGCCGACCGTGACTATCTGCGCTTCGGCAGACGATGCGATCGTTTCGATCTCACAATCGCCGATCGCCCTTGTCAGACACGCAAGGCGCACGCCGCTTTCGAGTTCACTCGAGCTTAATAATTTCTTTTCTTCTTCGGTAATATCGGAAAGCTTACCTCTCGCAACAATTTTACATTTGCCGCATTTGCCGTGGCCGCCGCAAGGCTTCTCGCCGCCGACGGTTTCCGAAAGAGTGAGCCCCGAGGAAACTGTCCGGGACTCACCGTTGACAACAATCTTGATCATATCATTCATTTCCATTCTCAGGCGTGAAAAAAACCGCGCCGAAATAGGTAACGGTATTCTGACCGTTTATGTACTTCATACCCGAAGCCGCGGCAAGGCGCGAAACGTTAACACCGTAAGCCTCGAGAGACGCCATGGCTTTATCGGGGAAACGGCAGGGAGAATCGATACGCTTTGCGCAAATGGGGCAAATTCCGCATCCTCCGACGCTCAGATGCAGAGCGTTATTTATACCCTTAGCACGAAATATCTCGCGCAGGTTCTGAGATATCGGGCGAAAGCTTCTCTTTGCCTCGAACATCCCCTCAAAATCATAGCTGTCCTCAAGCTCGGATACCCTTTGATAAACAAGAGCAAATTTGTATTTACGCACCTCCGCCATCAGCTCGTCAATGTCGCCGACGTCGGGCGGGCACGTATGGCATTTTCCGTAAACACCGCAGGCATTCGACTCACACATAGCGCGGAAGGAGCGGTCAAGCTCGACTTTTTCAATCGGAATAATCTTCGCCTTGTCCGCGCCGAGATCAAGCACGGCACTTTCAAGCTCTTTGGCAATTTTATTTATTCTTATCATAATATTCATCCCAAGCGGCAAAAAATGCCTTCACGTTCTCCCACGGAGTCATGGGAGGTATATCGCATCCCGATGAAAGCAGGAAATTCGGATACTTTGCACATTTTCCAAGCAGGGCGAGCGTCTCCTCGCGAA
The DNA here is from genome assembly GCA_017411805.1 of Clostridia bacterium. GTDB lineage: Bacteria > Bacillota > Clostridia > Oscillospirales > CAG-272 > CAG-390. Next base: position 2,382 of record JAFQPI010000048.1, read on the forward strand.
CCTTCTCCGGCGTTCCCATACGCAGTATTCCCGCGGGATCGATATTGCCCATAACGAGAGTCGATGAGGGGACCTTTGCGATAATATCCTTTTCCATATCGACGGAATTCCCGAAATGGTACGCTGCCGCGCCTGTAGTCAGGATCGAATCGAGCATGCGCGGCACGTTGTCTCCGCAGTTATGGTAGATGACCGAAAATCCGTCATCCTGAACGGCATCGACAATCTTTTTGACGTATGGCGAAGAGAATTCCTCCTCAAGTGCGGGAGAAAGCAGACCGGAAACGGGCTCAGCCATAACGATTCCCGCCGCGCCGGTTGCCTTATATGCCTTGGCATATTCAATGAGGAATGCCGTTGTCTTTTCAAGAACGAGATGCACCATATCGGGATCGTCATAGCAATCCATCATGATCTCGGTTACGTCAAGAAGTCTTGCGGCGAGTGAGAAAGGACCTATCATACCCGCAAGAACGGGACGGTCGGTGATAAGCTCAACTGCTTTCCTGACCGCTTCGATATAAACCCCCGTACGTCCGCTTCCGACCTTTGGGACCTCCAAAGCCTCGGCTTCGTCCTCGTCCGAGACGAGTCTTCCCTTTACCGTCGGCACTTCATCCTCGGATACACATACCGTCGCGCCAAAGGCTTCGGCTTCAACCGAGAGATCCATAAAGCTGACAGATGCGGAAGCATCCGTTTCATCTGCAACCGCACGCATTCCCTTAGCCTGAAGCTCGCTCGAGGCGATCAGTTCTCTTACGCTGACTCCGAGCAGGCTTACCGAGGGGAAGGAGAGTATCGGCATCGGTTTTTTGGACTCTGCCGAAAAAAGTCCTTCTATCCATTTTTTCATTTTACACCTTGATCTTTTTGATTTCTTCTGCGTAATACTGAACGAGCTCAAATTTTGAGCCCGGCATGAGTCTATGGTCGGGGCATGGAATAAATCCTCCGAGCGAGACAAGGCGCGCCATGCGCTCGATCTCGCGATCGACGGCGGCACGGTCATTTCTGAACGCTGTCTTGTCCATTCCGCCAACGCCGAGAATCTTTTCGCCGTAAAGCTTTCTTGAGGGTTCGAACTGATCACCCCATACACCCACTTCGATCGGGAACAGAACGTTTACGCCATTCTCAATCCACGTGGGAATAAGCTTGTCAATAACACCGTCGCAGTCGAGCGAAATGATATCTATTCCGTACTCGTGAAGCAGATCGTTTCTCTTTTTGTAATGCTTTGCGCAAAGCTCATCAAACTTCCCGGGCGAAAGCAGAGGACCGCTCTTGAAGCAAATATCCTCCCAATAGTGACCGAAATCAAATTTCAGCCCTGTTTTGAGTGCTGTTTCAACGCATTTATACTGCATCTCCGCATATGCATCCACGATATCGGCAAGAAGCTCCTCGTCTTCATCGTACATGAGGTAGCTCATGCCCATAACCGTCGTAATATCGCGTATATCGCCGAGAACGCTTCCTATCCTGAGTCCTATCGGGGCATCGTATTTGAGCTTTTCATTATACTGTCGGGTAATATCCTCGCTCCTTGCGCGATCTTCCGAATACTGCATTTTCGGAAGAAAAAGCTCCTCGAAGGCGTCTCTGTCCTTCAGAAGATAATCATCCTCGGATGGGATCGAAACGATTCCCGGCTTGAATTTTTCAATTACTCCCTTGTCGGTGAGCACTCTTTGAGAGCCATCGGGTAGAGTCTCGATGACCTCTCTTTTAAAAGCGGGATTAAGACCCAATTTCGGGTACACACAATTATGCCAGGTGCAATCCCAACCAATGATCTTGTCAAGCTCTGCCTGTACCGGAGAGCCATCGCGGACGGCACCCTTTGCCATTTCCATAGAAATATGTCCCTGCTCTGCCCATTCGACGAGCAGTTCACCCCAATAGCCGAAATGCACGGCGGGAACACGGTCAACCTGCTTATAATGCAAAAGATTCATGCAACGCTCGCGTGTCGTCATATCATTTACCTCTGATCGTAATATTTGTCGAGCACGTCGCTGACCGTCTGCGCCCAGACGATCAGATTCTCGGGTCTGCCCGATACTGTGCTGATATCCTTGAGCACATAGTCATAGGCACAACCGTATTTAATGCAAGCGCGAACCGTCTCTTCGATCTCGCGTCTTATGACGTCGGGGTCTGTCAGGATCGCAACGTACGCGGGGTTCGGCTTTCTTGAAAGCACGTAGTCGCCTCCGATCTGCTCAGCGCACCTCTCCACGTTTGCCCAGGGCGAGCAGCCGATCTTCCGCAGATTCGGTATCTTTTTGAGCACGCTGATCTTATCGTCAAGCGGCTCGCAACAGCCGTAATAAGTATATCCGAATCTCTTTGCTACCGAAAGGAGATAATTTACCTCAAATTCCTCGAACATTGCGGGCGAGATGACGCCAAAAGTCTGCGCCATACTGCGGCACCAGGTTGCCCCCAAGCCCTCGTCCGCAAGCCCCGATACCGTGCCCGGCGTTTGATGAAGCGCAGGGGTCGGGCAGACATCGAGATTCTTTTCTACAAAATCGAGCTCTGCGTGCGCCGCGGAAATATATTTTCCGATGATCTTGTGTAAATACTCGGGGCGGTCGTACATATCCATGAGGATCGGCTCGACACCGCGCAGACGGGTGATCTTATCCCATGGAGCAAAGTAAAAGTAGTCGTAACCATAAAGCTTGACGGGGATGGTGTCGCCAAGCAGGTCGGTATAAAACTCCATTCTCGCCTCGTCCTTATCGGGACGAAGCGCGAGGACGGGATCGTGAAGCAGATCGAGCGCGGATTCGTCCTCGAGGATATCCTCAAACTCGCGCGAGACGATGTTGTTGATCTCGTCTGTCCGCTTAAGATCAGCGGTGACGGGCTCGAGGCCAATACCGCTCGATTCAACTGCGCGTTTTACGCGAAAAACGGGCTCATAGAGGTTATCCGCTTTGAAATGCTTCATATAAAAGATCGCTTTCCTGAAATGAAGTTCAACGTAGCGCGCGCCCTTGTCCTCGCAAATGCAGGTAAGCTCGCCGTCGATGTCCATCTGATACCAGGGGATCTCTCCGAGAAGCACGGGAGGCCTGCCCTGCTTCAGATCATTTGTATCGCGGAAACGGCGAAACATCCTCTCCTGCTTTTCGGTGCAGACGAGAGACATATATCTGCGCGCGAGCTCCCTTACGATCTCTCTGTCTTTGCTGTTCATTTTATTCTGCGCAGAATGCAACAGCCGCGTCGGCGGCACTTGCCGCATCAACGGTATAGCAGTCGGCGCCGATCTTACGGCAGTACTCCTCGCTTACGGGCGCGCCGCCGATCATGATCTTCACCTTATCGCGTATGCCCGCAGCCTCGGCAGCCTTAATAACGTCTTCCATAACGCTCATCGTCGTGGTTAAAAGCGCAGAGCAGCAGATAACCTTGCAATCCTGCTCGATCGCGGTCTGAACGAAGGTCTCTGCGGAAACGTCTGTCCCGAGGTCAACGACCTCAAGTCCCTTGCCCTCCATCATCATCTTGACGAGGTTCTTGCCGATATCGTGCAGGTCGCCCTGAACCGTACCGATGCAGACCTTGCCCGTTGCCTTGACTCCCTCAGCGGCAAGCAGGGGCTTTAAGATCTGCGAACCCATATTCATCGCTCTCGCGGCAACAAGAACCTCGGGAACGTAGATCTCGTTATTCTTGAACTTTTCGCCGACGATGCTCATGCCGGCAAGCAGTCCCTCGTTGAGAATACTCTCGGGGCTGATGCCCTCGGCTACAGCTTGCTCAACGAGCGATTTGACGATCTTTGCCTTACCGATCTGAAGATTTTCCGATATTTCTCTTAAAAGTTCCACAATTATGCTCCTTTGAGTTTATTTTAATTTTATAGTCAGGATCTCAAATCCCTTGATTTCGCAAATAATGCTTCCGTTTTCCGAGGGAATCTCGCAAACTTCATTCTCAAGCAGATCGCATAGATACGCTTTCTTGAAACGAAGTGCGGTATTGAGTTTCACTTTGTCTCTGATGTTTTTGTATTCATAGATACGGATAACCGTTCCCTCTCCGTCCTCCGCTTCCTTTACCGTTTCGCAGGCAACGTGATCGCTCTCGAGAGAAAGCAATGAAAAACCGGAAGGAATGATATCCGATCCGCCTTCTGCTTTCAGCGCGGTCATGGGAATATTCAACATATATGCACGGCGCACCGTATCGCTGTCGCGAAGAGTACCTGCATGGGGATAGAGCGAATAAGTAAAGCTGTGCTTGCCCTGATCGGCTTCGGGATTAGGATCGGTCGGGGAACGCAGAAGCGAGAGCTGCATAACACCGTCGTGAATATCATAACCGTACTTGCAATCATTCATGAGAGACACGCCGTAGCCGCCGTCCGAAAGATCAGCGTATTTATGCGCGCATGCTTCAAATCTAGCCTCGTCCCAGCTTGTGTTCTTATGAGTGGGTCTTTCAATGCTTCCGAACTGAATATCGTAGGTTGCCTTATCTGTAATAATATCAACGGGGAAAACAGCCTTGAGCATCTTATGACGTTCATGCCAATCAACATCGGTCTCAAAGTCGATCTGCGCCGAGAAATCGTTGAACCAGACCGTCTGCGTTATTGTGGATTTACCGAATGGGCGGACGATCCTTATTCCCTTTCGCGCGCCGTCATCGATCACATCAACCGAAGTAACTTCGGTTATGACCTTATATTCGGTGGTTGAATACTGATGCCATTCCCAAGCATCGTAATAGGGCGGATAATCGGCGTGGATGCGGAGCTCGTTTGCAGCCTTTCCCGCAGCAATAAGCTCGCGCTCGGCTTTCTTATCGTAGACAGAGACGATCTGCCATGCGTCGTCAAACGTGACCGCAAGGCGGTCGGTGTCAACGCGCTGTCCGTTTACCGATACGCGGTTTTCTGTTATAAACCGATCTGTAGCCGTATAGCCCTTGGGCGCGATTCCCTTGACGTAAAGGGTTTTGCCGTCGACCCGTACAAATCCCTCGCCTTCAAACGCGTGCGGATTGAACACGACGTATCCGCGTTTTTTATCGATAGACGACGCGATCTTTCCGCGGATACCGCAAGTGATATCTTTTCCGATTCCGAGTATCTTTTCATAGTCGATCGCGCTTTGATCGTAGACCTCCTTGATCGACGATCCCGGAATAATATCGTGGAACTGATTGGTCAGGATCATTTCCCAGCCATCGTGAAGCTTCTTTGCGGGGAAAGCATCGCCGAAGAGATGCTTTGCCGTCACGCCGAGGAGCTCGGCGTTTTCATAAAGGAATTCAGCCTTGCGGTTACATTTCTTGTTGTCCGCCATTGTGGTATAAGTACCGCGGTGGAATTCAAGATAAAGCTCACCCTGCCATACGGGAAGCTCGGGATCGCCCGAGATCTTCTTCTCGAGTCGGCGAAGGAAATCCCCCGCAAATCCGATCTCCGTCTGCGGAGATCCGGGGATTCCCCTTCCGCTTCTGCGGAGAAGCTCTATATATTCGGAGGTCGGTCCGCCTCCGCCGTCACCGTAACCAAAGGTCACAAGCACCTCGTCGCTGAGCTCCTTTTGCTGATAACGCTCGTACGTTCCCGCGATCTGCGTAGGATAGGTATTTGCATTATAGGTTGTGGTATGGTATTCGTGCCTTTTAAGCTGAGCGGGGTTTTTGGTATTCTGCATATCCGTCGCAGTAAGGAAATAGCTGTTGATCGACGTGCCGTCTATACCGCGCCAAAGGAAAGTGTCGTAAGGCATTTTATTCTTGTCGTTCCAGCTTATCTTTGAAGTGACGAACCAATCTACGCCGCTCTTTTTGAGTATCTGCGGAAGTGCCGCAGAGTACCCGAAAACGTCGGGAAGCCAGAGAACGCGGTTATCAACGCCGAATTCCTTCTTGAAGAAATTCTTTCCGTACATTACCTGACGGACAAGACTCTCGCCGGACGAGAGATTGCAATCCGCCTCGACCCACATCGCTCCCTCGCATTCCCATCTGCCGTCCGCGATCCTGCGAGCGACCTCGGCGTATACTTCGGGAGCTTCCTCCTTTAGATTCTTATACAGGAACGCCTGCGAGGACATGAATTTGTACTCGGGATAGCGTCTCATAAGCTCGAGAACGGTCGCAAAAGAACGCTGTACCTTCTCTCGGGTTTGCTTCAGCGTCCATTTCCAGGCGCAGTCGATATGAGTGTGTCCGATGCAGATACACTTAACGATCTGCTCGCGGCAGTATTTGCCGTAAAACTCTGTCTGCAGATACTCGCGCGCCATGCGGAGAGATTCGGAATATTCCTCCGATCCTATATCGTAAAGGCGAAGCATTGAGACGGTGTGATAGAGGAAATGCTCTATATGCGCGTATTCCGAACTGTCCGGATCAAGATAATCGAGCATTCGGAAGGGATAAAAGATATCGTAATAAAGTCCGTCCGCATCGCAATCCAAGGTGCGAGTCTCAAGGAAAAGCTTCGCCTTCTCGATCTGCGGTCCCGTATATGCGTAAACGTAGATGTCCGCTTCGCCGATATCGCCGAGGCACACCTCGCGATGATTTACGTCAACGCCCTGACGCATCTCACCGTTGACGTAGACGATGAACTGCGGGTTAGAGGCATCCCAGCCCGAAAGCTCGGTGGCAACGTAGAGATAAGCATTTGGGTCGCACGCGGTCACGGTAAAGTGGAACCACGCGTGGCTGTCCCTGCCCGTGCCCCATTCGCCGCCGTTTGTAAAGGGGATGAATTCGGACAGCTTGGGCGGCGTATTGTCAGTTTTGTAATCGCAATGGCAATATCCGACGGCATCGATCCTTTGAACCTTCTTCCACCTGCCGTTCTTTATGATATCGAGGTATCTTCGTATCTTTTGGAGTTTATAATCCATTTGGGAGCTCCTTTATTTTTATCTGTTTCTTCCGTAAAGATAGTTGAGATATTTAAATTTGTTTCTGTCTATACTCCAAAACTGTTCCTTTGTTACGCGGTAGGACCAATTGCCCTCTGCGATTCCGGGCTTATTGATCCTCGTATCCGAGCCGTAGAGGAGCAGATCCTGAACCGGCATAATAAGGATGTCCGCGTGGCTTGCATACATCGCGCGGATAAGATAATCGTAGCTCTCGTCGAGGTCATCTCCGCGGTATCCGCAATAGTCGAAGACCCGTCTGCGTCCGCCGTCGTCAAGCTCCCAGACGAAGCCGAGAAGCGTATTGTTATCGTGCGTTCCCGTGTAAGCCACGCAATTTGCGGGATAATTATGCGGCGTATGCAGGCAGTCGCCATCGTTCAGAAAACCGAACTGGAATACTCGCATACCGGGGAATCCGCTGTCACGGACAAGTGCTTCGACCTCGGGCGTGATGTCTCCGAGATCCTCCGCGATGATGAGCTTATCTCCGCAAAGGGGCTTGAGTACGCCTATCAGATCCATTCCCGGACCCTTGATCCATTTGCCGTTCTTTGCAGTCTTCTCTCCCGCGGGGATACTGTAAAACGCCTCGATGCCGCGGAAATGGTCGATGCGTACACCGTCAAAAATTTCAAGCATAAAGGACATACGGCGTTTCCACCAGGAATAGCCGTCCTTTTTCATATAATCCCAGTTATAGAGGGGATTGCCCCAGAGCTGACCGTCCTTTGCGAAATAATCGGGCGGTACTCCCGCAACGGACGAAGGTGTTCCGTCTTCCTTGAGCAGAAACTGCTCGGGCGCAGCCCATACGTCCGCGCTGTCGGCGGCAACGTAGATCGGGATATCTCCGATGATCTTGATTCCCTTGCGGTTAGCGTAATCCTTTATCTCCGCCCATTGGGTGAAGAACGCGAACTGCGAGAAATACCAGAGGCGAAGCTCATCCTCGTCGGGCTTGTCGACAGTCCATTCATTCCAAGGAGCACCGCCATTCGCCTTTTTGAGTGCCATATAGCGGCAGAAGCTCTCGACCTCGGGATGCTCCGCCATAAATTCTTCGATAGGCGCGTAATTTGTCATACGCCTTGAAGCCTTGGCAAGAAGCGTCATTCTCTCTTCATTCAATCTGTCAAATTCGCAGTAGAAGGAAGTCTTCTGTCTTGCTTCGTCGAGCTCGGAGCGCGTAATGAGTCCTACGTCACAAAGCATCGGAAGATCGATGAAAAAGGGATTACCGCTGAACGCGCTGAAAGATTTATAGGGTGAATTTGCCTCATCGGGAAGGCAAAAAGGCAGAGTCTGCCAGTATGTAAAGCCGCAGTCGGCAAGGAAATCTATCCATTCCCTCGCCGCTGCTCCGAAAGAGCCCTCGGAATGCTCTCCCCAAAGTGAGGAGACGTGCATCAGGACTCCGCTTGATCTTTTCATCGGCTCGTCTCCGATCACTTGAGCTTTTCCGAGAAATCGCTCATCATCTCGGAGATCTCGATATTCTGCGGGCAGACCTCCTCGCAGGACTTGCATCCGATGCAAGCCGAGGGGAGCTTATCCTCCGCGAATGCGGAAAGTGCCATGGGAGCGATAAATCCGCCGTCCGAATAAACGTGCTCGTTGTAGAGCTCGATGATGCGCGGGATATCAAGGCTCATCGGGCAATGTGTGGTGCAATAGCTGCAACCGGTGCAATGCAGAGTCTTCTTGCCGACCATGCTGTCCGCAATCGACATAAGAGTTTCCCATTCTTCCTTATTGACGGGCTTGGCCTCGGAATAGGTCTCGATATTCTCCTTGACCTGATCGAAATTCGACATACCGGAGAGAGTAACGCAGACCTCGGGGATAGTCTGAAGAAATCTGAACGCCCATGCGGGGATGCTCTCGTCGGGACGAAGAGCGGTCAGCTTCTTTGCGTAAGCATCCTCAAGTACCGCAAGCTTACCGCCGCGGACGGGCTCCATGACCCAAACGGGAATATTGCCGTATTCCTTCATCATCTCGATTTTTGCCTTCGCGTTCTGGAAGCTGTAGTCAAGCCAGTTGAGCTGAATCTGGCAGAATTCCATATACTGCGAGTACTTCTCAAGGAATCGGTGCATCGTCTCGAGGGTACCGTGTGTCGAGAAACCGAGATGCTTGATCTTACCCTCTTCCTTCATCTTGACGAAGTACATTACGTCGCCGTAATTATCGTCGAGATATGCGTCGATGTTCGACTCGGTTACGTTATGTATAAGATAAAAATCAAAATACTCTACGCGGCATTTCTCGAGCTGCTTTGCGAAAATTTCTTCTGCCTTCCCCCAGTTTGCCTGCGCGTATCCGGGGAATTTCGACGCGAGATAAAAAGTCTCGCGGGGATAATTCTCGAGCACCTTGCCGACTACGAGCTCGCTCTTTCCGTCGTGGTAGCCCCAAGCGGTATCAAAATAATTAATTCCGTTCTTAATGGCGTAATCAAACATCTCGGCGGTCTTCGCCTCGTCGATGGTCTTATCCTCGCCGTATGTGGGAAGTCTCATACATCCCATTCCAAGTGCGGAAAGCTTTTTGCCATGAAAATCCTTGTAGATCATATCTTAACTCCTTTAATCTATCTCAAAAGTCTTGACTTTTGAATTTATTAAGTATATAATATCATTATAAGTTTATTTTGTCAAGATTTTTTTCAAAAACTATGGAGCAAACTTTATGAAGATCAGCCTTTCGGACAATTTCAGCTACGGCAAGCTTTTGCGTTTTACCCTTCCCTCGATCGCCATGATGATATTTTCCTCGATCTACGGCGTTGTCGACGGATTTTTCGTTTCCAACTACGTCGGCAAAACACCCTTTGCCGCGGTAAATTTCATAATGCCGTTCCTTATGATCCTCGGTACTCTCGGATTTATGTTCGGAACGGGAGGCAGCGCGCTCGTCTCACTCAAGATGGGCGAGGGAAACAAGGAAAAAGCAAACCGAATCTTCTCATTGCTCGTTTATACCTCACTGATCCTCGGCTCGGCAATTGCGATCTTGGGTATTATCTTTATCAGACCGATCGCAACCTTCCTCGGTGCGGAAGGTCAGATGCTTGAGGATTCGGTACTTTACGGCAGAATAATACTGATCGCGCTTCCCGCATTCATTCTGCAGATGGAATTTCAGAGCTTCTTCGTAACCGCCGAAAAGCCTCAGCTCGGCTTTTTTGTGACGGTTGCGGCGGGAGTTGCAAATATGGTGCTCGACTTCCTTCTTGTCGGAGCATTCCCGCTCGGACTCGTCGGCGCCGCTACCGCGACCGCGATAAGCCAGAGCATCGGCGGATTTGTTCCGCTTATCTATTTCGCAAGTAAGAATTCGAGCCTTCTCCGTCTCGGTAAGACCGAGTTTGACGTCAGTGCACTCTTCCGCACCTGTACAAACGGCGCATCCGAGCTTATGAGCAACATCTCGATGTCCGTTGTCGGTATGCTTTACAACACGCAGCTTTACGATATTGCGGGAGAGAACGGCGTTGCGGCTTACGGAGTTATGATGTACGTCAGTATGATCTTCTGCGGTGCATTTATCGGATACACCGTCGGAGTTGCGCCCGTCATCGGATATCATTACGGAGCGGCAAACACGGACGAACTGAGGAGTCTGCTCAAGAAGAGCGTCGTGATCGTCTCGAGCTTTTCGGTTTGTATGGTCGCGCTTGCGTTTATTCTTGCCTCACCTCTCTCAAAGCTGTTTGTCGGGTATGACGAAACGCTTTTTGAGATGACGAGAAACGGATTCTTCATCTTCTCGCTTTCCTTCCTCTTTATGGGATTTGCGATATTCGGATCGGGCTTCTTCACCGCGCTCAACGACGGACTGACCTCTGCGGCGATATCCTTCCTCAGAACTCTGGTCTTCCAGGTCGCGGCGGTTTTAATCCTCCCGATAATCTTCGGACTCGACGGCATTTGGTGGTCGCTCGTTGCGGCGGAGGCGATGGCGGTCGTAGTATGGATAATCTTCCTTGTTGCAAAACGAAACAAATACAAGTATTTTTAAGGAGACGGAAAATGATCAATTTCAATAATATTCCCGAAAAGCTTATGCCAAATTTTAAGGGTGGCGAGGGCGTTACCGCCGCGCAGATGTTTGTGGATGACAAAAACAAAATAATGAGGATCACCCTCGAGCCCGGCTCTTCGATCGGTATGCATTGCCACGAGGATTCCTGCGAGATCATCTACGTTCTTGAAGGTGTCGGAACCGCTGTTCTTGACGGAAACGAGGAGAAGGTCGGAGCGGGCGAATGTCACTATTGTCCTAAGGGTCACGAGCATTGCTTCATCAACCGTGGCAAGAAGAACCTTGTCTTCTTTGCGGTCGTACCGCAGCAGTAAAATGCAAAATGCAAAATGCAGAATGCAAAATGAGGTCGAATAATGAAAACAGTTGATATATTCGGGAAAAACCAATTGCCGGAAGTCAAAAGAAGCCGCGTTGCGTGTCGCGGCTTTGTGATTGAAAACAATAAAATATTGATCTGCCACGAAATCGTAGACAAACAGTTCTTCTCCCCCGGAGGAGGAATCGAGGGGAATGAAACGCTCGAGGAATGCTGTGCGCGTGAAGTATGCGAGGAAACGGGTATTCTCGTAAAAGTCAAAGATCGCATTATCACCGTCAACGAGTACTACGAGGATTGGAAATATATCACACACTATTATATCTGCGAAGCCGTCGGAGAAGCGGAAACGCATCTTACTAAAGAGGAGATCAGCCGAGGTCTCGTTCCCGAATGGATCGACATTGAATTCATCCGCGATCTATGGTCGCGTCATAACGAATTCAAGCGCGAGGAAACGAGGGGATCTTATCTCCGCGAACACACCGCACTTTGCGAATATTTTGAGGTAACAAAATGAAATTCATATCATGGAACGTAAACGGTTTTCGCGCGTGTCTTGACAAGGGATTCCGCGAGTTTTTCGACGATCAGAACGCAGACTTCGTCTGCATTCAGGAAACGAAAATGCAACCCGGTCAGGCAGCATTTGAGCCCGAAGGGTACTATCAGTATTGGTACAGCGCAGAAAAGAAGGGATACTCGGGCACCGCAATCTTCACCAAGCACGAGCCGCTTTCGGTAAGCTACGGAATCGGCATCCCCGAGCACGACACAGAGGGACGCGCGATCACACTCGAATACGAGGATTTCTACCTTCTCTGCGTCTATACTCCGAACGCACAGCGCGAGCTTGCAAGGCTTGATTACAGAATGGCTTGGGAGAATGCTCTGCGAGGATATATCAAGTCTCTTGACGAAAAGAAACCGGTCATATATTGCGGTGATCTGAACGTTGCGCACAATGAGATAGACCTTAAAAATCCGAAGACGAATCATCAGAGCGCGGGTTTTTCGGACGAGGAGCGCGGGAAATTCACCGAGCTTCTCGAGTCGGGATTTACCGACACGTTCCGCACTCTCTATCCCGACAAGATCGAGTATTCATGGTGGAGCTATATGTTCTCTGCGCGCGCAAAGAACGTAGGTTGGCGTATCGACTATTTTGTTGTCTCTAACCGCCTCTTTCCGCGCGTTAAAGACAGCTTCATCCTCACATCGGTAATGGGAAGCGACCATTGCCCCGTCGGAATCGAATTGGAGTAAAAAATGATTTTTGAAAAAGCCATCGTAGGCATCTACAAAAAGAATATCTGCGTCCGTCAGGACGGAAATCCTCTGCTCTCTTATTTTTCTGCGGATGATTTTCCCGGGCTTCAGCACACGCCCTTTGACTTCATCGGCAACAACGGACAAAAATTGCAGGGTTATTTCTACTATTATCAGAACCCGCGCCGCGACAGACTCATCATCTTCGACCATGGAATGGGCTACGGACACGTTGCCTATATGAAGGAGATCGAGCTTATCGCTCGCCGCGGATATACAGTTTTCACATACGATCACACGGGCTGCCGCGAATCCGAGGGTGAGAGCATCGTCGGCTTTGCCCAATCGCTCTGCGACCTTGATTACGCCGTAAATGCCATTCGTACCGTCGACGGCTACAAGAATGCAACCCTCTCGGTCATCGGTCACAGCTGGGGCGGATTTGCCGCGCTCAATATCTCGGCACTTCATAAGGATATCGAATCCTGCGTTTCTATCTCGGGATTTATCGCGGTCGAGCGAATCATCGAGCAATTCTTCCCCGGAATTCTCAGATTCTACCGCCCGTCGGTGCTCCGTCTTGAACGCGACTCAAACCCGATGTACTCGCTGATCGATGCCCGAAGAAGCCTAAAGGACACATCCGCGCGCATCCTCTACATAGCATCTGACAACGACCCGACCGTCAAGAAGGAATATCATTACGATTCTCTCGTCGGAAACGAAAAGGTCGAGCTTATGCTCGTCTGCGGCAAAAAGCACAATCCGAATTACACGGAGAAAGCTGTTGCCGAGCTTACGAAAATGACCGACGCGATGACCGAGGGATTGAAGAAGAAAGCCTTCAAATCGCCCGAGGACGTCGAAAAATTCCGCACCTCGTGGGATTGGCACAAGATCACCGAGCAGGACGTGGAGCTTTGGGGCAAGATATTCGACTTTATTGAAGGAGACAGCAAAAAATGACTCCCGTATCAGAATATGTTTTTGAAAAATTACACGTTAGAAAATCAAAAAAGCAAAAAGACGGATTTATTAATTACATCCAGGGATTCGCCGAAAAAGAGGGATATTCATTCCTCGTTGAAAAAGGCTCCTTCGGTGCGCGGAACATCGTCGTCGGCGATCCTGCAACGGCAAAAGCCGTCTACACCGCGCATTACGATACCTGCGCCCGACTTCCCTTCCCAAACTTTATTACTCCGAAAAATTTCTTTTACTACATCGTTTATCAGCTGATGATTACCGTACCGATCCTGGCGATCCTTTTCGCGGTTGCATTCGGTATCAGCTTTATCGTAAAGCTCTCGGGAGAGTCTTTGGGGCTCGGCGATGAAATGACCGACTTGCTGATGCGCCTCGCCTGGCTCGTTGCCTATTTCCTTATCTTCTACCTTCTGATGAACGGTCCCGCAAACAAGCATACCGCGAACGACAACACCTCGGGCGTCATCACGCTGATCGAGATCATGCAGGCGCTTCCCGCCGACAAACGCCACGAGATCTGCTTCGTATTCTTTGATCTTGAGGAGATGGGACTATTCGGCTCGTCTTCCTTCGCATCGAAGCACAAAAAGGAAATGAAGGACAATCTCCTTCTCAATTTCGATTGCGTTTCGGACGGAGATACCATCCTCTTTGCCGTCAAGCAGAAGGCGAAGAAATACATTCCCGCGCTTGAAAAAAGCTTCGTTTCCGACGATAATTTCAAGGTCGATATCGCGTCTAAGGGCGTTTTCTATCCCTCCGATCAAGCCAATTTCAAAGCGGGCGTCGGAGTTGCATCATTAAAATATTCCGCGAAGCTCCGAGCTCTTTATATGGACAAGATCCACACAAAGCAGGATACCGTATTCAACGAGGCTAATATCAAATTTCTCGCAGACGGCGCAGTAAAGCTCGTCGATCATTTGAACTGACGATGGATATCAGAAAAGTAATGATCCCTTGCGACAAAACCGGCGAGCCGATGTCCGCTGAGTTCGAGCGTGAGTATATTTATTTCAAAGCGCGCTTCAATAATTTCCGCGAGGTCAGCGGATCGGCGGAAAACGCCGTACTCGACCGCGAGGAGTATTCCGAGTGTGAAGCAGTTCTTTGTCTGCCCGATTCCTATACCAATGACAATGAAGAGACTCCGCTCATCCTCTCCTGTCACGGCGCGGGACCTACCGTAAGCGCGGAAAGATCAATGATCGGCGGTATTCCCTATGCCTTTGAATGTCTCAAGGCGGGATATGCCGTCCTCGATATCTGCGGATGTGCGCCGCACGGCTTGACTCTCGGCTGTCCCGAGCATGTTTTCGCTCTCTTCAAAGCTTACAAACACGCGTTAGGGAATTACAATCTTACCGAAAGAGTTCTCGTCGCGGGCTCCTCGATGGGAGCGCAGACTGCCATAAATTTCGCCAACACTTTCCCCGCTATCACAATCGCACTCGGACTTTTCAATCCGGGACTCAATCTGAACGCGGTAACGGTCGGTAATCATATCTGCCGCAACCCTTGGGACAGAGTCACGGCTAACGGTCATCCCTACCGCGAAAAGATCATCGAATATTTCCGTTTTCCGTCAGAAGAATGGTGCGATAAAAACGCCGTGGGGTTCGATCCCTACCGCACTCGATCATTTCTTAACGCAGAAGGCGCGCGAGCTGTCCTTCCTCCCTGCCCCGTGAAGATATGGCAGGGCGCGGACGACGGGACCGTTGATCCCGTTATGTCGCGCGAATATATCGATTCGATCCGCCGCGCGGGATGCTTCGCAGAATATCACGAGATCGAAGGCGTAAAGCACAGCGTGACCCGCGTTATGCGCGAAGAGCTTCTTATATGGTTTAACAGGTTTATATGAAAGAAGCCGAGCCATTAAGACATACTTTTCCATAGGTGCCCTTTTAGATAAAATTTGCAATATAATTTATTAGCGCGGGCTCCTTCCGCCACACGAACGTGTGGCGGAAGGAGC
>JAFQPI010000049.1 GCA_017411805.1 Clostridia bacterium
ACTTCTCATACCAACGCTTCCGTCGGTAATGTTGTTCTTGCGGCAGGATTCAGCCATATCGTTAACGACGTGTACCATATCCGATACCATAAGCTCGTCTGTTTCGCCCGTAATGCTCATCGCTCTCTGAACCATAACCTCAGCCTCGGGAAGCTCGATATCCATTACCAGACTCATTCTGTCCACGACGCTCTGGTTGATCGCGCGGCATCCCTCGTAGCTGACGTTGGTTGTAATGACAACGACCGAATCGGGATGACGCTGAATGATCTCACCCGTCGGGAGCGTAATGGAGCCCCTCTGCTCAAGCAGCGAGTTCAGACCGACGAGAACGCCGGGCTGTGCGATGGTCGAAGGTTCCTGAATTTCCACTAAATATCCGTTCTTCAAAGCGCGAATAAAATCGCTCTCCTCGTAACGGAAGGACTGTCCCTTCTCGTCTTTCTTTTCTTCCTTTTTGGAAAGCTGTACGACCTTGTCGGTTACCATCGAAAGAACGATAGCCATACAGTCCTGAGAGGTTGCATCCTCGTTCTCCGTTCCGGTAAGGCGCTTATAGGTTCCTACGGGATCGTAATCCATATCGTCGAGATCGGGAAGCTGCATCAGCTTCTTGACGTTCTCAAAGGTGATACCGCCCATCGCCTTCAGCTCCTCGCGTTCTCTGTCGAGATCCGCATTTCCCGTGCTGCCGCCGTCTACGTCGGGGATCAATTGACCGATGAAGTCGAAGATCTCCGAGTTTGCCGAGCAGGTGTACTTCATATACGGAAGTCCAAGCCCTGCTGCAATTGCTCTCGCAGCGGCGGTCTTACCCGTACCGGCGGGACCTCTGAGATAGAAGTTACGCATCTGAGTCGGTTTACCCGTCGTTGCCAATGCGTGATGACAGATACCCACAACCTGTTCGGGTATGATATACCAATCCTCAAGCTTCGGTATGAGCGATTGCTCAAGCATCGAAAAGGTTCTTCCGCTGTTCAAAGCATACTTGCCTTCGAAATCCGAAACGGCAACGATGGTACTTGCTCTGCCGATCTTCGGCGCGGGACCGGTCTTTGCGAGAATGGTAAACTCACCTGCGACGACCTCCTTGGGTGTAAACTTATTCGAGTCGATCTGCGCCGATGAAATTCTTGTAACCTTACCGTCCTTGGTCATTTCAAGCTTGATATGCTCGGGCAACGCGTCGTTGGTCAGTCTGCGATATACGTTATCGCACATAATCGCCATAGCATTGGTTGCCGCCGTCATATCGGGATACCCTGCGGTGAGTGCCTCGTAATATGCCTCAAAGTTCTCCTGAAACTCGGGATCCTTCGTAAAGGTCGGAAACATCGCCATCATAATGGCTGCACCGTCTTTGTCGTTCTTGGTGCAGACGTAATTCGTGATAATATCCGTTCCCTTCTCGAAGATACTGACGAGAATGTTGCCGTTCGAGTTGTCGTATACGGCAAGGTGGTATTCATTCGGAGCGTTTGAGGATTTATACTCGGCAACGTTTTTGGTGTCGAGTGTTCCTACCGCTCCCTCTCCGTCTCTTGCCATACAGTGACATACGGCGTGAACCGCCTTGATGACCGACGTAGTTAAGGTCGAATCACCGGTTCCGTGCTTTGAGCATACCTTAACGGTTTTGCTTTTTAGCGAATCGAACGGTGGAGGAAGAGTTCTGTTAAAGCCAAATACGGCATTGATTTCAGCTGGAGTGCTCATAATTTAATTCCCTTTCTGCAATTATTGCTTAAAATTGATTTTGATTCCGTGTGGATCTTCCACAAGGTTTTCGATGTCCTGACGTCCGAGCTCCTCGATGATCGCAGACCAGCTATCTCGCACGGGCAGTTCCTCTTCGGGTATAAGATACTCATCCTTGCCTTGCGCGATTGCGTCGTTGATACGATCATTCAGATCCATAACGTGTGCTTCCACCCACTCAAAGGCAATCAGACCGTAGTTGACCGGAATGGGCTCGGAGATCTCCTCCTCATCATCCGCGTCCGTATCGGTTTCATCCTTTGGCTTTTCGGGAAGCGTTGCGGTTACGTATTCGAGTCCCGTCACCTGCAGGTTTTGTATCTTCACCTTGGCGCGACGGTATCCTCCCGCACCGCTGAGAAGTATGAAGACCTCTTCGCCGTCCTCGATCAGCTTTCTGGCGTTTGGCTTTTCCCAGACCCATTTTGCCGTGGGATACTCGGATGAGACCATCTCCGTGATGCGAGTAAGTATGACGGAATACGCGAGGTTGTGAACGTCCTTCTCGGTCGGTTCCGGTTTCGGCACTTCGGGTTTGACCTCCTCCGCCTCCCGTACCGTCGCATCCTTTGCTTTCAGGAAAAGAAGCCTGACAGCTCCTCCGATAATACAGAAGATGACCAATACGAGCAGCGGCCAGAGCCGAAACATAAAGGTGAAAAATGCAAGCACCCCGAGTATGATCAGAGCCTCGTGCGTCATACGTCTTGTGAAATCCTTGTTCATGATAATTCCTTTCTCTCATTTCTCCATGAGCCTTGAAGTGCTGTCGCCATACGGCAAGGCGGTATCACGATAACAACGCTGTTGTTAACGCTCGCCGAGCTTGAATGGCTGATGAATACGGTGGGCTCAAACTCCCGACCGCGAAGAGTGATAAACTCACCGGACTGCCTTGGGGGGATGCAGGAAGGATCGAAGTTCACCGAGTCCACGTAGACGTCAACGGAATACTGCCTGTCGGCGTCCATTAACCTTGCGATTGACTCGATCTCCATATCGTTGAGAAACCTTCTTGACCTATCCCGAAGAACGCCGATAAGCTTCTTTTGTTTTTGCTCCTTCACAAGAGCGCTGAATTTGTCGTTGTTCATAAAGACCTCCT
>JAFQPI010000050.1 GCA_017411805.1 Clostridia bacterium
ATGAAATCTTCGGCTTTGCCTCAGATGATAATAAATCCACCCATCCGCCGTCGAGGCGGATTTCATCCAACGAAGTTGGATTTCATCGTCGAAGACGATTTCACCCACCCGCAAGGGTGGATTTAGTTGAAAAAAGCACCGACAAAGTCGATGCTTTTTTCTGGTGCGGGTGACAGGACTTGAACCTGCACGAATTAACACAAGATCCTAAATCTTGCGCGTCTGCCAATTCCGCCACACCCGCGAGTTTATAAACGGGGGTGGCGGAATAGTTCCGCACACACCCGCGAGTTTATGAGCGGGGGTGGGGGAATAGTTCCTCACACACCCGCAAATGCTCTAATAGTTTACCACATTTCTCTCAAAAAGTCAAGTGCGAATGTTGATTTTTTTCGCTTTCTATGGTATAATAAATAAAAATCATTCGGAGAGTATATATGAAAAAGGAATACAAATATATTTTTTTCGATCTTGACGGTACTCTGACCGATTCCGCTATAGGAATAACAAATTCGGTTGCGTACGCACTTTCGCAGTTTGGGATCGAGGTCAAGGACAAGAGCGAGCTCAACCGCTTTGTAGGTCCCCCTCTCGAGGAGTCCTTCCGAGTGTTTTACGGCTTTTCCGAAGAGGATGCTCTGCGCGGTGTTGACGAGTACAGAGTTTATTACAGAGATCGCGGCATTTTTGAGAACGCCGTTTATCCCGGTGTTCCCGAACTGCTGACCAACCTTCGTGCCCGAGGTAAAAAGCTGATCCTTGCAACCTCGAAGCCCGAATTCTACGCAAAGCAGATCCTCGAGCACTTCGGGCTCGCCGAGTATTTTGATTTCGTTGCGGGGGCTACGATGGATTCATCTCGCCTGAAAAAAGCCGACGTTATTGCTTATGCGCTTGCAGAATGCGGGATCACGGACACGTCGGAGTGCATTATGATCGGTGACCGCGACCATGATATCAAGGGCTCGCGCGTTCACAATATCGACTGTCTTGCAGTGCTTTACGGCTACGGAAGTCTCGAGGAGATCACCTCTTCGTCGCCTGCGTACGTCGCCGAGACCGTAGAGGATATCTTGAAATCTATCTGAGGTGCAAAATGAGAAAGCTTTTACTTGTTATTGATATGCAGACCGATTTCGTTGACGGTGCGCTCGGAACTGCGGAAGCGGTTGCAATTATTCCAAGCGTCCTCCGCGAGATCGCAAAATACGATAAAAACGACGTGATCGCTACCCGCGATACTCATCCCGATAGCTACATGACGTCCAGAGAGGGCAGATATCTTCCCGTTCCCCATTGTATCAAGGGTACGCCGGGTTGGCAGATACATCCCGCAATCGCTCCCGCAATTGAAGGCTGTAAGATAATTGATAAGCCCACCTTCGGGTCGATCGAGCTCTGCGATCATATTGTAAATATTGCGAAAAATGAGGAAATAGAGGTGACCCTCATAGGTCTTTGCACCGATATCTGCGTCGTATCAAATGCAATGCTGATCAAGGCGGCACTTCCCGAGATAAATATAAACGTCGTGGCAGACGCCTGTGCCGGTGTAACTCCGGATACCCATTCCTCTGCGCTCGCAACCATGAAAATGTGTCAAATTGATATTCTGTAAATAGAATCAGCCGACATAGATCGGCTGATTTTTATTATTTCTTTTTGCAGTTTTTTGTTTTTCTTCCTTTTGGGCAAGCATTTTTTTGTGCTTTACGGGGCGGATTCTTGTGAACCTTAACCGGCTTTTTTACATTCCTTGACTGCTTGGGGAGCTTTTTCGAGGGCTCTTGTGCAGGTTTTTCCGTGTTTTCCTCGTCATCCTTCTTTTTGAATAGCGATTTGAATTGTTCCATAAATGAAGAGTAACCCTCGCCGAAGAACAACTTGATCCCCGTCATGAGTGCCTGCTTGGTTTCGGGATCGATATTCGAAAAAGCGCGGATCACTTCGCTTTTGCTTGCCGCAAGATCGGTCAGCGTTTTGGCATTGGTTGAGGATAGAATATCAAAGAATCCCTCGATAAAAGCCTCTCGCTTTTCGGGTTCCATTGAATAGATCCACTTTCCGACAAGATCGTTTGTCTTTTTGACGTCGGGGGCAATATCTGCGTCGCATTCGAATTCGCAACCCATGACGTTCCACGTCAAGGCGTTGTGCTGGTGAAGATATTTCTTGGCTTCGGAACGTGTTACGCGGTATTTTTTGTCGTATTTCAGAAGCAGACCGACAACGGATCCCTTAGGAATAACCGTTGAAATTCTGTCCGCTATACGCTCATAGTCGGCGCTGACCCAGACGTCATCAAGAAAGCCGGGCCCGTCAAAATTGTAAATTTTGTCTATGCGGCTGCAAATGCTGTCGGGCGCGTTAAGCCCCGCCCACATCGCAAGGTTTCCTCCTTTGCTGTGACCGCCGACAGTGATGCTTCCCTCGTGGCTTGCGGCAATACTTGAGAGGTATTCCGAGGCACGCCGCTGAGCCGGGACCGGTGTCAGATATGCCATTCTGAAATCCTCGCGCCAGCCGGCGATCGAATCGTCGGTTCCTCTGTAGGCAATAAAAACGTTGTACTTATTCGGGAAGAATGAGAGAGCGGAGAATTGCTCTATTGTTTCATTGTCTATTATATTGATAAATTGCCCGATCTCAACGCTTGCAAATCTTTTGGTGGTTGCTGCGATGCGAAAAAGATCTACGATCTCTCGCGGGACAAGCTCGCCGAGCGAGATAACCTCGCGGTCGGTATTGCGCTCGAAGAACGTTTCCGCAGCTTGCGCGAGTGTGACGGTTCCTTTCGATAACTCCGACGGTACGATGCCATCGAAAAAAATATACGAAAGCTCGCAAAAGATCAAAGCATCGACCTCGCAGAGGGGCGAAGCCTCGAAGGATAGATCTCCGCGCCAACGAAGATAATCAAATACGTTTGCCATTTTCCGCTCCTTTCATGAGAATAATGGTACTATTTAGATTATATCACATATTATTTGTTGTGTCAATTAATATATTTACACGAATAAAGTTAATTATTAATAAATTCTTCCCCACAATTTCACCAAATATTGTGAAAAGCTGATAAAATTAATATATAAAATCTTGAAAGGAAGCCGATAATATGAAAAGATCTGACAAACCCGTTGACCGTTCTCCTCTGCGTTTTAAGCTTGGATGTGCATATTACGGTATGCGCAGAAGAATCAAGTGGCTTACAATGGAGCACAAATTTGCCAAGAAGCGCGTATCAGAGCGTTTCCCGGAGGTGTATTTTTCGCATCACACGCCTATGCGCCGAAAGCTTAAGGATCTTGAGATGTGGATGCAGGAAAACAAGGTAACAAATCTGAAGCTTGCCGTAGCGCGAATGGACGGAATCGTTCTGCATCCGGGCGAGATCATGAGCTATTGGAGATTGATAGGAAAGCCTACATACCGACGCGGTTTCCTCGACGGAATGATACTCCGCAACGGAAAGATCGTACCCGGCGTGGGAGGCGGATTATGCCAACTCGCAAATATGATCTTCTGGATGACGGCGCATACGCCGCTTACCGTTATTGAACGCCATCGACATGGATACGACGTTTTTCCCGATGCCAACCGAACTCAGCCCTTTGCAAGCGGTGCGACATGCTTTTATCCCCACGTGGATCTTATGATCAGAAACGATACCAATGAGGATTTTCAGCTCTGTCTTAAGGTCGGCAAGGAAGAGCTTTTCGGCGAATGGCGCGTAAAGAATAAACCGAATTGCAGGTATGAAGTTATTGAGCGCAATCACGAGATGCGCCTTGAGATCTGGGGCGGCTATACAAGGCATAACGAACTTTATAAACAGAAATTCACTCTCGACGGTGAATTCCTTGATGAAGAGCTCCTTGTACAGAACTCCGCAATAATGATGTACTCCCCTTACCTTAGCGAACCGGGCGAAGCAAAACGCTACGATGGCTCGCAGAGCAATATTTGGGATGATAATTAAATGAAGATCGGATGCCGAGGCATCCGATCTTTTTATTTATCATTTTTATTGTCATCGTCTTCGGGCACGGGGAGCTTTGTTACGATTGCGAACTCGATTCGCCTGTCCTCGACCTTCTCGACTTTTATATGTAAGCCGCAGGTCTCGACCTCAATATCGGTCTCGCCGTCCTCGGGAATCTCGGAAAGCTCGTTCATGATCATACCACCGAGGGTGGAGAAGTCAGTATCTTCGGGAAGCTCAAATCCTATGATCTCGGAAAGCTTTTCAAGCTCTGCAAAGCCGGCAACACGCCATACGTTCTCTTCGATCTCGGTGACGTCCTTTTCTTCCTCTTCCTTTTCTTCCTCGTCGTATTCGTCATAGATATTGCCCATGATCTCCTCGACAAGGTCCTCAAGGGTGATGATTCCGCTGACTGCACCGAATTCGTCAACCACGATTGCAATATGGCGGTTGATCTTCTGCATTTCGCGGAAAAGTACGTCGCATTTTACCGTCTCGGGGACGAAATGCGCGGGGCGGATAATATCCGCAAGGGGTTTATTTTCATTCGGGGATAGACGGTCAAGATAGTAATCCTTTGCGTAAAGAACACCGATGACGTCGTTTATATCCTCGCCGCATACGGGATAGCGCGAGTATGCGCTCTCCTTGAGGATCTGGAAGATCTCCTTGTCGGTTGCGTTTGCGGGGATCGTAATGACGTCGATCGCGCGGGTCATTACCGTGCGCGCGATGTTGTTGTCAAACTCGAAGATGTTGTCGATCATCTCGCTTGCATTTGCGTCGATCGTTCCGCTTTCCTCGCCGATGTCGACCATAAGTCTGATCTCGTCCTCGGTGACCTGTTCATCCTCTTCGTTCGGGTTGATGCGGCAGATGCGCAGACAAAGATTGGTAGATTTGGTCAGTACCCAGATTATGGGCTTGAGAAAAGTCTTGATCGCGGAAACAACGGGGCAAACGAGTCGCGCCACCTTCTCGGGAGAGTGCTGCGCCAGACGCTTGGGCACGAGCTCGCCGAGTACGAGAGTGAAATAAGAGAGCACGAGAGTGATCAGGATGACCATGATCGAGTTCAGCGTTTCCTCGCCGAGCGCGGTGAATCCAAGTCCCGAGTAGATCCAGTTTGTCAGAGGCCCTGCAAAGTTGTCGGCGGCGAATGCCGAGCCGAGAAAGCCCGCAAGTGTGATCGCAACCTGGATCGCGGAGAGAAACGCAGTGGGTTCTTCAGAAAGTTCTAAGAGCTTTTTGGCTTTTTTGTCGCCTTCATCCGCTTCTTTGCGGAGAAGATTTACGTTGAGCGAAACGAGTGCCATTTCCGCGGACGCAAAAAACGCGTTAATCGCGATGAGCACAAGCTGGAGCATAATAAGCCAAAATAATCGGTCGCCTTCCATGAGATATTAAAAAATTCCTTTCTTTTTGCCGCTTGAGATTTTTTGTGTGCGGCATTATTAATATTATACCATATCTTGACCGCAAAATCAAGTACCGTGAGCCCTAAAACGTAAATTTCCTGTAAAATCTAAAAAAAGACTTGACAAACGATAAAAATAATGATATACTTAATCAGTATATTGAATAACGCTGTGAAGCGGAGTAGTAGGCGGTATGATCTTTTCAGAGAGCGTGCGGTTGGTGTGAGCACGTAAAGACAAGCCCTCGAAGTCGCCGCGGAGCGGTCGGAGTGAAAGAGCAGTAGTTCCGAACGTCTTATCCCCGAAAGAGGATAGAAGAGAGCGTGCCTTACGGCACGAATACAGGTGGTACCGCGCGCATGCGTCCTGTTTTAGGATGCGGCGCTTTTTATTTTGAAATTTAATTTATGAAAGGACGATAAAAATGAATTCCGAGATGAACATGGGTCTTCCGAAGACCTATAATCCCTCAGAGTTTGAAGACAGACTCTACGCTATGTGGACCGAAAAGGGCTATTTTACCCCCGAAGTCGACCACAGCAAAGAACATTACTCCATAGTTATTCCCCCTCCCAATATCACAGGACAGCTCCATATGGGACATGCGCTTGACAACACTCTCCAGGATATCCTTATCCGTTACAAGAGAATGTCGGGCTACAGCACCCTCTGGCTTCCCGGAACCGACCATGCTTCTATCGCAACCGAGGCAAAGATCGTTGAAGCTATGCGCAAGGAAGGTCTCACCAAGGAAGACCTTGGACGCGACGGCTTCCTGGAGCGCGCTTGGGCTTGGAAGGAGCAGTACGGCGGACGTATTATTTCTCAGCTCAAGAAGATGGGCTCCTCCTGCGACTGGACCCGCGAACGCTTCACCCTCGACGAGGGCTGCAGCCGCGCGGTTCGCGACGTTTTCGAGAGACTTTACAAGAAGGGTCTCATCTATCGCGGCGAGAGAATCATCAACTGGTGTCCTCACTGCAAGACTTCTATCTCGAACGCTGAGGTTGATTACGTTGAGCAGGACGGCCATTTCTGGCATATCAAGTATCCCCTCGTAGGCGGCGGTGGATACGTTGAAGTTGCTACCACACGTCCCGAGACTCTGCTTGGTGATACCGCTGTTGCAGTCAACCCCGAGGACGAAAGATACAAGGATCTTATCGGTAAGTACTGCGTGCTTCCTCTCGTAGGACGCCGCATCCCGATCGTTGCCGATGAGCACGCACAGCTCGACAAGGGTACAGGTTGCGTTAAGATCACTCCCGCGCACGACCCCAACGACTTCGAGGTCGGACGCCGTCAGAAGCTCCCGATGGAGGTCGTACTCACCGAGGACGCAAAGATCACGGAGAACTACCCGAAGTACGCGGGGATGGACCGCTACGAGGCTCGTAAGGCAATACTTAAGGACCTTGAGGAGGGCGGATACCTCTGTCAGATCGATAACATCAAGCACGAGGTCGGCACCTGCTACCGTTGCGGCACCACCATTGAGCCTATGATCAGCCTTCAGTGGTTCGTAAAGATGGAGCCTCTCGCAAAGCCCGCTATCGAGGCTGTACGCGACGGACGCATCAAGTTCGTTCCCGAAAGATTTGATAAGAACTATTTTCATTGGATGGAGAATACGCAGGACTGGTGCATTTCGCGTCAGCTCTGGTGGGGTCACCGAATCCCCGCATATTATTGCGACAAGTGCGGCGAGACCGTCGTTTCCGCGGATCACGTTGACACCTGCCCGAAGTGCGGCGGTCATATGACTCAGGACCCCGACACGCTCGACACATGGTTCTCCTCGGCTCTCTGGCCCTTCTCGACAATGGGCTGGCCCGATATTACCGAGGATCTGAAGTACTTCTATCCGACAAACACCCTCGTAACCGGCTACGATATCATCACCTTCTGGGTATCGAGAATGATCTTCTCGGCACTCGAATATACCGATTCGATCCCCTTCGACACCGTCCTTATCCACGGACTCGTCCGCGACGCGCAGGGCAGAAAGATGTCGAAGTCGCTCGGCAACGGTATCGACCCGCTCGAGATCATTTCCACCTACGGCGCAGACGCACTCCGCTTCGCGCTTGCAACGGGTAACAGCCCCGGAAACGATATGCGTTTTTCGGACGAGAAGATCGAGGCTGCGCGTAACTTTGCAAACAAGCTCTGGAACGCATCGCGCTTCGTAAGAATGAATCTCACGATCGACAAGGTCGAGCTCCCCGAAGCATCCAAGCTTGCTCCCGAGGATAAGTGGATCCTCTGCCGCTTTAATAAGCTTTGCGCGGCTGTTGAATCCTCGCTCGATAAGTACGAGATCGGTATCGCCCTCTCGAACCTCTACGATTTCGTCTGGGATATCTTCTGCGACTGGTATATCGAGCTCTCAAAGGCTCGCCTTGCTGATAAGGAAAGCGAAAGCGGACTTGTTGCTCAGAACGTCCTCGCGTACGTTCTCACGGGCACGCTCAAGCTCCTCCATCCCTTTATGCCCTTCATCACCGAGGAGATATATCAGGCACTTCCTCACGAGGGCGACGCAGAAAGCATCATGATCTCGGCTTATCCTAAGTACGACGCCGCACTCGACTTTGAGACCGACGCTGCTCATACCGATAAGCTGATCGCTGTCATCAAGGCTATCCGCGCAAGACGCACCGAGATGAACGTTCCTCCCTCAAGAAAGACCAAGGTCTACCTTGAGACCAAGTACGAGGATTCCTTCACTCCCGCAACCTTCCCCTTCTTTATGAGACTCGCTTCGGCATCCGAGGTTGAGGTTTCGGCAGACTTCGCGGGCGCGATCTCGGCTGATAACGCGGCGCAGATCGTTACCGACGCGGCAACAGTTTACCTGCCCCTCTCCGAGCTCATCGACACCGAGAAGGAAAGAGCAAGACTCTCCAAGGAACTCGAGAAGACCCAGGGCGAGATCAAGCGTCTCGAAGGCAAGCTCTCGAACGCAGGCTTTGTAGCAAAGGCTCCCGCACAGGTAGTCGACGCCGAAAAAGCAAAGCTCGAGAAATATAAGGAGACCCTCGCGGCAATCGAGGCTGCGCTGGCTAAACTTAACTAAATCAATTTACGTGTGCGGTTCATCGCTTTTGTGAGCCGCACATTTTTTTATTGACAATTATTAAAACACATGGTATAATTAAGCAAGGGGAAACTCTGAAATTCCTCGAACCAAGAAAAAACGGCTCTGCCGTGCATCAACAAAAAGGAGAATTATTATGAAAAAGACAATACGTTACGTTTCTTTGTTCGCTGTTATTCTGGTTGCTCTGCTCATCATTCCCCTCTTTGCTTCCTGCTCGGCGGGATCGGAAAATTACGCGAGTGATATGGATGCCGCCCCCGAAAAGGGCGAGGCGTCGGGCGGAGTATCATATGCGCCAGACGGTGTTAAAGTCGATGGCGAAGCCGAGTCAACCGCTCGCAAGATCATCCGCACCTATACGATATACGGCGAGACAATGGAATACGATTCCACCCTCGAGACCATCTATGCTTCGATTTCTGAATACGGTGGCTATATCAGCGAGTCAAAGGTCACGGGAGTCAGCTACAACAGCAGTTCAAAGTACAGCCGAGAGGCTTATCTCGTTATCAAGATCCCCGCAGAGAAGCTTGACGGCTTCATTTCGCAGATGGGCGATCTTCTCAACGTCACTTCGAGCGAATCCTCACAGGATGATGTAAGCGAGACATATTACAGTATTGAGGCAAGGATGAAGACGCTTGAGACCGAGCGCGAAAGTCTGCTTGCTATGATGGAGTCGCTCAATACCACAAAGGATTATGATTTCTGGCTCTCTCTGCGCAATCAAATATCGGATATTGAGCAGCAGATCGCCGAGTATCAAGCAGTACTCAAATCCTATGACAATAAGGTTACCTACTCGACCGTCAATCTTACCGTCAGAGACGTGGTTGAATACACACCCGTTGAGGAAGAGGATCCGAGCTTCCTTGACCGACTCAGCAAGGCATTTGTCGAAAGCTGGACGGCATTCGGCGAGGGCTGTATGAATTTCGCAGTCTTCTTCGTATATGCCTTCCCGACTCTCCTTGTTTTCCCGGGCATCCCCGCGGCAATAGTTCTTATCGTTTTGAGCGTCAGAAAGAAAAAGAAGAAAAAGCAGGATGAAAATGACGGAAATGCAAAATGCTAAATGTTAAATGTAGAATTAATTACTAATAATTCATAATAAACAGGACTGAACCCTTGCTGGATTCAGTCCTTTATTATGTAAAGATTAGTCTTTCTTCTTGGTGATAAGAGCTGTTCCGAGAATAGCGAAGATCGCAACGGAGCCTGCAACGAATCCGCCGCATCCCTTCTTTTCTTCTGCCTTATCGGTGGTGGGAGCCTTGGCGGTCTCGGGAGCTTTGGTGGTTTCGGGAGCCTTGGTGGTTTCGGGAGCCTTGGTAGTTTCGGGAGCCTTGGTGGTCTCGGGAGCCTTGGTGGTTTCGGGAGCCTTGGTAGTCTCGGGAGCTTCGGTGGTCTCGGGAGCCAATCTGCCGATGTTGTACTTAACAGCGTCAGCCTCCGCGTTCAGAGCAACCTCATAATCAGCCAGTTCACGATCGTAGAAACGAATGCTGTGAATGTCGCCTGCCCAGTAACGCTTCATATCCATGTGGCCAAGAGCGAGGGTGTCGGCTTCCATTGCCTTGCCGTTCTGTGGCATTTCGCCCATCAGCTGGCCGTCAACATAGATGCGAACCATACCACCAAGAGTATAAGTAACGGTAACGGTAGACTGGTTCATCAGGTTGTTGCCGTCAGGGATAACAACACGCTCAGCCTTTGCATCATTACCCTTGAACTCGAGGCTGTCGTTGTTGGTACGACGGAAGATCGAGAAGTGGTCGTTGTCGGAGAAGATGAAAGTGTCGTAGTTAGTGCCGAAGAGCTCGATATGACCGAGGGTGATCTCAACAGTCCAAGCAGTTCCGTTAACAACCTCAAGTGCCTTGTCCGGGAAGTAGAAGTAAGCACCGTCAACATGGAGAGCGTTGTCGGTCCACTTGATGTAATCATCGATTTCAATGGTGAAGTCGTAATTGTTGCCGGATACGTCCTTCCAGACTGTAGTTTTATTATCCTGGCCATTACCGGTGTTGTTTGAGCCGTCATAGTGGATAACGAGACCGCCGGTGACGACAGTAGGAACGGAAGCGTTCATGGGAAGTGCGAAGATTGCTGCGATAGTCAGCAAAGAGAGTATGATAGCGAGAATTCTTTTCATGCTTTTTACCACCTTTCTAAAAATACAATGTTATTTTACCATAATTCTGAGCCTTTGTAAAGATAAAATATTTATTTTTTGGCGTTTTGCAGAAGAAATACGAAAAAATGTTCAAATTTGCATTTTGCATTTAAATAATATCACACCCAACCGGCGTATTGATGATCCTGGCGAAATCCTCGGCCGTCTTCGACTGCGGGAGTGCCCACATGACCTTTGCGAGTACCGCCTCCGTGGTCATACTGTAAGCCTCGGGGAGCTCGTATTTCTGCTTGATTCGGAGTCCGACCTGATAGATAGACATGTCGCTGCCCTCGTGCGGAACCTGCGTGGTGATGACGATGCGTACTCCCTTCTCAATAAGCAGCTCGATCTTGTCGGCAAACTCGTCGTTTTCGTAGTAGGGAAGACCGCCTACGCCAAAGCTTTCGATAATTACCGCGTGTGCGCGCTCTGCAACGTAATCGAAGATATCAGAGCTCATACCCGGTGTAAGCTTGATGAGCATTACGTTCGTGTCGATCTTGTTATAAAACTTAACGGGCTCGGAATAACGCTCCTTGATATAATAGCGCATCTCGCCCGCGCGGACGAATCCGATCTCGGGGTAGTCAACGCTTGAAAACGCGTTCGCGCTTCTCGTTCTGTTCTTTCTCGCTCTCGCAGCTGAGATGACCTTGCCGCCGAAGACAACGTGAATACCGCAGGCGTCCTTGTCGGATGCGTAAATAAACGCATCGCGCAGATTCTCGCGCGCGTCGGTGTCGCGGTTTTCGATAGGCGTCTGCGCACCCGTCAGAACGATCGGCTTCTGGCTGTTCTGAATGAGAAAATGGAGCATTCCCGCCGCATACGCCATCGTATCCGTGCCGTGAGTGACAACGAATCCATCGTAATTATGATATTCCTCACGGATCTTCATAGCGAGCTTCAGCCAATACTCGGGGCGCATATTCGTGCTGTCGAGATTGAAGAGCGCGGTCACGCTGATGTCGCAGACCGTGCCGACCTCGGGGATGTGCTCGAGCAGACGCTCGCCCGAAACGGTGGGTACAAGTCCGTCCGCGCCCGCCGCAGATGCGATGGTTCCGCCCGTTGTGATCAGAAGTATATGTTTCATTTTATTATCCTTTGTTATTTGATAGTATAATTATACCACGCTTTTGCTCTCCTTACAAGTATTTTACAGAAAAAGACTTGACAAAATCGCAAAAATAGAGCATAATTATATTATATGATTTTTTTGAAAGTGAGGGCGGAGAAGATGTTGATCGACCTTGGCGCAAATCTTTTACCCGGCTTTGTTGCCGGATCGAAAAATATCGAGGAATCTGTCGAAAGAATGCGCACGCTCTATTCCGCGGGTATTGCCGCCGCGGTGCTTACACCTCGCTATTATCCTGCAAAAATGAGCGTTGAAGAATTCGTTGACCTGCGAAGCCGCGTGCTTGCCAATTTCAGCGAGAATATGCCGAAGCGTTCACCAATATTGTACCTCGGTAGCGAGGTCTACATAGACGAGAGGCTGAAATATATTTCGACTTTGGGCAAGCTTGCTGTTATGGGCACTCGAACGATAATTGCCGATATGCCCGACGGAGTATGGGAAACAGCCCTTCTCGATACCCTTGACGCGATCAGAATGGCGGATTACGACCTATTGATAACGCATATCGACAGATATCCCGAGCAGTACGCAAAGGATCTGTTTAAGCTTGGCCACAAAGCTCTGCTTGACGTTTCGGCGTTTTCGGGGATGGCAAATCTGATGCGGCGCAAACAATTTCTCTATTGGATCGACGAGGGAAACGTTGTCGGTCTTGCCGGCAATTTTATCTCCGAAGAAAAACGCGCGCATGAAAAAATTATGAAGATCCATGAGATCTTAGGCGATGAACGCTCATCGCGTCTCGCGGAATCAAGCGCGAGATATCTTTCGGGCGCGATCCAATTCGCAAAATAGTATAGCTTAAGATCGGTTTCGCTTGATAAACCGTTTTAACAAAAAATAATAAAGAATAATTGCTTTTTATCCAACCTTTTTGATGCTTTGTGACACTATATTATATTAGGATAAATTGAGGAGGAAAAATGACAAATATCGAATTGATCACAAGTGTGTATAATCGAATCAAGGAGAACGTCGGTAAAGTTATCGTCGGTAAGAACGATACGGTAGATATGATCTGCGTTGCGCTGCTTGCAGGCGGTCACGTTCTTCTCGAGGACGTTCCCGGTACGGGTAAGACTATGCTCATCAAATCGCTTGCCGCATCCATCGGCTGCGATTTCAAGCGCATACAGTTCACCCCCGACCTGCTTCCCTCCGACATCACGGGTATCAACTTTTTCAATATGAAGTCCTCGGAATTTGAATTCGTTCCCGGACCTGTATTTACAAACGTCCTTCTCGCCGACGAGATCAACCGAGCGACGCCGAAGACGCAGTCGGGACTTCTCGAGTGTATGGAGGAGCGTCAGGCGACCATCGACGGTAAGACCTATAAGCTTGCCGATCCATTTATGGTCATCGCAACTCAGAACCCGGTTGAGACTCTCGGTACCTTCCCGCTTCCCGAGGCTCAGCTCGACCGATTCCTCATGAAGGGAAGAATGGAATATCCTTCGCACGAGGAAAACTTGGGCATTCTCGCCCGCTTCGATAAGACTAGCCCTCTTGACAGTCTTGAAGCTGTCGTAAGTGAGGAGGAACTCTGCGAGGCTATACGCGCACTTCCCGAGGTTTATATCTGCCCCGAACTTATGGAGTATATTTCTTACATAGTTGAGGCGACAAGGTCATATCCCCACGTCGTGCTCGGCGTCAGCCCTCGAGGCGCACTTGCGCTTATGAAGGCGGCAAAGGGATATGCCGCGATAGCGGGACGCTCTTACGTACTTCCCGATGATATTCAGCGCGCTGCTCATCCCGTTCTCGAGCATCGTATCATGCTTGAATCCGCGGCAAGGATCAGAAAGAACGCAGTCAGCGAGATCGTTGATAATATTATCAAATCCACCCGTGTTCCCACCGAAGCTGTATTTGCAAATCTCTGATGGCTTTTATTGATTCTTTATCAAAATTTGCCCAGAAGGTGATCGAGGGGATCGCACTCTTTCTCATTTCCCCTGTCTTTCCCTACGTTTTCTGGACGATCATCGGTTTGGTTTCCCTTTGGATCCTTTGGCGGATCTATTCGCATTACCGCGAAAAGAATCTGAAAAATATTACCTATTCGCGCGAGTTTACGGAAAAGGGAGTCTATGCGGGCGATGAGGTAGAACTGATTGAAACTATCGTTAATAACGGTTTCTTTCCGCTTCTTGCCGTTGACGTTGAAGCCTACCTTTATAACGAGCTTCGACTCCAAGGATTTGAGGCTCCCAAAAAGGACGGCATGCAGTATTTTGTAAGCCGATTCAATCTGTGGCCATATATGCGTATTCGCCGCCGTCATAAGCTTATCTGCCTCAAGCGAGGGTATTACCAGCTTCAAAGCGCGGTCGTAAGAAAAAAACTCGGCGAGGAGGTCTTTGAATGTCCTGCCGAGATATACGTCTACCCGAGACCCTTTGAGATCGAACCGATGCTTCCCGCCGTCAGCGTGATGCAGGGTGAGGAACGCGCGCTTCGTCAGCTGTTTGCAGATCCTTTTTCGATCTCGGGCGTGCGCGACTACCGCTTCGGAGATCCCGTATCGCAGATCAATTTCAAGGCGAGCGCAAAGACCTGGCTCGGCTCACGCAGAAGTGCAACTCCGCTTATGGTCAATGACCGCGATTTTTGTGCCGCACGCCGTCTCTGCGTATTTATGGATTACCATCTCGAGCGCGATTGCGGAATCGACGGCGAAGCATACGAAAGGCTTACCGAGCTCGCGCTTTCCTATTCAGCGTACATTATCAGGCAGGCGATCTACGGCGGCTACAGCGTTGGATTCTATTCAAACTGTAAGGAGAGGGACGGCAGCATGATGCAACGCTTTCCGATCGAGGGAGGCGAGTCTCATATGCTCGATATTTTCCGAAAGATGGCGTCTATGCGCCCCGCGGACGGTGGATCATTTCCCGCGTTGCTTGATGAATTGATAGATTTGGGCGAAAACAGCTCGGAGATATTGATATTCGTTCTTTGCAGGACTCCGGAGACAGACGCGCGTGCATATGAGCTTGAGCGCAGAGGAAACGGCGTTCGCGTATTCTCGCTTCCCGAACTTTTCTTCAGCGAGGAGGCAGTAAATGAATAAGATCAGATCACTTGTCACCTCGCTCCGCGAATCACGCGGATTTTCGCCGATAAGGATTATCCTTACGGTTTTATACCTTCTGTCCGTTTTTTACGGCGCGATACTGTTTCCGCTTTCGATAGGTAATTATTTTGTTCAAACGGTCGCGCTCATTATGTTCGGCGGGGGACTATGGCTCGGTTGGAAGTCTCTTCGCAAGATGTTTGACCGAAAAATGCGCGAAAAGATCGCTTTGCTCGCAGGCAAGATTTCGAATCGTATTTCAGTCTTCTTATCAAAATGGCTCAAGATAATTGCCAAGAAGCTCGGAATCGAGCGCAATAGGGTCCGCGGGGAGGACGAGCGTGATTTCGTCTTCAAGGAAAGAGGAGAAAGGCGCAGACGCAAAAACCGTATGAAGAATCCCCACCCTTGGAACGATGCAGATAACGCCACCCGTGTCCGCTATATCTTCACCGAGTTCATGTTCCGCAAGATCCGCGAGGGCTATCGCATTGCACCGAAATATACCCCCGCTAAAATGGAGCACGACCTCGCGCACGAGGAACTCGAGCATACCCTTTTCGACACCTATACCGAAGCTCGCTACTCGGGCGGAAGATGCGCGATTTCGGACGAAACCGTTGAGGAACTCGACGAATTGGTGGAGAAGAAAAGGAAAAAGAAAAGAAATTAAAAATACGGATACCATCCCGATCGGACAGGTATCCGTATATTTTTTTAATTCATAACAATAGCAAAAAGGTAAGATTTTTGAGCTATATATTCTTTTCCGATTTCGGCTGCTTCTTCACCAAGTCCGTCATATGGTGGTATATCGGGCCCGAAGAATATCAGATCGATTTTCAGAAAATAAATACCGGCCTCAGCCTGATGTCCCGATCTGTATACTTGTTTTCGCTCTGGATTATATGTTGCGTATTTTTCCCCGTGAATGTCGTACAGCTCCGCAGAAAGTACACGCCCTCCCTGACTAAACCAAGTAGCCGCCTCTCCCTTAAATATCACATTGATCGTCTCATTATATTCGCAGATAACTGTCGGACATCCATCGGGAATTATACCGCTTGACAGATCGTAGGTCTCGTAATTAACATATTCATATAAATATTCATCGTTTTTTTCCGAATAACCGGTACATTTGTATCCACAATCCAATTGCTCATAGCCCTCGACTATAGTGTCGCCTATACGTATACCGACAGTCCCGATATCGGCTTCCGACGAGAGGCTTGGGGTTTCCGGATAAATGCTCGGATCGTAATAAAATCCGCCTTCCTTGATTATATTGTAAAATCGGAAAGGCTCACACCACGAATCGTTTTGAAAGAGCGGGCGGGTATCTCGATTATATTCGAAGGTATTGCAGTAATTTGTTATTTCACATCGATAATTCGGTACATCGACGTATCTTATGCAGTCATCAGCATTACCGGACAGATATAACAAATACTGCGCACCGCTGATCATCGCAAGACCACATGAATGGGATAAATAAAGTTCGCATTCATCCTCGATAAATTTACCCGATGGAATGTTTTCTTCCTCTGTTGCATACTCCATCCAACCTTCAATGATGCAAAGCTCTCCGCTCAGATCAACCTCAACAATATCTCCGACCTTTGATAAATTATCTTCCGATTTATAGAGTATGCTTTCGATCCTGACAGGGCAGATGACTTCCGCGCTGAATGATATGCTTGTGGCAGATGCCTCGGTCATCTGCATCGGGTTTCCAACTACGGTCGCTAGAACTATCATTGCGTTGTCACGGCTACGGATTTTTTCTTCGATATCGCCGAAGTTCAAAGGAAGCGCGGAAACCTCGTAGCCTCTTTCCCGAATGCTCATTCGGTCAAGGCGGAATTCCGTACCCTTGTACTCTATGACGGGCTCAAAGGTATACCCGAACTCATCGTTATCTTTCTTCGGTTTATGATTGCATGAAGAAGCAGTGCAAAGAATTATTATTGCAAGATACAAAGATACAATACGATTTATTAGTTTAGTCCCCATTTTAAAAACATCCAAATATTTTTTGTTTAATTATAACATGGCTGATATGATTTGTCAATATATTTTTTGTTAAAATTAACAATTTTGATTATTATTTAAAAAATACAATTATATATAAGAAACGTACCGAACCCTAAAAAAGACTTCGAATATTTTAGATCGGAAACCCGTTTGTGTTTGATATATCCTAAGGAGAATACGATTATTTAGTCAGTTCATACTTCAAATTTTTCTAAAACCCCGAAGCTTGGGATAAGGCTTCGGGGTAACATCAAATATATAATTAATGCAAAAGTGAAATCTACCGGAAATCACTATGCAGTAATTCGGAAATTATTTATAAAGCTTGTATTTGAGCCGCAGATTATCCGCGATCATCGCAATAAATTCGCTGTTGGTGGGTTTGCCGCGGTCGTTCTGAATAGTGTAGCCGAAATAGGAATTAAGCGTCTCAACGTCTCCCCGATCCCAAGCAACCTCGATAGCATGGCGGATGGCGCGCTCAACCCGCGAGGTGGTGGTCTGATATTTTTTAGCAACGGTCGGGTAGAGTACCTTGGTTACCGAATTGATCACCTCGCTGTCGCGGACGGTCAGAAGGATCGCCGTGCGAAGATACTGATATCCCTTGATATGCGCGGGAACGCCGATCTGATGGATGATCTTCGTCACTTGCGTTTCGATATCTGCGGATCTTTCCTCGCGCGCCGAGCGATCTCGGCTGAGATTCTGCAGGTGTTCCGAAAGACTTCTTGCGTCAATCGGTTTCAGAAGACAGAGTGCCGCGCCGGCATTCATGGCATCAAGAAAAATATTTTGGTTTGAAAGAGAAGAGGTGATGATAAATAAGGGAGGCAGAGCTGCGCCATAATCGATCGCTCTGCTTTGGCGGAGAGCTCCGATACCGTCAAGCTTTGAGAGCCACACGTCGGCTATGACGATGTCGTATGTTCCGCCGGATATCCGATTTATGACGTCCTCTCCGTTTTGCGCTTCTTCGATCCTATGAAATCCCGAGCGGCGTAATCCGTCCGCAAGTCTTCTTCTGTCTGCTTCGTTTTCATCGGCTATAAGTATTTTGATATTCTGTTCCATGCTTTTTCATACTCCTCCAAATGGATAATTTTTACAGTAATATTTTACCATAAATCTCCAAATTTTGCAATAGGATAAGAGATAAAAGATTGTACAAAAATATACCGTCGTATTTGTGTATATTTACCATAAAATTCCACTCAAAACGCAAAATATAGTGGTTCAAGACGAATTATGACGGAAGATGTAGTAAAAAAGAAGCTGACTGGCAGCTTCTTTTTATTCATCAATATCAGGTAAGACTTTCTCCGGCTTGAGCTTTGCCATTCGTCTGAGCCAGGCGACCTCGTCATCGCGGAGACGTCTCCATGTGCCGGGGGCAATTCCGTTGACAGATATCGGACCAATCTTTACACGGCGAAGTCTTGTGACCGAAAGTCCCACCGCCTCGCACATCTTTCTGATCTGGCGGTTTCTGCCCTCGAAGATAACGAAATTGAGGCGCGCGCCATCCTTTTGAATATCGATAACTTCAACCTCCGCGGGCGTGATCTTATAGCCGTCGATAACGAGAGCGGAACGGAGAATTTCGAGTGCCTTTTCGTCGACCTTTCCTTTGACGCTGACCTTGTATTCCTTCGGAATATGGTGGCGCGGATGCATCATTA
Organism: Clostridia bacterium; assembly: GCA_017411805.1. Classification (GTDB taxonomy): domain Bacteria; phylum Bacillota; class Clostridia; order Oscillospirales; family CAG-272; genus CAG-390. Next base: position 18,628 of record JAFQPI010000050.1, read on the forward strand.
GATTGGCAAATTCGCCATCGTCGGTCATGAGAAGAAGTCCCTCTGACTGCATATCGAGTCTTCCGATGGGGTAGAGTCTGCCTCCCGCATCCTCGACAAGCTCGGTGACGATCTTGCGTCCTTTTTCGTCGGATGCGGTACAAACGTAGCCGCGAGGCTTGTTGAGCGCGATTACTCTCTTGGCAACGCGATCCTTGAAGACGATGCCTCTGCCGTTCCATACGACCTTGTCAACGCCCGGCGCGACCTTGTCGCCTATCTTGGCGATCTGTCCGTTGAGCTTAACGTGCCCCGCCTCGATCTCTCGCTCAGCGGCACGGCGCGAAAGCACGCCGCAATCGGTAAAATATTTCTGAAGTCTGATCTTTTCCATTTAATTATATAGGGAGATCAACCGAACAGCTTCTCCCAAAATCCTTTTTCTTTCTTTTTAGCCGCCGAATAGGCGGTGATTATCTGTGTACGAGCAATTTCCTCTCCGTTGCAGAGAAATGCGACCTCGCCCGCATTTTGTCCACGCGCGATGGGCGCCGGAAGAGAAGTGACGTTCTCAATCCGACAGCTGATCTTCGCGCTGCTTTTCGGCAGAGTAACGTAAACGTCCTCCGCGAATGCAGTTCGGAGGCAAGATTGCTCTCCGCCCGTGACAGATATCTCGGGTAGAGTGATGCTTATATGATCGATAAGATTCACGCGCTCGTATGCGGCAAATCCGGCCTCGAGCATTTCGGTATGATCGTGCCAGTCGTTGCCGTCGTTGAGTGTGACCGCGATAAGCCGAAGTCCGTCTCTTTCAGCGGCAGAAACAAGACAGCGTCCGTTAGACTTTGTATATCCCGTTTTGACACCTATGCAACCCTCGATCGATTTCAGCAGTCTGTTATGATTGATGAGCAGACGCGCTCCGCCGTCTGGCGCGGATACCGTCATTTTATATGTAGAGAATATCTTTTTCAGAGCCTCGTTCTCGAGCGCCGCGGCGGCAATGATGCCAAGCTCACGTGCGGTCGTGTAATGCTCCTCGTGGTCAAGTCCGTGCGGATTCGTGAAATGAGTATCGCGCAGACCGAGCTCGGCGCATTTCTCATTCATAAGCGCGGCGAATTCCTCGACGCTTCCCGAGACTGCAATAGCTACAGCCGTTGCCGCATCGTTCGCCGATTCGAGAAGAGTGCAGCAAAGAAGCTCCTCGAGCGTGAAGACCTCGCCTTCGGTCAGATACACCGAAGATCCTTCAATGCCGACCGATTCCTTCGTGACCGTCACCTTTGTTGAGAGAGGCATACTTTCCGCAGCAACAAGTGCGGTCATGATCTTCGTCGTGCTTGCGGGACCGCGCCTTTCATCTGCGTTTTGCGCCCAAAGCGTGCGTGTTTCCGATCCGCTTGCATCAAGAAGCACCGCAGACCCCGCCGCCGTCGCTATATCAAGCGGAACGGTTGGCAGAGGGGAATCTGCGGTAAGATATTCTTCCTTTCCCGATGAGGGGAGAGCGCGAGTGGGCAATAGAGCGATAGTGCAAAGTAAAAATGCCAGAAGCTTACGCGGGATATTCATTTTCCACCTCAAAATATAATTCTTGTAAAATTATATTTCGGGCGTGATGAAGATATACCGATTATGCGTTTTCTTCCTCGGTGTCGGGCTCTGCGTCCTTAGCGAAGAATGCCTTGATCTTTGCGATGATCTCGGGAGCGCGCTCAACAACGTCAGCGACCTGCTCAATGGGACCGCTCTTGTATTCCATGCCTACGTTGATCATATCAACTGCACCGTCGGGGGAAACTACGAGGAATCCAACCGGAACAACGGAAAGACCTGTTCCTCCTCCGCCTCCAAAATTCTGTATGCGAGCGCGGACAGCTTCCTCGCTCTTGCCTGCGTAGTCAAGTCCACCCGAAGCAAATCCGAGGGATACCTTGGAAACGGGGATGATGTTCGTGCCCTGGGGTGTGTTGATGGGATCTCCGATAACGGTGTTTGCGTCGACCATCGAACGGATATTTTCGAGAGAAGCCGCAATAATTTCCTGAAGCTTGTTTTCGTTTGCCATGATTTTTGATCCTTTCATGTATATGGAATAATTATTTTACAAGTGTTTTACGAGCCTGAAGCCCGTGCGGAAGAGAACGTCGAAGAGCTGCCATACGCAGATCGAAAACCCGATCTCGATGTCTATCTGCATCGTCTCCGAAAGATAGTCCGCGTGTATATCAACGTCCGACTTTGCGGGATGGCGCAATGTCGATGTTGAGTCGAGAAGTGCCGCGATGCAAGCTACTGTGGGCGCGATCGCACCGTAAAGAATTGCCGTGGTAGCCGCATCACCCGTTGCAACTCCGATATGAAGGCGCGCGATCCTGATGCGAAGGTGCTTGGCAAAGCGTCCGACGAAAACGGCGACGAGATCCTTGATCATTTCAATGATGTCACCGATAGGTTTCTTAGGCTTTACTTTGCCTGCCGCCTTGTCAGCCTTTTTCTTCGCTTTGGCGGCTTCCTTCTTTTTCTTCTTTTCGGATTTCTTTTTAGCCTTTTTGATGGCTTTTTCCTTTTCAGCCGCCTCGTATTTCGCACGGTTCTTGCGCGAGTAGGCGGAGATCTTTACCTTCTTTTTCTTCTTCGGAAGAATCTTTATCGGGATACCGAGTACCCTGACCGTCAGGCGAAATTCATCCGAATATGCAATTAAGACCTCGGCGCGCAGAGATGCGATGAAGGCAAAGAAAAGAACTATGCCGCCGATAATGTACAGCGCAATCAGATGTATCACCTGCCTTTGATAAGAATTGAGAATTACTGCTCGTCGTCGGGAGTGTAGAGTTCTTCTTCCTCTTGGGGAGCCTCTGAGCTTTCTTCAACATCTTCGTCGATCGACATCTGTTCCTCATCCTCTTCGGCCTCGAGAAGAGCGTCAGCGGCTCCTCTGAGTGCGCCGCCTTCGGGACGCTCGCCGAGATTGTTGAGTCCGAAGACGCGGAGGAATTTTTCTGTTGTTGCAAGAAGCGTTGGTCTGCCGGGGGCGTCAAGTCTGCCGCAAGGTTCGATAAGCTCCTTGTCGATGAGCGATCCGACTGCGTATGCCGAGTCAACGCCACGCACCGTGTCGATAAAGGAACGTGTGACGGGCTGGTTGTAGGCGACGATGGCAAGCACCTCGAGCGCGGAATTGGAGAGATTACCGCCTCTGCGGATTCCGAGAGCTATTCGTACGTAGGGAATATAATCCTCGCGCGAGCAAAGCTGGCAGGTATCGGGGAAGAGGAGCATCATAATGCCGCCATCGGTATTGGCGTTGTATTTATCCGCAAGATGCTCTGCGATCCTTTTGGCATCGCCGGGAGTCAGCCCCAGTGCCTCTCCGATCTTATCGTAGCTTACGGGATGTCCCGCCGCAAAGAGTATCGCCTCAAGCGCGCCCTCTATCTTGCGAATTTCCGAAAGTTTATTTTCCTGATCCATTGTTAACTACCTTATATTAATTATTCATTGTAACCGTCGATCTCAAGATCGTCGGGAAGCTCGGTTCCGAATTCGGGATTTGCCTTGAACTTTGTTGAGATCCCGCGAAGATTTCCGAATTCATCGGCTTCTTCAACGAGAAGCAGGCGTTTCATTCTGATAAGCTCAAGCACACCGATGAAGATTGCAACAAGCTCGGGACGCGATTCTGCCTCGTCGAGTATCTCGCCGAGAGAGGGAGTTGTGTCGAGAGTCTTGAAATGCCTCATAATACCCATGATCTTGATGCGCACGGGAACGATCGGGCGCGCTACTATCGGACGTACAAGTCCCGTTGAGATCGCCTCGGTGTCACGGTACTCGGCAAGAACACGTCGCATAGCGGGGACGAGCACGGAGGCATCGTAATCCTTGACGTAGGTCTTATCAGGCGAAATGTCCTCCGAGTCTTTTGCCATACGTCCGCTGTACTGCGCGTATCTTTTTCCGAGCTCGCCCGCAACGCTTTTGGCTGCCTCGAGACGTGCCAGAGCATCCGCAAGTTTTGCGCGGGGATCTTCCTCTTCCTCGTCTGCCTCTTTGGGAAGGAGCATCTTGCTTTTGATAAGCATCAGATCGCTCGCCATAACGAGAAACTCGACCGCAAGCTCCATATCGAGCTTTTGCGCCTTTGCGATATAGTCAACGTATTGCTCGCAGATGAGGGCTATCGGAATATCCTCGATCTGCATTTTATTCTTTTTTATAAGCGCTAAGAGAAGATCAAGGGGCCCCTCGAATTTCTCAAGCTTATATGTGATTTTTTCTTCCATAATTACCTCTTGGAGGTGAGTCGTTTTAAAAGATCGGTATCAGTCTTACAAGCCAATACATTCCGCTCAGAATTCCGTTTGAAATAAAATCGAGCGGAACCGAAAGGATACCGAAGTAGAAGAGCGCGAGAATGGCGATCATGATGTATCTTTCGTACTGCATGACCTTGAAATACCATTTTACCGGCAGGAAGATATAGAAGAATCTCGAGCCGTCAAATGGCGGAACCGGGAGCAGATTGAATACAGCGAGATATACGTTCAGCTGAGCTCCGATAGAGAAGAATATCATTACGAGCTGAACGATGATGAAAAGCCTCTCGTTCTCAAGATTGCCGTTTATCAGCAAGGTATTGAAGCCAAGTGTGGCGAAACAGCTGAGAATGACGAAGCAAAATGCCAAAAGCAGATTGCTGACGGGCCCCGCGATCGCTGAGAGAGCCATGCCCTTGCGCGGATTCTTGAAATTGCGCGTTACGATCGGAACGGGCTTTGCCCAACCGTAGCCGAAAAAGAGCATGCAGATAAATCCTATCGGATCGAGATGCTTGATTGGGTTGAGAGTCAGTCTGCCAAGATTGTATGCCGTTCGGTCGCCAAGCTTCATAGCCGCCCAGCCGTGCGCGCATTCGTGCACTGTAAGCGAAAAGAGAATTATCGGAAGAGTCAGCGCGAGGTATACGAAATAGGATTGTATACCGTCGATTCCGTAAGAAAATAGATATCTGAACATTTTATTTTATTTTTGCGACGTGACAGCGAAGAAGAGCTTCCAGAGTTGATCCTTTCCCTCACCCGACTTTGCGGAAAAGGGGATGATCTCGGTTCCCTCGGGGATAGCCTCATGGTTATGAAGAAGCTCGAGAGCCTTCGCGCGATTTGTTTTGTTCGGTTTATCTGCCTTTGATGCAACTATAACGAAGGGGATCTCCATCTCTGCGAGGTAGTTGATCATCATAAGATCATCCTGCGTCGGACCTACCTCAAGGTCAACGAGCTGAACTGCAAGCTTGAGGCGGTCGAAGTTCGGATTATTGGTGAAAAAACCGTCCGTCAGAGCAGACCAACGCTTGCGCTCGTGCTCGGGACGCTTTGCAAATCCGTATCCCGGCAGGTCGACGAGCATGATCTTGTTGTCTACGTTATAAAAATTCACCGTGATGGTCTTGCCGGGAGCAGAGCTGACTCTGGCAAGCGACTTTCTGCCGAGCATGGTGTTGATCAGCGAGCTCTTGCCAACGTTAGATCTTCCCGAGAAAACTATCTGCGGGATCGCGCGGCTCGGAAACTGATCGATCCTGCCCGCGGTTATCTCAAGATTTGAATTCTGAATATTAATTGCCATATTTCTTTCCTCTGATAGCAGGTATGTCGGTGGTGGGATTATTTATAATTACACCGGAAAGAGCCGCATTGAAGGAATCGTCAGCCTTTTCGTTTTCGGAGAAGACCTCTGCTTCGGGATCGGACAGGAGCGCGTGAGCGAGGACTTCACCTGCGTTTCGGCAAGTGATGAATCTGATATTTGCGCGTACTTCCTCGTCGACTTCCTCGAGATTTACCTCGTTGTCTGCGGGGATGAGAACCGTCTTGATACCCGCGGAATACGCAGCCATGGTCTTTTCACGGAGTCCGCCGATGGCAAGAACTCTGCCGGTGAGAGTTACCTCGCCCGTCATAGCCACGTCGTGACGTACGGGAATACCCGAAAGAGCCGAGCAGAGAGCCGTCGTCATAGTAACGCCCGCGGAAGGACCGTCCTTGGGAACCGCTCCCTCGGGCACGTGGATATGTATATCCTTGGTCTTGTAGAAATCGGTGGGAATACCGTACCGAGAAGCAACCGAGCGGATGTAGGTCAGAGCCGCCTTTGCCGATTCCTTCATTACGTCGCCGAGAGAGCCCGTGAGCTCGAGCTTGCCCGTGCCCTCAAGAACTGCAACCTCGACCTTGAGCATATCACCGCCGACCTCGGTATAGGCGAGACCGTTTACGACTCCTACGAGATCTTCTTTAGCTGAAAGCTCGGGAAGGATCTTTCTGCCGCCGAGATAGGAAACGATATCGGATTTATCAATAGTAATTCTCTTGACCGCGCCCTCGGATTCAACGAGCTTCTTTGCCGCCTTACGGCAGAGCTCGGCGATGGTGCGTTCGAGATTACGTACGCCCGCCTCACGGGTATAGCAATCAATGATCTCGTAAAGCGCCTCGTCTGTCATACGGAATCTGCGGCCGTCGAGACCGTGTCTCTTGGATTGCTTGGGAAGCAGATGATGGCGCGCGATCGAAAGCTTTTCGCGGCGAGTGTAGCTTGAAAGCTCGATGACCTCCATACGGTCGAGAAGAGGACGCGGGATGGTATCGAGAGTGTTTGCCGTGGTAATGAAGAGACATTCCGAAAGATCGAAATCAAGTTCGATGAAGTGATCGCGGAAGGTCTTGTTCTGTTCGGGGTCGAGAACCTCGAGAAGAGCAGATGCGGGATCTCCGCGCGAATCGGAGGTCAGCTTGTCGATCTCGTCAAGAAGCATCAGAGGATTCTTGACTCCGACCTTCTCCATAGCCGCCATAATGCGTCCGGGCATCGAGGCCACGTATGTCTTTCTGTGACCGCGGATGTCGGATTCATCGTGGATACCGCCGAGAGAAACTCGAATGTATTTGCGGTTCATGGCGTTTGCGATGGATGACGCAATCGAGGTCTTACCCGTACCGGGAGGGCCAACGAGACAGATGATCTGATTCTTGAGCTCAGGCGAAAGCTGTTTTACCGCAAGATATTCAAGGATGCGTTCCTTTACTTTCTTGAGCCCGTCGTGGTCGGCGTCAAGGATCTTCTTTGCCGCTGCCACGTTTACGCGGTCGTTCGTGCGCTTGTTCCAAGGGAGTTCAAGCACGGTTTCGATATAATTTCTGAGAACAGCCGCTTCGGCAGAGCCGAATGGGGTCTTTGAAAGTCTGTCGTTTTCCTTGAGAAGCTTTTCGCGAACCTCCTCGGGGAGATCGGCTGCTTGGATCTTTGCCGTACAATCGTCGGGATCATCGTTATTCATTCCAAGCTCATCCTCAATGATTTTGAGCTGTTCGCGGAGATAATATTCGCGCTGACCCTGAACAATGCGTCCGCGAGCCTTTTCCTGGATCTCATGCTCGTAGCGCATAAGATCGCATTCATCATTCAATATATGAATCAAGAGTGCGCATCGGTCAAAGGGATCGAATTCGCTGAGGATCGCCTGCTTATCCGTCGGACGGACGAGAACCGCAGAAGCAATGAAGTCGCAAAGAAGAGAGGGATCGTTCATTTTAGAAGCTTCGGTGCGGATTGCGCTCGAAGCCTTTCCGACAAAATCGAGCATATTCTCAAGTGCCGCGAGGAGTTCGCGGCAGTAAGCTTCTCCTCTCAAGCCGCCGTTGTCGGCAAGACTGATCTCTTTGCAGATGAGGGAGGCAGTTGCAATCTTTCCCGTGCGGCGGTATTCGATAACGCTTGCGCGTGCGCGGCATTCGCAGATGAGATGCACGCCGCCGTCGTCGTTTTTGACGCTTTGTCTTACCTTCGCCACGGTACCGACGCGGCAAAGATTGTCGGGAAATTCCGCTCCTTCTGCTGCAGGATCATCCGCGACGAGGAAAACGAGCATTCCCGTTGCTGCCGCGGCATCGATCGCCGAGGCAACGTTTTTATTGTCAGATTCGAAATCTATGGGGAAGGGAGGAAAAGCGACGGCTTCGCCAAGCGGAATGACGGGGAGCACGAGCTTTTCGATCTTTTCTATGTATTGTGACATGATTATATCCTTTCAAATGCGCATACTGATGTACGCGCACAAATACGCAATTATACTGATTATATTATTATAGCATACATTTTTAAAAAAATCTATACTAAATAAAAATATTTATTAAAAAAGTAAAAATTCAATCTGATTAATTACTGTGTCATAAATGCGGCTTTTGGACATTATGCCCTAAAATTGCAGCGGAATTTGTTGATATTGACATGTCGCAGTATTTGTCGTTGTGAAAATGCACTAAAATTCCCTTCTGAAATGTGCTAAAATTTTACATTGTAGCTTTTGCACGAAAATTCGACTCAATATTCGTCATTTTTGACATTTACTTTTTGCGCGAAAAGTAGTATAATGTCGTTACGCAACGCAATAGCGTCGCGGCCTCGAATGCACAACGGTCACCTTTTTCCGCGGAATATCAAGCTTATGATACCAACGCGCGGGAGATTGTCACCGTTGTTGCTTTTTTTATGCAATTTTTTCGGTATACTTTTATATTTGTAAGCAAAAAATTTTGTAATACTCTTGACATCGGCTAATAGTTTGTGTATAATTATATTGACAAAACATAATGTCAAATTTAACAATCAATGAATAACATTTTTCGAAAGGCGGATATCAAATGAAAAAGATCAGAATACTTTCACTTATTATGGCATGTCTTATTCTTATGACCTCGGCGATCCTTGTATCCTGCTCGGATACCGATTCGGGCGCCGCACAGACTACTGCTACCCCTACACTGTCAACAACCGATCCCGGCGGGGAAGAAAGTGAGGAGGATACGACTCCCGTTTTCCCCGAAGCAAACTATTCAGGCACGACCTTTACGGTAATCTCGCGCAGCCCTACCGCTGCCTCGTATCCTGCTTTTTATATCGGGACCGAAGAGCCTACCGACGTTATGTCTTCTGCGGTTTATACCAGAAACATCAACACGGAAGAGAAGTACGGCATCGTTATAGAACAAATAGTATCTGATAAAATATCCACAAGCGTACAAACCGGCGTTGATGCGGGTATGCTTGATTTTGACGTTATCCTTAATCAGCGTTCGAGCCTCGCCTCGCTTGCAATGAAAGGCTACCTCTATGATTTTAATGATCTTCAGATCGATTATTCAAATCCTTGGTGGGATTCAAACTGCGCACGTGACTATGAGATAGGCGGCAAGCTTTTTATCATGGCAAACGATACAAGCGTAAGTAATCTTGCCGGCGCGCGCTTCTTCTTTTTCAACAAGAATCTGATCAAGGATTTTCAGCTTACCAATCCGCATACTTACATAGAGAAAAACGACTGGACACTTGAAAATTTCCTCAATCTTGTTAATTCGGTATATAAGGATAACGGTGACGGTGTGCGAACCGGCGATGACGTTTACGGTCTTCTGATGGAGACCGGAGCATCCAACGGAAACGCGATTCATATGCTTATCGGTTGCGGCGTTAAGTTTTCGTCTGTCAATAAGTCGGATGAGCTTTCCGTGGAACTTGATATAGATAAAATCGATAAGATATTTAACGATCTTTCCGCTGTGTTCAACGGGGACTCCTGCATAACGTACACGGATGCCTCAAACGGCGAAAACGTTGACGATTTCGGAAATAAATTCAATTTCTGCAGAAACCTTTTTGCTCAGGATCACTTCCTCTTTGTTCAGGCAAATATGGGTGTATCAAATCAGATGAGCGATATGGCGGGTGACGGATACGGCATTGCCCCGAATCCGAAATACAACGCAGAACAGGAATCCTACTATCACAAAATGGATAAGCTTTCGAACATCTGGGGAATTCCGAATTCCGAAAGTCTTGATTACGATATGATCTCCAACGTAATGGATTATTGGGCATATCAATCAAGCCGCACCGTAATGCCTGCGTATTACGATATTACCATCAAGACCAGACGCGTCAACGATCCCTACGATACCGTTATGCTTGATCTCGTCAAGTCTACGATCTGCTATGATATTTCCGAGGTCTTCGGCATCGACGTAACCGATGCGCTTTGGACCGGTTTTTCGAACGGTTCGCTTGCATCCACATGGTCGACTCAGAGCCGCGCTATCGAAAAGCAGATATCCAACTTTAATATCGATATAGGAAAACTCGGATAAATAACAGCGCGGAGTTACGGATGTTTTTTCACCTCATTTGAAAAGTGTGAAAAGAGATCGAAAATAATTCTGCCCGACGTTAATTCAATAATCAAACAAAAAATCGAGATGTAATGAAGACCGCTTCAAAACATCTCGATTTTTATTTAGTTCAGTGATGAGTCGGAACAAAGTAAATTGTTATTATCGGAATATTCCGATCGAGCGAGAAAAGCCGTCTCAAATCTGCTCTCAGCGGATCTTTCCGTCTCTTACGTCTCTCATGTTCTGCGCAAGCTCATCGGCTGTGATAGGATCCTCCGGAGCGCGATTCTTTGCGTTTGAGGGAACCTCGTACATGAGGGGGCCTTCGTAACCGCGTGCGATGAGAGTATCAACGATGTCGTTCCACTTATTTATACCCGTGCCGGGGAGGGTATGTCTTTCATCAAGAACGCCGTCCTCGTCACGATAATAGTCGGAAAAATGGACCGAAAGTATCTCGATACCTGCGTCGGCTACGTTGTTGATGTAATCGCAGTTGTCCTCGATTAGGTTGTGGTTGGTGTCGAATATCATACCCGCTCCCGTGTCCTTTACAAGAGAGATCATCTCGTCAGAAGTTCTGGTAAGGCATGTGCGGGGCAGATTCTCTACCGCAAGCTTTACTCCGTGCTCCTCGGCACATTCCGCAAGTTCGATGATGGCTTCTCGGGCAAGTCTCATTCTTTCGGGACGCATATCGTCGGCGATCGGCTCAGAGGATGGATGGAGGACCATTACCTTTGCGCCCGCACGCGCTGCGGCTGCGATAAGAGTCTTGTGAGTTACGATAGTAATGGCGCGGAGCTCCTTGTCGGTATACGAAATATCGAGTTTGTTTCGCGAGAAGGGAAGATGGAAGGACCAGGGCTCGAGTCCGCTCTTTCTGACAGTTTCGAGGATCTTTTCGGCGTTCTTCGGAAAATCGCATTTTCTCATGTGGAAAACGTAATTGCCGGTATATTCAAGATAATCAATTCCTGCTTTTGCGAGCGGCGTAAGCGCGCTTTCCTCGAGTGAGCCGGTAAAACAAGAGGAAGTGCCGATTTTCATTTCTTCGCGTTTCATTTTTTTCTCCTTTATTCGAGTGCAACGCTTTATTGCATTGCAAGTATTTCGGTCAAATAGCTTCGCAGACGCGCCGCGTCGCCGTCAAAAATATATCCCTTAATGCCGAGACGCTCGGCACTTTCAACGTTGTCGCGCCTATCGTCGATAAATATCGCTTCTTCCGACGGGATTCCGCACTCGGCGCAGAGAAGCTCGTAAAAATCGGCGTTCGGCTTTGTTTTACCGCAAACGGCGGAGAATAAGCATTTGTCGAACTCAGCGAGGCATTTGATTTCCGAGCTGTGGGAGGCAAAATAGCGGCTGATATTTGATAGAAGGAAAACTCTTACTCCGAATTTTTCTTTCATATCGTGTACAAGACTGCTCATCCCTTCGATCTCGGGAATATTATATATCCAATTGTAATAGATGTCCCGAGCTGATGCGTGGAGCCTCTCGGGAAGCCTCTCGCAAGCAAGGCGCAATACCTCTTCGTCTTCAATAGTTCCGGCATCGAGACGGTCCCAGTATAGTCTGTCGAAGACGACCTTTTGCAGAAGCTTGGAATCCTCGGGATCACTCACAAAGCGTTCGACCATATATTTGCGCTCGAAACGGACCATCACCTGCCCGAAATCGAAAATGAGATTTTTGATCATATTTACCTCGCCTAAAATGCTTTATGAAAGAATTATACTATTTTTGAATACCCGTGTCAAGCGATTTTGCAAAAAAATGAAGAAAAGATGCAATTGAGAAGAAAAACACAAAATATTTTTCAAAAACCTATTGACAAACGCATTAGGATGTGGTATAATTTATCGGCAATAAAGAAGAACTCTCCGTTCTCACCCTGCCGCAAGGGCGCGCAGGTGTTAATAATTTCAAACTGCTTTTTATGGGGGCAGTATGATTTTGTGCGGCACGGAGTGAGTCTTCGTGTCATTTTTCATTTTCGGAGGTGAGCTGTTATAGCTGCAAAAGAATTGCTCGTAAACGAGTCCATTAAGGCTAAAGAAGTACGAGTTATCGGACCCGACGGTGAACAGATCGGCATTATGTCTTCTGACAATGCTCTTCGCACCGCGTATGATAAGGGTCTTGACCTGATCCTCATTTCCCCCAACGCACAGCCCCCTGTATGTCGAATCACTGACTACGGACGCTATCGCTATGAGCAGGAAAAGAGAGAGAAGGAGGCAAAGAAAAAGCAGAATATTATCGAAGTCAAGGAGGTACAGCTTTCCTGCCGTATCGACACACATGATTTCGAAACCAAGGTCAAGCACGCGCTGCGTTTCCTCGGCGAGGGCAATAAGGTTAAGGTCGTATTGCGCTTCCGCGGACGTGAGATGAGCCATCAGGATATCGGCAAGGAGATCCTTGAGCGCTTCCGCGAGGCTGTCAAGGAGTCGGGAACCGTCGATAAGACGCCGAATCTCGAGGGCAGACTCATGACCATGATAGTTAACCCCATAAAGAAATAAGTCACAAAGCCGCTTGCGGCTCGCTCGGCTTAGCCGAATACAAGAAATTTATTTAAACAGGAGATACAAAAATGGGAAAAGTTAAGACACACAAGGCCTCTGCAAAGCGTTTCTCGGTAACCGGAAACGGTAAGGTCAAGATGAACCACTCGCATCATCGTCATAAGCTCGGTCTGAAGGACCAGAAGAGAAAGAGACATCTTCGTACCGGCGAGTATGTAAACGGCAAGATGGCTGCGAACATCCGCGCACTTATCCAGAAGTAATCGGACAACGCGAAAGAATTTAGGAGGAAAGAATTATGGCAAGAATTAAGGGCGCGATGATGACGCGCAAGAGAAGAAATAAAGTCCTCAAGGCCGCTAAGGGTTACTGGGGCGCAAAGAGCAAGCACTTTAAGATGGCTAAGCAGGCCGTAATGAAGAGCGGTAATTACGCTTTCATTGGCCGTAAGCTTAAGAAGAGAGATTTTCGTCGCCTTTGGATCACCCGTATCTCGGCTGAGGCTAAGGTTAACGGTATGAACTACTCCACCTTTATGCACGGACTCAAGAAGGCCGGCATCGAGCTCAACCGCAAGATGCTCGCTGAGCTTGCAGTAAGCGACAAGGCAGGTTTCGCTGCTCTCGTTGAGAAGGCACGCGCTGCGCTCTAAGCACTGAATTAATAGGGGCTGTATGCAAATTTAGCTTTGCGACAGCCCCTGTTTCGGTATAATTACTACAAAAAATTCGATATTTTTCGACAGAAACGGAGGAATGATCCATGCCTCTCAATAGGGAAATCATCATATCGAGACAAAATCCGACAGTTCGCCGCCTTGCCGCCCTGCTTGATAAAAAGGAGCGCAAGAAGAGCGGCGTTTTCAGAATCGACGGCTTTAAGCTTTTTCTTGAAGCCGTAGCATGCGAAGCTTCGATAGAGCTCGTTGCTATATGCTCGGAAAAAGCTGAACGCTTTTTGCCCGACGCGGAAAAGGCTTGTGGGAATATTGTTTTGCTGTCTCCCGAAGTCTTTTCCAAAATTACCGATGAAAAGTCGCCCGACGGTATAATTGCCGTGGTGAAAAATCTTTCGGAATTGCATAAAGAAATCTCAAAGTCCGAAATCCCCGCGCTTGCGGCTTCGGATAAGAGAATTATGGCTTTCGAATCCTTGCGTGATCCCGGAAACCTCGGCACGGTCATTCGTTCCGCTTCGGCATTCGGTGTAGACACGCTTATCCTTTCCGCCGATTGTGCGGATATATATAATCCCAAAACGCTGCGAGGAGCTATGGGGGCAATCTTTTCTCGCGAAATACTGTTCTGCGGCGATCTTCCCGAAGCTCTGTCTCGCTTTTCCTGCGAGGGCAGACGAATATTGGCGGCAACTCTTGATAATGAGGCTGTTGTGGTCGGGAACGCAGCCCTTACCGAAAGAGATATAATTTTGATCGGCAATGAGGGCCACGGGCTCAGCAGAAGTGCCGTAGAAGCTTCAGATCTTTCGGTGATATTGCCCATAAACACCGGCCGCGGCGTAGAGTCGCTCAATGCTGCAACTGCTGCTTCGGTGTTTATGTGGGAGCAGAGAAGAATAGCGGGAAAATAATGAATTTTGATGCTTGAAGAGGAAAAGGAAATGAGTGATTTTAATAAAGAAAGTATCCTTTACGAAATTTGGCTGACAACCTGTATCAGCGTCGGTTCAAAAGCATATGAAAAGCTCTTTGAGCATTATTCGACAGCGTATGAAATATACCGCGCGGATCCCGCGGAGCTTGAGAGCATCGGGATTTCCGACAGACTAATTGCCTCGCTTGCCAGAAAGGATCTGCGCCGCGCGGATCAGGCGGCTGAATTTTGCGTCAAAAAGGACGTAAGACTCGTTATCAGAGGTGAGCGCGATTATCCCGAACGCCTCGATTCCATCCCGAATCCACCATATGCGCTTTACGTTAAGGGATCCCTGAGACCTGCCGAAAATGAATATTCCACCGCGATCGTCGGAACTCGAAATATGAGCGAATACGGCATGAGAATGGCGTATAAAATAGCTTATGAGCTTGCAGCATCGGGTGCGGCGGTAGTCAGCGGAATGGCACTCGGAGTTGACGGCGTTGCGGCTGTCGGCGCGCTTGAAGCATACGGTGACACTATTGCGGTGCTCGGCTGCGGACTTGATAAGGTATATCCGCCCGCGCACAGAAAGCTTATGGGCATTATAGCGGAAAGAGGCGCCCTTGTCAGCGAATATGCTCCCGGCACTCCTCCCATGAGCGGAAATTTCCCTCTCAGAAACAGAATAATCAGCGGACTTGCCCGCTCCACTCTCGTTATTGAGGGCAATATCAACAGCGGCTCGATGCTTACGGCGCGCGAGGCAATCAGACAGGGAAGAGATATTTTTGCTATTCCCGGGAACGTCGGAGTCAGCAACGCTCTCGGTACCAACGTCCTCATACGCGACGGCGCGCGTGTTGCGCTTTCCGCGCGCGATATTATTGCTGCGAGAAACGATCGCGGTATAGACCTCGACCGTCTCGCGGAGGCGGAGCTCAATTCCGATCTCGATATTTCTATCCTTAAGGCATACGGCGTTGCACCCGCGGCGTATATATCCGAGCCTGAACAGCGCGAGGATATCGGAGGACTCGATCCCGTTCCCGCGAAAACCGAGAAGCCGAAAAGATCTTCAGCGAAAAAGACGGAAAGAAAAGACGGGGCTGATGTATCGGTCGCGGATTCAACTCTTCCTCCTCTGCCCGAAGGGATAATGCGCGATATTTATGAATCAATGCCGGTCGGAACGCCGGTAAGCGCAGATTTCTTTTCAAGATTCGGGCTGTCATCCGGTGAGCTTGTTGGCCATATATCCATGCTTGAGGTTTCGGGATATATTACCTCAATACCCGGCGGAACATATTTGAGAAAAAATTGAAATTACCCCTTGACAAGCGCGAAAAAACATTATACAATATAAAATAGACGTTTTTCGTCCTAGTATCCATTTTGAAAGGAAACCCTCAGTCGTATGGCTAAGAATCTGGTTATAATCGAGTCACCCTCCAAGGCGCACACCATTCAGGCGTGTCTTGGTTCAAATTATAAGATCGTAGCGTCGAAGGGTCATGTGCGTGACCTGCCCAAGAGTACCTTCGCTATTGATATAGAAAATGATTTCACCCCCAAATATATAAATATCCGCGGTAAGGGTGACCTTATCAAGGAGCTCAAGAAGGAAGCAAAGGCGGCGAAGACAGTATATCTCGCAACCGACCCTGACCGCGAGGGAGAGGCTATTTCATGGCATCTCGCTGCGGCGCTTGAGATCCCCGAAGATAAGCTCAAGAGAGTCACATTCAACGAGATCACAAAGACCGCGATAAAGGCGTCCATCAAGCAGCCCCGCGCGATCGATATCAATCTCGTCAATGCACAGCAATCGCGCCGTATTCTGGACAGGATCGTCGGATACAAGCTCAGCCCCCTGCTTTGGAAGAGAGTAAAGCACGGTCTTTCTGCAGGACGAGTTCAGTCTGTTGCGACACGCCTTGTTGTTGAGCGCGAGGAAGAGATCCGCGCGTTTATTCCCGAGGAGTATTGGACCGTTGCCGCTAAGCTTAATGCTGACGGAAGCATTTTTGAGGTTCGTTATTACGGCGATGCCGCCACGGGTAATAAAGTAAAGCTATCCAACGAGTCGGAAGCGAAGGCGGTCGTTGACGCTGTTCTCGGAAAGAATATGAACGTAAAGTCGGTCAAGCACGGTGTCAAGTATAAAACTCCCGCGCCTCCCTTCACAACGTCGACTATGCTTCAGGAAGCGGCAAGAAAGCTCGGTTTCCAGTCCGCAAGAACCATGCGTACCGCGCAGGAGCTCTATGAAGGTATCAATCTCGGCACGGCAAACGGCGGAGCGCAGGGTCTTATCACATATATGAGAACAGACTCGCTCCGTATTTCCGCGGAAGCTCAGGCGAGCGCACGCGAGTTTATCGCAGAGAAGTACGGTGCAAACTATTGCCCCGAAACTCCAAGAATTTTTAAGATCAAGGCAAATGCGCAGGACGCGCACGAGGCAATCAGACCTGCGAGAGTGGCTCTTCTGCCCGCGCAGATCAAATCATACCTCACCCCCGATCAGTTCAAGCTTTACAAGCTCATCTGGGAACGCTTTGTTGCAAGCCAGATGGAATCCGCAAAGCTCGATACACTTAATATTGATTTTGAATCTGCGGGACATCTTTTCCGCACGGGCGGCTATACCGTTGCCTTCCAGGGATACATGGCTGTATACGAGGAGGGAACCGACGAGGCTGTCAAGAAAGCGGACGATCCCGATGATATCAAGAATTTCAGAATTCCCGCAATAAACGAGGCACAGAGCCTGCCTTGCGTTGACGTAAGCAGCGCAAAGCATTTTACCGAGCCTCCCGCAAGATACAACGAGGCAAGCCTTATCAAGGCTCTCGAGGACAAGGGAATCGGCAGACCGAGTACCATTCCTCCCACGATAACGACAATTATCAGCCGTGACTACGTGCGCCGTGAGGGTAAAGCACTCGTGCCTACCGAGCTCGGCGAGGTGACTACTGCGCTTATGAAGTCGGATTTTGCCGATATCGTTGATTATAAGTTCACAGCAAGAATGGAAAGCCAGCTTGACGAGATCGAAGCAGGCGAGACTAATATGATCGAGGTCCTCCGCGAATTCTGGGCAGGCTTCGAGCGTGAGCTTACAGAAGCTGAGAAGAAGAGCAGTATGGAGACTGCTCCCGCTGTCGTTGAAGAGACCGATATTATCTGCGATAAATGCGGTGCCAAGATGATAGTTAAGTCGGGACGCTTCGGCAAATTTGCGGCGTGCCCGAATTATCCCGAATGTAAGAATACCAAGCCTCTCGATGCAAATAAACAGGCTGAGAAGAAGGCTCCCGTTATAGCCGATTTCAAATGTGAGGTCTGCGGCGGAGATATGGTTCAGAGACACGGTAAGTACGGTAGCTTCTTTGCTTGCGCCAACTACCCGAAGTGCAAATTCATCAAGCAACAGCAAAATAAGCTTGAGGGCGTTTCCTGTCCCAAGTGCGGCGGTGCGATCCTGATCCGTCAGGGAAGAAATAAGAGTCAATTCTACAGTTGCGAAAAGTACCCCGAGTGTGATTGGTCGAGTTGGGATCTTCCCGTAGCGGAAAAATGCCCCGAGTGCGGCGAGATGCTTTATAAGAAAAAATCGCGTCCCGGTGTTCTTCTTTGCAAGAATAAGGATTGCGGATATACCAAAGAAAATGCGGTAACCGAGGAAAAGTTCGGATATATTCCGCAGGAAAACGAGCCGCTTCCGGAGGCGCCGATCTCTCCCCTTGATATGCCTCCCCCTCCCGGTGACGACGATATTCCGTTCTGATCACAATAATAGATAAAAGGAATTAATTGATATGACAGGCGAAAAGCCAAAGACAATAAACGTCCTCGGCGCAGGGCTTGCGGGATGCGAGGCGGCGTGGCAGGCGGCTTTACTCGGTGTAAATGTCAAGCTTTACGAGATGAAGCCGAAAAAGCTTACTCCCGCTCATAAGAGCGAGGGATTTGCAGAGCTTGTATGCTCGAATTCTCTCCGCTCTGACAGCGTGACCAATGCTGTCGGTCTGCTCAAGGAGGAGATGAGACATCTCTCCTCGCTTATCCTCGAAGCCGCTGATGCTACCCGTGTACCCGCGGGATCGGCACTTGCCGTTGACAGAGTGAAGTTTTCGGAGTATATTACCGAAAAGATCCGCTCAAATCCCAATATTGAAGTAATTGAAGAAGAGGTGACGTCCCTCCCCGAGGGTGAGATCACCGTTATTGCCACCGGACCGCTTACGAGCGATCCGATGGCGGAATACATAAGAAACGAGCTTGGATGTCAGGGACTTCATTTCTTTGATGCCGCCGCGCCGATCGTTGATGCTGAAAGCATCAATACCGATGTTGCCTTCTTTGCATCACGATACGATAAGGGCGATGCGGACTATCTCAACTGCCCTATGACTCGCGAGCAGTATGATGCCTTCTATGATGCTCTCGTTTCAGCAAGAGAAGCAGAGCTCCATGATTTCGATAAGGCGTCCCAGAAGGATCTCAAAGTCTTTGAGGGTTGCATGCCCGTCGAGGTTATGGCAAAGAGAGGAAGAGATACCCTCCGCTTTGGTCCGCTGAAGCCGGTCGGACTTCACGACAAACGCCATCCGGAAGTTAAGGAGTACTATGCGGTCGTTCAGCTTCGCCGCGAGGACGAAAGCGGAAGCATGTATAATCTCGTCGGCTTCCAGACACATCTTGCTTTCCCCGAGCAGAAGAGGGTCTTCTCGATGATTCCGGGCCTTGAAAATGCCGAATTCCTCCGCTACGGAGTTATGCACAGAAATACGTATCTGAATTCCCCCGGACTGCTCGATGCCGACTATTCCTTCAAGAATCGCCGCGGTCTGTTTTTCGCAGGACAGATGACGGGCGTTGAAGGATATATCGAGTCTGCGGGCTCGGGTCTCATCGCGGGTCTCAATGCCGCGCGTCTTGCGCTCGGACTTGATCGTGTGATATTCCCCGAGGAAACGATGATCGGTGCGATGGCTGCATACGTTTCGAGAGGCGGTACCGGTTCGTTTACCCCAATGAATGCCAATTTCGGTATAATCGCTCCCCTGCCCGAGAGAGTAAAAGGCGGCAAGGTTGCCAGATATACCGTATATGCGGAGAGAGCACTCAGCATGATAAAGGACTTCGGAGAGAAGCCCTCGGAGATTTGAAATGATAGTAATTGTTGATTGTATGGGCGGCGATAAGGCACCGCTTGAGGTAGTCAAGGGCGCGTATGCCGCATCCCTCGAATACAATGCAAATTTCATATTGGTCGGTGATAAAGCAGAGATCCTTCGCATCGCGGATGAAGAAGAAATGGATCTCCGCCGCTTTGATATTGTTGATGCTCCCCTGACGATCGAAATGACCGATCCGCCGCTTGCCGTCATGAAAGCGAAAAAGGATTCAAGTATGAACGTCGCGCTGACTATGCTTGCGGAAGGTAAGGGTGATGCTCTTGTCAGCACGGGCAATACGGGAGCTCTTTTTACGGGTGCGACCCTGATCGTTCGTAAGATCAAAGGAGTCAAGCGCGCGGCTATAGCGAGTATCCTGCCTATGTCACCTCCCGTTCTTTTGCTTGATTCGGGCGCAAATATCACGGTTACTCCGGCGTACCTTGAGCAGTTTGCAATAATGGGAAGCATTTATATGCACAAGATCCACGGGCTTTCTGCCCCCAGAGTCGGACTTCTCAATAACGGCGCAGAGGAAACCAAGGGCACCGAGCTTCAGCTTGAAGCATATAAGCTCCTTTCCGATTCTCCCGCTCTCAATTTCGTTGGAAACGTCGAGGCAAATATGGTTCCGAAGGATGCGTGCGACGTTCTTGTAACCGACGGATTTACGGGCAACGTATTGCTCAAATCGATTGAGGGCATGGGCAAACTCATGCTCCGTACAATGAAGGATATATTTTATTCGGATACGCTTGCGAAGATCTCCGGATTGCTTATCAAGAGAAAAATAAACGATATCAAAGCAGTATTTGATCCGAACGAGCATGGAGGCGCGCCGATCCTCGGTATATCAAAGCCCGTTATCAAGGCGCACGGATCGTCAAACGCGAAGGCGGTCAAAAACGCCATCAGACAGGCGATCGCATATGCGGATTCCGGCGTTATTTACAGTATTGCGCGAGAGACTAAGCTGTTTATGCCGTCTCACTCGCCAAGATCAGAAGAAGATAAGACGCTATCAGCGTCAGTACGTGAAAAATAAGAAAGCGAGTAAAAGGTTTTGACCGTTACCCCGAATACAGCCGAGCTTGAAAAAAAGATCGGTTATAAATTCAAAGATCACGCCCTGCTTATCGAGGCTTTGACACATTCGTCATATGCCAATGAGCACGGCGGTATAAAAAAGCACAGATGCAACGAACGCCTTGAGTTCCTCGGAGACGCGGTACTCTCCTCGATCACGGCGGAGTATTTGTTCAGAAAATTCTATGATTCTCCCGAGGGAGATCTTACCCGTATGAGAGCCGAGCTCGTTTGCGAAAAGGCACTTGCCGAATATGCGGGAAAGATCGGACTCGGCGAGGTACTGCTTCTCGGCAAGGGTGAGGAAAGAGGCGGCGGACGAGAGAGAAAGTCTATTCTTGCGGATGCTTTCGAAGCACTTCTTGCGGCAGTTTATCTCGACGCGGGCGCAAGCAACGAAGCCAAGGATGCGATAAGAAGCTATCTTATGCCCCTCGTTGAGTCAAGACTTGAGACTCTTCTTGCAGAGTGGCACGGAGCAGACTATAAAACTCTCCTTCAGCAGCTTGTTCAACGTTCCGAAGGTGAGCTGCTTGAATACGTGACCGTTGGCGAAAGAGGTCCCGATCACGCAAAGGTGTTTACAGTTGAGGCACGCCTCAATTCAAATATCATCGGACAGGGTGAGGGAGCGACTAAGCGCGCGGCTGAGCAGGCTGCTGCAAAGCAGGCACTGATCCTGTTCGGAGAACTTTAACAAGATATACGCAGGGCGGATTTTCGGGTTCGCCCTGCAAAAGTGTTTTTTCAGAAAGGAGGATGAGATATGCGGCACGTCAATATCCCGATTTTTATACCCCATCTCGGATGTCCGAATAACTGTGTTTTCTGCGATCAGAGAAAGATATCGGGATGTATTTCCTTTGACGAATCGGGTGTAAAAGCGCAGATCGAAGAAGTGCTTTCTACGCTCGCTCCCGAAGACGAAGCCGAGATCGCATTTTTTGGCGGTTCTTTTACGGGAATCGACCGTGATCTTATGATCAGACTCCTCTTTATTTCCGATGAGTTCGTTGATGGAGGAAAGGTCAAAAACGTCCGTTGCTCTACAAGACCCGATTATATCGACGAGGAAATACTTGATATTCTGAGCGAGCATCACGTTAAAACCGTCGAGATCGGAATACAGAGCATGTCTGACGAAGTCCTTTCGGCTTCAAAGAGAGGACACACCGCAGAGCGCGCGCTTGAGGCGTGCCGTATGGTCAAGGATGCGGGATTTGATCTGATCGGTCAGATGATGATCGGCCTTCCCGGATCTACTCTCGAGTTCGAGATAGCCACGGCAAAGGCAATCTGCAATGCGGGTGCGGACGGAGCACGCGTCTACCCGACCGTGGTATTTGCCGAGACCGAGCTTGCCGACATGACTGCAAGGGGAAGCTATAAGCCTCTTGATATTGAAGACGCGATAGATCGAACAGCCTCGGTGCTCGACGTTTTTGATCGCGCGGGCGTTCCAACGATCCGTGTCGGACTTTGCTCGGGGGAGAATCTCTCGTCTCCCAAAAGCGTTGTCGGAGGAGCGAACCATCCCGCGCTCGGTGAACTCTGTATGGGTGAGCTGATCTACAGACGCATCTGCGCCGAGGCCGACAGAGTCATTTCTACCACCGATCCCAAAGGGAAGACAATGACGGTTTACGTGCCACTCGGTGCCACTTCCCGCGCAGTAGGGCAGAAAAAACGCAATATTTTACGTCTGAATGAAAAATATTGCAAAAAACACGCAATAAATCGCATAAAAATTCTTGAAATTTCTTCTATTATAGGTTATAATATAATAATAGACTTATCATAATGCGATCGTCTTGATCGCGGAGGTATAAATTGTATTTAAAGCAGATTGAACTACAGGGCTTCAAGTCCTTTCCGGATAAAACGAGACTGGTATTTGAGCCCGGAGCGACGGTCATTATCGGACCTAACGGAAGCGGAAAATCGAATATTTCGGATGCTATGCGTTGGGTACTCGGCGAGATATCCTCAAAGAGCCTTCGAGGCACAAAGATGGAGGATATCATCTTCGGCGGCTCGGACAGCAGAAAGCCAATGAGTTATGCCGAGGTCTCGGTGACCTTCGATAATACCGAAGTCGGCTCGGATGCCAGACTCGACTGCCCTTATGACGAGGTTACCGTAACCCGCCGCTATTACCGAAACGGCGACAGCGAATATTTTATCAACAAGGGCAAGGTTAGACTTCGTGATATTTATGAGCTTTTCCTCAATACGGGTATCGGCCGTGACGGTTATTCAATAATCGGTCAGGGCAGAATTGCGGACATAATTTCGAGAAAGAACGATGAACGCCGTGGAATTTTCGAGGATGCGGCAGGTATTGCAAAGTTCCGCCACAGAAAGAACGAGGCTGAGCGAAAGCTCGCGGCTACCGTGCAGAATATGGAGCGCGTACAGGATATCGTCAGCGTTCTCGGCTCGCGCCTTGCGTCTCTTGAACGTGAAAGCGTAAAGGCAAAGCGATTTATTGAATACAGCGAGGTAAAGAGACAGGCGGACGTTCAGCTTTGGCTTTATGATACCGAGGGACTGCGCAATGAAGAAAACGAGTCCAATACAGATCTGCGACGCATAGACAGAGAGATCGGAGAGGCTGACGAAAGCCTGACAACTCTCCGCGAGCAACAGGAAAGACTTGAATCACTCGCATTTGAGAACAAGGCTGAGGCGGCAAGGATCGCATCCGAGATATCAAACAGAACGAAAGATAATTATGAGCTTGATGCCAGGATCAAGGTCATAAATACGAATATCACACATACAGAGGGCAGCGTTGCGATCGAACGTGCCACCGCAGAAGGACTCCGCACCTCCGCTTCCGACGAGGATGCAAGAGTTCTTGCTAAAGAAAATGAAGCAAAGGCTATTGCAACCGAAGTTGCAAATCTTTCCGCCGACGAAGCAAAGCTCAATGCAGAAGCATCAGAGGCAGAGAAAAAAGCCGATGCTCTCGATTCCTCGATCGGGCTTGCTTTTGAAGAGCTTTCCTCCGCTAAGGAAGAGGTGTCCGATATACACGCGCGTCTTGAGCTTCTCGGACGCTCGGATGAGGAGGACGTCGGACGTGACGAGGCGGCGCGCAAGAACGTAAATGAGCGTAAGCGTTTAGCCGAGGCGCATGAAGCCGAATGTGAGGACAGCGAGCGCACTATCGCGGAATACGACGCAAAGCTTGCGGAGAATGCAGAGCTTCTTGCGGAAAAGAAGCAGGAAGCGGATTCGCTCCGCTCAAAGCGTGATATAGACCGCGCAGAGCTTACCTCGGCTGAGATAAGGATCGATACCCTTAAGGGTAAGATCGAGGCTCTCCGCCGTATGGAAGAGCATTTTGAGGGCTATAACAACAGCGTTAAGTTCGTTATGCGCTCCTATTCCGAAGGCAGGATCGACGGCGGAACGATCTACGGTCCCCTTTCCTCCCTCATTACCGTTGACAGTAAGTACGTTACCGCTATCGAGACCGCGCTCGGCGCGGCAATACAGAATATAGTGGTTGACGAGGAAAGGACCGCAAGGGCGGCGATTTCTTGCTTGAAGCGTAATAACGCCGGCAGAGCGACCTTCTTCCCGCTTACGTCGGTAAGACCTGCCCCTGAACCCACGCGCGAGATGAAGCAGGCGGCATCCTTCAAGGGATATATCGGAATTGCCTCCGAGCTTGTTTCCGCGGATAAAAAGTTCGGCGCGATCATCTCCTCCATGCTCGGCAGGATCATCGTTTTTGATAACCTCGAGAATGCGACCGAGATGGCAAAATCACTCCGCTACAGCGTCCGCACCGTAACTCTCGACGGTCAGCAGATCAACCGAGACGGTTCGTTTACGGGCGGTTCGCTCCGTACAAGCAGCGGAATCCTCACCCGAGCAGACGAGATCAAGCGAATGTCTGCAGAGCTTGATATCCTCTCGAAAAACTCGGAAAAGCTCCGCTCGTCGCTTGAGCTTACCGAATCCACTCTCGCCGAAATGGAAAATGATATCGAATCCGATGAGAGCGCAAACGCAATGATCGCGACCCTCCGCGCCGTTGAGGCAACGAGGCTTGAAAAGAATAAAGAAACGCTTGCGGCAGACCGCGAGCTCCTCCAAAAGTTCATGGCGGATCTCGAGAACGTCGCGGGTGAGAAGGAACGCCGTGCCGCAGAGGTCGCAAGCCTCGAAGCACGCGAGCGCGAGCTTACGGCAAAAGTCTCCGAGCTTGAAGAATTCCGATCCGATAGCGAGGAAAAGAGACACGCGTCGCTCAAGGAGCGAGATAAGCTCCGCGCGGAGATAATGAATATCACGGTCCGTATCTCCGAGCTTCGCCGTGACATCGAAAGCTGTAATGCGCTTGCCGAGATGTCGCGCGATAAGGCACGTTCACTTAGAATTGATGCCGTTGCAAGAGAAAACGCCGCATCCGATGCGCAGAGAAGAGTCGCGGAGCTTAAGACAGAGCTTGACGATGCTATCAAGACTCTCGGCGCGGGAGAAGAGAAGCTTACAGAACTCAATGCCCGCAGAAGCGAGGTCGAGCAGGGCTCTCTTGAATACGAGGGCAAGCTCGTTGCTCTCCGTAATTCAACCGAGGAGCGCCGCTCACGCAGGGATAAGCTTCTTGCGGACAAGCTGAGGCTTGAGACGAATCTCGCGCAGATCCGAGCAAAGCTTGATGCTGAGACCAAGACATTCTGGGATGAATACGGAGTTACAAGAGCCGAGGCGATCGCGTTCGGTTATCCCGCCATCACGGCGGAGGAACGCCCCGCGGTATTTGCGCTTCAGACAGAATACAGAAATAAGATCAGAAACATCGGACACGTCAATTTGTCCGTGATAGATGAGTACCAAACCGAAAAGGCACAGTATGACGAAAAGACTTCTCAACTTGCCGATCTTGAAAAAGCCAAGTCGGAATTTGAGAAGATCATCAAGAGCCTTGAGAGCGAAATGGAAAAGACCTTCGTTGATTCCTTCAATCAGATCAATGAAAACTTCAAGCGCACCTTCTCGGAGCTTTTTGGCGGAGGATCTGCGGAGCTTATTCTGAGCGATCCGGATAACGTGCTTGAGAGCGGAATCGAGATCAAGGCGGCTCCTCCCGGCAAGATCATCAAGTCGCTTATGCAGCTCTCGGGCGGCGAGCAGGCTTTCGTTGCTATCGCGCTCTTCTTCGCAATACTGCAGGTCAACCCCACGCCCTTCTGTATCCTCGACGAGATCGAGGCGGCACTCGACGAGGTCAACGTCGAACGATTCTCGCAGTACATCCACCGCTATTCGGATGATACTCAGTTCATACTTATCACACACCGCCGCGGAACGATGAACGCCGCAGACAGACTTTACGGCGTAACGATGCCGGAGTCGGGAATCTCGAAGATCCTGACACTTGACGTGGCGGAAATAGCAAATAAAAAAGGAGAACTCTTTGATGGGATTTCTTGATAAATTAAAAGCAGGTCTCGGAAAGACCAAAAATGCCCTTATGGGGCAGATAGATAACGTCCTCAAGGCTTTCGTCAAGATCGATGAGGATGCGCTTGAGGAGCTCGAGGAGGCTCTGATCTGTGCCGACGTCGGAGTTGCGGCAACAGAGGAGATCATTGAAATGCTCCGCGAGAGGATAAAGGACAATCGACTCAAATCGCGCGAGGACACCGAGATCGCGATTCGCGAGATCATCTCGGAAATGATCGGTGAGGGCGAGCCCTTGAAGCTTGATACAACTCCTTCGGTAATCCTCGTCATCGGCGTAAACGGTGCGGGAAAGACCACATCGATCGGTAAGATATCCAACAGACTTCGCCAAGAGGGCAAAAAGGTCGTTGTTGCGGCGGCAGATACCTTCCGCGCGGCGGCTATTGATCAGCTTGCAGAGTGGTGCCGGAGATCGGGAGTTGAGCTTGTCAAGCAGACCGAGGGAAGTGACCCTGCGGCTGTGGTTTACGACGCAGCAAACTACGCGAGAAACCGCGGCGCGGACGTTCTCATCGTCGATACCGCAGGAAGACTCCACAACAAGAAAAATCTTATGAACGAGCTTGCAAAGATCAACCGCGTTATCGACCGCGAGCTTCCCGGCGCATCACGCGAGAACCTTCTCGTTCTCGATGCTACAACGGGTCAGAATGCGATCCTGCAGGCAAAGGAATTCAAGAATGCCGCAGAGATCACGGGTCTCGTTCTAAATAAGCTTGACGGCACCGCAAAGGGCGGAATCGTCCTTTCGATCCGCAAGGAGCTTGGCATTCCCGTCAAATTTATCGGCGTCGGTGAGAAGATCGACGATATGCAGGAATTCGATGCAAAGGAATTTGCAGAGGCCCTCTTCAATTAAGGTGACGCTATGAAAATTTGTATTGCATCCGGAAACCGCGGAAAGATCGCAGAGCTGCAGAAGCTCCTCTCCGAGTACATCACGGATATTGAGATCGAGCTTGTCTCGCTCAAGGACGTCGGCTTTGAAGGCGACATCCTTGAAGACGGTGAGACCTTTGAGGAAAACGCACTTATCAAAGCACGTGCGGCGGCTGAGTTTTCGGGACTCTGCTCGATAGCGGACGATTCGGGACTCATAGTAAATGCGCTCGGCGGCGAGCCCGGAGTCTACTCCGCAAGATACGCGGGCGAGCCCTGTGATGACGCGAAGAACAACGAAAAGCTTCTCAAAAACCTCGAGGGAATCGGAGACAGAAGCGCGGCATTTGTCTGCACCATCGCTTGTGTGATCCCCGAGGGACAGCCTCTTTCGGGCGATCCCATCATCGGTACGGGATACTGTCCCGGCGAGATCCTCTTCAATCCCAGAGGAAAGGGCGGCTTCGGATATGATCCCCTCTTCTGGTTCGATCCCTTTGGCAAGACCTTTGCCGAGATGAGCGCGGAAGAGAAGAACGCGATAAGCCACCGCGGCGCGGGCGTCAAGGCTTTTGCCGAAGCCTTCAATAAGCGTATCGCGGAGGAAAAAGAAAAACTTTGGAAAAGGTACGGATTATGATATTAACTTCTAAACAAAGAGCGTATCTTCGCTCGCTCGCAACTACCGAGCCTACCATCATGCAGATCGGGAAGGACGGCATCGGCGAGAATCTCGTAAAAACGGTCTCGGACGCGCTTGAGGCTCGCGAGCTTATCAAGCTTTCGGTTCTCGATAACTGCGCGTGGACACCCCGTGAGTCTGCTGAGGCACTTGCCGAGGCTACAGATTCCGCGGTCGTATGCACCGTAGGGAAGAAGCTGGTTCTTTACCGCCCGTCGAAGAAGAACCCGAAGATCGAGCTTCAATGAACGCTTATAACGAAAACATCAGACGCGTGGGGATCTACGGCGGAACCTTCGCGCCGCCCCATAACGGACATGTTGAAGCCGCTAAGGCTTTTATGAGACAGATGAGGCTTGACTATCTTTTCGTCATCCCCGCCGCAATTCCGCCGCATAAGCAGCTGGATTTCGTTGCCGATCCTCTCGACCGACTCAAAATGTGCGAGCTTGCTTTCAGCGGCATCGAGGGCGTTATCGTCAGTGATCTTGAGCTCCGACGCGGTGGAGTCAGCTACACCGTTGATACTCTCCGCGAGCTGACAGCACCCGATACGCGCCTCTTCCTCTTCTGCGGTACCGATATGTTCCTGACTCTCGATCAATGGTACCAAGCGGAAGAGATATTCAAGCTATGCTACCCCATATATATCCGCCGTGAGAACGATCCCTTCATAACGAACAAGATACTTAAAAAGATCGGCGAATATACCGAAAAATATAACGCCATCGTCCGCCGAGTTGTCACCGAGCCGATCGAGCTTTCCTCGAGCCTTGTGAGGAAAACTTTGCGCGAGGGCGGAGATATTTCGACGATGGTAGATCCAAAGGTTAAAAAGTATATCGAAGACCATTGCTTGTTCAGATGATTACTCCAATACAAATTGAAAAGCTCAGAGAAGACGTTTCTTCGGTACTGACGGAAAAGCGTATGAATCACGTTCTTGCAGTTGAAAAAATGTCTTTCAGACTCGGGCTGCTATACTTCTTCGGTGATGATGAATCCTTGATGCTTCTTCGGGTTGCGGCACTGCTTCACGACGTTACCAAAGAGATTTCGGATGGCGAACAGCTCGATATTTTGAAAAACCACAATATTGAGCCTCTCCCCGAGGAACTTGCTTCAATGCCGACGATCCACGCGCTGACTGCGGCAGTTGTGATCCCCGAGAGATTTCCCGCTTTTGCCGATGAAAGAGTGCTCAATGCAGTTCGTTATCATACTACGGGCAGAGAGGGAATGAGCATTTTTGAAAAGATCATTTTCCTCGCCGATTTTATCGACGAAACGAGGACCTATCCCAACTGCATTGCTCTTCGTAACGATTTCTTCGCCGCAAATCCCGAGTATATGGATTACGAGGAGCGCGTACGTCACCTTGACCGCGCCGCACTTCGTTCGATCGAAGACACTCTTGCTCATTTGCGCGGCAAGGGCAGAGCGATCCATCCTCTTACTCTCTCCGCACGCGCCGATCTGAAAGCGAGGCTCGAACGATGAAGCTTGATAAGATCTACGTTATCGGACTCATAATAATTTTGTCACTCGCCTTGATTCTGTGTTCGCTGTTGGCACTCAAGGCTGCACTATATCGGCCGGAAGCTGATACGGGTGTTCCTTTCTCGGATAACGTACCTATGTCTCCCCCTCCCGATAACCGCCCCGAAAGCGTGATCGGTGATGTGACTACCGCTGAGACGCCCGATTACGTCAGAGATAAGGACAAATATCTCTTCCTTGCAGTCGGAGTTGACAAGGCTTCGGGCAGAGGCGACGCGATAATGCTTATCTCGTTTGATATTCCGAGCGGAGCTGTTTCGGTCATGCAGATCCCGCGCGATACCTATATCGAATGGGACGGTAAAGAGGATAAGATCAATTCTATCGTCCTTGACCGTGACGTATACGCTATGCGGGATATTATTGAGGTAACGCTTTGCGTCAATATCGACTATACCGCTCTTATAGACCTCGAGGCTCTTGAGGTAATGGTTGATTCAGTCGGCGGTGTTGAGATAAACGTACCCTTTGATATGAAATACAGCGATCCTTTCCAGGATCTCTACATTGATCTCAAAGCAGGTCTGCAAGTGCTTGACGGCAAAAAGGCAACAGATTTCATTCGTTTTCGCTCGGATTACGCCGACGGTGATCTCGGAAGGATAGATGCGCAAAAGCAATTCATGTCCTCTCTTTTCAAAAAGGTCATAAACGAGATGAATCTCGCGCAGGCAGTGTCTTTGGCACGCGGTATTCTGCCGATGATTGAAACAGATCTGACCATCGAAGACGCTGCGTATTTCGCGGGCAAATTCTTCGCGGCGGCCGAGCGAAAGCTGACAATGCTGACAGCACCCGGCTTTCAGCTCCATAAAACCAACCCAGAGGCGTGGTATTACGTTCTTTCGAGAGGCGGAACCCTCGAGGCAATCAACACTTATTTTAACGTATATGAAAATGATATAACCGATGCGATCTTCGATCCATCCCTTATACTTTGTAAGGAAGAGGATGATGATTTCCTCCGAATATATAAATACTCAATGCTCCCTCCGAAACCCGTTGAGGGCTAAACACAAAAATTATTTCTGAATATAGAAAGGAAAACAAAGATGGAAAACAATCAGTTCTCCGTAACCGTTGAAAAGGACGAGCAGGGCTTCGAGAATTCTCTCTCGCTCGCAAAGGCAGTCTACAAGGTACTTGACCACAAGAACGGCGAAGACATCGCTGTAATGCGCGTCGGCGATAAGATCGACCTTACCGACTATTTCGTGCTTTGCACAGCTCAGTCCAACACTCACGTAAAAGCTCTTACCGACGAGGTAGAGTATCAGCTTGAGAAGATCGAGATCAAGGCGGACCGCGTTGAAGGCAGAGGCTCTGATAACTCCTGGATGGTCATGGACTACGGCAGAGTTATCGTTCATATCTTCAGCCGTGAGATGCGCGAGTTTTATAACCTCGATAAGCTCTATTCGGATACCGAACAGATCAAAGTAGAAGACTAAAATCAATTCCTAATTCAAGGAGCACATATCATGAGAAACAATTTCAGAGATTTTGAAAAGAAATGGCAAGCGCGCTGGGATGAGGAAAAGGCGTTCCACGCGGCTGATCCCGGCGAGAAGGGAAGCGAAAAGCCGAAGTTCTACGCTCTCGTTGAATTCCCCTATCCGAGCGGATCGGGTATGCACGTCGGACACATCAAGGCATATTCC
The DNA here is from genome assembly GCA_017411805.1 of Clostridia bacterium. GTDB lineage: Bacteria > Bacillota > Clostridia > Oscillospirales > CAG-272 > CAG-390. Next base: position 49,515 of record JAFQPI010000050.1, read on the forward strand.
GGCCTTGAGGTAGTCTCAAGAAAGAGAAGAATGGACGGCTACAACGTCCTCTTCCCGATGGGCTTTGACGCTTTCGGTCTGCCCACGGAAAACACCGCTGTAAAGACGGGCGTTCATCCCAGAATCGTTACAGATAACAATATTGCGAAGTTCACAAATCAGCTCCGCCGCGTAGGTTTTGCTCTCGATTGGGATCGCGTTGTTGATACCACCGATGAGGACTACTACCGCTGGACACAGTGGATCTTCCTCAAGATGTTCGAAAACGGTCTCGCGTTCCGCGATACCGCGCTCGTAAACTACTGCCCCAACTGTAAGGTCGTTCTCTCGAACGAGGACTCGCAGGGCGGCAAATGCGATATCTGTCATTCGGATATCATCCAGAAGTCCAAGGACGTATGGTACCTCCGCATCACTGAGTATGCAGATAAGCTTCTGAACGGACTTGGTGACGTTGACTATCTGCCCAACATCAAGCAGCAGCAGGTCAACTGGATCGGTCGTTCCGAGGGTGCGTTCATCAATTTCTCGATAGCAGAGGTTGACGAAAAGCTCCGCGTTTATACTACAAGACCCGATACGATCTTCGGTGTGACATTCATGGTCATCGCGCCCGAGCATCCTCTTATCGACAAGTATTCGGATAAGATCAAGAATATGGATGCCGTTCTCGCATACCGCGAGGAATGCGCGAAGAAGACCGAGTTTGAGCGTACACAGCTCGTTAAGGATAAGACCGGTGTTTGCCTCGACGGCATCTCGGGTATCAATCCCATCACCGGCAAGAATATCCCGATCTATATTGCAGACTACGTAATGATGGGCTACGGAACAGGCGCGATCATGGCTGTTCCCGCACACGACAGCCGCGACTGGGAGTTCGCTCGCAAGTTCGGTATTGACATCATCGAAGTCATCAAGGGCGGTGATATCGAGAAGGAAGCATACGCAGGCGACGGCGAAATGGTCAACTCGGGCTTCCTCAACGGAATCTCCGTCAAGTCTGAAGCCATCAAGCGCGCGACCGAGGAACTGAAGAAGCTCGGAGTCGGCGAGGGCGGCGTACAGTACAAAATGAAGGATTGGGCGTTCAACCGCCAGAGATACTGGGGCGAGCCCATCCCGATCGTACATTGCCCGCATTGCGGAATGGTTCCCGTACCCTACGAGGAGCTTCCTCTCCGCCTGCCTCCTATGGAGGAGTTCGCGCCTGGTGTTGGCGGCGAATCGCCTCTTGCGAGAATCGATGAATTTGTTAATTGCACCTGCCCCAAGTGCGGCGCGGCGGCAAAGAGAGAGACCGACACAATGCCTCAGTGGGCAGGCTCGTCCTGGTACTATCTCCGCTATATCGATCCGCACAATGAGGATACACTCGCGGATCCCACAAAGCTTGATTATTGGCTCCCCGTCGACTGGTACAACGGCGGTATGGAGCACGTAACCCGCCATATGATCTATTCAAGATTCTGGCATCACTTCCTCTATGACATCGGCGCAGTACCTACCGCAGAGCCCTACGCGAAGAGAACCGCACAGGGACTTATTCTCGGCGCGGACGGTGAGAAGATGAGTAAATCCCGCGGCAACGGCGTTGACCCCAACGACGTTATCGACACCTACGGCGCAGACGTTCTCCGCACCTACGTCCTCTTTATGGGTGACTACGGCGCAGCAGCTCCCTGGAACGAGAGCAGCGTACGCGGATGCAAGAGATTCCTTGACAGAGTTGCCGATCTTTGCGATATTGCAAAGGGCAACGGAGTAACCTCGGCTCTCGAGGTACCCTTCCACAAGACGATCAAGAAGGTCACCGAGGACATCGAGGCTATGAAGTTCAATACCGCTATTGCGGCTATGATGGAGCTTCTCAACAAGATCTACGATTGCGGAAGCCTCACACGTGACGAGCTTCTTACCTATGCAACGCTCCTTTGCCCCTTCGCTCCTCACCTCTGCGAGGAGATCAACGAAGTTCTCGGCGGCAAGGGTCTGCTTTCGCTTGCTAAGTGGCCGAGCTACGACGAGGCAAAGACTGTTGACGCATCCATCGAGGTTGCAGTACAGATCAACGGTAAGGTCCGCGCAACCGTCGTGCTTCCCATCAACTGCCCGAAGGATGAGGCAATTGCCATCGCAAAGGCTGACGAGAGAATCGCTGCCGCGATCGAGGGCAAGACCGTCATCAAGGAGATCGCAGTTCCCAATAAGATCGTTAATATCGTAGTAAAATAAGAATTATGTGCTCAATTTGGGGCAAAAATAGAAAAAGAATGTAAGAAAATTACGAAAATCTATTGACATTTGCCCCAAATTGGTGTATAATATTTCCGTTAATTTCTTTGTTAGCGAGGGGAGGGAAATAAAAATGGCAGAAGTTAAGCTCAGAGAAGGCGAATCTCTTGATAACGCTCTTCGTCGCTTCAAGAAGCAGTGTGCACGCTCCGGTGTACTCGCAGAGCTCCGTAAGAGAGAGCACTATGAAAAGCCCAGCGTAAAGCGCAAGAAGAAGTCTGAAGCAGCAAGAAAGAGAAAGTATAAATAAGCTTTTCTCAATGAAAGATACAGGCAAGTCCCAAGTGATTTGCCTGTTTTTTCATACAAAAAAATCGGAAATATTCGGTCAAAACTATTGACTTTTCAGTATCTGTGTGCTATACTTTAAGTACCTAAATTAATGAAAGAGGTATTTAAAATGGAATCGCTTATTAAAGCAATTGACAATCTTCCTAAGTTAGTCAAGCTCATCCTTTGTCTCCCCGCTGTTGCTATCATCTGGGAAATCTATCGTCTCTGCCTCAGCTTTCAGAAGCAGAATTGGGTTGGCGTAATTCTCGCTATCGTTCTCATCTGCTGCGCTCCCTTCATGTGGCTTGTAGACCTTATCTGCATTCTCCTGAACGGCAAGATCTGGTGGATCGACTAATTAATTAAAATGAATTGCCTATTCTGCGAGATCATCAAGGGTAACATTCCGTCGTCAAAGGTTTATGAGGACGAATACGTTTATGCTTTCCGTGATATTAATCCTCAAGCTCCCGTACATATTCTCCTGGTGCCGAAGGTTCACATCTCGTCCGTTGATGAGATCAATGCGGAAAACAGCGTATACGTCGCAAAGATATTCGAAAAGATACCCGAGATCGCCAAGAGCGAGAATCTCGGCGGCGGTTACCGTGTGATCACAAACTGCGGCGCCGATGCTTGCCAGTCGGTAAAGCATCTGCATTTCCATATTCTCGGCGGCACTCAGCTTATCGAGAAAATGGGTTGATCTTATAAAAGCGATCTGACTTATGTCCGATCGCTTTTATTGTTTATTTTTTATTTATCATTTGGTAATTGATTGAATGGGTTTAAGTGGTATAATATAATAGATTATAATAAAAAGACGGAATTAGGGTTTAATATATGGATTATAGAGAATACAGAAGCAGTTATGAAACTCAGGAGGAGAGCAGAACTCCGGCACGCGAGCAAAAGAGTGCGAAACCGATATTAATTGCAATAGTGCTTCTTGCATTAATATTATGTATAGTAATTGCGCTTCTTTGCGTAAACTTGTTTGTAAGACCGAATTACGTGGCGAGAAGCGTGACGGTCGAGGCGGGAAGAAAAACTATTGAAGCAAATGATTTCCTTATCGACAAAAGTCATAATGCAATTTTTGCCGAAGGCGTTGAATATGATCTTTCTGCTGTCGGAGAATACAGCATCAGGCTTGTCGTTGACGGTAAAGAGTGTACAACTAAGCTTGTGGTTGTTGATACAAAGCCGCCCGTTGGCAATGTTCGCAATATTTCCGTTTGGCAGGGAAGCAGCCTCGAGGCGATAAACTGCGTTTCTGATATCAAGGACGCTACCGCTGTAAATGTAAGCTTCAAAAACCGTCCCGATACCTCAAGCCTCGGAAAGCGAGAGGTTACCGTTATCCTTGAGGACGGAGGCGGTAATAAAACCGAGTATACTTTCGTGCTTGACGTTGTATCGACAGAGGGCTTGCTTTATACACGATATGTCTCCGAGCTTGGCGATCCAATTCCCGAGGCAGACGTGTTTACAGGCAAACCCGGAGTCGGTGAATACCTTTCGGATATTTCTTCCATAAGCTCAAATACAGCGGGCATATATATGCTTCAGGTCTCGGCAAACGGCAACGTGTTTGACGTTGTGCTCGAAATTGCAGACAGCATTGCGCCGGTCGCTACGGTCTCCCCGCAGGTATGCTTCAACAGGATCCCCGAGGCTTCCGAGTTTGTTACGGGTATTGTTGACATGAGCCGCGTTACCGTCAAGTATGAGACTGAACCCGATCCTAAGGTTTCGGGAAAAATCGACGTAATTATCATTCTGAGTGATGAGTACGGAAATTCGACCTCTTATCCTACCTATTTCACCGTAATGAATGACACGACTCCTCCCGAGATACTGAAGGCTCCCGCAGAGCTCGAGGTCGATACCGGCGCGACGATCATATGGCGTGCGGGTGTTGAAGCGAGTGACGACAGCGGAAAATTTGAGCTTTCACTCGATACAGCGGGCGCAAATCTCGATGTTCCCGGGGTTTATACTGTCGAGATCGTTGCAAAGGATGAAGCAGGCAACGAGACACGCCGCAAGGTCAAACTTACGGTTCATGATGGTAGCGTGACAGAGGACATGCTCATGGACGTTATCAAAAAACGCGAGAAGGATCTCGGCGTAACGAATAAGATGTCCGCTGAGGAAAAGGTATATGCCGTTTTCAGATACGTGTATGATAATATGAAGTACAGCAATACGTCTTCCCATATCGACTGGAGACAGGAGGCTTACGTCGCGCTTGACGGCGGATTTAAGGGCGACTGCTTTACTTACTGTGCCACTTCTTATGCGCTTCTTAAATATCTTGGCTTTGATGTCCTTATCGTAGAAAGAGCGGAATCCGCAAAGATCGAAGGAACGGGAACTCATTTTTGGGTACTCGTGAATATCGGCACGGCTGAAGCTCCACGTTGGTATCATTTCGATGCCACTCCGCAGCGTTCTCCCTTTAATCAGGCGACCTATCTTATGACGGACGCACAGATTGAGGCTTACACTAAGTGGCGAAACGATGATTACAAGCTTGAAAATTATTACACTTATGATGTCGAGAAATTCCCGGAGGTCTCCAAGTGGCAAATGGTGACGCTTGAGATACCCTCCAAGTATTTTGACTGACGAAAGGAAACAACATGAGATCAATTAAAATATTATCTACCATTCTGTCTATTTTACTGATCGCGGTATGCTTTGCATCATGCGGAGGAGGCGGCGATATAGTTCTGCCCGACGAAAGCGACGAAGTAACTACAGGTTCTTCGCAAACCAATGCCTATGCCTTCGTCTACAAAAGCACAAACGTTATCCCCCATACAAAAATGTCCGAGGTGTTAAGCGGTATCGGCGAACCGACTTCTTACGAGGAAAGTAACAGCTGCTATTACCAGGGTCTTGATAAGGACTATACCTATCCCGGCTTCAAGCTTCGCACCTATCCCGTTGACGGCGTTGACTACGTTCTCAATGTCTGCTTTACGGATGACTCTGTTACGACCCCCGAGGGGATCATGCTCGGTTCGACACGTGATGAGGTTATAGCGGCTTACGGAAGTTCCTTCACCGAGGAGAACGGCAATACAATTTACACCAAGGGAAAGACCGAGCTCCGCTTCAGATTTTCGGAGAATGGCGTGACTGCCATCGAATATTGGGCAATCGAGAACTAAAAAGACAATTTACTTGCAGATTAGCACTCTATCTGCCAATATTCACAAATAATTCACAAAAAATCAAAACAAAAGAGTAAAAAAACGGCATCGTTTGTGGTATATTATTAGCGTGAGTTAGCACTCAAGATAAAAGAGTGCTAAAGAGCGCGCCGCAAACGGTGTCGTTCCTTTTTGCGAAAGGAGAAAGAAATGTACGGAAGTGAGCTTAGCAACAGAAAAAAGCAGATACTCAAGGCTATCGTTGAATCTCATATCGAGCTTGGCGAGCCGATCGGTTCAAAGTCGCTTATGCAGCTGCCCGGCATAAGCTGCTCCTCCGCAACCATCAGAAACGAGATGGCGGAGCTTGAGGAGCTCGGTTATCTCGAACAGCCGCATACCTCGGCGGGCAGAGTCCCCTCGCAGCTTGGATACAGATTTTACGTTGATCAGCTGATAGAGCACTATGCTATGACCAAAAACGAGATCGCACAGATCGATCGCATACTCAAAAGCAAGACGGCTGAGCTCGATCAGATCCTGCTGACAGCCTCGAAGCTTGCTTCCGCAATGACGAACTATACAGGTCTTGCAGTCAAGCCCGGCAGATCCTCTGCGGTCATAACGAGATTTGAGACGGCTTATATAGATGAATACAATTTCGTACTCATCATGATAAATGCCTCGGGAAACGTTATTTCAAAGCATATCAGAATGACCTCGCCCAAGTCGCAAAGTGTTGTTGCGCAACTTGCCGCGATTCTTAACGAGACTGTAGTTAATCTTCCGGCTGACGCGCTCAACATGTCTGTCATGCTGAGGCTCGAGGAGGAGATGGGCGCAGACGCGGAACTTGTTGCCCCTATTATAAAGACGATATACACCACCCTCACGGAAAATGACGGAGGAGAGCTTCAGCTGACCGGTATCGGAAATCTGCTTCAATACCGTGATTACGAAAGCCCCGAGCAGCTCGGCGACCTCCTCGGAACTCTTGAGCAGAAGGACGAGATCTTAAAGCTCGTTTCCGAGAAGCAAAATGATGATATCTCGGTCCTTATCGGATCGGAATCGTCTGTCAAGGTAATGAACAACTCTGCGATTGTATTTAAGCCGATAGTAAGGGATGGAAAAACGCTCGGAGTTATCGGAGTCCTCGGACCGCTCCGAATGGATTATGCAAAGGTTCTCGAGACCATCGAGCGGCTCTGCGGTTCTGTCGGCGAGATAATGGATGAATATTCTGCGCTCGCGCCTCCCGGCAAGAAAAATAACGTAACAAAAGAAATTGATATAAAGGATGGAAACAATGACCCAAGCTGAAGAAAAGAAGATTCCTGACACCGAAGAAGAAGTCAAGGCAGAAACTCCCGCAACCGAGGAAGAGAAGACCGAGACCCCCGAGGCTGAAACAAAGAAGGAAAAGAAAAATAAAAAGACCCGCGAGCTTGAAGCAAAGATCACAGAGCTCGAGGCTTCGGTTGCAGATCGCGACGATAAATATCTCCGTCTTGCTGCCGAGTACGATAACTTCCGCCGCCGTTCGCAGAAGGAAAGAGAGAGCGTATATTCGGATGCTTACGCCGACGCAATAAACGCCCTGCTTCCCGTTCTTGACAATCTCGGACGCGCTGTGGGATGCGAGGATCCCAAGGCACTTGCCGACGGACTCGCGCTCATCCTCAAGAGCTTTGAAGAAGGACTCGCTAAGCTCGGTATAGAGGAGATCAAGGCTCTGGGCGAGACCTTCGACCCCGAGCGTCACTATGCCGTTCTTCATGTTGATGACGAGAATTACGGCGAGAGCGAGATCGTTGAGGTGCTCCAGAAGGGATACACCAGAGGCGATAAGGTCATCAGATACGCGGTCGTAAAGGTCGCAAACTAATTTTGAAATTCTATAAGAAATATATTTGGAGGAAAAATTATTATGGCAAAGATCATAGGCATTGACCTTGGTACTACAAATTCTTGTGTAGCAGTTTTTGAGGGTGGCGAGCCCGTTGTAATTCCCAATCCCGAGGGTGCAAGAACAACTCCCTCCGTCGTAGCCTTCAAGAAGGACGGCGAGCGTCTCGTAGGTCAGGTTGCAAAGCGTCAGGCTATCACCAACCCCGACCTCACAATCTCTTCCATCAAGAGAGATATGGGTACCGACAGACGCGTGAACATTAACGGCAAGGGCTATACTCCCCAGGAGATCTCCGCAATGATCCTTCAGAAGATGAAGGCTGACGCGGAGGCTTACCTCGGACAGAGCGTAAACCAGGCTGTTATCACAGTTCCCGCATACTTCACCGACGCACAGCGTCAGGCAACCAAGGACGCCGGAAAGATTGCAGGTCTTGAGGTTCTTCGTATCATCAACGAGCCCACAGCCGCTGCACTTGCTTACGGTATGGATAAGGAAAACGATCAGAAGATCATGGTCTTCGACCTCGGCGGCGGTACATTCGACGTATCCCTCCTCGAGATCTCTGACGGCGTTTTCGAGGTTCTTGCTACCGCTGGTAACAACAGACTCGGCGGAGACGATTTCGACCAGAGAATCATCGACTGGATGATCAATGAATTTAAGAAAGAAAACGGCGTTGACCTTCGCGGCGACAAGATGGTCGGTCAGAGACTCAAGGAAGCTGCAGAGAAGGCAAAGATCGAGCTCTCGGGTATGACCTCAACCGAGATCAACCTCCCCTTCCTTACCGCAACCGCGGCAGGTCCTCTCCATTTCACCGCAACTCTCACTCGTGCAAAGTTCAATGAGCTCACCGCTGACCTCGTTGACGCGACCATGAACCCCACAAAGCAGGTTCTTTCCGACGCAGGTCTCCGTCCCGCACAGATCGACAAGGTTCTCCTCGTCGGCGGTTCAACCAGAATTCCCGCAGTTCAGGAAGCTGTAAAGAACTTTATCGGCAAGGAACCCTTCAAGGGCATCAACCCCGATGAGTGCGTAGCAATCGGCGCGGCTATCCAGGGCGGCGTTCTCGGCGGAGACGTCAAGGATCTTCTCCTTCTTGACGTAACTCCTCTGTCCCTCGGTATCGAGACTCTCGGCGGCGTTTTCAATAAGATCATCGACAGAAACACCACAATCCCCGTAAAGAAGAGCCAGGTCTACTCCACCGCTGACAACAATCAGACTCAGGTTGAGATCCACATTCTTCAGGGCGAGCGTCAGATGGCATCGGGTAACACCACACTCGGACGCTTCATTCTCGACGGTATTCCTCCCGCACCCCGCGGAGTACCCCAGATCGAGGTAACCTTCGATATCGACGCTAACGGTATCGTTAACGTAACAGCTAAGGACAAGGGCACCGGCAGAGAGCAGCACATCACCATCACCAGCTCCACCAATATGAGCCAGGAAGACATCGACCGCGCAGTAGCAGAGGCTGAGAAGTTCGCTGACGAGGACAAGAAGCAGAAGGAAGCCGTAGAGACCAAGAACTACGCTGAAAATCTCATCTTCCAGTCCGAAAAGACTCTCGGCGAGATCGGCGACAAGGTATCCGAGTCCGACACAGCTCCCGTTAAGGACGCTATCGAGAAGCTCAAGAACACCGTAAAGGACGGCAACACCGAGCAGATCAAGGCTGATACCGAGGCTCTCCAGCAGGCGTTCGGCAAGCTCTCCGAGAAGCTTTATGCGGCTCAGGGCGGCGCGCAAGGCGGTCCCGATATGGGCGGAGACAACGGCAATATGGGTGGCGACGGCTACTACAATGCCGATTTCGAGGACAACTCCGACAAATAATAATTGAAATACCGTGGGAAGGGCGAAAAAATCGCTCTTCCCACAAAGCAGTATATAAATACATCAAAAAGGCAGACTTATGGCTAAAAGAGATTATTATGAGGTGCTCGGTGTAGACCGCGGTGCCGATGAAGATACTATAAAAAAGGCTTACAGAAAGCTTGCAAAGAAATATCACCCTGATATGAACCCCGGGGACAGCGAGGCTGAGGCTAAGTTCAAGGAAGTAAACGAGGCGTATGCTATCCTTTCCGACTCGGAAAAGAAATCTGCATACGATAATTACGGTCATGCGGCGTTTGAAAACGGCGGCGCAGGCGCGGGCGGATTTGATATGGGCGACATCGACCTTGGCGATATTTTTGGAAGCATGTTCGGCTTTGGCGGCTTCGGCGGATCTTCGCAGAGAAGAAAGAATGCTCCCCGCAGAGGAGAGGATATCGGCTATGCCGTGAACGTAACCTTCGAGGAAGCGGCTTTCGGTGTCAAGAAGGAAATGGAGTTCTCGAGAATCGCAAGATGTGCCGAATGTAACGGAAGCGGCTCTAAGGACGGAAAGACCGAGACTTGCCAGACTTGCGGCGGTACGGGACAGCGCAGAGTAATGCAGAGACTCGGCGGTATGTCATTCCAGAGTACGACAACCTGCGAGGCTTGCCGCGGAACTGGTAAGATCATTAAGGAGCCCTGCTCAAAGTGCCGCGGTAACGGCATGACCAAGCAGCAGAAAAAGATCACGGTAACGGTTCCCGCGGGAATCGATAACGGCGGACGCATTGCGATCAGAGGTATGGGTAACGACGGCGCAAACGGCGGACCTGCAGGCGACCTCATCGTTGAGATCAGAGTGAGAAATCATCCTCTCTTTGACCGCCGCGGATATGATATTTACTGTGACGTACCGATCACGGTCGCGGAGGCTACCCTCGGCGCCGAGATCGACGTACCCACCCTCGAGGGCTCGAAGAAGTACACAATCCCCGAGGGAACCCAGACGGGTACTTCTTTCACCCTCCGCGGATGCGGAACATGCCGACTTGAGAATCCCGACCGCAGAGGCGATCTCATTTTCACCGTCGTTGTAGAGACTCCCAAGGGGCTTAATTCGAAGCAGCGTGAGCTGATGCGTCAGTTCGCCGAGGCTTGCGGTGAATCGAACTACGGGAAAAAGCAGAGATTTTTCAGAAAGAATAAGAAAAACGAGGACTAAGCTATGGCATACGAATATTCGGATTGGACACAGATCAGAGTCACCGTTAAGGTCAACGTGCTCGATCGCGTCGTTGCGATCATGTCTATGATAGATCCCAACCTCATGATCGAGGATATGAGCGATTTCCAGATCAACAACCGCTACGGCGAGCTTGTTGACGAGGCACTTCTCAATGCCGATAAGACGGTTTCAAGCGTTTCTCTCTTCCTTCCCGCAGATGAAAATTGCGACGAAACTCTTGCTTTTATCCGTGAAAAGCTTGCCGCAGAGGCTATCGAGGCTACAGTTGACGTCCGCGACGTAAACGAGGAAAGCTGGGTCAATACTTGGAAGCAGTATTATAAGCCTCTCCATATCGGAAACCGCACCGTCATCGTCCCCAAGTGGGAAGAATACGAGCCCGAAGAAGGCGAGATCGTTGTCAGAATGGACCCCGGAATGGCATTTGGAACAGGCTCGCACGAGACAACTCGCGGTATCATTCAGATGCTCGAAAACTGCATCACAGACGGATGCACCGTGCTTGACGTCGGATGCGGAAGCGGAATCCTTGCTATCTGCGCCGCAAAGTATGGAGCAGGACTCTGCCGAGCATACGATATCGACCCAATTGCCGTCGAGGTTGCCGCAGAGAATGCGATCGAAAACGGATGCGAGATCGAGTGTGCTGAATCCGATCTTCTCGCAGGCGTCAAAGCAGAGCAGTATGACGTTATCTGCGCGAATATCGTCGCGGATATCATCATCCGCATGGCACCCGACGTCGGAAAGTTTATGAAGGATACGTCAACTCTCCTCGCCTCGGGAATCATTACCGAGAGAGCAGAGGAGGTCACCGATGCCCTCGAGGCAGCAGGACTTTATATCGTCGAATCGATCGAGGATAACGGCTGGTGCGCATTAGCAGTTAAAAAGTTGATTAAATGATAGAAAAAAGACTGTCTATCCCAAAAGGTAGGCAGTCTTTTGTTTGCTGAATGCAAAATGCTAAATGCAAAACGCAAATTAGTAAGTATATATCGTTGTTTAAAGTATATTCTTTGTATTTCGTGTTTACAATATACAGAAGCAATAAATGTAATTGTCAGTTTCATTTTGCATTTTGCATTTTGAATTTTGAATTTGAAAAGCCGCCTCTGTCGAGACGGCTTTTATATTAGTCATTAACAAATTCGTCGTAGATCGCCTTTACGGTGACCTCAAAATCGCGTTCCTCAACGCCGAGGATGATGTTGAGCTCGGAGGAGCCTTGATCGATCATTCGGATGTTGACTTCTGCGTTTGATACCGCAGAGAAGACTCTCGCAGCCGTACCCTTTGCCTTGATCATACCGCGTCCAACGACCGCGATGAGCGCAAGTCCGTCGTCAACTGTAACGCTGTCGGGCTTGAGAGTGCGGTTCAGCGATGCGATGATCTTGTCGCGGATGGGATCAATATCCGAGGTCGCAACGATAACGCTCATCGTGTCGATGCCTGTGGGCATATGCTCGAAGGCGATTCCGTTTTCCTCGAAGACCTCGAGCATACGGCGGCCGTAACCGATCTGCGAGTTCATCAGATCGTCCTCAACGGTGAATACCGAGAATCCGCGTCTGCCCGCGATACCGGTGATTATGTGCTTGTTATCGTAATCCGAAGCCGAGGCAACGATCATTGTACCGTCGTCACCGGGGCGCATGGTGTTTCTGATATTGATCGGGATCCCTGCGATCCTTACGGGGAAGATAGCGTCCTCGTGAAGAACCGTAGCGCCCATATAGGAAAGCTCGCGGAGCTCACGGTAGGTAACGGTCTCGATCGCGCGGGGATTATCAATAATTCTCGGGTCAGCCATCATGAAGCCGGAAACGTCGGTCCAGTTTTCATAAAGGTCAGCGCCCGCCGCACGAGCGACTATAGAGCCTGTTATATCAGATCCGCCTCGGGAGAATGTCTTGACCGTGCCGTTGGGCATAAGGCCGTAGAAGCCGGGTATGATCGCGTGCTCGTGGCGTGCAAGCTCTGCTGTAAGTACCTCGTGGGTCTTATCCGCGTCAAAGCTTCCGTTATCCTTAAAGAGGATGACGTTCTCGGCGTCGATAAAATCAAAGCCGATGAACTTTGCGAGGATGAGTCCCGAGAGATATTCGCCACGGCTTGCCGCGAAATCGCGTCCGGCGCGGCCGAGTATGGCATTTTTGATATAATTCAACTCGCCGCTGATATCAAAGTCGAGACCGAGGTCCGTAATGATACCCTGGAAGCGGGCGCAGATGTTGCTGTAGCAGGTTTCAAATTCTTCCTTTGTAGACGCATCTCTGGCAAGACTGTAGCACTGATAAAGCATATCGGTGATCTTTATGTCGTCCGAGAAGCGTTTTCCCGGTGCTGATGGCACAACGTAGCGTCTGTCGGGATCCGCCGCAATGATTTCGGCTACTCTTCTGAATTTGTCGGCGTCCGCAAGAGACGAACCGCCGAATTTTACAACCTTGATACTCATTTGATTGCTCCGATCTCGTTTGTTTTACATTATACTATAATATTATACAGATTTTTTCGATTCTGTCAACAGAGAAATGTAAAAATTCTGTCTGATTTTTGAAATTTCTGTATTTTTTACAGTAATAAGTTATTATTCAGAGATCATTTTTTGCAAACTAACAGTATTATCAGTCGTTGTAATAAAAGAATTTGTAAAAATAGGGATAATCGGCGTAAAGATCTGCAAGCGTACCTCTTGAAGAATCCGCGGGGTCATTGATGGTAAAGCCGGAGGTTGTAAGTGACGACCCTCCCTTATAACCCGTAATAACCACCCAATGCTGACCGCCCGACGATGTTTTCGCACCGAAGAGAACAGGCTTGCCTGCGCGCAGCTGTTCGTAGATCTTTGCAAGGTAACCCGAGCTGCTATATACTGCGGTATAGTCGCTTGGCCAATAGACGTTGCCGGATGAAGTGTACTTAAGCTTCTTTGACATTGCATCAGGATATATTGTTTTTCCCGTGCGATACGTCTCTATCATTGCAATAGAGGTCGTAGTGCAGCCTACCCGGTAGATGGTTTTTCCGGAACTGCCGAGAGTGACGCTTGCCCATCTCTTATCTGTCTGCATATAATGCGGAACCGATAGTGAGACGGCGGGATAAGTACCCGTGCTTTTCAAATAGCTTGAGTTAACGTAACCGAGCTTGGTGCCGTTATATAGAATACGGCTCCAATCACCGCTTGTCCATAAAACCAAAACGACCTCGCCGTTCGGGAGACTTCCTATTCTTGAATAAGAAGTCCCCGCGCCGCTTCGGACGTTAAGATTTCCGCCTGCAGTCTTTACTGTCTTGGCAGTTGCACTAACGGTTTGTATGTAGTCGGAATGGCAATAGCCGTACTTTCCATCGTCAAATTCCACATACCACCAATCGCCCGACTTCCACATCAGAGTCAGATAGCTTCCTCTGTAAAGAGAGGAGAGAACTTCAGACGAGGCTGACGCCGAGCGTCTTACGTTAAGCGCGCTGCTTGCAGTTGACACTCGTCCCGCACGCGAATTGACCGACGCTGCGCTTGCGCCGAGAGGATAAGCCATGAGCGAGACGACCGTTACAGCCGATAAAATAAATGAAATGATTCTTTTCTTCATATTGTCTTCCTTCTTTCCGTCGGATTAGCGATTTGCATATCCGAGCAAGATTTCACATTCCCCCTTTTTGCGCTGTGTCGCATATATGCATGTATATTATAACATACCGAGGACGGTTTGAGAAGAGGCAAAATATTGGAAATATGTTGGTCGATGACGGTATAATAGTGACTAGCGGAAGAAAAATTTTCGCAGAAGCGAAAATTACAAATTTATAATCTTGTACTGTAGAGTGACAAGAATGATCCGAACTAGTTTTTTGGCGACAAATATTCGCCATCGGTTCGTCAAACACCTTGATAGTATTAATATACAATCTTCGGCATTTTCCTGCCGCTGACAAATATTTGTCAGCCAAAAAATCTCCGACCCGCAAGCCTTAATTTTTAGATGATTTTGGGTGCGGAGAACGACGCAAGGTATCAACCTTGCTAGGACGACAAGCCCAAAAGCATCAAAAAGTAAGGCTTACGGGCTGGTTCGGATTATTCTTGTCACTCTACTGATAAAGAATCTTACAATACAATAATAAAATGAATAAAAAGAATAATCTCGGATATTTTGAAGATTTAACTTCTTAATATCCGAGATTATTTTATTTTGATGCTAAACTATCTGATTGAATATTGGGGGTTAAAATTAGGAATAGGAATAATTTCCGAGCAAAGCGAGGAAATTTACTGTTCACCGGCAATTAGCCACTTGTCACTATCCGCTTACTCCAAGCGCGGGCGCCTCCTCATCGGGCTGTCGCCTTCGCCATCCTGCTTGCGTCTGTGCGGTCTGTCTTCAAGCTCAACGTCCTTACCGCCCTCAAGGTAACGCTTTGCCTGAGCGGTAAAGAGGTCGTAGTACTTGCCGCGGTTTGCCATGAGCTCGTGGTGGTTGCCCTCTTCGATCAGCTCTCCGTATTCAAGAACGAGAATTTTGGATGCGATAACCGCGGATGAAAGCCTGTGCGATACGAATATCGTGGTCTTGCCCTCGCGGAGGTGATCGAACTGGTTGAATATCTCCTGCTCAGCCATCGGATCGAGCGACGCCGTGGGCTCGTCGAGGATCATGATCTCGGAATCGCGGTAAAATGCTCTCGCAATAGCAAGCTTCTGCCATTGTCCTCCCGAAAGCTCGATTCCTTCTTTCTCAAATATGCGCATAAGAGGAGTGTCATATCCTTCCGGAAGCCTTGAGATATAGTCCTCGGCGTTTGCCTGACGGGCGCAATCTTCCACTTTTTCGCGGTTCTCGCCCAGATGAACGTCGCCGAATGCAATGTTTTCAGCGGCTGTTACCGCGTATTTTCCGAAGTCCTGGAATATGATTCCGAAAAGATCGTAAAGCTCGCGGACGTCGTATTCTTTCAGATCCTTGCCGTCAAGAAGGATCCTTCCCTCTGTTGGATCGTAAAGACGAGTAAGAAGCTTTACGAGCGTGGTCTTGCCCGCACCGTTGAGTCCGACAAGTACCACCGTCTCTCCCGGACGGAACGTGGTTGAAAGATTCTTTATAACCTTTCTCTCGGTTCCGGGATAGGCGAATGAAACGTTTTCAAAGACGATGGTGTGGGGCACGTCTTTGATGATCTTTTCGGGAATCTCGGCGGTGCAAACGATCGTCGGCTTTTCCTTCATGAAGGCGATAAGATTATCAATAAAGAGGGTGCCCTCGTAGACCGAAGCCGAGGTGTTGATAAACGTCGTAACGCAATTTGCGATCGAGCTAAGCGAGCTGGTGTAAAGGTTGTAATCACCGATCGTGAATCTGCCGACGAATACACCGAATGCGATTATCGCGTAAAAGATGCAGTTGACGACGGCGGAAATGATCGCTATCAGAATAAGCCACACGCTCTCTTCGATTATCAGCTTGCGCAGACCCGCGTAGTATTTTTTGAAGACTCTGTTGTACCTGTCGATAAAGGTATCTGCAAGATCGAAAATCCTGATCTCCTTGACAAGATCTTTGTTTACGAGAAGTCCCGAATAATAGGAAAGCTGTCTGCGATCTTTCGAACGCCAGCGAACGTACTGGAAATGCTTCCTTCTGTAAATAAAGGAAATGACTGCAGAGGGCACCGAAATAAGTACGACTCCGAGCGGCATCCACCACATGTTCGGTATTTTGGCAAGAATGATCACGTAGCTTATCAGCTGAATGACCGTCGAAATAATCGAGAACGTAGATTGCAGCGTCTGGATAGGTCTGTGACCTGCTTCACGGTTGGCGTTCTCAAGCTTTTCGTAAAATGCGGGAATATCGAAGGAGGCAAGGTCGATGGTCTTCGCTTTTTGCATGATTTGAACCTTGACTTGATTCGTTACCTTTTCGCCCGCAATCTTGATTATGGAGTTGCTGATGCGAGTCACTACTCTGTTGCATATGCGGTAGGCAAAGAGCACAATTAGCATCGATAGCACCGCCGATCCCCAGAAGGATGCGGTGAAGGGAATACCCGCTTCCTCTGCAAGTATTCGCTCACGGATGACGAGATGAAGCTCGTCAAGAACGGATGAAGATATCATCGTGCCTATAACAGGCATAACGCCGTCAAAGATCGCGATAAATATCATTGTGAAGAGGATAAGCGGACTTGCCCTCCATACGAGTACGAAGATGTACCCGAGTCTGTAAAAGAAGCCGCCAAACAGCTCCTTCAGATAACGCCAAACGTCCCTGACGTTTTTCGGACGCTCTACCTTCGAATACTCATATCTGCTGCCGGGAGGTCCTCCGAAACCGGGTCCCATACAATCACCCTTTCTTTTGCTGTCTTGCATATATTATACCACAAAATGGTTGCGTGCGCAACTGTTTTTTGAAAAAATCTTAGGAATATTAAAAAAATATTGCATTGGGACGAAAAATGTAGTATAATTATTTTACGATACCAAAAAGGAGATGAAAATGATGAAAATATACCCCGCTGATATACTCCTTCCCGATTTTTCCGCAGTTGACGGCAAGAAATGGGCTTGCGTCGCCTGCGATCAGTATACGTCCGAACCCGAGTATTGGGAGAGAGTGGCAAAGAACGTAAAGGATTCTCCTTCAACTCTCAATCTGATGCTCCCCGAGGTATGGCTCGGCGAATCGGATGTAAGGGTCCCGCCGATACAAGCGGCTATGAAAGATTATCTGAGCGGCGGTGTTCTTACCGAACGTAAGAGTTCTGCTGTTTATCTCGAACGCATTCAGTCGGACGGAAAGCTCCGGCGCGGACTTGTCTGTGCGATAGATCTTGACGATTACGATTTTTCGGTTGGCTCATCGTCACCTATCCGTCCCACCGAAAAGACTGTGGTTGAACGCATTCCACCGAGACTTGCCGTCAGACGCGGCGCGCCTCTCGAAATGCCCCACGTAATGCTCCTTGTCGACGACCCCGAGGATCTCATCCTCTCGCGCTTTGCGGGCAGAGAGATGAACGCTTATTCCTTCGACCTTACCGAGGGCGGCGGAAGCGTAAGTGCCGCATTTGTTTCAGCGGATGAATTTGATGAACTGAACGCGTCGCTTAAAGTACTTGCCGACAATGCAATAAAGAGAGCGGAGAAGAACGGCGGCGCGCCTATCACGATCGCTGTCGGTGACGGAAATCATTCTCTCGCAACCGCCAAGGCGTCCTGGCAGGAGATCCGCGCTACTCTAACGGAGGAAGAAGCCAAGAAACATCCCGCGCGCCATGCTTTGGTCGAGATCTGTAACCTCCACGAGGAAAGCCTTGTCTTCGAGCCGATATACAGGCTGATAGAAAACGTCGACGTTATGGAGCTCGCGGACGATTTTGAGGCTTTTGCCGCAAGCCAAAACGGCAGATTCCCCGCGCAGACCTTTGATATGATACTAGAAGGCAATAATGTAGAGGTGACCATCGAACACCCCGAATACACTCTCCCCGTTGCAAGTCTTCAGCATTTCCTTGACGAATGGCTGAAATCCCATACGCGCGCCCTCATAGATTACATACACGGCGAAGACACTCTTTGCCGTCTCGCCGCTCGTGAAGCCTGTGCTGGATTTGTGTTTGAAGGAATGTCAAAGAGCGATCTTTTCCCCGCAGTTGAAGCAGACGGAACTCTTCCTCGCAAAACCTTCTCGATGGGCCACGCCGCAGATAAGAGATTTTACATCGAGTGCAGAAAGATTCTATAAACAATAATTTGATGCCGCCTTGTGCGGCATCATTTTTAATTTATAACTCTTTGTGACATAATTTTCCCGTCTGATCGAATATAATAGATGTGAGGTGATATTGATGGGACAAACGGTCTATGCCGACGTGCTCTTTCTGATAAATTTCAGCATGGATTTCCTTGTTTTTTATATATGCGCAAGAATATCGGGAAAACGGCTGTTTGTTGTCAGGAGCATAATTGCGGCAGCTATCGGCGGAGCATATGGCGTTGTATCACTCTTCATGCCCGAAAACGGGTTTCTCACGATTATTTGCGACATCGCTTCAATGCTCGTTATATGTGCGATCGCATCTTACAATAAAATTGACCGAATACGTGATTTCCTCGGCAGATGCGCGCTGTTTGCGGGTGTCTCGGCAATTCTCGGCGGAGTTATGACCGCGATCTATACGATGCTCAACCGCTCCGGTCTTGCCGCACTTGAGGGAGATAGCGGCGACGATATCAGCATCTGGCTTTTCGCCCTTCTCGCGGCTGCGGGCGGTGCGGCGGCTTTTGTCGGAGGTCGGAGAATGCGCAGACTGTCTGTGACGAAACAAGCGGAGATCGTAATAACCTTCGATTCAAAGACTGCGCGCGTAAGAGGGATGACGGATACGGGAAATCTGCTCACCGATCCGCTCAGCGGCAGAAGCGTTGCTATCTGCGAGCTTGAAGCCGTAAGGGATATTATTCCCGATGAGCTTTCTGTATTCTTACAAAACGGAAATGCTTTTTCGTCCGCGATACCTGCGGAATATGCTTCAAGATTGCGATTTATCCCCGCAAAGGGTGCGATCGCGTCCAAAGCATCCTTGATTTGCGCAGTCCTTCCCGATTCGGTATGCGTGATCTGTGAGGGCAAAAGAAATGAGACGGACATCCTCATCGCGCCCGTAGCTTATAAATTAAGTGCCGGAGAGAGCAGAGTTCTTCTGCCTCCCGGAATTATACAATAGGAGATTTGATATGTGCTCAATAATTTTGACCCGTGCGAGGCTGATCTTCGCGCGCTTGCTATTAAAACTTGGTTTCGGACAAGGAATCTATTACGTCAACGGCCCCGATACTCTGCCGCCTCCTCTTACTGCGGAAGAAGAAAACGATGCGATCGTAAAGCTTGAAGCTGATCCCGGAGACGATAAGATCCGCGGGCTACTGATCGAACGTAATCTCCGCCTCGTCGTCTATATAGCAAGGAAATTCGAAAGCACGGGGATCGGCATCGAGGATCTCGTCTCTATAGGAACGATGGGACTTATCAAGGCGATAGGCAGCTTCCGCTCGGATAAAGGGATCAAACTTGCAACGTATGCATCGCGCTGCATCGAAAACGAGATCCTCATGTACATCCGCAAGCATAGTCAGACCCGATGCGAGGTGTCTCTTGATGAACCTCTGAACGTCGATTGGGACGGCAACGAGTTGCTGCTATCCGACGTCCTCGACACGGGAGAGGAAAGCGTGTGCGAGGAGTTTGCCGCGAGGGAGGAGAGGATGCTTGTCCGTCGCGCTGTGGCAGCTTTGGCACCGAGGGAGAGGCAGATCATTGAGCTTCGTTACGGGCTTACAGGCAAGCCCGAATTGACTCAAAAGGAGGTCGCCGATCTGCTCGGAATCTCACAATCATACATATCAAGGCTTGAAAAACGGATTATAGAGGGCCTTCGCCGCGAAATGGCGGGAAAAATCTAAATTTTTTTGAGAAAATTTCAAAAAGGTATTGCAAATTTGATTAAAATGTGATATAATTTTACGGTAATTGCAATACCGACGGCAAAATCCGTCAGAATAATGCTAAAAGTGAGGTGTTTATTGTGAAGCAGGGACTCCATCCCAAGTATGAAGAAGTTACCATCAAGTGCGCTTGCGGCGAGACCGTAACCACTCGTTCCACCAACCCTAAGGGCGGCAACGAGATCAGAGTTGAAATTTGCTCGAAGTGCCATCCCTTCTTTACCGGCAAGCAGAAGTTTGTTGATGCCGGCGGACGTGTTGACAAGTTCAACAAGAGACTCCAGGGCAAATAATTGTCAGAAAGTGTGGGCGAGAAGTGCGCGTGATGCGTATGCTTGCCCACTTTTTCTTTTATACTAATTCTATACTAATTCGTACAATCCTCACGGAGGTGATTTAATTGGAACTTAAGATCACAGATAAAATCATTGCGGGCAGAGCCGTGCTCGTCGGAGTGGATTCCTTCGGCATGGCGGAGGGCGAATGCGAGATCTCGCTTGCCGAGCTTCGACGTCTTCTCGATACCGCGGGCGGCGAGACTGTCGCAACGCTCGTTCAGTCACGCCAGAATCCCGATGTCCGCACGTACATCGGTTCCGGTAAGCTTCTCGAACTTGCCGAACTTTGTAAGAACAATGAGGTCGATATCGCTGTTTTCGACTGTGAGCTGACCCCGTCGCAGATAAGAAATATCGAGGACGAGCTTGACGGCGTGCGCGTGATCGACCGCTCGATGTTGATACTTGATATTTTCGCTCTCCACGCCGCAACCGCCGAAGGTAAGCTTCAGGTCGAGCTCGCACAGCTGAAATACACCGCGCCGAGGCTTATCGGTAAGGGGACACAGCTCTCAAGACTCGGAGGCGGAATCGGTACAAGAGGTCCCGGCGAGACTAAACTCGAATCTGATCGACGTCATATCAAGCGCCGTGCCGCCGCTCTTGAGGCAGAGCTGCGCGAACTTGAAACGCAGAGAAAGACTCTCCGTTCCGCGCGCGACAGAAGCGGAGTGCCTAAGGTAGCCATCGTAGGTTACACTAACGCGGGCAAGTCGACACTACTGAACGCGCTTACGGGCGCGGGCATACTTGCCGAGGACAAGCTTTTTGCTACCCTTGACCCGACTACAAGAAAGTTTTCGCTTCCCTCGGGCGAATCGGTGCTTCTTACCGACACCGTCGGCTTTATCCGCCGTCTTCCGCACCATCTGATAAAGGCGTTCCGCTCGACTCTTGATGAGGCTGCGTGCGCGGATATATTGATGATCATCGTTGACGCATCCGACCCTGAGCATCCCGCTCAGCTCGAGGTTACGGAAAATCTTCTTGCCGAGCTTGGCGCGGGCGGAAAACCCTGCCTTATCGTCTATAATAAATGCGATCTTCCCGCGCGCGAGGAGATACCGCTTCCCGCAATGGAAAGCGCGGACGGGCAGAGAAGGACGGTGTTTATTTCCGCTTTGACCGGCCGCGGGCTCGACCGACTCGGTGAACAGCTTGAATCACTCGTAAATGCAGGCAAAAAGCGCGTTAAATTCATTATACCGAATGCCGAAGCGGGCGCACTTAATACGCTTTATAAAAACGCAAGCGTCGAGGACGTCGATTACGGCATGGAAAACATCACCGTTATCGCAACCGTGGATGCCAAGATCCGAGGCATGCTCTCTGCCTACGACGGAGGTGAGGTAATATGAATACCTACACAACTCTTGCCAAGGAGGGCACGGCAACTCTCGTTGAACGGCGTTCGGAATTTATCGGATATGCTAAACCCGTAAATACCGAGGATGAAGCCGCGGCTTTCGTGATGAGCATTAAGAAAAAGCACGCCGATGCGCGACACAACGTCTTTGCATACGTTCTCCGCGGCGGCGCGCTCAAAAGATATTCTGATGACGGCGAGCCGCAGGGAAGTGCGGGAATGCCTGTTCTTGACGTCCTTTGCAAAAACGGACTCGACGGTGCCGCTGTCGTGGTAACCCGTTACTTCGGAGGTATCCTTCTCGGAACCGGCGGACTTGTCAGAGCATATTCCTCTGCCGCAAGCGCCGCGGTTGCCGATGCCGGTATCATCACGCTCGAAGAGGTGGTTATACTTAAAATGAAATGCAGCTACAACGATCACGCTCGCGTGCAGAACGAATTTGCGCGCTACGGTATCGAGATCGAGGACTCCGAGTTCACCTCGGACGTCACATTGAGCATGACCGCGCCCACGGCAACAGTCGAGAATTTTAAGGTCAGAATGAGAGATCTTACCGGCGGACGCTCGGTTCCCGAGGAGATTGGACGCAAACTTGCCCCGCCAAGGAAGGTTTTATAAGCTTTTCCATTAAAAAAATCGAAAAATCGCAAAAAAGTCTTTGCAAAAAAGAGTTTTTTGCGATTTTTCTGCGTATATTGTATTATAGAGGTGAAATTCGCAGGAAGGAGTGAGCTCGTGAAGATACCGAGAGAAGTCATTGAAGAAATAATCAGACGAAACGATATCACACAGGTCGTTGGCACATACGTCACGCTGAAGCCTGCCGGCTCCAATATGGTCGGTCTCTGTCCCTTCCATAGCGAAAATTCCCCCTCATTCACCGTTTTCGGCTCCGATGATCATTTTTATTGTTTTGGCTGCGGAACGGGCGGCGACGTTATCACATTTATTATGAAGATGGAAAACGTCGATTATCCGACTGCCCTTGAGATGCTTGCAAAGCGCGCAGGTGTAGAGATACCGCAGACCGCTGACGATCGCTTTGCTGACCGCGGCGTCAAGAGAGAGCGCGTTCTCAAGATGAATGAGGCAGCCGCAAGATTCTTCAGGCATTGTCTGACCAAAGAGCCCTGCGGCGAAGAAGCAAGACAGTATTTCAAGAAGCGCGGACTATCGGAAGGAATTTCAAAACAGTTTTATCTCGGATATGCACCGAATGATTTCGGAAAGCTTACGAATTATCTCAAAAACCTTGGTTATACCGAGGAGGAGATGATCGCGGGATTCCTCTGCGGCAAGAGCCAGAAGACGGGAAGGGCATACGATTATTTCCGCAATCGTGTAATATTCCCGATAGTTGACACCTCGCGCAACATCGTCGCGTTCGGCGGCCGCGTAATGGACGACAGCAAGCCGAAATACCTCAACTCATCCGATACCCCGGCGTTCAAAAAGAGCAAGAACCTTTTTGCACTCAATTATGCAAAAGGATTTTGCGCCGATCAACTGATCCTCTGCGAGGGCTATATGGACGTTATCTCGCTCCATCAGGCAGGCTTCCCGAATGCCGTTGCAACCCTCGGAACAGCTATTACCGAGGAGCACGCGCGGATCATTTCGAGATACACTAAAAAGGTCATAATCTCGTATGACTCGGACGAAGCGGGACAAAAGGCGGCTAATAAGGCAATGCTCCTGCTCGGTAAGGTCGGAGTCGAGGTCAGAGTTCTCAAGATGCAGGGCGCAAAGGACCCCGATGAATTTATCAAGAAAAAAGGCGCGGACGCATTCCGCGCGCTTCTGAACGAAAGCCGTACGGGCTTTGAGTACAAGCTTGAAGCGGTCACGGGTAAATACGATATCTCTCTTGTCGAGAACAAACGCCGAGCAGCCGACGAGCTTGCTTCGATAATCTCTGATTACCATTCAACCGTCGAGCGCGAGCTTTATTCAAAGCGCGCGGGCGAGGTTCTCGGTATATCGACGGACGCAATCAGGACTGATGCCGAGCGTATCCGTATGAAAAAAATCCGCGAGCTCAACAATGATCAGAACCGCGAGGCGCACGCATCGCTTAGACAGTACTCAAACAAGGTCAACCCCGATGCGGCAAAGAATCTTCGTGCTTCATATGCTGAGGAAACTCTCCTCGGACTTATGATGATATATCCCGAGTACCGAGAGGGAATACTTCGCGGGGATTATGAGCTTTCTGCGAATGATTTCTTCACAGCATTCGGCAAGAGAGTTTTCGATGCCATAATGGATCTTGAGCAAAACGGCGGATACGTTTACTCGCTCCTCGGTGAGTTCTTCAACCCCGATGAGATGTCTGCGCTCGAAGATATGCAGCTCCGCAGAAGAAGCTTGGCTGAGAACGGCCCCGAGGTCTTCAATGCTTCTGCTGATGTCTTGAAAAGCGAGATGAGAAAGCAGATCGCAGAGGTGACGGGCGGTCAGTCTCTTGAGGACAAGCTTGCCGAAAAGCGGCGGAAACTCGAGGAAGCGCGAAAAAAGCGCGGAGAATAAATAGGAAAATTTAAATTGTGTATATTAATATACATAGGAAAGGATAAAGAATGTTACAGAGTGATAAGAAACTGGAAGTAAGCGATTTTATGGACACTTCCGATTCGAGCAATATCGACTATAAGGACGTGCTCGATGAGATGAATGATGTCGATAAGATCGACGAGATTTTTGACGATGATACCGATGCCGATCTTCTCCTTGCGGACGAAATGCCTGCAGGAGAGATGGACAAGATCGAAAACGAGGTCGAGCAGTTTGCGGACAGCGAGGCTATGGAGCGTATGCTCGAGCAGGAGGGTCTTGCAATTGATGACCCTGTTCGTATGTACCTCAAGGAGATCGGACGCGTTGAGCTCCTTTCTCAGCAGGAGGAGCTTGAGCTTGCCGCTACTATGTACGACGAGTCGCTCCCCGATGACGTAAGAAAGAAGGCAAAGGATAAGCTTGTTGAAGCAAACCTTCGTCTCGTTGTAAGTATCGCTAAAAGATACGTCGGAAAGGGAATGTTCTTCCTCGATCTTATTCAGGAGGGCAACCTCGGCCTTATCAAGGCTGTCGATAAGTTCGACTATGAGAAGGGCTATAAGTTCTCAACCTATGCGACCTGGTGGATCCGTCAGGCGATCAACCGCGCAATTGCAGATCAGGCAAGAACTATCAGAATTCCCGTCCACATGGTTGAGACCATCCATAAGGTATCCCGCTATCAGCGTCAGCTCCTCCAGGAATATGGCCGTGAGCCTACCGCAGACGAGCTCGGCGAGAAGATGGGTATGAGCTCGGATAAGGTTCGCGAGATCCTCAAGATCGCACAGGAGCCCGTATCTCTCGAGACTCCTATCGGCGAGGAGGAAGACAGCCATCTCGGCGATTTCATTCCCGATGATGAAACTCCCACTCCCGCTGACGCCGCATCCGCGACCATGCGTCGTGAGGTGATCGAAAGACAGCTCCGCACTCTCACTCCCAGAGAAGAGCACGTAATCAAGCTCCGCTTCGGACTTTACGACGGAAGATGCCGTACCCTCGAGGAAGTGGGCAAGGAATTCCGTATCACGCGTGAAAGAATCAGACAGATCGAGGCAAAAGCTCTCAGAAAGCTTCGTCATCCCAGCCGCGCACGTCATCTTCGCGGATTTATCGAGTAATTTTTGACGAATGTTCATATTTTGCGCTGTTTTGACGTTATGCAATAGTAACAAATTATTATTCGAAATATCGTTAAAACGCACAAAATGTTTGTCATTAGTGTTGAACCGACTATGCCCTGATTTGTGTAAATTGCAATATAAAATCGGGCATATGAGAGTCTTGACGGAAGAGTTAGTCAATCGTTCAAAATTTTGACTTGACTTTTCTCTGAAATTGTAGTAGAATATATAATAACATTATCTGCGTGTATGCGCGTGTGTACACATTTTCCAAGGAGGAAAAAATCAATGAACAAAAGGACAATCAGTCTGATACTTGCATTCCTTATGCTCTCGAGCCTGCTCTTTACGGGATGCTCATCGCTTTTCGGAGATGGTGAAGCTACCGATCCCAATGGCGGCATTATAGAAGAAGCTTCTAACTCTGCTTTGACGCTCTCCATGTACGTCGTAAGCGCGGAGCCCGTTTCTCCCGAAACGGCTAAGCTTGTTGAAGACGCTTTCAATAAGATCACAAAGGTTAATTTCAAGACACAGGTAAAGCTTCACTACGCTACATACGATGAGTACTACGCTCTCATCGACGAGGTAGTAGAGTCCAACCTCAAGCTCGCCCTTCTTGAGGATGAGCATACCAAGGTCCTCAAGGCTGCAAAGAAGAATGCTAAGGCAGAGGGTATCGCAACCGACGATGCTTGGTTCGATGCATTCTATGCACAGCATCCCGATTACGAGCAGTTCCGCGAGACCGAGGAACTTACCGGTGAAGATACCACTGCAGAAGAGACTGAGCTTGTAACTATCGAGGGTATCGATAACAGCTATACGCTCAGCCAGGTTAAGTATCCCGAAGAGAAGAAAGCTCAGATCGACATTCTCTGGATCGACAGCTATGACAGATACGTTGATTTCATCGAGAAAGAAATGATCGAAAGACTTGATGAGGATCTTAACGGTGCTTCCAAGAAGCTCAATGAGTATATCAACAACGAGCTCCTTGCATGGGCAAAGTGGTCCACCAGCGGAACCTACGGCATTCCCAATAACGTAATTATCGGCGAATATACTTATCTCCTTGTCAACAAGGAGCTTGCACAGAAGTACAGCTACGACCCCGAAGAGCTCAAGACTCTTGCGAATTGCTCCGACTTCCTTGCAGATATCAAGAAGTACGAGCCCGACGTAGCTCCCATTCTCGGTGATATTTATACCACCAACACTTACTATTGGAACATCGATCCCACTACCGGTAAGATCAATTCTTCCGAGTTTAACATTCTCGGAAGCACTACCTTAAAGCGTACTCTCGATCTTTCCACCGACCAGAACGTAATTCTTTCTTGCAACAACCTCTTCAAGACCACCGAGTACGTTGATCAGCTTAAGATCATCCAGAAGTATAAGGACGCCGAATACGTATATGCAGAGAACGGCTCCGATCAGAAGTATGCCGTTCGCATGATCAAGGGCAATGCTTCTCTTGAAAAAGAATACGGCGATGAATACGTTCTCAATGTTCTTGAATATCCTCGCGCAGGTTATGAGGAGATCTTCAGCAATATGTTTGCTGTTTCCGCTTATACCCGTAACCGTTCGCGCAGCATGCAGATCATCACATACCTCAACACAAACAGCGACCTCCGCAACGTTCTTCAGTACGGTGTAGAAGGTGTTCATTATAAGATCGATGATGAGACCGGCAAGCTCGTTCGTCTCAACAGAGATTACATTATGGATATCGAAACCACAGGTAACGTCTTTATGGCATACCCCGAGGAAGATATGGACCTTGACGTTTGGGAGTGGGGCAAGAAGCAGAATCTTGATGCTATGCCTTATTTGACCATTTCCTTCGATTACGAGGATCGTATCGCTCTTCCCGAAGGAGAAAATGCTGAGGAATATACTCTTCTCACGCTTAAGAATATCGAAGAGATCAATGCTATCTCCGCAGATATCAAGAATAAGATTGAAAATTGCGAAAGCTATGAGGCTCTTGAGCAGCTTCTCACCGAGTGGGCATCCCTCGAGGAAAAACATCCTGCTCTCAGAACCGAAAAGGCATCTTCCGTTAAGGAAGGCGAGATTCCCGGCTTCTATTACTACTATTACCAGTGGGTACAGGATACCGGTATTTACGTTCCCAAGGAAGAGTAATCATAATTCAAATATTATAAAGAAAACCGCCTGCGTGATGCAGGCGGTTTTTTTAGCATAATGATTTTAGTTTTTGGGGCGTAATTTTTTCCATACAGCAGACAGAGCAAAGCATACGGCAGCTCCGGATAGCGCAAAGGCTGTCCATACTAATACTGTAGCCGACCAACTTTGGGATTTAGCCATGCTGCCGTATAGAGTAGTGCAGCAGGATGCGGCAATATATGCGGTGCAATTCAGTGTTCCTGTTACGGCAGAAGATATTCCGAGCCCTCCGTAACGATAAGGGACGAAGGTAAGTATCATGGTGTTGACTCCCCACATGCAGCACATCGAAAATGCAAGAAGCGCAACTGCAAGAAGGGGAAGAGAACCTTTGAGAAGTACTACGGCAACAAGGCTTATGCCCGCGGCGGCGAACATAACGCCCGATGTGGCAACCTCGTTGTTAAATACGTGCTTGTCAATGAAGATAGCAACGTAAGGTCCCGCTACCGAGAAAAGCGGAAGCAGGGTGGAAACCAAAGAAGCGGAAGCATCGGTAAATGCGTAAGTATCCTTCAAATAGGTGGGAGCCCAACTGAGAACCGCATCCTTGAGCGAACCGTTGAAAAGTGCGACTATTGCAATAAACACAATTCCCGTTCCGAAAAACAAACTCAAAGTAAGTGTCGGTTTGGATTGATCTTGCCCATTGTCCTTGAGGTTTGAAGTTATGATCTCCGAGTTCCTTTGCGACATTGTTGAAATATAAGGTTTAAGACGTGCAATTCCCAAAATCCATATCGCACCGCCAATACAAAGAAGAGAGCCGCAGACTATGAAAACGTTGCGCCAATTTGAAATCTCGAGCATCAAGGATGATATAAGATAGGAAAGAGTCATTCCAACGGGGATGGTAAGCGAAATGTTCGCGCCGGCTTTGAGCCTCTGATCGTGCGTCATCCAATCGGTGAATACTCGGATTATCGGTGACCATAGCATCGAATTGAAAAATCCGTTTGCTGCCCATAATGCCAAGAAAATATATTTATCCGACATGCTTCCCATAAGAAGATTTGAACAGCCCGATCCGATAAGTCCTATTGCAACCATTATCTTTGGCGATATTCTGACACCAAGCCGTCCGTTTATAAACTGACCGGCACCGTAGAATATCAGATAAGCGGATGATATGATACCTCCGAAGCCTGTGTCCAAAAGCCCGGCTTCGGTCATTGAGGCAACGCAGGTGGAATAATTATATCGTCCGAAGTATGAAAAACTGTAAGCAATAAAGCAAAGGAGGAAAAGAAAATTGGATTTTTTAATCTGTTCAGCAGAATCGTTCTCTGCCGTAAATACGTTCTTCAAAATGCAGACCTCTCTTTTTGTCGATGCTAATATAATAGCACTATTAGATTAAAAATTCAAGAGGAAAGTATGAAAAAAGAGCACAATATTTTATCGCTGTATAAAAATCGCTTGACTTTCTTTAATTTGGGTGATATAATAAAAGCAACAATTATTCTTTGAGAGGTAAACATGAAAAAATATTGGGTTAAAACAATTTCATTGTTTATGGCAATGCTGATGCTGGTATCGATATCGGCTTTCTTTACAGGATGCTCCAATGACGGGGGCGAAGAAACATCTGCCGCGGATTCTTCCGACAATGTTTCCGAGATTCCCGAGACTACCGAGCCTTCCGATACTTCCAATGCGCCCATTCTTGTGGCAGATTTTGAAAAATACGCGCTAATCCGTCCGCAGAAGGTTGGAGACGATTTGCTCGATAAGATCAATAACCTGCATCAGAAGCTCGATTCTATTGCTGACGTTGATTACAAGGACGATTTTTACAGAGAAGACGTGCCTATGTATCAGATAGGCGAGTATGAGATCCTTGTCGGTAAGACCAATCGCCCCGAAACCATTGATTTCTTGTCCAAGCTGAAGTATAACGATTACGGTTATGCTCAGTACGGAAAAAAGATCGTAATTGCCGGTCATTCTGAAGACGCAACCATCTATGCGATCAGCCAATTCATTAAGGAAGTCGTTCTCCCCAATGAGAGACCGGACGGTGTTTTCTATTCTCACGAGCTTGATTTCATGAAGACATTCAATTACGATATCGCGTCGCTCTTTATTGGTACAACCGAAATTGCTTCTTACCGTTTGGTATATCCTAAGAAGAAT
Organism: Clostridia bacterium; assembly: GCA_017411805.1. GTDB lineage: Bacteria > Bacillota > Clostridia > Oscillospirales > CAG-272 > CAG-390. The sequence continues at coordinate 79,486 of JAFQPI010000050.1, forward strand.
CAGACTTCTGAAAAGGTTGCTGCTCAGCTTATCGCTGATGCTATTGCGATCAGTAGCGGCGTTGTTATTGACGTTGTCAGCGACTCGGAAGAACCTATTGAACATGAGATCCTTGTTGGTGCTACAAACAGAAATACCGATGCCGAGATCAAGGAAATGAGCGATAAACTCGGCCCCACGGAAGCTGTTATTAAATATGACGGCAAGAAGGTCACGATCTTCGGTGCTACATCCACAGCTATGCTCGTTGCCGCAAATGAATTCAAGTCCAATTTTGAGAACGTTAAGTCCGATAAACTTGAGGTTACCGTTGCGCCCGAACACATTTGCAAATATGATGATAGTATCCTCAAGGCTATGAGCTTCAACGTTTGGGTCTCGGGAAAGACGGTTGAGCGTAACGAGCGCGTTCTTACCATGGTAAGAAATTATTTCCCCGATACAATCGGATTCCAGGAGGTTGACCCCGTATGGCTTGCAACCCTCCGCGATGGTCTTAAGGATCAGTACGCATACGTTGGAGAGGGCAGAAACGGCGGAGGCAAAGGCGAGTACAATCCTATCTTTTATAAGAAGGAACTCTTTAACCTGATCGATAGCGGAACCAAGTGGCTTTCCGAAACACCCGATGTTGCCGGATCAAAGTATAATGAGTCGTCACTTCCCAGAATTTATACTTACGCTCTTCTTGAGAAGAAGACAGACGGCAAGAGAATAATGGTCGTCAATACTCACTTTGACCATACAAGCGCAGAAGCACGTGAGCTTCAAGCTAAGGTCTTGGTCAAATATCTTAAGACGATTACCGATTATCCCATTGTTTTGACGGGTGACTTCAACTGTGTTGAAAGCACTTCGGCTTATTCGACGATCATCTCGGCGGGAATGCAGAACTCTTATAAGATCGCGGATAAGAAGATCAACAATTCCGCAACCTTCACAAACTACGGCTCGTCAAATAAGATCATCGATTTCGTATTCGTATCTCCTGCTTCGGTAGCGGTTACTTCTTATAAGGTATGCGACGAGATGATCAATAATGATTTCCCCTCTGACCATCACCCTGTGTTGATCGAATACACGATTCTAAACTAAAAAATATTCCGTATCAAGATCCTCTCGGGATCTCTGATGTCTTCAATGGCGCGCCTGAGGCGCGCCATTGTTGTTTTATAATCTGATTCTGCGGAATGCGCCGCAGCAATATCCAATTCATCGATAAGCTGCGATACTTTGTCAAGCGCGGGCTTTGAAAGTGTAAGATCGAGAATTTGCCTGCGCTTTATCCATTCGGTTCTGAGCTGCTCAATCGATTCCGATACGTTTGCAATATCCGTTGGTAGAGCATCGATAGATCCAAGTATGCATTCTGCGGTATTATCTACATAAATAAAATTAGCGATAGTTGCCGCGAAAGCGATGGCAAGTATAAGAGTCGCCGTTGCACAGGCGTATTGATTTTTCATCTCATTCACCTTTAGTATAAATTCTTACGTTTCCTGCATCGTCTGCAAGCATGAGCTCGATATCAATGACGTCGTAGCCTTGAGAATTTGCACTGTTTAAAACTCTCTCCTCGTCCCAATTAAGCTCGTTGAGAGAATTGAGATTAATAGTCCCTTTTTCTATCAGTATGCGGAACATCCCGCTTTCCGTGTTGCCTGCCGCAACGTCTGAAGCTGTCGCGGGTTTTGCATAAGCTCTCGGTAATACAGAAACACTTCCGTCTTGCTCGAGGATCGCGTAAGCTACTTCGGAGACGTCCGTCGTGCCGGTTTTCCTCAGCGCGATCAAAAGTTCGTCAAAGGACATTCGGCATTTTTCGAGCTCTTCAAAATTTGGCTCTCCCATCTTTATTAAAAGACTTGGACGAGGAGAAAACAGATTTTTGATCTTCGGATATTTTCTTTGCAAAGCTGCTGAATAAATTTCTATTGCCATAAGAAGCACCGTAGGTATAACAGAGTAAATAAGCGGAATATCGTGATTTTCTATCGGAAGCGCTGCAAGCTCGGAAAGGAGAAGAGTGCTCACAAGATCGGACACTTCAAGCTGTCCAATCTGTCTCTTGCCCATTAACCGCATAGCCCCGATCAGTATAGTATAAATAATTATGGTACGAATTATAATAGTTGCCAAAATATCACCTCGATTCTATTTTACCTCAAAAAGGCGTTTTTATCCTTTGATATCCAATTAATAAGGTGAATTATATGGCAATACTGCACAAAATGGAGGTTAAAAAATTGTAAGAAGTGCTACCAAAGGTACAAAACGAAAAAAAGTGAAAAAAAGTTTGAAAAAAGGGTTGACAAATGGAAATGAAAGTGGTATAATATACAAGCTGTCGCGCAGAGCACAAGCGAAAGCGAGCAGCGAGGTCATTGAAAATTGAACAACA
>JAFQPI010000003.1 GCA_017411805.1 Clostridia bacterium
CGCAACCAAAAAGAGAACGGAACGCAAAGCGTTCCGTTCTCTTTTTGGTTGCGGAGACGAGACTTACGCCTCGTGGCCTGCGAATAATGCTCCGACGAGCGTAGCTCGTTGGGTAGGCAACACAAAAAACTGCCTGTGGCAGATTTTTGGTTGCCGAAACCGCCAAATCAACGAGAAACTGACGTCAAGCTGTGCTTGGCGTTGGTTTCGACTATGATTTGGTGGTGGGCTGTGTTTGCACTTGGCTCGACAAAGACTCCGCCAAATTGGATTATCGCACCGAATAATGCGCGCAAACGGGTGGTTACAAGTCCCACCTCCGCAACCAAAAAGAGAACGGAACGCAAAGCGTTCCGTTCTCTTTTTAGTTGCGGAGACGAGGCTTACGCCTCGTGGCCTGTGATCGCGGTCTTGGCATTATTGATGTTTTTGATATTAAAAATCAAGAAATGGTTGATAATTGACACGTAATATGATATAATCATATCGTAAAGCGAGGTGTGCTTTTATGAAAGACTACAAGTATAAATATGAAATGCATATCCACACCGGCCCCTGCAGCGGCGGTGGGTCGGATATCCGCGATCATATAGATGAATTGATCAAAAAAGGCTACAGCGGAATGGTGGTCACGAACCATTTTTACGCGGGAGACACACGCATCGACAGAGAACTTCCATGGGAAGATTTCGTCGATGCTTACAGACAGGATTACCTTTACGGTCTTGAATACGCGGAAGAACGTGACTTCGATCTGCTTTTCGGACTTGAGGAGCACGTCGGCGGTGGTTGGGAGATACTTATTTACGGAATAACGCCCGAGCTGATCGCGGAGCATCCCGAACTGAAGAACGCATCGGCTGAGATATTTGCCGAGGTCGTTCACGCCGCGGGCGGACTTGTCTATCAGGCGCATCCATACCGCGCAAGATGGTATAACAGTCAGCCTTTTCCGCTTGAATGCCTCGATAAGCTTGACGGTATTGAGGTCTACAACGCGGGAAACGATCCCGAGTGGAACGAAAGTGCGCGAAAATTGGCAGAGGAGAGAGGACTTAACTGCGTTGCGGGTTCGGACGGACACAGCGTAGCGTCCGCAGGCAGATCGGGTATTGCCGTCGGCGAAAGGATAGGCAGCAACGAAGACCTTATCCGCATACTGAAAAGCGGAGAATATACGATTATCGTGAATGAATAAACAGGGAGACGAATTATGGAATACAGAATTTTAGGAAAAACCGGACTCGAAATCTCGCGCCTCGGCTTTGGCGGCATTCCGATCCAGAAGATCGATGCCGAGGGCACGAAGGCTCTTATCGCAGATCTTGCCGAAGCGGGTGTAAACTATATCGACACCGCGCGCGGATATACCGTAAGCGAGGAATATCTCGGCTATGCGCTTGAGGGTGTGCGCGATCGTTTTGTGCTCGCTACCAAGAGTATGGCGCGCACGAAGGAGTCTATGGCGAAGGATATTGATATTAGCCTCAAAAACCTTCGCACCGATTACATTGATCTTTATCAGGTACATAATCCCGGTGCCGCAGACCTTGAAAAGGTGATGGCTGAGGACGGCGCGATCGAGGCTCTCATTGAGGCGAAAGCTGCGGGAAAGATAGGTCACATTGGAATTACTCTTCATTCGGCGGAGCTTTTCAAGAAGGCACTTGATCTCGATTGGGTAGAAACGATTATGTTCCCCTATAACATCGTTGAAACTCAGGGCGAGGAGCTGATCGCGGAGTGTGAGCGCAAAAATATCGGATTTATTTGTATGAAGCCTCTGGCGGGCGGCGCGATCGAGGATGCGGATATTGCTCTGCGCTTTATCGTCAGCAATCCCGCCGTGACGGTTGTTATCCCCGGAATGGCAGAGAAGAAAGAGATCGCGCAGAATGTCGCGGCGGCATCGGATACCTCACCGCTTACAGAGGACGAGCTTGAGAAGATCGTAAAGATCAAGAAGGAGCTCGGCACGAATTTCTGCCGCAGATGCAATTACTGCGCGCCCTGTACCGTTGGTATCAATATTCCGGGCGTATTCCTCTTCGAAGGCTACTACAGCCGCTATGACCTCAAGGATTGGGCAATGAGCCGATATTCGAGCCTGCTGAAGACGGCATCCGATTGTATTGAGTGCGGTGTCTGCGAGACACGATGCCCCTATAATCTTCCAATACGGGAAATGCTGAAAAAAACCGTCTCGGTTATGGGAAAATAATTGAAAATATGAAAAAGGATTCCGCGAATATAAACAGCGAATAAGAAAAAACTACTACCATATATAATATAGGAAGAAATCATACTATAAAACACGGGCCGGAATTTGAAAAATGCAATATTTTTTGCAAAAGTTGCAAAAATGCAAAATAAGCCGTTTGGATGTGTAAAACCGGGGGTTGAGATTTTTGACGTTTGCCGGTATTCTTTGGTTTTTTGGCATAAAAAACAAAGTGTGTACCGCTGTATTCGTCGAAAAGTCAATAAATTTGACTCAACCGAAGGTTGTGCATAATCCTTGCGCCGTTTATGCATTTTTTCATAATAATTAGATTTAAACCGATTAATTTGCAAGTTTTGTGGGTGGAACTTGTATTCGGGACTTTGAAAATGTTACCAAAGTGTAAACAGATGTCATTCAAAATGTTAACAATCGAGTGAATATATTGCTTTGTTGACGGTTGTGTTATATAATAATAATGAAATTTTTGAAAGGAAAAGGAATAAATTATGAACACCAAAAATTTATTCAAGAAAAGCATTGCAATACTTATGGTAGCAATTATGCTCCTCTCTGCTGTTGCATGTAAGAAGGATCCCCAGGGATCTACCGGCGATTCCGATCAGACAGGTCACAAGGATCCCAAAAATTATACGTATAACACGTATGTTTCTGTTTCTCCCTCCAACTGGAACGAGCTCACTTACCAGGATAACAATGATACCGAGGTAATGAGCTGGATCGGTTCTTCCTTCTTCATCTACGACTTTAAGTATGATGAGGCTGGCGAGATCATCCCCGGCGAATTTGAGATGAAGTACTCCGCAGCTACCAAGCTTGAGGACGTTTCCGCTCAGTACGTTGGCGATACTTGGGGCGTACCCGCTGACGGCAAGGGCTATGCTTGGAAGATCACTCTCCGTGAAGACCTTAAGTGGCAGAACGGCGATCCCATCAAGGCTGAAGACTTTGTCTACACCATGCAGGAACAGCTCAACCCCGATTTCCAGAACTACCGTGCAGACTCCTTCTACACCGGTGCTACCACCATCGTTAATGCTCAGGCATACGTAAAGCAGGGTCAGGCTCTCAAGGCACAGCCCGCTTCCACCATCTACACTACCTATAGTGCAGATCTCGACTCCAAGCTCGTGTTCTCCCTCGCAGCTCCCTCTGATGAGCGTCCTACCGAGGTTTACATGAGAACAGCTATGGAATTCCCCGAATCCTATGATGCAAAGGCAGCAGCTGACTACCTCGTTGCTAACTACCTTGGCGGTACCGCATTTACCGCTGACGTAGCAGCTACCATGGAAGGCAAGACCTTTGCTGAGATCAAGGCTGATGCTACCATGAAGGCAGCTTGGGATGCTCTTATCGGCTGGTGGCAGACCGAGCCCAATGAAGAGCTCCACTTCTTCCTTACCGACTACACCTACCCCGAGCTTACTTGGGATAAGGTTGGTATGTTCGTAGGCGATACCGAGTACGAGATCGTTCTCGTTCTTGCTAAGCCTCTTAACCTTCTTAAGGAAGACGGCAGCCTCTCCTATCAGGCAGCTTATAACATGGCCTCGCTTCCTCTCGTTCACAAGGCAACATACGAGGCTTGCAAGATCGCTCCCTCCGAGGGCGTAGATCTCTGGACCTCCAAGTACAACTCTTCTGTTGACACTACCATGTCTTGGGGCGCTTACAAGCTCACCAGCTTCCAGGCAGGTAAGGAATTTACTCTTGAAAGAAACGAGAACTGGTTCGGTTACGGCCTCGAAGAGAATGACGGCCTCTATCAGACCGATAAGGTAGTTTACTCCGTTATCGAAGAGTGGAACACCGCATGGCTCGAATTCCAGGCAGGTAAGATCGACGGTATCGGTATCGACGTTACCATCGCTGACGACTACAAGGGCTCCAGCCGCGCATACTTCACTCCTTCCGACTACGTTGGTTCTCTCCAGCTTCAGTCCAGCGTAGAGCAGCTCAAGGCTCGCGAGACCGAAGGCGTGAACAAGTCCATTCTCAGCTACACCGACTTCAGAAAGGCTCTGTCTCTCTCTATCAACAGAGCTGACTACAACACCAAGTGCACCACTTCCTCTCTCCCCGGCTTCGGCCTCTTCAACTCTATGCACTACTACGACGTTGAAAACGGCGGTGCATTCAGAAACACCGACGAGGCTCGTCAGGTTCTCTGCAACGTATACGGCGTTGACGCATCCAAGTATGCATCCCTTGAGGAAGCAGTAGATGCTATCACCGGTTATGACCTCGCACAGGCTCGTGAGCTTCTCACCAAGGCTTATAACGAGGCTCTCGCAGCAGGCGACATCAAGGATGGCGATGAGGTCGTTCTTACCTTCGGTTCTTCCGTTATCAACGAGACCGTTCAGAGACGTATCGACTTTATCGACGCTGCATGGAAAGAGCTTGCTAAGGGCACTCCTCTTGAGGGCAAGATCAAGACCGAAGGCAAGGAATTCGGCGATGCTTGGTCTAAGGACTTCCGCGCAGGCGCATACGACGTATGCCTTGGCGGTTGGACCGGCGCAGCTTGGGATCCCGGCTACTTCCTCCTGGCTTACCTTAGCCCCGACTATATGTACTCCGCAGCTTGGGATACCGCTAACACTCAGATGACCTTCACTATGAAGGGCGTTGGCGAGAACGGTGCAGACGTTACCGAGACTATGGGTCTCCTTGAATGGTACGACTGCCTCAACGGTTCCGAGGGCGCTAAGTACAACTGGAGCGCAACCGCACTTGAGCAGTCCAAGAGACTCCAGCTCATCGCAGCTCTCGAGGAGCAGGTGCTTCTTGCTTACTACTCTGTACCGCTTCAGTACGAGTTCAGCGCATCGCTGCTCTCCTACAAGATCGACTACGTAACTTACGAGTACAACACCTTCATGGGTTACGGCGGAACGAAGTATATGACATTCAACTATGATGATGAGGGCTGGGCAGCAGAAGTTGCAGCTCAGAACAACAAGCTTGACTACAAGAACTAATCGCCTTGTAATTTAACGGCGTTGAGGGATAGTTTTTAACTATCCCTCATTGTCGCTATTTTGATATCCTATCCTCTAAATATTCTGCTCCCGCCGAATGGGAAAATGTTTCCTTGAAGTTCGACGAGTGCAGAATATTTAGAGGCACTCTAAAGAAAGGAGAGTACAAAAATGTATATGTTCAAATATATATGTAAGAGAATCGGTCTGATGATCGTGACTTTTACCATTATTTTTGTAACATGCTTTGTTTTGGTCAAACTTCTTCCTATTAATACTTCGGTTGGATTTGGCGAAGATACGGGTAAGATCATCGCTCAGTTTGAGGCAAGAGGCTATTTTGACCCCATCCCTGAGCAGTTTGTCAGATATTTAAAGAGAATTATTTTGGACGGCGACTTTGGAATAGGCTTTCAGATCCCTTCTTACCGCGGCCGACCCGTATGGGACGTTTTCATCGAAAAGCTTCCTCCCACGATCCTGATCAATATCTATTCCTCTCTCTTTGCAGTTCCGGTAGGAATTGCTCTGGGTATTTTTGCCGCGCTCAAAAAGAATAAGTGGCAGGATCACTTTATCAGCACGGCTGTTATGGTATTTATTTCGGTACCTTCATTCGTTTACGCGTCGTTACTTCTTTACACCCTGTGCTTTCAGCTCGGTCTTTTACCTTTGAGCTTTTCGTCTTTTCAGCATATAATCGAAACTTATCCTGAAAAGAATTTCGTATATACGCCGGGTACTTTCAACTGGCATTTGTACTTTAATAAGGAAATGTTTGTTTCCACGCTCCCTGCGGTGTTTGCAATGTCCTTCGGTTCGATCGCGGGATATGCGCGTTTCACCCGTGCGGAGCTTACCGAGGTTCTGACAAGTGAGTTTATGCTTCTTGCAAGAACCAAGGGCCTTACCAAGGCTCAGGCAACCACCCGTCACGCTCTGCGTAACGCGATGGTTCCGATATTCCCTTCGATCATCGGTGAATTCGTCAGCGTCCTTTCGGGATCTCTCGTAATCGAGAAGATATTCCAGATCCCCGGTGTCGGCGGACTTTATCTGAATGCGATCAATACCAAGGACTATGACTTCTTTATGATGCTTTCGGGCTTCTACCTCCTGGTCGGTCTCGCGGCGGGACTCGTTATAGACCTTTCCTACGGCGTCATTGACCCGAGAATCAGAATGGGGGCGAAATAAATGAAGGCACAGGATTATAAGATCTCAGCTGAAAAGTTTGTTTTCCATTCCACGGGCGACAACCTTCACGATAAAAAGCTCGATACAAAGCCCGTAACCTATTTCAGAGACGCGCTCAACCGTTTCGCGAGAAACAAGGCGTCCTTGGTTGCTGCGGTCATTATCGCTTTTCTCGTACTTTTTGCTATTATCGGTCCGTGGCTCACACCCTATAACGTTGCTTATGAGGATGCAAGCTACGCATACGTTCTTCCGAAAAATCCGCTTTTCCATAAGCTTGGCATTCCTTTCTGGGATGGCGGTCAGAATAAGGAAGTAAACAAGGCGACCTATGAGCAGTACCGCGCTATCCAGGAAGAGATCGGCAGACCCGTTATTATGAACGAGCCGAAGATCACCGAAAGCGTATATATGGGCAAGACAAGTGAGCTTTACAAATTCCGTCTTGATACCTACAATGCTGTCGGCGTTAAGTTCCTGCTTCTGGATACCGCGCAGTATCAGGCACTTCAGGCATATCAGGATGAGAAGGGTGTTCAGGTAATACTTCCGATCACCGATCCCAAGCTCCGTCCCGAGGCTGAGCAGGACAAGACCAATGCTAACGTTTGGTATCAGACCAAGCTTGGCGCGGGAATGAAGACCACTATCGTTTACGATAAGAACGGCGATTTCATCCCGATCTACCTTGCAAACGACGGCAACGATCTTTACACCAGTAAGATGTACTGGGAAGGCGACACAAAGCTCTACAACTATGCGGAGAAGAAGGCAGGCGACATCTGGAACGTCCGTGTGGATTACCGTGAGTATTATATTTATCAGCATTATATTGCCGATGACGGTATCACCGAGCCCCTCCACGTTCTCGGTGCGAACAATGCGGGTAAGGATCTCTTCGTGTGTCTCGCAAGCGGTGCAAGATTCTCCTTCATCCTTGCCATCGTTGTTGCATCCGTTAACCTCTTTGTCGGAGCTATCTACGGATCGATCGAGGGTTACTACGGCGGAAAGATCGACCTTATCATGGAGCGAATCGTTGACCTTCTCGCTTCGATCCCCTTTATGATCGTTATTACACTTCTTAAATACCACTTTGACGTAAGTCACGTTATTATTCTGTTTATTGCCTTCTTCCTTACGGGATGGACGGGAATGGCGGGAAGAACGAGAATGCAGTTCTACCGTTTCAAGAACCAGGAATACGTTCTTGTTGCGAGAACCCTCGGAGCCCGCGACAGAAGAATTATGTTCAAGCACATTTTCCCCAATGCGATAGGTACTCTTATCACGTCGAGCGTACTTGTTATCCCGGGTGTTATCTTCTCGGAGACAAGCCTTTCCTACCTCGGAATCATCAACCTCAGCACGGGCAGTATGACCAGCGTAGGTACGCTTCTTTCAAACGGACAGAACTATCTGTTCACATATCCGCATATGATCCTTTGGCCCTCGATATTCATAAGCCTTCTCATGCTCTCCTTCAATCTCTTCGGTAACGGACTGCGTGATGCTTTCAACCCCTCGCTCAGAGGAACTGAAGAATAAGGAAAGGAGTGATATAATATGGAGAAGAAACTTGAAGTAAAGAATCTGCAAATATCATTCCGTACCCAGGGTGGAATATTAAAGGCCGTAAGAAATATCTCCTTTGATCTGTACCGCGGCGAGACTTTGGCGATCGTTGGCGAGTCAGGCTCGGGAAAATCCGTAACCAGCAAGGCTATTATGGGTATTCTGGCGGGCAACTCGATCGTTGAGGGCGGTGAGATATTATATGACGGCCAGGATCTGCTGAAAATTTCCGAGGAAGATTTCCATAAGCTCCGCGGCGACAAGGTAGCTATGATCTTCCAGGACCCGATGTCGAGCCTGAACCAGATCATGCGCGTAGGTCAGCAGATGACCGAGGCTATGATCCTCAAGGCAAAGACCGGAAAAAAGAATGCAAAGCACGCATTCAATGATATGCTCAAGCTTTTGGGCGAAAATATAAATGCCGCAGATAAGGAGGCAGGAGTCGATCTCACTGCCGATGTTGCGGCGAAGCTCGCGAAGTTTGATGAGTTCTGCGTATCCGCAACCAAGATCGAGCGAGAGTTCAACGAGGCAAACGGTAGCTTGCTCCAGCTTGAGGTTGACGTTGACAGCGTCATTCAGATGCTCAAAAAGCAGAAGAAGATCGAGCTTGCGGCTGAGCTCAAGAAGTTCAAGAAGCTCTATGGGCAGTCCTTCAATCCTTACCTTGTTGTCAAGAACGATGAGACCGATGCTTGTATGAGCGAGCTTACCGCTCTTGTTAAGAATGGTAAGAACGCGGAACCCGAGTCGGCTCTCAAGACTCTTGAGAAGCTCCACGCCATTGCCTCTGCTGCGCTTGCGCTTGAAAAACCCAATTTCTTTACACTCGGTTACTATCTTACCGCAAATCCGAACGCAGATCTTTCATCGATGTCTATTGCCGAGATGAACGAGATGACCCGCGAGTATCTTGACCGCGAGTTTATGTTTGCCTTCATCGAAACGGCGGAAAAGGGCGTTCTCTATTCGCATAAGAAGTCGATCGAAAAGAAAGCCGCTGTCCTTCCCGAGCTCTATGCCGCGCTTGAATATTTCAAGTCCGGTAAGATCGACGAAAAGACCGCTGAATCCTATATCAAGCCGCTCAGCGAAAAGGTTATTGATGCTATTGACCGTCTGAACGTCAAGAAGGAGAGTATCGAGTACGTATTCCCCTCCGCTGTTTCTACGGCAATCAAGGAGTATTTTGACGGCATCAAAAAGAATCCGATCGAGGAAAAGAAGTACCTCAAGAATAAAGCTAAGTACGATAAGATCATCCGAAAGGGCAGTCAGCCCGATTGGGTGCTGACTCCTCAGGTCATCGTTGATCTTGATCTTAAGATTTCCAATATCTGCAAGATCATAGAGAATCTTTGCAAGCATTATGAATCCGATATCGAGAAGGATGCCGCATTCGACGCCAATTTCCACGTTATCGAGATCATTGACTATCTGAAGGATCAGGCGTCCAAGTTCGTTGTAAAGATGAATAAGATGATCGCTAAGGCGAAGGCTATCAAGCTTCTTGAAGAGGTTGGTATTCCCGAGCCGGCGGCGCGATTCCGTCAGTATCCCTTCGAGCTTTCGGGTGGTATGAGACAGAGAGTTGTTATCGCTATCGCGCTTGCCGCGAACCCCGATATCCTCATCTGTGACGAGCCCACTACCGCGCTTGACGTTACCATTCAGGCGCAGATCCTCGAGCTTATCAACAATATCAAGAAGGAACGTAACCTTTCGGTTATCTTCATTACCCACAACATGGGTGTTGTTGCAAATATGGCGGACAGAATCGCCGTTATGTACGCAGGTAAGATCGTTGAGTACGGTACCGCGGAAGAGATCTTCTACGAGCCCGCTCATCCTTACACATGGGCACTTCTGAGCAGTATGCCCGACCTTTACACCAAGGATAAGCTCGAGTCGATCCCCGGTACGCCTCCCAATATGATCTATCCTCCCCGCGGTGACGCCTTTGCGGCAAGAAATAAATATGCGCTTGAGATCGACTTTGAGATCGAGCCTCCTCTGTTTGATGTATCCGAGACTCATGCGGCGGCTACATGGCTGCTCCATCCCAATGCACCCAAGGTCGAGATGCCGGGTATCATCAAGGAGCGTATCGAACGTATGAAGAAGGAGAGAGAATGATATGGAAAAAGAAGTTCTTTTAAGCGTTCAGAATCTCCGGCAGTATTTTAAGCTCGGCAAAACCCGCGAGCTCAAGGCGGTTGACGACGTAAGCTTCGATATCTACAAGGGCGAGGTCTTCGGTCTTGTAGGCGAGTCGGGCTGCGGTAAGACCACGACAGGTCGTTCCATCATCAGACTTTACGATATCACCGGCGGTTCGGTTTACTATAAGGGCGAGCGTATCTGTGCAGGTATCCGTTCATACAAGGACGCTATCAAGCAGGCTAAAAAGGATTGCGCTGACGGCAAGATCACAAAGGATGAGCTTGCTGAGATCGTAGCAAAGAATAAGGAAGAGATCAAGAAGGCGCAGGCGGATCACAGCAAATGGAGTCGTAAGAAGGATAACAACCTTACAAACGAGATCCAGATGATCTTCCAGGATCCCATCGCCTCCCTCGACCCCCGTATGACCGTACGCGATATTATTGCAGAAGGTCTTATTATCAAGGGAATCAAGGATAAGGATTATATCGACAAGCAGGTTTATAAGATCCTCGAGACCGTAGGTCTTGTTCAGGAGCACGCATCGCGTTATCCGCACGAGTTTTCGGGCGGACAGCGTCAGCGTATCGGTATTGCCCGCGCTGTTATTATGAACCCCGAGCTGATCATTGCGGACGAGCCTATCTCGGCGCTCGACGTTTCTATCCAGGCGCAGGTCATCAACCTTCTCAACGATCTCAGCCGTGAACTTGGACTTACCATCCTTTTCATCGCGCACGACCTTGCAGTCGTAAAATACTTCTCCAACAGAATTGCCGTTATGTATTTCGGTAAGATAGTTGAGCTTGGTACGAGCGATGAGCTCTTTGCGCACCCCTTCCATCCTTATACACGTTCGCTTCTTTCGGCGATCCCGCTTCCCGATCCGATAACGGAGAAGAACAGAACGCGAATCGTATACAATCCCGTTATGGACCACGACTATTCGAAGGAAGGTCCTTCAATGCGTGAGGTATATCCCGGACACTTTGTTTACTGCAATACCGAGGAGTTCGAAAAATACCGCCGCGAGTATGAAGAATCAGCTAAATGAGATCGCTTAAAAAGTATCTTATCACAGCAGCCGTCGGGCTTTTGATGGTCGGCGCGATAATATGGTCCAAGGACCTCTTCGCGCAGACCGCGCCCGCCGCGGTCTTTCATATCCTTTGTGACGCTTTCTTTGTCCCGGGAGTTGTAATATTTGCCGCAGGCGTGCTCGTTTTTTCGAGCAATGAGGGCACTTTTGACATTTTTGTCTACGGAGTAAGTTCCTTTGTGGATATGTTTCGCAAGAAAAGTCAGAAGAAGTACAACACCTTTTTCGATTACAGAGAAAGCCGCGAGGAGCTGAAGCTTCCGTTTGGATTCCTATTGCTTACCGGTGCTATTTTTATCGCGGTTTCGCTCGTTATGCTGTATTTTTACCATTTTTATAAATAAAAAAATCGGCTCGATTGAGCTGATTTTTTTATTTCTCTTGAAATATCCCTCAAAAAATGATATAATAAATTATAAATTACTCCCTCGGAGGTACAAAATGAAGCTTGCAACGACTACCGGCGATTTTTACGGTTACACACATTCTCAGACAAAGGCGCTTGAGCATATCCGCGCGGCGGGATTCAAGTACGCGGACTATAATTTCGGCGGCGACTACCGCGACCGTACGGGCGTTTATTCGGATGATTATAAGCATTTCTTCGGCGAGGTCGCCGAGGCTGCCGAAAAGATCGGCATTAAGCTCGTTCAGGCACATTCGCCGATGGGCAAGCCTCTGGTAGATGACGGGGGTGTTTTCATAGCAGATACAATCCGCTGCGTTGAGGCTTGCGGATATTGGGGAATCCCGAATCTCGTAGTTCATTCGGGATATATCCATGGGCTTACTCCCGAGGAGACCTTTGCGCAGAACAAGCTCTTTTTCATGCCCATTCTCCGCGAGGCTGAGAAGTACGGGGTCAATATTCTCGTCGAAAACTTTAATAAGATGCACCACGAGGGACTTTATTGGATCGACAACGCGACCGACCTGCTTCGCCAGATAGAGGTCGTTGACCATCCGCTCTTCCACGCGGTGTGGGATGCGGGACACGCAAATATGCAGGAAATGCCGCAGGACGAGGAGCTTCGTTTGCTCGGCTCGCACGTCCGTGCGCTCCACATTCAGGACAATATGGAGAATGCCGATACGCATCTCGTGCCCTTCCTCGGCACGATGAATCTCGATGCCGTAATGAACGGACTTCTCGACATCGGCTACGACGGATATTTTACTTTTGAGGTCGGCGGGTTCTTTACACCTGCAAATAAGAGAAGAAAGTATGAACGCGAGACTCGCCTTGCGGGTGCACCTCTGGCACTCAAGGACGCCTTTGAGCGTTATCTCTGCGACCTCGGCAGAGTTGTCCTTGAAACCTACGGAGTTTACGAGGAATGAGGATCCTTTTCATAGGCAACAGCGCGACCTATGTGCACGATATTCCCGAGACGCTTGCGCGTCTTGCGACCGATGCGGGATTCCCGACAGAGTCGGTGCGCATCGTCAAGGGCGGATGGTGCCTCTCACAGCACGCCGCTGAGGGAAGCCGCGCGCTTGCGGAGATCGAAAAGGGATACGATCTCGTCGTGCTTCAGGACAACGGAAACTGTGTTTCGTCGGACGAAAAGAGAAGCGCGTGCATAAACGCTTGCGAAGTACTTTCGTCGAAAGCTATCGGGAGCGGAGCGAAGGTTGCTTACTACGTCCGTCCGCCATACGGTTACGAGGCTTTCGGTCGCACGCCCGTCGAGCAATGCCGAGCGTTTGACGAGCTGTTTACCGAGATCGCCAAAAAGAAAGGCGCAGTCTGCGTTTACGTAAACCGCGCGTTTGAATACGCTATCGAAAATAGCGATATCCGCCTCTGGGGCGACGACAACGCGCACACAAGCGAAGCGGGCGCGTACCTTGCCGTCTGCGTGCATTTTGCCGCGATCTTCGGCAAGTCGGCAACTTTGCTTGGGGATAATGGAATTGAAAACGCGAAGATGCTGCAGGAGATAGCCGATAAAATAGTTTTTGGAGGTTAACATATGGATAAAGCTCAACAGATTTACAAGAAATATAAATCAAATTTGACTGCTATATATCTGGCGGGTCTGTTTCTTTACTTTGTGTTATCCGCGATACTGGATTACATCGGCTTGTTTCCGCTTGTAATTTTGGCGGGCGTAAGCATAGCGGTGATCTTGTGGAAGCTGACGATCTTCAAGGTCCGCAAGAATATTTTGGGAGTCGTGATCGACGATCTTGACGCGCCACTCTACCGTGAGGTCGTCAGAGCATCGGGATTCTATGCACAGAACTTATTTTACGCTATGGACGCCGAATTTTACGTCGGCAATATTCCCGGCGCGATCGCTATAGGAGAAGCCGTATGCGAGGACAGCACGTTGTTCAAAAAGTACGGCTATGCGATGCTTCCTTTTCTTGCGCAATACTATTACTGTTTGGGCGATGACGAAGGGCTTGCTTCGGTATGCCGACGCTTCCGCGAATTGAGATTGCCGAGGCTCAAAACAAAGAAAGTTCGGAAAATGACCGGGATCATTAACAAATACGAGACGTATCTTGCGGGAGACTATGACTCCTTCGTTCGCCCGATCGATCCGAAGAGCAAGGGAACGATATATCCCTTCATAACCTACTTCAACGAAGCGCGTGCTGCGCTGAAAAGAGGAGATATTAATTCCGCAAGAGTGATCTTTACCTCTGTTTCCGCATCGACGGGCAATACCGTTTTCTCTATGCTTTCGAGCCGTGCGCTTGAGGCAATAGACAGCGGTATGGATTACCGTGAAGCGGTAGCGGGGATCGGCGGTGAGCAGATCGACACCGATTCTCTGATCAAAAATTACATCGAATCGACCAAGAAAGCAAAAAAGAGAAGAACGGTTCTTTTGATAATTATGGCGGTGCTTCTCGCTATTGCTCTCCCGGGCTCGATCCGCAGTTGGACCCAAGAGGTGAATGAGAAGATCACCGTCCGAATGCTCGAGGAGCGTTACGAAAGCGCGGAGGTCATTGAAGTTCGTCCCTTATATATAAACGGAGAGAGAAGCGAGTATACCTTCATCGCGGACGTTGGAGACGCGCTGATCATCGGCGGCAGATATCGCAATTCCGAGGGAAATTGGGAGGTTGCAACCTACGCTCATTGTTCCTATACCGACCTTGAGTCGGAGAGTAAGATCGGCTATGCGTTCAATAACCACGACAACCGCGCTCTGCTGTATTTTGCCGTATACGATGATTATGATCTTGACTCGGTGATTAATGAAGATGACTACTTGCTCTGTAAGGCATATTACGTAAATGAACATATTATCACCGTCGTTATTGATGATGAAGTAATTGACTAAATCAAACGGCTCGCGCAAAGAGTGTTGAATGAAATAAGGGTATGGGAAAAGACCGGTGTATTTGTTGAACAAATGCGAAACTTGCAATAAAAACAGAAGAGAGAGTACCGCGGTTACAAAATTCCGTGAAGCGCTCTCTTTTTCTGCTTTTTAATGAAATCGTGTCAAGACACGATGAAATCTTCACTTCGTTCAGATGAAATCCAAGGCTACCGCCTTGGATGAAATCAAATCCGTCTTTCTTCTCCCTGCGAAGCAGGATTTCATCGCGGAAGCGATTTCACCCACCGCAGGTGGATTTCATCCGTCGCAGACGGATTTAACTGCGTGATACTCCATTTGGAGTATCACGCCAATCGAGCCGTTATTTTTTTATATATTCCCTCTTGACAAATACCCCTCGGGGGTATATAATATATACAGAAAAACTATGAGGTGACAAAAATGGACAAGGAATGTTGTTGCACGCATAAGACGAAGGAGAGGGGAGAGGCGGAGTACCGTTCGCTCATAAACCGTCTCAATCGCATAGAGGGTCAGATCCGCGGCATTAAAAATATGGTTGAAAACAGCGCGTACTGCACCGATATTCTCGTGCAGGTATCGGCGGCAAGCGCGGCTTTGAATGCGTTTTCCAAGGAATTGCTTTCAAATCATATCAAGACCTGCGTTGCCGAGGATATAAAAAACGGCAAGGACGAGACAGTTGACGAGCTCGTTGCAACCTTGCAGAAGCTGATGAGGTAATAAATGGAACAGTATAACGTAACGGGTATGAGCTGTGCCGCTTGCTCGGCGAGAGTCGAGAAGGCTGTGTCAGGGGTCGAGGGCGTGACGTCCTGCTCGGTCAGCCTCCTGACAAACTCAATGGGCGTCGAGGGCACGGCGAGTGAAAACGAGATCATCGAAGCTGTCAAAAACGCGGGCTATGGCGCATCTAAGAAGGGAAGAGAGAAAAAGAATAGCGGAGCGGAGGATGAGCTTGCCGACCGCGAAACTCCGATTTTGGTCAAAAGGCTCGTTTACTCGCTCGCGTTTCTTCTTCTTCTGATGTACGTCTCGATGGGTCACGTGATGTGGGGCTTCCCGCTTCCCGCCTTCTTTGACGGCAATCCCATTGCGATAGGAGTGGTCGAGCTGATCCTTTCCGCGATCGTAATGGTCATTAATCAGAAATTTTTCATAAACGGAGTAAAAGGACTTATCCACCGCTCGCCGAATATGGATACGCTCGTCTCGCTCGGCTCGGCGGCGTCCTTCGGATACAGCGTTTACGCTCTGCTTGCGATGACGGTCTCGGAGCATCCTGAGCATCTGCTTCACGAATTTTATTTTGAATCTGCGGCTATGATACTCGCGCTGATCACGCTCGGCAAGATGCTCGAGGCGCGATCGAAGGGCAGGACTACGGATGCGCTGAGGAGCCTTATGAAGCTTGCGCCGAAGACGGCAACCGTCGTCAGAAACGGCTCCGAGGTCAGCGTAGGCATCGAAGAGGTTCGGCGCGGAGATGTTTTCGTTGTAAAACCCGGCGAGAGCGTGCCGGTTGACGGTATTATTATCGACGGTCACAGCGCGATCGACGAGTCGGCATTGACGGGCGAGAGCATACCCGTCGAGAAGGATATCGGAGATCGTGTCAGCGCGGCAACGATAAATCGCTCGGGATTCATCAAATGCGAGGCTTTGCGAGTCGGAGAGGACACGACGATCTCGCAGATCATAAAAATGGTAAGCGATGCGGCGGCAACAAAGGCACCGATCGCAAAGATCGCGGACAAGGTTTCGGGGGCTTTTGTGCCCGCGGTGATCTCGATCGCGGCGGTCGTTCTCGTGATCTGGCTAATGCTCGGCGAGAGCGTGGGATTTGCGCTCGCGCGTGCGATCTCAGTCCTCGTAATAAGCTGTCCCTGCGCGCTCGGACTAGCGACACCCGTTGCGATAATGGTCGGAAACGGTATGGGTGCGAAGCACGGTATCCTATTCAAGACCGCGTCATCGCTTGAGGAGGCGGGAAGAACGCAGGTGATCGCGCTCGATAAGACGGGAACGATCACGAAGGGCGAACCCGAGGTCACCGATATCATCGGGTCGGATGAGCTTTTGTCTCTTGCATACAGCCTTGAGAAAAAGAGCGAGCATCCGCTCGGACGCGCGATCGTGAAGAGAGCGGAGGAGATCGGGCTCCCACTCGCCAATTCAGAGGGCTTTAAGGTATATCCCGGCGGAGGACTATCAGGTGTGGTCGGCGGTGAGTTTATTGTCGGCGGAAATGCTGATTTTGTCGGGAAGTGCGCCGCTATAGGCAGAGAATATGAAGAAGCTGCCGAAAGACTTTCGGGCGAGGGCAAAACGCCGCTTTTCTTTGCCAAGGGCGGTAAAATGCTTGGAATTATAGCGGTTGCCGACACCATCAAGGAGGACAGCGCAGCGGCTATCGGTGAGCTGAAAAATATGGGCATCCGCGTCGTTATGCTGACGGGCGACAACAAGCGGACCGCCGATGCGATTGGAAGATCTGTTGGAGTTGACGAGGTCATAGCCGATGTCAAGCCCGACGGCAAGGAAGCTGTCATCCGCAGACTTGCGGAGGAGGGCAGAGTAGCAATGGTCGGCGACGGTATCAACGATGCGCCCGCGCTGACACGTGCCGACGTCGGAATCGCGATCGGAGCGGGTACAGACGTTGCCATCGACGCGGCGGACGTGGTGCTCGTAAACAGCCGCCTCTCAGACGTGCCCGCGGCAATAAGACTCAGCCGCGCGACGCTCAAGACGATCCATCAGAATCTATTCTGGGCGTTCATCTACAACGCGATCTGCATTCCCGTTGCGGCGGGTGCGTTCGTATGGGCGGGGCTTGCGCTGAATCCCATGCTCGGCGCGGCGGCTATGAGCCTTTCGAGCTTCTGTGTCGTTACGAATGCTCTGCGCCTGAATCTTTGCAATATTCGCTCGGCAAAGAATGATAAGAAGATCAAAAATAAAAATTTAAATAAGAAAGAGGTAAAAACAATGGAAAAGAAAATGAAGATCGAGGGTATGATGTGCCCTCATTGCGAAGCAAGAGTGAAGAAGGTCCTTGAGGAGCTTCCCGGCGTCAGCGAGGCGATCGTCAGCCATAAGGACGACTCCGCCATCGTCAAGCTTTTGGCTCCTGTTTCGGACGAAGTGCTGACGAAGGTTATCACGGATAATGGATATAAGGTTATTGAGATCAACTGACCGAGGAATTTTAAGAATTTCATAAAATGTTAAAAAAGTACTTGACAAATTCGACAAAAGGTGGTAATATTTATATATCAATTTTTTGTGAGGTATAAGATATGTTCTGTCCACAATGCGGCACTCAGTTACCTGACGGTACTACTGTATGCACAAGCTGCAATCACGTTTTGAAGCTGATACCTTCTGCAGCTAAAACTCTCCCCGCTACTCCCGTAAACAGAAATACTTATTTTCTGAAGTATGCTCCGACCGATAAGAAGATCATGCAGATCGTTGCGCTCGCGCTCGGTGTTCTCTCTGCGCTTATGGTAGTTCTTTCGGCTAACAAGACGGTAAACGGCTCGATCTTCGACCTTCCCATTATGGCTTTGATGGGTGTTTTTGAGCCCGAAGAATATGAGGAATACAAGGAACTCGGAGAAGCTTACGACGAAGCTATCGAAGAGATCGAGGATGCTGCCGATGATTTTGGCGAGGTCAATGAAGTTATTGGAGATATGCTCGGCGTTTCTATTGACGAAGACGTTATCGATGAGATCGAAGATGAACTCGGAATGTCTGCCAAGAAATTCTTCAAGCTCTTCAAGCCTCTTTCCATCAACAGCATGCTCAAGCTCTCCGAAATTTTTGAAGTTGATGACGATGAAGACGTTAAGATCATCAAGCTGCTTGTTACCATCGTAAATATCTATGCGTTTGTCATGGTAGTGCTCACTGCTCTCGGCGTTATCTTCAACAAGACCTGGCTTATGGTGCTTACCTACGTTCTCTCCTTCCTCTACGTTCTTGCAACGGGCGGTGTTCTTCTTTGGGTATTTGCTACTGCTGCATATATTGCAACAGCCGTTCTCTTCTCGAAGCTGAAGTTTGAATACAAGGTTTACCTTGCAGGCTACGGTATCAACTGATCATTAAACTAAATAATTCAAGCCCGTCTTCCATACAGGAGGACGGGCTGTTTTTTATGAAAGTGAAATATCTGCCATTACGGGGTAGTGGTCGCTCGCGTCGTCTGTCACTTGGTTGGCGAGGACCTTGAAGCAGAGCGCTTTAAAACCGTTCGTGTACCAGATGAAATCCTCGGAGATTCGGTTTGTCTGACGTTCGCCGATCTTGTGGAAGGTCCCCTGCGAGGTGTTGCGGTTGGCATTGACGGCGGCTGTGCGCTGTGCATCCTTATAACCTGCGGACTCAATGTACTTATATCCGCTTCCCTGAGAGCTTTGGTCGTAGCTTGTGTAGAGGTCGCCGGTCAGAATGACGGGGAGCGAGGTACCGTGCGCGGCTTTTGCCTCCGAGATGGCGGCAAGCTGTTCACGTGCCCACACGTTGCTCGAACGGCTGTCGGCGTAATGCGCGGTCGATAAGATGAATTTGTTTCCTTTATAAGAGAAAACCGCTGTGTGCGAGCCGTGATAGTAGATATATCCCATCGGGTTCGCGCTTGACGTGTTGGTTTTTTGAGTGGAGTATCTCCAGGAGGATGCGACGACCTCGAGACCGATATCCTTGCGGTAGATGATGTTCGAGTTGATCGTCTTTCCCTTGATCGCGTCTGCACCCGCCTCGGGCTTGTCCTTGTCGTAGGGCGAGTCGAGACAGACGTAGTATTCGCCGAGCTGACCCATAACGGCATCGAAAAATGCGGTATTACCGTTGTGGCTTGCGTAAAACTCGTTGGTCGTGATGATGTCGGGAAGGAACTGAAGGATCATATCTGCCATATCCTCGCCGCGCGTGACGTTATCGGTGTAGACGACGGGAGGAGTCGTGACGTTCGGATCGAGATAGGGAGCGGCAAAATTCCAATGGAAGACGCGGAGATCGGTTCCATCCGCGCGTTCCGCCATACTGAGCGAGTTTGCGCCACGATCGACCTCGGCGATGATATTGCCGCTGATCGGTGTGTCCGCAAGCTCAACGGCTGTGCTCGCGCCGCTCTCAATGAGCGCGCTCAACTCTGATACGAGCTTTTCAAGCGATTTTCTGCCCTCCGCCATGACCACAAGCTTACTTCCGATGACCTTTGCGTCGTAGTACACGTTTGGGCGGGGGTAATCTGCTCTTACCTCCGCGCTTTCGCTACGGTTGGTCTTGCCTATGAGGATCTCATATTCGCTTTCGCTTGCCGTATGCTTTTTTGAATTGATTCGGCAACCGACGCTGTTGTAGATAAGGAGACGGAGATCGCCGGCAAGATCGGATGCCGCCTTCGTACCGTCGTGTATGATCGTGTAATTTGAGATATCGTTGCCCGCGATCGTGATGCCGGGCTCTGCGGGAAGAGTTTCCTCGATTGTCGTTTCCGCTAACGTCGTTGATTCGGCTTCGGTGATCTCGGGAGATTCCGTCGGTGTGCAGGACGAAAGCAGCAGAAGCGAGAGCAAGAGGGGAATTATCAGCTTTTTCATATCAGCGGCATTTCGGTCATACGGAGCTTGGCGCAGCCGTAGGGATAAAGCTCGATCTCAACCTCGTCCGAGATCGGAGTACGCGATTCGGGAAGCTTGGCGCAGACGTGTTCGTAGCCGTCTTCGAGCCCCCAGGAGATCTTACGCATCCTTGCCGTAAGCGTTACGGGCGGTTTTTCGGACGAGAAGGGAATATCGGTGACTTCCTTACGGTTTATCTTGAAATCAAAGGATGAGAATGCGTAGCCCCAATCAGACTTCGGGATATATTCATAGTCGCAGTATGGGAATTTGCGCTCGACGCCCTTTCGTTCGTATTCGTACATCTTCTTTTCGTACTCGATAGGCAGAGAGAAGACGAGAGAACCGCAACGCACGCTCTTGAGGTTATGCGGACGGTCGATGAATTCGGGCTTGGTGTCGAAGGTGACGGTAAGAGTTTCCTGCATACCCGCGCTGAGGAACTGGCTGAGGAATACGGGATCGCAGTGGCGTTTTCCGTTTACTCTGACGTTGTCGATCCTTGCGGGGAGGCGGACGAAGAAATTGAAGTCTTCCTTTGCCTCGATGGTGTATTCGAGGACGTTTTCGAAGGGATAATTCGTCTTAAGCGTAATATTTGCCCATTCGGTCTCGATGGAGGAGGGAAGCGGAACGACCGAGCAGATCGTCTTGAATCTGTTGAAAGCCCACGTCGAAAGGGCAAGCTTCGGCCAAGCCTGACCGAAATTGGCGGTGCAACAGCCGTATTCGGGTTCGAGACCGAAAAGGTGTGCTTCGTGCTTGTTGGTTCCGAAGAGCGGTTTGCCGGGGAAGCGGATGCAGGCAATCTGATTGCTCTGCTGATCGTACTGATGAGCCCACATATCGTCGCTGATCGTAGCGGGGAGCGCGTTGAAGGCGAGCATTTCAAGACGCTCTGCCCACTTGAAATCGCCGCTTTCTGCGAAAAGGAGCTCGTAGGAGTACATCTGCTCGGCAACCGAGCATAGCTCAGTGCCGCGGATCGGTGAGAGACCGCCGAGGCATTCGTCGCCCGTAAAGAGTCCGACGGGGGTGCCGTTGTAGGTACGGAGCACCTCGGAAAGCTTTTCGGCAACGTCGGTGTATTCCTCGCCAAGATAGCGGTGGCTGACCGCCTCGTACTTGAGCATCATTGCGAGGTTGACGATATGGGTGTCGTAGGTCCATTTGTTGAGCGGACGCTTCCAAAGTCCCGTGAGCTTCGAATAATCCGCTCCCTGATCCTTCAGGATTCGCGCGAGATCGTTGAGCCAGGGCTCCTTATAGACTCCCTTGAGGAATCCGATAGCGATAAAGGTCTCGAACCAACGGTATTTTCCCCACTTGAAGAGGGTGATCGTTCCCGAGGAGAGAAGGTCGTAGTAATTTCTGACCACGCGGTAGAGGACTTCGGGGATGCGTTCGTCGCCCGAGCATTCGTAATAAACTACGAGGACCTTTGAGATGAGTTGGACCGCCCAGGAGTCGTAGGTCGGAATCTCTTCCTCTGTACAGGGGCAGATCCATCCGCTCGGCTTCTGGAAAGAGATGATGGCGTCTATGTATTTCTTGGCGCGCGCGATCATATCCTCGTCCTCGAGGAGGTATGCAAGCGGGATGAAGCCGTCGAGCCAATAGGGCACGCGCTCCCAACCCTCGGCGTCGCCGCCGATCCATTTGCTGTCGCGGACGTCGCGCCAGACTTTGTCAAGGTTGCCCGCAAGCGATTCGGCTTGAATTTCGAGCTGACGGCGAAGCCAACCCTCAGGCTTGATCTCGTTTGATGTATAGTAATTCCAACGTTGCATGGCAGATCTCCGTTTTTTTCTTTAATTATAGCACAGTTGGGGTTGAAAATCAATCTTTTTTATGATATAATTAAAGCTGAAAACAACTTGTTTTAGAGCTCACGACAGTTATGGGATTGCAGATTCCCGTATCTTTACGCAAGGTTTCATCAAACCAGAACTGATATATTATTTTAGGAGGAATCCAATTATGAAAAAGTCTACGTTTATCAGACTCCTCTCCTGCATCATGGCAATGCTTATGCTTTCGGGCACGATGCTCATGACTGCTTGCGGCGGAGATCCCGCAGAGACCACAGGAGCTCCCGAGCCCACCGAGGCTCCCGGTACCACAGCGGCTCCCGACGTTACCGAAGCTCCCGACACCGAGCCCGTAGTTCTCACGGAGCAGACCGTGTCCCTCAACAAGAACACCAAGGGCATCAAGATCCTCGGCGTTCGTAATCTCGCTTCCGACACGGCTATCAACGCCGACTGGAGCGCATCAGGCATCGAGTTCACCGCAACCTGCGAAGGCGATATGGTATTCGCGGTTGAGACCAACGACAAGGGCGCGTACTTCCGCGCATACGTTGACGGTGAGCCCTGGAAGAACGGTGAAAGCGTTTACTTTGAAGTTAACGGCAAGGGAGAGATCGTTCTCAAGGACATCCCGAACGGCACGCACACTATCCGTGTGATCAAGGTCACCGGCTACACTCTCGCGCTTGCGGCGTTCACATCCGTCAAGCTCACGGGCTTTATCTCCGAGGAGGCTCCCAAGGCTAAGGAGCTTTACGTTGAGTTCGTCGGCGACAGCATCACCTGCGCTTGGGGTACTATCGGTACGTTCGATGGTAAGTACACCTCTCAGGACGCGACTCTCGGATATTCTTATATGCTCGCGGAGGCTCTTGACGCAGATTACTCCCTCACTGCTCTTTCGGGTCAGGGTATCTGCTGCGGTACACCCGGCGTTCCGCTCGGTTACCGCTATGCCTGCTACGGTAAGAACAGCACTACCGAATACGATTTTGCGCGCAAGGCAAACCTCATCGTTGTAAACATCGGTACCAACGACGAGACCAAGGCTATCAATCAGCAGACCTTTAAGGACGATTTTAAGGCATTTATCGAATACGCCAAGGAAAAGAACGGTGCTGATTGTAAATTCCTCGCGATCACCAATATGAAGAACGGTACATACGAAAGCCTCATCAAGAAGGTATTCGAGGATCTCGGCGGAGAGAACGCGGGTTATTACATGTACCGCGCAAAGCGTTCTGCCAATTCTACCGCTTCCTATCACCCCAGCGTTGAAGAGCACGCCGCGTACGTTCCCGAGCTCCTTGATCTCTGCAAGAAGATCATCGCGGCTCCCATTACGAATAATCCCGGCACGACCGATCCCGGTGACCCCGGCGTTGATACAACAGGAGCTGTAGAGCTTCCCGCAAATACCGTTGTTGTAGACGACGATTTCGGCAAGGACGGCGAAACCGTAGTATTTACCTTCGGCGGCGTTAAGTATAAGGCGACCGTAGGCAAGGATGCTTTCGGCACTCTCGTTGAAGGTCACGATGCCGCTCCTGCAGACGGTACTATGTTCATTCTTCCCGGTATGTATATCGAAAACTTCCAGATCCAGAAGAATCTCACGGTTCTCGGACCCAAGGCGGGCATCGATCCCAACGTAAGAGGCGCAAATCAGCTTGATGACTGGACCCGCAATCCTCTGCGCGCAAATGAAGACGAAGAGGCAATTATGATGGGTAACCTCGGTCTTGGCGTATGGAATGCAACAGTTTACTCCGAGTGCAAGAAGATCGTCGTTGACGGTTTCCAGTTCTCGCAGGGCTTCCTTATCCGTCAGAATTCGGGTAATGAAGGCGAGATCGAGATCGAAATGAGAAATATTCTCGTTTGCGACATCACCAATACCAACAATATCTTCTTCTTCTCCCCCTACTATCCCAAGGATGACACCAATCCCGTTCTCTATAAGAGACACGCAAAGATGGAGAATATCCGCATTGAAGGTGCTCTCAAGCAGTATCTCTTCAGAATGAGCTTTGAAACACTTGAGCTGAGGGGACTTTATATGGGAGCAGACTGCGGCAAGGGTCTTGTTGAGAAGTTCAGTACCGCAGGCGACAGCGGTACGGATAAGATCCTGATCACCGACTGCATGTTCAGAAATACCAATACCACGATCTTCTCGATCAACCTCAGGCAAGATCTTGCGGCTCCCAACTATCATCTGACAAAGCTCGAGCCCGGCAAGAAGGAGGTTGAGATCGAGATCAACGGATGTGTATTTGTTGACGATCGCGCAAGCGCAACTCATGCTCCCTGGATCGATATTAACCGTGACAGCACGGCTGCTATCATCCGTATCAAGGATAACGTATTCTCCGCAAACAATTCGGGCTCGCCCCTTGTTGTTGACGAAAGATCGGTTTCCGGTGAATACGCATCGGCTACCGAGATCAGCGGAAACGTTGTTACCGGTTGTGCGGATCCCTATAAGTTCACGGCTGCAACCGACGCTGTACTCTTTATCAATTAATCAAAATTAATGAATTAACTGCGCATTGGGTCTATACTCGGTGCGCAGTTTTGTTTACCTATGCCAAAAGCCGTTGACATATTACGGAATTTATGATAAAATAATAATAACTATTGCAACGGAGGTTTCATAATTGGCATCCGGTAAGATAACAAAGGATTTTACAAAAGGTAATATACCAAGGCAGCTTTTGCTTTTCACGCTGCCATTTATGGCGTCGAATGCGCTTCAGGTGCTTTACAGCACGATAGATATGATTATTGTTGGTCAATTTGTCGGAACTGCAGGAAGCTCGGCGGTCTCGCAGTCGAGTCAGATCGTCAATTTTGCAACGATGGTCTGCCTAGGACTCTCGAATGCGGGTCAGATCCTGGTCGCTCAGGCTCTCGGCGCGGGAAAGAAGAAGGAACTGAATGATATTATCGGTACTCTTTTCAGTATTCTGACGTTTTTCTCCGCAATTCTTTCGGTAATAATAATCGCGGCGCACGTATGGATCATGGACGTGATGAATATGCCGCCCGAATCCTACGATATGGCGATTGATTATCTCATCGTCTGTGCGGCGGGACTCGTCTTTACCGCAGGATACAATATGGTCTCTGCCGTCCTTCGCGGAATGGGCGACTCGAAGCGTCCCTTTCTCTTTATCGGTATTGCAACCGTCATTAACCTTGTCCTCGACCTGCTATTTACGGGATTTCTCGGCTGGGGCGTTGCGGGCGCGGCGTGGGCGACCATAATCGGACAAGCTGGCGCTTTCATTTTCGCAATCTATTACTTATATAAAAATAAGGAAGCTTTCGGATTTGATTTCAAAAAAGAGAGTTTCAGAATTCAGAAAAAATACGCGGGCATGATCGCCTCGCTCGGCACTCCGATGGCGATCCAGTCGGGATGCATCAATCTTTCGATGCTTTTCGTCAACTCGATGATAAACGGTATCGGTGTCGTTGAATCTGCAACCTTCGGTATGGGCGTGAAGATCGACGATATCGTAAACAAGATATCGCAAGGAATCCAGTACGCGGCAATGCCGATGATCAGTCAGAACATCGCCGCGGGTGAGCAGAAGAGAGCAAAAAAGGTCGTTTATTTTTCATGGATCTATTCTGCCGCCTTGACCTTGTTCTTCATGGTGCTTTATGTCTGCTTCGGAAAATACATGTTCATGCTCTTCTCGGATGATCCGCTCGTTCATGAGCAATCGGCGGTATTTATCAGCGCAATACTCTGGATGTTCCCCGCCTTTGCCGTAATGCGCGGAAGCGGTGCATTCGTTCAGGGTATCGGAAATGCGAGGCTGAGTATGGCTTTGGCACTTCTCGACGGAGTTGTGCTCAGAATAGGACTATCCTGGCTGTTTGGAATCAAGCTGGGGTGGGGTTTTTACGGCTTTGTTCTCGGCTACGGACTCGCTCCATATGGCTTTGCTGTGCCGAGCATGCTATATTTCTTATCGCCGATATGGCAAAAGAGAAAAACACTTGCGGAAGATATATGAAACGGAGAATCAAATGAAAAAGGCATCAATAATATTGTTGACGCTCTTTATGCTGTTGATCCTTTCTTTAATAGTTTTGTCATGTAATAACAGTATTGGAGATGTTTCGGATAACTCAACCTTACCTGAAACGCCCTCGGAGGCTCTTACCTCGGAGTATGCTGATTCATCGCCGGAAGCAACCACGGAAGATGTTACAACGGAAGCGATTACTACCAATGAAGCTACAACAGGTGAAGTCACGACCGATGGAGCTACCACCGAAGAGGTTACGACGGAAGAAGTCACGACGGAAGAAGTCACGACGGAAGAAGTTACGACGGAAGAGGTTACGACGGAAGAAGTCACGACCGAAGAAGTCACGACCGAAGAAGTTACGACGGAAGAAGTTACGACGGAAGAAGTCACGACGGAAGAAGTTACGACGGAAGAGGTCACGACAGAAGAAATTACAACCGAAGAGGAAACAACCGTTCCCGAACCTCATATTCATCTTTGGGGATCATGGATGATCGTCAAGGAAGCTGATTGCACCGAAAACGGCAGAGAATTGAGAACTTGCGATTGCGGAGAAGAGCAGAGTCGTGATCGCGATGCTTTGGGACATTCTGCAAGCGGATGGGTAACGGTTGCCGAGGAGACCTGCACCACGGACGGCTTGCGTCAAAAAACATGTAAGCGATGCTCAGAAGTCCTTGATTCGGAAAGGATCGCGGCAAAGGGTCATTCCTACGGCGCTTGGACAGTGATCAAGAGCGCGGGATGCGTTGAAAAGGGACTTGAAGAACGCGTATGCTCGTGCGGAGATAAACAGGAGCGAGATATTTCTGCGCTCGGACATATCGCAAGCGGATGGGTAACGGTTGCCAAGGAGACCTGCACCA
>JAFQPI010000051.1 GCA_017411805.1 Clostridia bacterium
AGGGCCGGAGCGGACGCTCCGGCCCTTCCGCCTCGAGGTCGTATGGGGTGGGTAAAGGGACTCGAACCCTCGACCCTCGGAACCACACTCCGATGCTCTAACCAACTGAGCTACACCCACCATATGGCGCGCCTTGAGGGACTCGAACCCCCGGCCTACTGCTTAGAAGGCAGTTGCTCTATCCGGCTGAGCTAAAGGCGCATCATATCGGGGTATGAATGAATGTCCGAAGACATTCATTCTGTCCCTATGGAGCGGGTGATGGGAATCGAACCCACGCGACCAGCTTGGAAGGCTGGAATTCTACCATTGAACTACACCCGCGTATTTCGGTCTCTTTCAAAACCGCCCTAATATAATACCACAAATTGAAGCATTTGTCAATAGGTAAATTGAAAAAAACCGAAGATTTTTGAAAAATATTTAGTTTTTACTCAAATTCTTTCCGCCTGCTATCAAAAAGATCGTAATAAGCGCGGATATTTTCAAGCTCGCTCCAACGCTTGACTCCCGCCGGGTCGCCGTCGAGGTCATATATCTTCGCTCCTCTCATTGAAAGAAGGAATGGCGAATGCGTTGAAATTATTAACTGACAGCCGTAAAACCGCGCGGCGTCCTCGAGGAATTGCGCGAGCTCCTGCTGTAATTTTGCCGAAAGGCTGTTCTCGGGCTCGTCAAGCAGATAGAGGGCGTTTGCTTCTATCTTGTTTGTAAAATACGCGAAAGCACTCTCGCCGTTTGAATGCATTCTGTATTCCGTACCGCGCAGTCTGTCGGCAACGTACTGCGATTTCGTGCCACGGCGGACCTCATTTCTGCGGCGGAGCTCTTCGTAATCGTCAAGAGACTTCATCTGCCAGCCGCAGTTGGTCAGCTCACCGCGTATCGAATCGTATTCTTCAAGGAGACCGTCGCGGCGGCGGTCGATGCCCTCGTTTATCGCACGGATGTCGAGGAGATAATCAAAAACACCGTCGCTCGTGATTATCGCGCTTCCGTCGGGGAGATAGGGCGTGCCGTAGCAGAAGCTGTATTTGCAAAGATTTAAATAATCCTCGATGATCGGGGAATTATTGAAGGGCGCGGTGCGTTCGAGCTTCAGCTTTTCGGCGATGACGTTGAGGATCGTCGATTTGCCCGAGCCGTTGCCGCCGTAGAATATCGTTATCGGCTCAAATTCGAGCTTTGAAAGCCTTTTATGCGGAAAGATACCGAATGGGTACTGATTCGAGGCATAGCACTGCATATCAAGTTTAGTAAGCTTACCCGGCTTGCTCGGGAGCAAATATTCAAGCTCATCCGCATCTGTCGGCAAGGTGAATGATTTCAGATACTGCATCGCACTTCTCCTTTAGACTTTTGTCACTCTAATTATACCATATTAACGATAAAAAGTCACCACATTTTCAAAAAAATCTTCTTTTCTCTTGCTAAAAGCACTTTTTTATGATAAAATATAATAAATATTACTTTAATGAGGACAAAAATGCTCTCAAAACTTTTGCCTTACAGAATTTTTGATAAATTTGACGATATATCGCCCGAGTATCTGACCTCGCGCGGAATTAAATTTCTTTTCAGCGACGTGGATAACACTCTTGCGCCATACGAAGTGCCCGAGCCCGACGATCGTATCCGCGCGTGGCTCGATTCGCTAAAGGACGCGGGGATCAGGGTCATTCTCGTCTCAAACAACCACGGCGACCGCATCGAGCTTTTCAACCGCACACTCGGTCTTAACGCATATGCCGATTGCAAGAAGCCCGGTAAAAAGCGTCTCGGCGAGATAATGAAAAGCGTCGGCGCGACTGCTTCTGACAGCGCATTCCTCGGTGATCAGATCTTCACAGACGTGCTTTCTGCACGCAATCTCGGTATAAAAATTGCTCTGCTCGTCCCGCCGATCAAGGACAAGCTGACCCTCTTTTTCCGCTTCAAACGGCTGATGGAAAAGCCGATCATCCGCAAATATTACAAGATCCACGGAGGCGAAAAGAAATGATTACGGCAAAATTCGGTCCCGCGGGCAACTGCGACGCCTTTTACGCCTCGGGCAGAAAGGCGACCGTCGAAGCTCCCGCGTGGCTGCGTGAGATCGGGCTTGACGCCTATGAATTTCAGGCGGGCAACGGTCTGCGAGTTTCGGATGCGACTCTGAACGCTATCGGTAATCAAGCAAAAATGAACGGCATTGCGATGTCGCTTCACACGCCCTACTACATTTCACTCTCGGGCGTTGACCCCGAAAAGAGGCTCAAGAGCATCACCTACATCAAAGATTCGCTACACGCGGCTTCTCTTCTCGGCGCGGATATAATCGTCATCCACACGGGAAGTGCGGCGAAGATCTCGCGCGAGGAAGCATTGAGGCTCGCATCTGATACTCTTTACAAAACTCTCGAGGAGATCGGTGATCAACCCATCAAGCTCGGTCTTGAAACTATGGGCAAGATCAATCAGCTCGGCACACTCGAGGAGGTCATCGCGCTATGCAAGATCGATCCCATCCTCTGCCCCGTCGTTGATTGGGGACATATGAATTCGCGCAACGTCGGCGGACTCTTTCCCGATGCAGACGCATACAGACGGGTCTTCCATTCGATCGGCGAAGCACTTGGTGACAGCTACGCAAAGAATCTCCATTGCCATTTTTCAAAGATCGAATACACGTCCGCGGGCGAGAAAAAGCATCTGACCTTTGAGGACGAGATCTACGGTCCGAGCTTCGAGCCGCTTGCAGAGGTTATCGCCAAGGACGGTCTCTCGCCGCGAATCATCTGTGAATCCGCGGGAACGCAGGCGGACGACGCGCTCTTTATGAAACATACACTCGAAAATTTAATCAAGTAAGATATATGGAAGGAATTTTATCATGACAAAACTCGAAAAACTTCGCGCCGCTATGGCAGAAAAGGGCTATGACGCCGTTATCGTTTCATCCGAGGTCAACCAGAGATACATCACGGGCTTCAACTATCAGGACGGTCTCATTCTCGTGACCGCCACACGCGCGGTGCTCATCACCGACTTCCGCTACATCGAGGCAGCAAAGGCATCGAAGGCTGCAGCGGATTTTGAGATCGTTACGCCCGACAAGCGTCAGTCGTTCTACTGCTACGAGATCATCAAGGACTGCGGCGCAAAGACTGTTGCGGTTGAAGAAGCAACGATCTCGCTCTCGCTCTACGAAGCGTTCAAGAGCGTTTTTGAGGGTTGCGAGGTCAAGGGTGGCGCATCCGCCATCATCGACAAGCTCCGCGAATTCAAGGACGCCGACGAGATCGCGTCCACCGCAAAGGCACAGGACATCGCAGACGCGGCATTCAAGCACATCATCGAATTCATTCGTCCCGATATGACAGAGATCGACGTTGCTCTCGAGCTTGAATTCTTTATGCGCTCGCACGGTGCGGAGTCGATCGCCTTCGAGACCATTGCGGTTTCGGGCAAGGCTTCCGCTCTTCCCCACGGCGTTCCGAGAAACGTTCAGCTCGAGAAGGGCTTCCTCACTATGGACTACGGCGCAAAGGTTGACGGCTACTGCTCGGATATGACCCGTACCATCGTCATCGGCAAGGCTGACGACGAGATGAAGCGTCTTTACAACACGGTTCTCGAGGCACAGCTTGCCGCGCTTGCCGCAATGAAGCCCGGCGCACTCTGCCGCGAGATGGACAAGATCGCGCGCGACATTATCGACGGCGCCGGCTACGAGGGACGCTTCGGTCACTCGCTCGGTCACGGCGTCGGAATGTACATCCACGAGGCTCCCGGACTTTCGCAGAAGGTTATGCCCGCAGATCGCAAACTGACCCCCGGACACATCGTTACCTGTGAGCCCGGAATCTACATCGAGGGCAAGTACGGATGCAGAATCGAGGATATGGTTGCAGTTCTCGACGATGGTATTCTCAATTTCACACATTCCCCCAAAGAACTCATCGAGATCTACTAAATTAACCGCTTAAATGCTCTTTTTGAGCGTTTAATGCCATGATAAACGCAAAGTTTACCCCACTCTACCGCCGGTAGAGTGGGGTATTTTTTGATTCTACCTTGATTTTTGAGGTGTAGGTTGCTTATTTTCGTCTTTTGGATTATAATAATGACAGCAAAAAACACGAGGTAAATTATGAGCAACGCAGAAGCAAAAAAACTACTTCCAAAATACACACGCGGCGAAGAACTTTGGAACGCCATCAGTCACGGTCTCGGCGCACTTTTCGGAATATTCGTACTCGTCACGACCCTGATCAAAGCTGAGGGCGCGCGAGAGATCTTTGCCTGCACGATATACGGCGCATCGCTGATCATCCTCTACACAGTTTCCTGCGTCTACCATTCTCTCACCCCCTGCGTCGGAAAGAGGGTGATGCAGATCATCGACCATTGCACTATATATTTTCTGATCGCGGGAACCTACACTCCCGCCGCACTCATCGGTGTCCACAACGCTGATCCGAAAATGGCTTGGGTCGTGTTCGTTCTCGTATGGACACTTCTCATCCCCGCCGTGGTTCTGACCGCGGTGAATATGGAGAAGTTCAGCAAGATCTCGATGGTCTTCTACATCGGCATGGGTTGGTGCATCGCGATCGACTTCTCCGCCGCTATCGACGGTATGGGTTGGATGGGATTCGGCTTTATGCTCGCGGGCGGAATCGCATACACGATCGGCGCGATCATCTACGGCGTGGGCAAAAAACATAAATATCTGCACTCGGTCTTCCACATTTTTGTTGTGATCGGAAGCGTATTGCAGTATATCAGTATAATTGGGTATTGTATGTAATTTAAAAGCCGACCGCTTTGCGGTCGGCTTTTGCTTTGGCACTATCCTATCAAACAACTGATAATTATGTTTTTTAGGGGAACCCCCATATGTGTGTTCCCCTCTTTGCAAAGCTACGCTTTGCAAATTCACCCCTCGTGGCGCTTATAAGTCCCCGGGGCATTTCGACCTCTGCGGAGGTCGACCAC
>JAFQPI010000052.1 GCA_017411805.1 Clostridia bacterium
ATTGGTGTAACGACCTTTGCGATGTTCTTTGAGATATTCGAGGTGCATTCTTCCGTACTTGCCGATTTCCTTTTGTTCGGGAAGTTCAAGCAAGGGGTAGTATTGCTCACCTCTGAGTTCGTAGGTAATTCCGTTCTGTTCAATGTACTTTTTCATCTTATTGCACCTTCCTTTCCTTTGGTGCTTTAAGTGTACTATAAAGACGGAAAATCTGCAAATGTGCAAAAAAGAAAAATACGAGAAACACCGAAATGTTCTCGTGTTTTTCTTCGCCTCCGCAATGCTCGTTATTCTTAATTCTCAAAAACTGTCCTTAAGAACGAGCAGCAGACGGCTCGATCTTTCTTATTAAATAATCATCTTATCCTCTTCGGTCAGCTCCAGATCATCTATAGCACGCTCAAATTTCTTGCGTGCGCTCTCGAGTCCCGCGGGGTGGTGAGCGTCACTTCCGAGATAGAATTTACAGCCCTCCTCCTTGGCAATTCTGAACGGACGGAGGACCGTATCGCGCTCCTCGTCGGGATACGACATATTGATCTCGATACCTACTCCGAGACGTGCCGCCTTTGCAAAGATGCGGTGCATATCCGCCTCGGCAATTGCGTCAAGGGTCGCGAGATACTTTGCGCGGTCGCCCTTCCAGATGAGCGGACATACCGGATGCGCGATGCCGATCTTATGGAAAGGCAGATCCATCGAAAGGAGCGCATCGAGCTTATCTACCCAAACCTGCGCGCGAGTCTGCGGTGTTGCGAGGTGTTCCTCCGCGATCGTAAATCTTTCCATGTGGAAGTGAGTTGTGGGGATGACGATGAAATCAAGCTCCTCCATTCTCTCGCGCGAGCAACCGACAGTCATATTTTTGTCCATCTCGGTCTCGCATCCAAAGAGAAAACGGACCTTGTCACTCTGCGGAAGGGGCTTTGCCTGCGAGATGTGAGCAAAATCCTGAGTGGAATACCACTTCGATGCGCCGGGAACCCTCTCGTCCCAGAAATGGTCGGCAAGAACGATCGTGTGAAGTCCCTCGTCCTCCGCGTATTTCAGAATACGTGCGGTGCTCTGCTCGGGGTCGCGCGAGCAGGAAGAGAGCTCGGAATGGATATGAAAATCATGGTCAAATACGTACTTCATGTCTTTATCTCCTTAGCTTTCGATAAATGTGATATAGTATTTCCAGTCCTCGCGGCTCTGGTAGTGTGATCCGTGTCTTATATGATATCCTATGCTGCCGCCCGTGATCGGCTTGCCGCACTCGGGAATCGCGCCGTTGTGATTGAATCCGACGCTTCCCTGCTTTTTATAATACTCTCCCGCGGCTACGCAGGAAAGGAATTCGTTTTGCGGACACGCCCAGGCATCGTCCTCGGCGCTCGCAACGTAAACGCGGTGCGGATAATTCGCGGCGACAAGGAAATGCTGATCAAATGGCATCGCGTCCTCGTTATCGGAATATTTATAGTAGTTTTCGCAAAACCAATAGGGAAATCTGTCGACGATCTTTTTGACGCTCTCGCCGTCGTTATCTCTTGCGACTGCCGCGCCCGAGCACCCCGAATCGTTCGATATCGCGCAGTAGAATCTCTCGTCAAGCATTCCGGCAAGAAGTGCGGTCTTGCCGAGACGGGAATGACCCGTGACCGAAATACGGCTCGGATCTATCGAATCGAGCGTCAGCGCAAAGTCAAGCACTCGCATTGCCGCCCACGCCCAGATAGCGATCTTTCCGCATCCGTCCGCGGGGCGTTTTCCGTCGGGATAAATGAGTCCCGCAAGACCGTCCCTGAAATCGCCGTCATCCGACGATACTTCTTCATAGCAGAAGGAAATCACGGCATAGCCCGCGTCGATGATCTCCTCGGTCGGCTGATATTTATCCGGAACGTCGGGGCTGAAATTGATATGTACAAATGCCGGGACGGGATCTTCATTCTTCGGTATAACAACTCGCACGGGGAACGAAAACTCGCCGAATGGGCAGTTGCAGATCAGATTGTATATCTTAAGATCGGCTTTTCCCGCGCAGAATCTTTTGTCGTGCTCGAGGAGCTCCGCGCGAATCGAATGTGGCTTTTCGGGGAGATAACCGTATTCCTCGCGCAGAAGCAGATCGACTATCTCCTTCTTTTCAAGCCCGCAGACGTCGGGCAGCCCCTTCGGTAAGGTCAGCATGACGCGCCTCCGATATAGTCAAGCGCCAAGCGGAGCTTCTTTTCCTGCGCCGCAAAGGTCAGCTTGCAATGTCCGCGGTCGGGAATTATCTCCATTTCAATATCCTGTCCGCAAGCCTTCATAGCCTCGACGAATTTCATCGAATGGAGCTCGAGATTGACAGATTTATCCTTTGAGCAATGGAAAATATAATATTTTACCCTCGGCATTTCTTGCGCGAGATGAACGGGTGAATAACGCTTCAAAATATCATTCAGCTCGCCTTCCTCGTTATAGAACGCGCTGTAGATCGTTCTCGGAAGGTCGGGACGCTCGGTAAAATGGTAAACGAGGTCGCAAACGGGGCAGTTTGCGATGCATCCGACGGGCGTGCGCTTTGCGTATCTCGTGTAGACGAGCGAAGCGAGACCTCCCATGCTCTGTCCCATCGAAACCACGGGAGTCGATTCGGGAAGAGCGTATTTTTCAAAGAGAACGTCGATGATCTCGTCGGTGTATGCGACCGCCTGCGCGTTCATCCAGGACCAGGGATTGTTGTAGGGATGAACGTAAAGCACGCCCTCCTCGGCATAATAAACGCCCTCGTTGGTGTCGTCTTCAAACATATCCTTGTTGTTCAGACCGCAAAAATAAATGACGATACCCCTGATCGGCTTGCGGCAGATCCTATCATTGACGTACGCAAAGCTGCGCAGGGTTTCATAGGTGATGATCTTGTTCATTGTCCTTCTCCTTATTCAATCTCAATTTCAATGACAACCGCCTCGACCGAAAGCTCATCGATCGGGATTCCGGTTATATGGAGGTATTCCTGCTCGGCGCGGCCTGTTTTTCCGTTGAAGAATTCGGGCAGACGCTCGAATGAAAACGCAAGCTCTTCGCCCGTATTGAGCAATCTTACGCGGGTCGGCTTATGCGGAAAATACTTGATATCCACCGCCGAGGATGATGCACTATTATATAAATGAAAATAAATCTTACCGTTTTTGCGGTTTACGATGCAGGGATCGTGCCGCACGGAGTAATCAAAGGAGTCTCCCTCAGCCGATTCAAGACAGCCCTCCATTCGGTTGTACCAACTGCCGATTCGACGCAAACGCGAAGCATATTCTTCGGTTATCTCACCAAGTCCGTCGGGTCCGACGTTGAGAAGATAGCTTCCGCCCATCGCCATAATTCGGTCGATCGAGGAAACAAGATGGCGGTAGGAATAAAAATCCTCATTCTCGCGGTAGCCCCAGCTCTGACGTCCGAGCGAATTGCAGGCTTCGGTCATTCGGGTAAATCTCTCGCCCTCAGCGGCGCGGTATTCGCGCTCGGGCGTTGAAAAATCTCCCTTGTCCCAGCCGCGGTCGTTGATAAGTATGCCGGGCTGCAATCTTCTTGCAAGCTCATTGAGCGAGGGATCGTCGATCCTTGGCGGAATATCCCAGAAAAGGGTGTATATTTTGCCGTAATTCGTCAAAAGCTCGGTGATCTGATTCTTCACGTACTCGCGGTAGCCAACGGTATCGACCGTCTCCTTGTCGACCGCCTTCCATTGATGCGTCGAATTCGGATTGTAGCCGAGGGGATGATTCCAATCGGGATTCGAATAGTAAAGTCCGAGGAGCATCCCGTGCCGCTCGCAAGCATCGGCAAGCATACGGAGCACATCCTTGCCGTAGGGCGTGTTCATTACGTTGTAATCGGTATATTTCGTGTTCCACATACAAAATCCGTCGTGATGCTTCGCCGTGAAGCAGATATACTTCATCCCCGCCTCTTTTGCAAGGAGGACCCACTTTTCGGGATCGTAATTCACTGGATTAAAAGTCTCCCTCAAAGCTTCGTATCTTTCTCTGTCCCAATCGAAGCGCGCGTAGACCTGCTCCTGAATGCCCGTCTGCGCGTATATGCCCCAATGGATGAACATACCGAATTTGTTATCAAAAACCATTTTGCCACCTCATCTGAATTGCTTGAGCAGTTCGTATGCGTTCTTGACCGAGGTTTCGAAATCGGGCACGTGGCGGCATTCAAGGCTCATTCTGCCCTCGTAGCCTGTATTTTTGAGATATTCGATTTTGGGAGCGATCTCATCAAGATCGTCAACGGTGGGAGTGGATCTGTCTGACCTTGCAATATGAGCGTGAACGAGTATGCCCTCGGTTCCGTCGAGCGTTTCGAGCGGCTCGCCGTTCTGCGCGTGGTGATAGAGGTCTATCATCGCAAGCACGTTCGGATGGTTCGTCTTTTTTGCAATGTCCATACCGTCGGCAAAGGTGATGATAAAATTCGTTTCGCCGGCATTCAGCGGCTCGACCGTTACGGCAATTCCGTACTTCTCGCCGACTTCACCGCAGATACGAAGAACTTCGGTGAACTGTGCCTCTGCCTCATCTTTGGTATATCCCTCGCGGATATTTCTCGCCTTTGACGAGCCGATGACGGCGACCTTCTGACCGAGAGAGGCACCGCGGGCAAAGCCCTTCTCGCAGTAAGCGCGGACGTTTGCCTTTACCTCGTCGAAATTGTCCTTTGAATAAAGCGAAAAATCTCCGGGAAAAAAGCCGTTTGCCGCTTCAACGTCAAGCCCCGACTCCGCACGCATTTTCTTCATTTCCTCAAATTCCACGTCACTTGCAAGAGTGATCTTCGAGAAATTGCCTTCAACGTAATCGTATCCCGCCTCCGAGACTATCCCCCAGCGTTCGTGGGAAGCGCAAACACCTATCTTCATAACTTCACCTCACGGCAATATTTGTTAGGTTAATTATAGCATAAAGATTAGGAGTTGTCAATTATAAAGTGCAGAGTGCAGAATTAAGAGTGCAGAGTTTTGGAAAATTTCCTCGCAAGGCTCGGAAATTATTGCAATTAATCATTGACTAAAAAATAATAGTATGATATAATACTTTCGATATCGCAAGATATCCGGAGAGTACCATAAACGGTGGCGGTTGCTTCCCTTTTCGGAAGGGAGCATATTTCTACTCCCTTCACTACAAGGAAGGGAGGGTTGATAATATGGAATACATAACCTTAACACAACTGTTAATGTTTATCAGCATATTTATCGCTTTTGCCGACTTGTTGTTAAAATACTTCAACGACCGCAAATAAAAAGAAATAACCGCCTCTGCTTCCAAACGTAGGCGGTTATTTCTTAATCACTTATCGGAAGCAACCGTCATCGGTGCTCTCCGTTATTATTATATCACATCAAAACGTATTTGTCAACTCTATTCGTTTATTTTTTGAGACAATCAAAAAAACATTTTTCCAAAGCCAATCTTTTTATTTTCACCCTTCTCCTTTAATGAAATCAGTAAAAGCGGAAATAACCTCACTCGGAAAATCCACTTGGGTATATATTGACGAAGGATCTGTAGTATCGATCTTATATCCGAAATGGCTGATATCATCATAAACGCATATGGATACGTTTGCAGAATCTGAAAAGAGCGTTGACCATAGATTAAGATCTTCGTCAAAGGATTGCTTATCAAATTTGCTATTAATGATAAGCGTGTTGATATTAGCCTCAACAATATTTTGAGCGGTGTCAATGCTATTATATGATGCCCAATAATAATCGCTTGCACTGTAATAGTAGTATCCTTTTGCAGAAGAAGCGGTTGCGTCTTTGGCAGCCTCTGCATAAGTGGTATAGGACTCTTTATTGACAGGATCAAGCGCAGAATATTGATCGCATGCAATATCCGCAAGATGCCGTGCCGAGCTATTGAAAAGTATCATACCGTCAATACTTTCGATACTTGCGGCAAGCTCGGTGGCAATCTGACCTCCAAGGCTATGACCGAGTAAATACAAGCTTGAAATGTTTTGTGATTTCAAATATTCAATGGCGGCATTACAATCCTCGAGATATTCTTCTTCTATACCGCACTTTATATCAAAGTTGGCGGCATAGCTGAATGTCCTTTTATCCACTCGCAGAGAATTGATACCTGCTTTAGCAAGTCCATCTGCAATATCCTTAAACGGCTTTAATGTGCCGAGAGTTTCGTCGTAATCACTTGGACCGGAGCCTGCAATCAATAAAACGGCAGGATGAGCATTTCCGTCGTCAATATAAGTATAAACCGCATTTAATTTATAGCCGTTACTTTCTATAACAAAATGCTTTTCCTCAATGCTACCTTGAGAAATGTCTTGGTTAGGAATATTCGTTGATTCATTCGGGATCGTCTCAGTATTATCACTTGTCCCATTTGTATCAGGGCTTGCGGTATTGCATCCGGATAGAGCAACGATACACATAAGTAAAATTATAGCTATAATTCTTTTCATCGTCTCACCTCTCATTCATATCATAATATCCAAGCCAGAGCCCGTCAATTTTTCCACCGTGGAATATGTATGTGATTTTAAGACCAAGTTTTGAATATCTGATAAAACAATATAATTTATTTGAAAACCTATCGTCTGCAACCATTTTATCAATCGAAACAAAATCACCAAGTGGAGCTAACGTGTCTTTTCGAACAACACGGTAAACGTCTCTTGGCATATATTCTGCCAAACGAGAACTTAGATACTCATAGAGCGTGTCAGTATCTCCGCTTAAAATGGCATCTGTACAAATTCGTGCGATTTCTTTTTCTTCTGCATTCATGGCAGAAGAAAGCTGCCAATCCTCGGCAAATATATCTTTGCCTGATTCAAGCGCACATAAAGCTTCATTCAAAAGATTGATTTCACGAATGCGAGAATCAATAGACGCATATATTTCTGCGCGCTTGGA
This sequence comes from Clostridia bacterium, assembly GCA_017411805.1. Classification (GTDB taxonomy): domain Bacteria; phylum Bacillota; class Clostridia; order Oscillospirales; family CAG-272; genus CAG-390. The sequence continues at coordinate 6,926 of JAFQPI010000052.1, forward strand.
AAGGACAGCATCCTTCAGATCTGCTCCTTTGGTTTGCAACTCGGCAACAGCTTTCACGGACAATCCCAATGTGCGAAGAACAAGAACATTTTTAATATGAGAAATTTGCTCTTCGGTATATTGTCTGCGAGATGAAGTTCCGACCGTGGTGCTTTGAATAATGCCTTTCTCTTCATAAAAGCGAAGCGTCCTTGATGTAGTACCAAGCATCTTGCAAACCTCTGTAATATCATACATTTGCTTTTGATACATATTCTCACCCCCTCTATATTATATCATACCACTTGACGTTGCGTCAATGTCAAGTGAAATTTGAAACTTTCAAAAAAAATGGCGTACCTGTTTTCGCAGGTACGCCAAGATTATTATTAATGATGACAATGCTCACAAGTTGCGCAATCGTGGAAGAGCTTGCAGTCGTAGATAATGCCGTTTTTGTCGTAGTAATCCTTGACGGCGGATTTGACTGCTTCCTCGGCAAGGACGGAGCAGTGGATCTTCTGCGCGGGGAGACCGTCGAGAGCCTCGGTAACCGCCTTGTTTGTAAGCCCGAGTGCCTCGCTGATCGGCTTGCCCTTGATCATCTCGGTTGCCATCGAGCTCGACGCGATCGCGGAGCCGCAACCGAATGTCTCGAACTTTACGTCGACGATGACGTCGTTCTCGATCTTGAGATATATCTTCATAATGTCTCCGCATTTTGCGTTGCCGACCTCGCCGACGCCGTCCGCGTTCTCGATCACGCCGACGTTGCGGGGATTGCGGAAATGATCCATTACCTTTTCGCTGTATAATGCCATTTTAGTTTCCTCATTTCAAAATAAATTCTTTTTTGCCCGATTCAAGATCGCGCCATACGGGCGACATTCCGCGAAGGAGCGAAACGACGTCACGTACCGCCTCGATGATGTACTCAACTTCCTCGGCGGTGTTTTCCTCGCAGAGCGAGAGACGGAGCGAGCCGTGCGCTACCTCGTGCGGACGTCCGAGAGCGAGAAGCACGTGGCTCGGGTCGAGCGAACCCGACGTGCACGCAGATCCCGAGGATGCCGCAACGCCCTTGTCGTCAAGGAGAAGGAGGAGCGATTCGCCCTCGATGCCCTCGAAGCATACGTTTACGTTTCCGGGCAGACGCTTCTCGGCGTCGCCGTTGAGTATCGAATGTGGGATCGAAAGGAGTCCCTCGATAAGTCTGTCGCGCAGCTTACAAAGCTTTGCGGAATTGGCTTCGATCTTGTCGCAAGCCTCGTCGAATGCCGCCGCCATACCCATAATAGCGGGGATATTCTCGGTTCCCGCGCGCTTTCCTCTTTCCTGCGCGCCTCCGTAGATGAGATTCTGAAGGATGATTCCCTTCTTCGCATAAAGCACGCCGATGCCCTTGGGACCGTGGAATTTATGCGCCGAAAGAGAAAGCATATCGATGTTTTCTTTAATAACGTCGATCTCGAGATGTCCCGCAGCCTGAACCGCATCTGTATGGAAGAGCACGCCCGCCTCGCGGCAAACGGCACCGATCTCTCCGATCGGCTGAACAGTTCCGATCTCGTTGTTCGCGTACATAACCGTAACAAGGCAGGTATCGGGACGGATCGCGTTCTTTACGTCATCGGCGGTGACGATTCCGTTGTCGTGAATGTCAAGGAGAGTTACCTCAAAGCCCTGCTTTTCGAGTGCTTCGAGAGCGTGAAGGACCGCGTGATGCTCAAAGGCAGTCGAGACGATATGCTTCTTACCCTTCTTTTCTCCCATTTTTGCGGCGGTGATGATCGCCTGGTTGTCCGCCTCGCTGCCACCCGACGTGAAGATTATCTCACGCGCGGTGCATCCGAGACGCTTTGCGATCCTCTCCCTTGCATCCGAAAGAGCCTCTGCCGCCGCCTGACCTTCCGAATGGAGGCTCGAGGGGTTGCCGTAGATCTCGCTCATATAGGGGAGCATCGCTTCGATTGCCGTACGGCTCATTTTGGTCGTAGCGGCGTTGTCTGCGTATATTTTCATATTTTAACCTCTGTAATTTTCTTAGGGCACTTTTTGCCCATAATATTATACACCAAGCCGAGCCCCTTGTCAATGAGAAAAATGCTATTATTATATAAAAATGAAGAAAAAGCCGCAAAAAGCGGCTTTTCCCAATATAAAAGCTTCCTCACTTTAATATTCTGAACACCTGATATGCGGTCGCTTTGAGGTTATTATAAGCATTCTCGCGTTCAAGTGCCTCATCAAGCGTCGTCACGCCGCGCAGGATCGGGAAAAAGGCGTCGATCCCGTGATTGTTGCACTCCTCGGCATCGTCCGTAACGCATCCCGCAAAGGCGATGACACACTTGCCGTACTTTTTCGCAAGCTTGGCAACGCCGATCGGTGCCTTACCCATTGCGGTCTGGAAGTCGATCCTTCCCTCTCCCGTCACGACGATATCGGCATCCGCGATATGCTCCTCGAGCTTCGTTTCGTCGAGAATAATTCCGATGCCCGATTCAAGCGAGGCACCGAGGAAGGTCTTGAAGGCAAAGCCGAGACCGCCCGCCGCGCCCGCACCGGGGTGATCGGGATCGGAATCGGGAAATACCCTCTTTGCGATCTCGGCGTATTTTCCGAGCCATCCGTCCATAATTTTCACCGTCTCGGGAGTCGCACCCTTCTGCGGACCGTAGACTGCAGAGCATCCGCGCTCGCCGCAAAGGGGATTGTTTACGTCGCAGGCGACTCTGAATCTGCATTCCTTCAGCTCGGGAATGACGTTTTCCGCCGAGATCGATTCAAGTGATTCAAGACCGCACGCGCCGCGTGCGATATTCTGTCCGTTTTTATCAAGAAAATCAAATCCGAGAGCCGAAAGCATACCCGCGCCGCCGTCATTCGTCGCGCTTCCGCCGATACCGACGATGAAGGAGCGGCATCCGCGCCGGATCGCGTCAAGGATCAGCTCGCCCACGCCGTAAGTCGTAGTGAACATCGGATCTCTCTTTTCCTTCGGAACAAGCGGAAGTCCCGCCGCCTGCGCCATTTCAATAACTGCGGTTTTGCCGCCGACGATACAGTATTTTGCTGATACGGTCTCGCCGATGGGTCCCGTGACCGCAATTTCGATCACATCACCTCCGAGCCCCGCCGCCATAGCGTCGACCGTGCCCTCGCCGCCGTCGGCAAGAGGACGGACAACGACCTCGGCGTCACGATCGAGCTTCAGGACCGCGTCCTTAACGGCATTCCCCGCCTCGAGCGAGGAAAGACTTCCCTTAAAGGAATCTATAGCAATTACAACCTTCATTTCGTCACCATAACCGATACTCCGTCGGGGATCGCCGCGATTTTAGCATCGTCTCCGACGATACTTTCAGCAATTCCGATCGCCTCGCCGATCGAATGCGCCGGGATCATATGCATTTCTTTTACAACGTCATCGGGCATTTCAGAAACGTAGATCACGCTCGCGTGGCTGAGAATTCGCAGAAGGATCTGCGTCTGCCATTGATCGGGAACAGTTTCGTCACGTCCGCGCGAAAGGAATTCGTGCATAGTTTTGGAGATATCGGACTCGTCGGCAAGCTGATGGTAAAAATGATCGCCGCCGATGCCGTCGCCCGACTCGGCAAGCATAATGATCACGCCACCGCGTCTGACCGTCGCCTCCGCCGCAGTCATACCCTTGACCGCCTGATACATATTCTGATCGAGCGGATAACCGCCGTTCGTCGTGATAACGATATCCGATTCGACGGCTTCGGCACCGCAGAGCGAGAAAAGGAAGTCTGTTCCCTGCTTATGCGCCGCCTCGGGCTCACCCGAAACGGCGTAGATCACCTTCTTTTCGGCATCGAGAACGACGTTCACGATATAGGCAAGCTTCGCCTTCTTTGCCGCCCAGAGCATATCCGCGTGGATGGGATTTCCCTCGAGAATACCCGTCCGCGCACGCGGATGATCGATAAACTCGGAGCAATGGTTGGCAAGGACCGTCTTTCTGCCCGCAACACCGGGAAGCACGCTCTTGCGCCCGCCCGAGAATCCCGCAAAGAAATGCGGCTCGATAAAGCCTTCCGAAACAAGCAGATCGGCTTCATAAGCGAGGCGGTTGATCTCGCACTCACCACCCGAGGGCAGCGTTCCGATATTCACGAGCATATCGCGCTCGTCGCAATCGTGGATATATATTTTCTCATTTTTGACGATCTCCTCGCCGAATTTGGCTACAAGCTCGTCCACGGTCGTACCTCTGTGGCATCCCGTGGCAATAAGGATCGTGATATCCGCCCGAGGATTGCCCTCTCTTATCTCTGCGAGCATCGGCGGAATTATCAGCTTGCTCGGAACGGGTCTGGTATGATCGCTCGCGATTATAACGATCTTTTCCTTTCCCTTTGCAAGCTCGGAAAGCTTCGGTGAATCGGTAGGACATTCCATCGCGCGTCTTACAAGCTCTGCGCCCTCAGCCTCGGGAATATATGAATTGATCGATGGCTCAAGAACGGCGCAAAGCTCATCACCGAACGTATAACTTAACTTTTCTTTACCGTAAGGAAATATAACTGTCTTCATTTTTTGTATACCTTATCAACTATTTTCATTATGACGGGGATCATCACAAGCTGAATGACGATACCGGGCAGAGCATCAACAAATCCGCCCGCGATAAATGCCGCGAAGGTGAATGATTTTCCGCCAAGCCCCATAAGTACGGCTTTTGCAATACCCCATACGATGCGTCCTGCGATCATCGCCGAGACGAGCGAGACATAAACCGCGAGAGTTTTTTTCTTTTTGAAGCAAAGGTAGACAAGCCCGATGACCGCGCCGTAAGCCGCAAGCTCAAGTGCCATCCAGACCGCATTCGGGTAGATCGGAGGCATACCGAAGGTCACCGAGCGCAAGAACGGCAGCATAAAACCGATTACAAGCCCATACCAAGGACCGCAAATGAGTCCGCATAAAAGGACGGGCAGATGCATCGGCAAAAGCGTGTCGCCGATCTCCTTGATCTGCATGGTCAGAGTAGGCAGAACCATTCCGATGGCAAGGAACATTGCGGATAGAACGAGTTTTTGTAAGCTTTTGTTTCTCATTTTTTATACCTTTGTTTTGTGATGCTTATAGTATAACAAATTGCGCGCGGCGTGTCAAGATTTTTTTGATCATTGATATATAAAAAGCCGCCCGAGGGCGGCAATTATTGATCCTTTCTCGGATGTAATTCGATTTCAACGATCCGACCGTTCTCGAATCGGATAAATCCGTTTTGCTTATATACCTCGGGGCAGAAGGGAGTGGGCTTGGCTTTTTCGTCGCCCGGCCAGAAGCGGAAATCGAAATCCTTGCCTATCTGCCATACGCCGGTGTAATCGACGGGATGAGGTTCGAAGGTGTAGAAATATCGGCGAAGATTCGGATAAGGCTTAAGCGGAGTTGATCCAAAGAGCTCCGCGGGCTTGAAGATAGGAGGGGACTCGAACGACAATCCGGTCAGATAGAGCATACCGCCCTTGATCTCGTAATCAACGTCGTATTCCTTGTGCTCTTTGTTTACGATCTTTAACCCATGCGCTTTTATGTCAAACTCAAGCGGAGGTTCGCATCCGAAAACAACGATATCGTCTTCAAAAGCCCATACTGTGTTGGAATATTTGTGACCGTACTTATCAATACCCCTGTGTGTGCTGAGTGACATGACGTTTCCTCCGTTTATTACATCTTAATCATTATATGGAGTATCTTCAAAACCTTTCGACTGTAAAGTATTCACTATTTTATCCAACGCTCTCTTGCAAATGCGAACAAACCAATTAGACTTACCGAATTTATTTACCGCTGTAGGACTTATGGCATAATAGACTTTTATGAACCATCTGCCAAACACGTTATTGGAAAGTACTTTGTCACGATACCTTCTGAGGACCCACACCTGAGGGCAATCATAAGAACCGTAAACACAAGTAGCAACATAGCATCCTTTCTTTGAGCCAAAGCGACTCGAAGGAATTGGTCGATTTGATTCACTAAATTCTTCGGTAGACTTTCGATCATCGGTATTCTTATCAAAATGATGTATCCGCGCCACAGGATAAGCCGCAAGAATTTCAGTAACACGTCCGTTGATGTATTCTTGGTTTACGCCGTAAGAAGTCCACAGTTTGAGAACCGGGATACCCGCTTCCTCGCATATGCGCTGGACCTTCTTGTCGCGCTCTTTACGATCATTATTCAAATGGGTCTGATCGTTAATCTCAACAACGATTCTTGGTTGAAACTCTTCGTTAGTTATTAAAAAATCGACGTTACGAAACAGCTCGTTGTGAAATCTTGCGTCATCCGTCCGCTCGATAAAAGACGCAAGATTGATTTGTGGGAACACATGGTATCCTTCAGGCACAGAGGCTTTCAAAGCTTCAAAAAAAGCTCTTTCCGACTTACTGACAAGAGTCTTTCTCGCATCATACAAAAACTGCTCATCAGGATTCTCATTAGACGGTGCTGGACACTCTGCATTAGCATAATGCCAATTTCCGCATTTTGTGCACTTATATATCTCGCCTTTTTCTTTTTTGATATTACAAGCAGGACAAAGCGGATATTTTCCACTTTCGGCACCGCAAATCTTACATTTCATCTTTTTATCCTCCAAAGAAGTTTATCTCATTATATCACAATTATTTTTCAAAGTCAATGACGATTAAATGTTTTTGTCAAGCGATTAATTGAAGTTAACGCGCTATTTACTCCCCTCCTCGGTTTACGAGGAGGGGGCGGGGGTGGAGTCCATGTTTGAAATAGGTAAAATTATAGGATATCGTCCTCGGGCGAGTTTGGGCGCGACATTTTAACGTTTTGGAAATCGATTGAAAATATAAAAGATATCTGCGTTGCAGTGTCGATTTATAGGACTGTTTGAGATGATAAAAAAATGAAATCGTGGCTACGCCACGATGCAGACCACTGACAAAAAAGCACTGCGGATGCAGTGCCGGGGATGGTTAGTTGGGCAAAATGTTTGCCAATGCACTTCTCGCGCCTGTCGGAGTGCGAACACAGCACAAGCCCGAAACTCGCCCCCGGCGAGTTTCTCCGAATCCACCATCCCCCACCAACAAAAAGACCTGACTTGCGTCAGGTCTTTTTGTTGGTGG
>JAFQPI010000053.1 GCA_017411805.1 Clostridia bacterium
AGGTCGGCGCTCAGACCGAGGTTGCTATGAAGGAGCAGAAGCTGAGAGTGGAGGATGCTCTGAATGCAACCCGTGCTGCTGTGGAAGAGGGCATCGTGGCCGGCGGCGATTGACCTCACCCCTCCTTTTGTGCTATAATATTAATGAGGGATTCCACCCGAAAGGAGCAAAAAATGAAACTCGTATTACTGACAGCCCTCGGTGTCGGCGGAGCGACTCTGCTCGGCGCGATACTCGGCTTTATGTTCAAAAAAATATCACACAAGCTCGGCGACATCATCCTGTCATTTGCGGCGGGCGTTATGCTTGCGGCGTCCGTCATCGGACTCGTCCTGCCCTCGATCGAAATCGGCGGAGGAGAAAAGGCTCTGCCCGTCGCCGTCATCGGCATCTTTCTCGGCGCGTTGACGGTCAATCTGCTCGACCGTCTCGTACCGCATCTCCATAAGCTCAGCGGCGTTGAGCCCGAAAGCCACCCCGAGGGCGGCGGAAAGATCGACAAGATCCTGCTATTTGTCCTCGCTATCGCAATACACAATTTTCCCGAGGGAATCGCCGCAGGCGTCGGCTTCGGCACGGGTGACGTATCGGACGGTCTCATAATTGCCGCGGGTATCGCCCTGCAGAATATTCCCGAGGGTATGGTCATCATCGCGCCGATGCTCTCCGCGGGCATCAGCCACCGACGCACCTTCCTTATCGCCGCCGCAACAGGTCTGATCGAGGTCATCGGCACTCTCCTCGGCTATTTCGCGGTCACGCTCTCGCAGGCGATACTCCCCTTCGCGCTCGCGTTTGCGGGCGGCACGATGCTCTACGTCATCAGCGACGAGATGATCCCCGAAACGCATTCCCACGGAAGTGAGCGCGGCGCAACCTACGCGCTCCTGATCGGCTTCTGTCTGATGCTGGCAATGGACGTACTGTTGGGTTAAAGTCTCTTGGTGAAGCTATACTGTCGCGCTTCGCGCGAGTTAAGGTCGGCTCCGCCGAGTTAAGATCGCTTCGCGAGTTAACTTTCGCCTTCGGCGAAGATTAATAGGTATTTGATTAAAAACGTAAAACAAGACTTATCGGCAAAATGCGGATAGGTCTTGTTTTATCATTAACAAAAATATTCTCCAAATTATACTAAATTCATATTTTACTATTGTAAATATCAAAAATATATGATATAATTAGTATTTGGAAAACTATGTGTACGGGTTGCGCCGTATACTTTCGATTAAAAAACAGGAGGTCTGATTTTGAAGGAAAGCATCAGACTGCGCAGCGGGGCTACAGTGCCGCAAGTCAGCTACCGTGAAGCGCAAGCAAAAAATTATCTCGACAGAGCTACCTTAAAGCTTATGCATCTTACACCCGACGGTGCACCTGCGGCGTATTCGGAAGGAAAGAACGGAGGCGTCGTTTTCTGGTTTGATCCCGAAAAGCTGACCGAGTCCGACCCCGAGCTCTGGTATGCCCCCGACGCCCGCCAGGAGACCATCAAGCTTGAATCGGGTACCGAGATCGAGCGTATGTCGCTCCGCCGTGCCGCATCCTTCGGTTACTACCCCAAGGAAAGACTGACCGCTATGCACCTCGAGGTCATCGAGGAGCCCGTGGCATTCACCCGTCGCCGTGACCGTGAAATAGTTTATTTCTACGACAAGATGACCACCCTCCGCATGCCGCTTATGTGCGTAAAGTGCGGCGGTGACGTCCGCTTCAAGAAAAAGCTCTGCAAGGCTTGCTATGAGGAAGATCTGGCAGTACGCCGCGCAGAAGGCGACGCGCACAGAAACGCATACTACGGCATGGACAGAAAGAGAGTTCTCTTCTTCGACCTTGAGCTGACCGGATTTTACGATCACGACGAGATCATCTCGATCTCGATCTTCAACGCTCTCGGCGAGAAGATCATGGATACCCTCGTCCGCCCCGTGCATACTAAGAAGTGGAAGCGCACAGAAAAGATCCACGGCATCACGCCCGATATGGTCAAGGACGCGCAGACCCTCGAGGAGCTGACCCCCGAGATCAAGGAGATCTTTGCGGGTGCCGACAACCTCATCGCATACGGTGTTTCGACCGACTACAGCCACATCAAGTATATCTACAAGACCGAGCGTGAACGCAAGGCTCTTCACGACAAGATCCGTTGCTGCGCAAATGAATTCGTCCGCTACATACACGAGCATCGCCCCGACATCGAGCACGCAAGTCTGACCGACGCGATGGCATGCTTCGGTATCGAATGGGACGGCGTCGCCCACACCTCTATCGCAGACACGATCGGCTGCATGAAGGTATGGGAGACCCTCTTCCCCCACTACTATGAAACTGAGCCGGAGGCAGAAAAATGAAAGACGTATCCCGCAGACCTATGCCGTCCGAAACGGCGCAGATGAATGAAGATATCCCCACCTTTATGCGTGAAGGCGTTAAATTCGCCAAGCTGATCACCGCAGCCGATAACGGCGAGGAAGGCGTTATCGAAAGCATCCTCCGCAGCGCGGGCATTCCCTACGTTGCCAAGGAGAACACAGCCGACTCCTGGATGCGCGTTTTCATGGGCTTTTGCACCTCGGGCGTTGATTTCTACGTCCCCGAAGACCTTCTTGACGATGCCACCGACCTTATCGCGGGCGAGGGCGCAGTAGAGCTCACCGACGAGGAGATCGCCGCGCTTGAGGAAGAGGCTTCCCTTGAGGGAGAGGACGAAGAAGATGCGTGAGATCTTTCTTTGCAAATACGGTGAGATCGCGCTCAAGGGCGCAAACCGCGCATCCTTTGAAGCTCTCCTTGTCCGCGAGCTGAAATTCAGACTCGGACACGTAGGAAAATTCAATATTATCAGATCGCAGAGCGTTATCCGCGTTGAGCCGACCGAGGAGATGACCTCCGAGCAGCTCGACACGGCATATACCCTTCTCCGCCGCACCTTCGGCATCGTTGCCGTATCGCGCGTTGCCGAGACAGAAAAGGATTTTGATGCCATCGCCGCTCTTGCCGTGGAATACCTCGGCGAGCGACTCGCAAATGCGCGCACCTTCAAGGTTGAGACCAAACGTGCGGACAAGCGTTTCCCGATGACCTCGGACGCCGTAAGCCGTGAGCTCGGCGGAAAGATCCTCTCGAGATTCAACCACCTCAAGGTTGACGTCCACAATCCGCAGGTGCTCGTTAAATGTGAGATCCGCGAGGGTGCCGCCTACATCGGAGCGGGTCAGGAACCGGGTGCGGGCGGTATGCCCGTAGGCTCGAACGGACGCGGACTTCTCCTGCTTTCGGGCGGTATTGATTCCCCCGTCGCCGGTTGGATGATGGCAAAGCGCGGCGTCAAGATCGAAGCCGTCTACTACGAGGCTTTCCCCTACACCTCTCTCGAGGCGCGTGAGAAGGTCATCGAGCTTGCGCGTATCGTCGCGGGCTGGGCGGGAAGCATCCGTCTCCACATCATTTCTCTGACCGAGATCGAGGAGGAGATCTCGAAGAGCTGTAACGAGGACTACTTCACCCTCCTTCTGCGCCGCTTTATGATGACGATCTCGGGAAAAATAGCGATCGCCTCGAACTGCAACGCGCTCGTCACGGGCGAGAGTATGGGCCAGGTAGCGTCGCAGACGATTCAGGCACTCCACGTCACAAACTCCGCGGTAAACATCCCCGTTTTTCGCCCCTGCATCGGACTTGACAAGGAGGAGATCGTATCCTACGCGCGCCGCATCGGCAGCTTTGAGACCTCGATCCTTCCCTATGAGGACTGTTGCACCGTATTCACTCCCCGCCATCCCAAGACCAAGCCCGAGCTCCCGAAGGTCATCGCCGAGGAGCAGAAGCTCGACTTCGCCGCCCTCTGCGAAAAAGCTCTCGCCACCGAGGAGATCATCACGGTGCGCGGGATTGAAGAATAATGTCTCTTAAATATAACCCAAAGCTTGTCGGCAGTGCTCAACATCTTCGAAAAAATATGACGGACGAGGAAAAAGAGCTTTGGTACAAGTTCTTGAAGCTTTTGCCGATCACTGTTAATCGTCAAAAGAATATCGGTAATTACATTGTTGATTTCTTTATTTCAAGTAAAAATATTGTTATCGAAATAGACGGAAGACAACATTATACAGCGAAAAACAAAGCTGCCGACGATAAGCGTGATGCAGAATTGGCGAGCTTGGGTTTGAAGGTTTTGAGATATTCAAACAATGCAATCAGATATGATTTTCGCATTGTGTGCGAAAGCATTTTACGACATATCGGTATGACCTGGGATGATTTGAGGAAATAATCGCTCGCACTGAATTTGTGCAAACATTATCTCCCCGCCTCTTCCCCTCATCCACCGCTCGCGCGGTCCCCCTTCCCCGCCGGGGAAGGTAAAAGTATGCCTGCGAACCTCGGGATTTGTACAGACGAATATCGTAATAATTAAATCTTTCATTGATCAAGTTTGAAGAAATAAACGCTCGCTTTAAACAAGTGCGAACATTATCTCCCCGCCTCTTCCCCTCATCCACCGGCTAAGCCGGTCCCCCGTCCCCGCCGGGGAAGGTAAAAGGATGCCTGCGAACCTCGGGATTTGTACAGACGAATATCGTAAATATTAAATCTCTCATTGATCAAATAGGAATATTTTTATTGAAATAATATTCTCATATCCGTTAGATTTTTTGATCATTCCGCTTTAATACTCAAAATTCAATCACCCAAACAAAATCCGCTGAAATGCGAAAGATTTTCGTCATTCCCCTTTACCTTCCCCGGCGGGGAAGGGGGACCGCACAAGCGGTGGATGAGGGGAAGAGGCGGACGCATTCTGTTCGCTCCCAACATAATTACGAGTATAAAAAACATTTTTATTCAAAATTTTACTCAACCCTATTGATTAATTTCTCCATTTGTGGTATATTTATATATTGGAAAGAAATTGATCTTAATTTACTGAAATTAAATTTGCGAAAGGCAGGTTTCATAATATGACCTACAACAAGAAAAACATTGAGGACATTAACGTATCCGGTAAGAAAGTCCTCGTACGCTGCGACTTCAACGTTCCGCTCAAGGACGGTGTGATCACCTCCGATAAGAGAATCGTTGAGGCTATCCCCACGATCAAATACCTTCTCAGCCAGGGCGCGGCTGTCATCCTCTGCTCTCACATGGGCAAGCCCAAGGGTGAAGTCAACCCCAAGTATACCCTCGCTCCCGTAGCAGCTCGCCTTACCGAGATCCTCGGTCAGGAAGTTAAGCTTGCTCCCGACACCATCGGCCCCGAGACCAAGGCTATGGCAGCCGCTCTCGAGTGCGGACAGGCTCTCCTTCTTGAGAACACCCGCTTCGACAAGAGAGAGGAAAAGAACGATCCCGAATTCGCGAAGGAACTCGCTTCCATGGCAGAGATCTTCGTAAACGACGCTTTCGGCGCAGCTCATCGTGCACACGCATCGACAGCAGGCGTTGCTGATTACCTCCCCGCAGTTTGCGGTTACCTCATCCAGAAGGAAATCGGCGTTATGGGCAAGGCTCTTGAGGATCCCGCTCGTCCCTTCGTTGCAATCCTCGGCGGTGCTAAGGTTTCCGACAAGATCGGCGTTATCAACAACCTCCTCGAGAAGTGCGACACCATCATCATCGGCGGCGGTATGGCTTACACCTTCTTCAAGGCTCTCGGCAACGAAGTCGGCACCTCCATCTGCGAGTACGACAAGCTCGACCTCGCTCGCGAGATGCTCCAGAAGGCCAAGGATCGCAAGGTCAACTTCCTCCTCCCCGTTGACAACGTGATCGGCCGCGAGTATGACGAGAACACCCCCTTCATGAGAATCTACTCCGACTCCATTCCGGACGGTTGGATGGGCCTTGACATCGGCGACAAGACCCGCGAGCTCTATGCTAAGTCCATTCAGGGCGCAGGCACAGTTGTATGGAACGGCCCGATGGGCGTTTCCGAGTGGCCCAACTTCGCTGCAGGTACCGAGGGCGTTGCAAAGGCAGTTGCAGAGAGCGGCGCTATCTCCATCATCGGCGGCGGCGACTCCGCAGCAGCTGTTGAAAAGCTCGGCTATGCTGACAAGATGACTCACATCTCCACCGGCGGCGGCGCATCTCTCGAGTTCCTCGAAGGCCTCGAGCTCCCCGGCATCGCTTGTCTCCAGGATAAAGAGTAAGAAGAAAAATCCATATTTAAGTGGCTAGTGACTAGTGGCTAGTGACTAGTGGAAGGTAGAAATTTTCTCACTACGTTCGAAAATTATTTTTATTAGAAAATTTCTGAGCGTTGTGAGGAATTCCTCCTTCAACTAAAAATATCAGACAGGTTTGTCAGATTTAATTTTGTAATTTTTGAAAGGTAGGATAAACATAATGAATCCCGCAAAGAGAAGAACAGTAATCGCAGGCAACTGGAAGATGAACTTCACCCCCGCACAGGCTCGTGAGTTTATCGCTAACGTAACTCCCCTCGTTGCAGGCAAGGATAATTGCGACATCATCTTCTGCGCTCCCTATGTAACCATCGCGGCAGCTATGGAAGCAGCAGAGGGCACCAATATCAAGATCGGCGCTGAAAACGTTCACTTCGCACCCAAGGGCGCGTACACCGGCGAAGTTTCGGCTGAGATGCTCCGCGCTATCGGCGTTGAGTACGTTATCGTTGGCCACTCCGAGAGACGTCAGTATTTTGCTGAGACCGACGAGACCGTTAACCTCCGCACCAAGGCTGCTCTTGCAGCAGGCATGAAGGTCATCCTCTGCCTCGGTGAGGTTAAGGAGCAGAGACTCGCAGGCATCACCGACGAGGTTGTCGGCATGCAGACCAAGCTCGACCTCGCAGGCATTTCTGCAGAAGAGCTTAAGAACGTAATCATCGCTTACGAGCCCGTTTGGGCTATCGGAACCGGCCTTACCGCTACTCCCGAGCAGGCTGAGGAGACCTGCGCAGTTATCCGTAACGTGCTCGCAGACCTCTACGGCGCTGAGGTAGCAGAGACCGTAACCATCCAGTACGGCGGATCCATGAACGACGCTAACGCTGCTGAGCTTCTTGCTAAGCCCAACGTTGACGGCGGTCTCATCGGCGGCGCATCCCTCGTTCCCGAGAAGTTCGCTGCTATCGTTAACGCTGCACAGTAAGGTCGCTTCGCGACAGTGACTAGTGGATAGTGGCTAGTTAAAGGAAAAAACAGACTGTCTCATTGAGGCAGTCTGTTTTTGTCTTTTTACCGACTGTAGGTGATGGCGGTGTTCAGCCGCCGAGACAGAGTCGTAGCTTGCCGTAGGCAAGCGTTATATCGTATCGCAAATATATCGTGTTGAAGACGTAACAAACGAAGTTCAGAACGCCGAGCAAAAAAGTTCGCGCACTCAAGCTCCCCTTCCCGGTTTACGGGTAGCGAAGCGGCGACGCGGTATTGAATGACAGTCCGGGGGATTGTCAGATCCGCGGCGTGACCGAGCCGCAGCGAGACGGGGAGGGGGATGGGTCCCTATTTATAAAATGCAAAATCATAGGATATCGTCCCCGGGCAGAGGTAGGCGCGAAATTTTCTGTATAAGCCCGCAGAAAAATTTAATCTCTGCAGAATAGCCGCGCGACGGAGTCGCGCGGGGAGTGAAGGAGCGAAAACCACCCGCTCAGGGGTGGTTTTACTCCTTCCAAGCGGGTACCGAGGACGGCACCCGCTTGAAGCACAGAGAGTATTCCGACCTCTGCGGAGGTCGGCAAGGGCTTTGCCCTTGACCCGTGCGGCTCTGTCGATTTTCTGTAAGAAAACGGCGGTGTTCAGCCGCCGAGACAGAGTCGTAGCTTGCCGTAGGCAAGCATAAACTTCTTGAAAAAGCTTGAGCAAAACTTTCCCGCTATTGTTTTTTATTAAAATCGATAATTTCCGCCTCGGCGGAAATTTACCTAAACTTTCACCTTCAATTCGTTCCGTTGAGAAAGTTTTCTACCAAGTGTAAAACTTTCTCCTTTTTTGTTGATTTTTCCTTTAAAATAAGTTATAATATAGAGTGATAAATTATATTCACTCATTGAAAGGGGGCGACAGCTTGAGAATACTTCTTGTTTCAACGCGCATGGGGATCGGAGGTGCGGAGACCCATATTCTGACTCTTGCGCGTCAGTTGAAGCTGCGCGGACATCACGTCTGCATCCTTTCCGCGGGCGGCGCATATCTCCCCGCTCTTATATCCGCACAAATCGAGCACGTCACTCTCCCTCTCGACCGCAAGGACGTTTCCTCCGTCATAAAATCCTCAAAAGCAATATGGAAGATCGCGACCGAAGGACGCTTCGACGTAGTCCACGCCCACGGCCGTATTCCCGCCTTCATCTGCGGAATGCTCTCTCGTCGCGACGGTTTTCCTCCATTCGCGGTCACAGCTCACGGTTTTTACGATCCCAAACCGCCCAGGCGTGCCCTCACGCTTTGGGGAAGACGAACCATCGCGGTCAGCGAGGACGTAAAATCCTTCCTTATTGAAAAATACAAGCTTGCTCCCGAAAGTATCGACGTCATTATTAACGGTGTTGATACGAACGTACCCGAGCATCAGCCCTCGAGCCGACTGAGAATAGTCACCGCCAGCCGCCTCGACGATGACACCGCTCTCTGCCCCACTCTGCTTTGCGAGCTCATGCCGAGAATACGCAAGGATTTTCCCGAGCTTGACCCCACTCTGACCATAGTAGGAGGCGGCAGCAAGCTTTCGGCAACGCGAGAAGCGGCAAGACTTGCAAACGCGCAGTCGCCCGGCGCCGTAACGGTTGCGGGAAGCGTACTCGATATGCCCTCTATCCTCGCCCGCGCCGATATCTTCATAGGCTCATCGCGCGCCGCGCTTGAGGCTATGGCGGCAAGCGTGCCCGTAATCCTTTGCTCGGATATGGGCTGCGACGGCGTCGTTGACGAGACCAATCTGCGCCGAGCCGAGGAAACTAATTTCACATGCCGCGGCGGCGCACCCACCGATCTTGAAGCTCTGCGCCTCGCGATTGAGCGTCTTCTCTGCCTGACCCCGCGCGAACGCTCGCTCTACGGTGCGTTCGGACGAGCCTACGTAACACGCCGCGCATCAGCATCGCTTTTCGCTGAAAAAACCCTCGCCTTTTGGCAGGATCTCATTGAATACGAACGCGGAGGAGTCATGCTCTGCGGCTACTTCGGGGCTTGCAACGCGGGCGATGACGCAACTCTTGAAGCCGTTCTGTCCTCCCTACCCCACCTACCCAAGGGGATCGTCCCAATTGTACCCGCTCATAAATCCGACGCTCTCCCAAGCGGGGTACGCGCTATCGGACGATACAACATCCCGAAAATCAAAAAGGAGCTCGCAAAAACGCGTCTGTTCATCCTCTGCGGAGGCACTCTCCTGCAAAACAGCACCTCAAATCGCTCGCTTGCGTATTATTATTATCTTTCCGACCTTGCGGCAAAGCAGGGCGCACGCGTAATGATCTACGCGGGCGGCATCGGTCCGATCATCGGCGACGAGGCGGCATACGAGGCAGTCTATGCGGTTGAAAACGCCGACACGGTCACTCTCCGCGATCCCGATTCGCTCGAGCTTCTCAAAAAGCTCGAATGCGACGTCTCGGGCATCGCTGTCACGGCAGATGCCGCGCTCAACACTCCGCCGCTCGGGCTTCCACCGAGCATTCTTGACCGTTTGCCCGCGGGACGTGAATTTTTCGCGGTCTCTGTTCGTCCTCTCGGAGGTTTACGAAGGGGCAAAAATTCGCGAAGCTCAAAGGAAATATCCGAAATGATCTCCTCTGCCGTCCGAGTTATCGCGGACAGGCGGAATGCGATCCCCCTCTTTATTCCCTTCGCCCCCGAGGACGTCAAGGAATGCCGCGCGGTATGCAGCAAAACCGAGCGCAGAATCGTTATGCCGCTGATGCACCCCGGACACATCGTAAGCCTTATCGCGAAATGCTCCTTCACCCTCGGAATGAGACTTCACAGCGGAGTTTTCTCATCGGTTGCCGGAGTCCCCGCGATCATGATCGCATACGACCCGAAGGTTGCCGCCTTCGCGCGCCACGCATACCATCCGGCTCCTCTCGATCCGGATGCCGAGGATTTCAGCATGAGAGCCATCGTCTCTGCCGCGGGAAGTCTCTATTCTAACATGAATGCCGCAAGGCAGACCCTGGCTGCCCGAACCTCGGAGCTCGTCAAAAACACAAAAGCCGACGCGATACTTGCCGAAAGGCTCTACCGCGGAGAACTATAATAATATAAGGAAGGAATTATCATGGCAAAAAGCAAATATAAACAGATCAGAGGCGTTATCAGCCTGATCTACATACTCACCGGAGTCTCATCCGTGATCCAAGCGCTCTCAAGCCTTCTTGCCCTCGACCTTGTCGGTATTTTCACCTCCGCTCTCGGAGTTCTGATGTTTGTTGCCGGCATTTGCGGACTTTTCAGCGTCAAACCCAAGGCACTTCACCTTCTCGGCTTTGCCGTAATGATCCTCTCCGCCGCATCCCTCGTATACGCCATTATCTTCAACCGTGTCTTCGATTTCACGATCGCAAATCAATTCCTGCTTTCCTGGCTCTTTATGCTCTGTGTATAAAATAATTTCCGAGCATCGCGAGGAAATTTTCCTTCACTTTACACTTTACACTTTCCACTTTACACTTCCCGGAGGGATAAAATGTCTCAATCTAAAATCCAACTCAAAGCCACCCGCGCAGACCACATCGAGTTCCGCAATAACATGCAGGGCTCGGGTCAGCTCAAGCTCGGCTTCAAATACAGCTACAATCTCCGCCACGCCGCGCCCGGTATGGCAAAGGGAGAGATCTCGATCACCGCGGAGGACAAGGAAGCTCCCGAAAAGCTTTCGGTCACCGTCAAGCAATCCGGAATCTTCGCTCTCCCGCCCGAAATGCCCCGCGATGAGGCTCATCTTGAAACCTTCAAGATCCTTTTCCCGTACGCATCGGCAACTCTGACCGCAGTCACCTCGATCGCGGGTGTTCAGGGAATCATCGTTCCTCGCATAAATATCGACGAGGAAAACATCTACCGCGTCGAATTCAAGCCGCCAAAGCCTGACGGCAGTGATCAGTGACTAGCGGCTAGTGACTAGTGGCTAGTGAAAGGTAAATTTTCGCTGAAGCGAAAATTTCAAGAATTCAATTATAATTTCTCCGAAAGGAACCAAAAAATGAAATCCAATTTTCCCCATGATTTTGCTCTTTGCGACAACGTACTTCGTATAAATTCGATCGCTCACAAGAAGCTCAAGAAGTCCGACGGCTTCATCTTTGCCCTCAACGGACACTATATGCTCCACGACGGCGGTCAGCGCGACCCCGACTGCCTCGACCGTCTGCTTGAGCTGCGCGAGGTCGTTTGCCCCGACAGAGTTCTTCACTTCGACTGGGTCATCTCGCATTTCCACGTCGACCACATCGGCTCGCCCCTCGAGCACGTCGTCCGCGACCCCCGATTCTCCATCGACCGCATAATCATGCCCTCCGTCAACGATCTTCCCGAGGGCTCGATCCACGTTTCGCGCGATTACACGAACGAGATCATGGAGGTCGTCCGCGACTACCATCCCCACGCCGAGGTAATGGCGATCCCCTTCTATTCCGACTGCAAGAAGACCTTCTTCTATAATTTCGGCGGCACCGAGATCGAGATCCTCCCCCCCGACACCGACTGGGCAAAGCCAGATCTGCTCCTTAAGATCGCGCAGAGCTACTTCTGCACCGACGATCTGCTATACCGCAAGAATCAGATGTACGTCGCCAACATTTCCTCGATCTGGATGGTCATCCGTCACGGCGGAAAGAAGCTCGTCTTCACGGGCGACACCCCCAAGCGCACACGCTGGATGACGGACGAGGGATTCGACCGTATGTGCACGATTTTTGCCGACAAGATCGCAAAGCCCGATCTCTTCAAGTGGCCGCACCACGGTCAGGCTGAGGACGAGGCGGATATTATGGTCCACGACCTCATCGACCCCGATTACATACTCCTGACCACGAATATCGAGGGCGCAAGCGTTCAGTATCAGAAGACCTACCCCACCTTCCGCGCGCAGTTCGTCAACTCCGCGGACGAGGACGTCATCATCAGCGTAACCCCCGACGACGAAAAGATCTCTATCGAGGGCGGCAAATGGGGCGTTAACGAGGGTGAGTATTTCATTCTCGATATTCCCGGAAAATTCAAGAACGTCGCCTGCGGCGAATGATGATTTGCCCCGTTGGGGCAAAATAAAGGTGAATTTCCGCCAAGGCTCGGAAATTTTCCGATTAACAATATATTTTATATGTTTTGTCTCTCCCTCCACCGCGGTCAAGCCGCGGTCCTAAGCTGCGTCAGCAGGTATTCCCTCACTCAGAGGGAGGCGAGGAGTTTGTGCGAACATAAATTGTTTTTTACCTCTTCTCATAAAGCATGAAAGAAGCCTAAAATGAAAAAATACTACATCAACATCCGAAACAGCAAAAAGAAAATGATAGTTGATTTGCTGCCGATTCCGATTTTTTCAATCTATATTGTGTTCTTCCTTTGGCTTGTTTTGTCTTTGCCTTGGATCGTTGCCATTCCGTTCGGTTTTGTGATTTGTATGCTTGCTTATATTGTTATTCCTTACTCTGTATACGCATTTACAAACCGCATATACGTTGACGAGGAAAAAGGCGAGATCCTGCTCAAACGCTTTCGCCGAAAGGATCAAGTGATTAAATTTTCATCGATTTCCCGTTTGGAAAGCGCAAATAATAAAGATCCATCACTCGGAGCAGGGAGCAAAGGCGGCGGTATATATGCCGTAAAAGATGCAGACGGATATATTCTGTTTTATTGCCCCGGCGACAGAGTAACTCTCTCCGTTTTCGAAAATCACAACATCCCGATAATCAATCTTCCCCAAGAATATATTTAATAAAATTGCTTTTCGCTCCGCGAAAAGCTACCATAATTTTGCATTTTGCATTTTGCACTTGAATTATCTCTCCCCGAAAGGAATAAAATAAAATGAGTTCTGTTTTCCCGCATGATTTCGTTCTCCGCGACGGCGTTCTTCGCATCAACTGCCTCTCGCACGTCGACGTCTCAAAGTCGGACGGCTTCATCTTCGCCCTCAACGGTCACTACATCCTCCACGACGGCGGTATGACCAAGACCTCCTTTGCGCTCGACGCGCTTCTCGCTCTCCGCGAGGCTGAGGGCGTCGACGTGCTCCACTTCGACTGGCTCATCTCGCATTACCACATCGACCACATCTGCGGTCCGATCGAGAACGTCATCCGTGATCCCCGCTTTGCGATCGACACGGTCGTTCTCCCTCCCCATAACGCACTTCCCGCGGATATGTCCCACGGCGACTCGAAATACAGCCCGAAGATCGAGGCGGCACTCACCGAATGCCATCCGAACGCAAAGAGGATCGAGGTCCATTATCATTCTGATAACCCCGATACCATTCTCTATGATTTTGCAGGTGCCGAGATCGAGATCCTGCCTCCCGACACCGACTGGTCACGCCACCGCGAGCTCTACGAGATCATCGCAAACGGCTATTTTGACTCCGACAATATCTACGACCCGAAGGTTCCGACCTCCGTCGGCAACGCGGCATCGGTCTGGTACCTCATCAGATACGCGGGCAGAAAGATCCTCTTCACGGGCGACAGTATGAAACGCACGCGCGGCATCACCGAGGAGAGCGTTGACAGAATGTGGGCAATATGGAAGGACAGGATCGGTCGCCCCGACGTCGCAAAATGGCCGCATCACGGTCAGGCGCGCGACAACGCCGACCTCGTTATGCACGAAATGGACCCCGATTACATACTCACCACGGCTAAATTCGAGGGTGCCTCCGTGCGCTATGCCGAAACTTTCCCCGGCCACAAGGTCAGATTCTTCAACTGCGCGGAAAGCGACGTTATCATCGAGATCACGGGTGACGGTGCGATTGAAGTCACGGGCGGTCTCGAAGGCACAAACCCCGGCGAATATTACGTAATGACACCCGGAAAGATCAAATAAAATGGAAAAGAAACTTATTCTCCCCGAGGTGCTTGCACCTGCGGGCAACCCCGAAAAGCTTCGCGCCGCAATTCGCTTCGGCGCAGACGCGGTATATCTTGCCGGCCGCCGCTTCGGTATGCGTCAGGCATCCGAGAATTTCTCGCTCGAGGAGCTCGCCGAAGCCGCTGAATATCTCCATGCGCGCGGCAAAAAGATGTATCTGACCGTCAACATCCTTCCGCACGGACCCGAATATCCCGCTCTGCGCGAGTTTATCCGCGAGTGCGCGAAGATCGATATCGACGGCTACATCGTCGCCGACCTCGGCGTCATTGCGATGATCAAGGAGATCAACCCCGGCGCCGCGATCCATATCTCTACTCAGGCGAGCATCGTCAGCCCCGAGTCGGCACTCGAGTATATCAAGCTCGGCGCGACCCGTCTCGTCCTTGCGCGTGAGCTCTCTCTTCGTGAGATCCGCGCCATCCGCGACCGCATCCCCGACGAGATAGAGCTTGAGGCTTTCGTTCACGGCTCAATGTGCGTCTCCTACAGCGGACGCTGTATGCTCTCCGATTTTATGGTGAACCGCAGCGCAAACCACGGCGCGTGCGCGCAGCCCTGCCGCTGGAATTACAAGATCGTCGAGGAAAAACGCCCCGACGAGGCTATGCCCATCGTTGAGACCGAGGAGGGCACCTTCATCATGTCCTCGAAGGATATGTGCATGATCAACCACGTCGGCGAGCTCGTCGACGCGGGAATTTCGTCGTTCAAACTTGAAGGTCGAGTCCGCTCGGCTTACTACGCCGCAGTTGTGGCAAACGCCTACCGCATCGCGCTCGACGGACTCAAGGCACACGTCGAGGCGGGCGGAAATATACTCGATTACGTCCCCGATCCCGCGCTTTACGCCGAGGTCGACAGCGTTTCGCACCGCGAATACGACACGGGCTTCTATTTCGACTCCCCTCGCGAGGATTCCAAGCTCGTCACACAGCCCGGTTATATGCGTGAAAAAGCATATCTTGCAGTCGCCGAGGATTTCGACGAGCAGATGCCCGAGAATCTGAGGGAAATTGAAGTCACTGAGGAGGGCAGACTCTACCGCTTCCGTCAGCGCAACAAGCTCGTCCGTGGTATGACCGCAGAGCTGCTGACACCGGGCAAGGTCGGCGTTCCCTTCACCGTCGCCGAACTCTACGACGGTGACGGCGTCGCTGTCGAATCCGCACCGCATCCGTCGCGCATCTTTTACACCCGAGTGGCGTTTGAGGTTAAAGAGGGAGATATTTTGAGGGCGGAATGATCACGCAGAGAGTGAGTTAAGATTGCGCTTCGCGCAAGTTAAGATCGGCTTCGCCGAGTTAATATCTCGCTTCGCTCGAGTTAAGATTTCCGCTTCGCGGAAAGTTGAAGGTTAATTTCCTCGCGTTGCTCGGAAATTTTCGGTTTTTATATAGAAATTACTCTTAAACAATGTTAAGAGTAATAACTTTGAGTTTAAGAGTAATTTCTCCGGCATTTAAGAGTAATATCTTTAAATTTAAGAGTAATTTCCGAACGAAGTGAGGAAATTTCCTATGATAATTTTGCATTTTGCATTTTGAATTTTGCATTCCGTGAGGTCATCATGTACGAATTCATCCAAATCATCACCGCCGTAATCTACGGCTTGGTCGAGGGCATCACCGAGTGGCTGCCCGTCAGCTCGACGGGTCACCTTATCCTCCTTGACGAATTTCTCTCCTTCTCGCTCGCGCCCGACGAGGTCTTCACCGCCGAATTCTGCGAGATGTTCGACGTCGTAATACAGCTCGGGGCGATACTTGCCGTCGTTGTGACCTATTTTTCGCGTCTCTGGCCGCTGAATCCAAAACGTGAAAAGAGCGAGAACCTACGTATCTGGAAGCTTTGGGGCAAGGTTCTTATCGCGTCCGTCCCCGCCGCGATTGCTGGAATCCTTTTCGACAAGATACTCGAAAAGCTTTCTGGCAAGGACATCGACGGCTGGCTCTATAACGCCCCCGTTGTCGTTGCCGCGCTGATCATCTACGGCATCTTCTTCATCCTTATCGAAAAATTCAACAAGAAAAAGGCTGTCGTCGAGACGGTTGACGACATTACGCTTACGCAGTCCTTCGCGATCGGCATTTTCCAGATGCTTGCGATCATCCCCGGCACCTCGCGCTCGGGCTCGACGATCCTCGGCTCGATGCTGATCGGCCTTTCGCGCACCGCGGCGGCTGAATTCTCCTTCTTTATGGCTATCCCCGCGATGGCGGGCGCGAGCCTGATCAAGGCGCTCGGATTCGTCTCCTACGTTTCGGAGCATAATACAGACGTTCCTGCTCTCGCGTGGATCATCCTCGCGGTCGGTTGTGCCGTCGCATTTGCGGTTTCGATGGCGGCGATCAAGTTCCTGACCGATTTCGTAAAGCGTCACAGCTTCATCCCCTTCGGCGTCTACCGCATTCTGCTCGGTCTTGCGCTGATCGTCTACTTCATCCTTAAATGAACGATTTTGAAAAGTTAAAGATCCCCTACCCCGTGATCGTGGAGGGGAAATACGACAAATTGCGCCTTTCTTCGGTCATTGAGGCGCAAATAATAGCGACCGACGGCTTCGGGATCTTCAAAAATCACGAGCGCGCCGCCCTTTTGCGTGCGTTGGCGCGGAGGTCTCCGCTGATCGTACTGACCGATCCCGACGGCGCGGGCAGACTGATCCGCTCGCATATTTCGGGGATTTTGCCGAAGGACAAGATAATTTGCCTTCACATACCGAAGATCGAGGGCAAGGAAAAGCGCAAAAAGGAGCCCTCCGCCGAGGGATTTCTCGGCGTTGAGGGAGTCGAGCGCGAGTTGATCTACAACCTCTTTTTGCCCTACACCAACCCCGATATGACACAAAAGATCGAGGATAATCCGCTCACACCCGCAATCCTTTTCCGCGACGGACTCACGGGCGCACCCGAAAGTCAGCAAAAGCGCGACGCCGTCGGCGCGGTTTTCGGACTCCCGAGCGGAATGAACGCTAAAGCGTTTTTGGCGGCGGTTAAGTGCGTGGCGAGTTACGAGGAATACATCACCGCATTAACAAATACCAAAAGCTTTTGAAGATTTTTAAGAAACTTTTCTCGAAAAGTTTCTTAAACGGAGCACGAGGCAGAGCCTCGGACTAATGCGAAAGCTTCAGCTTTCGCTACTGTGCTTCAAAACTCTGAAGCTCTGCTTCTGAGTTTTGGACGGAGTCAATACTTTCGCAAGGGCGAAAGTATTGCGCTCCGTCATCCTTTGAGCGAATTAATGAATAATGAAGTCGCTTCGATGATGAATAATTAGTCTCAGCCCAACGCGCGCATTCCTCAAAGTTTTGGCGCGCAGTAGCGAGAGTATGTTATAAAGAAGGATATCTCAAAGTCGATGATTCTCTCCCACGCAAAAGAGATAAGTAACGGTATTCAGAACGCTGAACTAAAAGGTTCGCGCTCTTAAGTATCCCCTCCCGGTTTACGGGAGGGGAGTAAGGGGTGGGTCCCGATTTATAATATGCAAAATTATAGGATATCGTCCTCGGATATGTGCAGGCACGAAATTACCTGTTTGAGCCCGCAGAAGGCACAAACACTCTATAGGCCATTCCGCGCTCGGAGAGCGCGGAGGGGTGACAGAGCGCAATACTTCCCTACATTCGGGAAGTATTGACTCTGTCCAAAAAGGAGAAGCAGAGCTTCACCTTTTTGAAGCATAGTAGCGAAGGCTGAAGCCTTCGCATTAGTCCGAGGCTCTGCCTCGTGCTCCGCAAACTTTTGAAAAAGTTTGATCAAAACTTTCAGTCTTTTCAATAAAAATCGAAAATTTCCGAGCAACGCGAGGAAATTCACCTTAACTTCGCCCATCGGGCGAACATTAACTTGCGCGAAGCGCAATATTAACTCGGCGCAAGCCGACATTAACTCCGCCACCTTTTGAAAAAGGTGGACGAAAACTTTCAAGTTGATAGTAATTTTCAAAGGAAGATAAAGTCATGAAAAAATTCTGTGCACATCGCGGTCTCTCGAAGCTGACGCCCGAGAACACTCTCCCCGCTTTCGCGGCGGCTCTCGCGCTCGGTGCGGACGAGATCGAATTCGATATCAGACTCACAAAAGACGGGAAGCTCATCGTCTCCCACGACGGCACCCTCGAACGCATTTCCGACGGCGAGGGAAAGCTCAAGGAAAAAACGCTCGACGAGCTTTTGAAGCTTAATATCGGTATAAAACACGGCTGGGAGGTCGGTTTCTGCACCGCTGAGGAGGTCTTTGCGCAGTTCGCAAACAAGATCGTCTTCAATATGCACCTCAAGGAGCACGGCGAGGACGGTTACCTCATCCGAGAACTCGTCAAGCTCGTAGAAAAATACGACGCTTGGGAAAACGTATATTTCGCCGGCTCGCCCTCCGAGCTTGAATGGATGGAAAAGGTCGCGCCCGAGATCCCGCGCACCGCGATCCAGCTCCCGCGCGACACCGTCGAGATCTACGAAATGGCGACCAAATATCATTGCTCGGGCGTTCAGTTCTGGCTTGGAATGTTCGACGAGGAGCTGATTGAGAAAATGCACGACTCGGGCATCCGTTGCAACCTCTACTACGCCGACACGCCCGAGGATTACGACAAATATTTCGCAATGGGCATCGACACACTTCTGACAAACAGAATGGATCTTGCAAATAAGTATAGGAAAAAATGAAAAACGTAATATTAATCGTAAACCCCGTTTCGGGAAAGCTTAAGGGCAAGGCCGCGCTCTTCTCCGTTATCGAGGCTCTTTCCGCAAAAGATATAGTACCGACCGTGCTGCTCACTCGTGAGCGCGGGCACGCCATCTCACTTGCAAAGGACGCGGTGCGTCTCAACGCAGAAGGCAGATGCGACGCAATTCTCTGCTGCGGCGGCGACGGTACACTCAACGAGGTGCTGACGGGTCTTCGCGAAGCGCACTCAAAAATGCCCGTCGGATATATCCCCGCGGGAACGACGAATGATTTTGCAAACGGACTCGGTCTCCCGCTCGATCCGCCCGAGGCTGCGCGTGAGATCGCAGAGAATCTCAACCGCCGCAAGCTGCTCAATTTTGACCTCGGACGCTTCGGCGCGGATCGATTCTTCAGCTATATCGCATCCTTCGGCGCATTCTCCTCACCGTCATACACCACCCCGCAGTCGGTCAAGAACAGCCTTGGCTACCTTGCTTACGTTATGAGCGGCGTCAACGACTTTTTTAAGATCAAGCCGATCCGCACGACCTGCACCACCTCTGAGGGCAAGCGCATCATATCCGATCTCGCCTTTGGCGCGGTCAGCAACACGCGCTCGGTCGGCGGAGTCGTCAAGCTCGGTGAGGACGAGGTCGATATGTGCGACGGTCTTTTTGAAGTAGTTCTTGTCACTATGCCCAAAGATCCCGCGGAGCTATCTCAGATCGCCATGGCTGTAATGCAATCGGATCTCCACAACTGCAAGCTGATCAAATTCTTCCGCACCCGCCACGTCACCTTCGAGATGCCCAAGGGCACACCATGGACCCTTGACGGAGAAAAAGCTATCTGCCCCGGCAAGATCACCGTTACTAATATCCCCCACGCGGCGAATCTGGTGCTTGATGTAAAGAAAAAATGATATTAATAATATTTGGAAAGTTTGATCAAACTTTTCAAGAAGTTTATGCTTGCCAAAGGCAAGCTACGACTTTGCCTCGGCGGCTGAACACCTCCGTTTTCCTTTCGGAAAAACGTCAACGCCGAACGGATTCTTAAGGCAAAGCCTTAAGTCGAGCTCCGCAGAGCTCGAAATACTCTTATCGCTTCGAGCCGACTGCGCCCATGCAGGCGGCTCGGAAGGAGTAAAACCTCCCCTTGGCGGGAGGTTTTCGCTCCTTTACTAACGCGCGCCATTTGGCGCGCGTTTTCTATATCGTTTATAATTTTTCATCCGCCAATATCAAAACAGTTTTCTTCCCATTCTTTTCGGCATATTTTGCGGTATACTGCGCTCCACGCGATTTTCCGTCCCAGATTACCAGCACCTTGTCGGCTATATCTACCATTATTTCATTACGCTTGATTGGTGCAGCTCTTCCGTACAAAGCATAATTGGGGCGCAGTACCAATTTTGATATTTTATGATCATCGGCATACTTTTCTGCAATTTCGTCTATTCCCTTTGCGCCACCGCAAATAATCAAGTCCACATCGCTTGATACGTATTCATCCAGATCAAAATCCAATATGCTTCTCGAGCCCGCAATCAATAACTTCATTTTTGTCTCCTTACTTTATATAATCTATGTTACCTTATATTTTACCTATGATTTACTATATTTTATCATATAACTTTTTCTTTGTAAATAGGGTATAATTATTTTATAAAAAAAAATGAGGAACAAAGTCATGCTTGAAAGCCAGTACAAAATGAATTTAATAAAGATCGGACTCAAGATCGCATATTACAGAAAACTGCAAGGCATGACGCAAGAGGAGCTTGCTGAAGCCTGCGATCTGTCAGCCGGATACATCTCCCAACTTGAAGGTCCCGGAAGCTATTTCTGCCCTTCGTTAAAAACTCTTTTCATAATCGCCGAGGTTCTCGGCACTACCGTTTCAAAACTTACGGATATTGATGATTGAATAAACCGACGCGCCGGGCGTCGGTTTTTCATCTTTTCCTTGACAGAGACATCAAGGCGTGGTATAATTTATTTGTATCATTATTCTTTTCGGAGGCTCATATGAAACCCAAGCACATACTTCTCATTATGTCCGACCAGTGCCGCGCCGATGCGCTCGGACCTTACGGCAACACCTACGCGCAGACTCCCGCGCTCAACGCGATCGCCGACGGCGCATGCGTTTTCAACCGTGCCGTAACTCCCTCCCCCGTTTGCGTTCCCGCACGTCTTTCCCTCCTTGCGGGTCAGTACGTCAACCGCACGGGCAACTCGAACAACAACCCCAAAACCTGCTACACGGGCGAGGGCTTCTATTCGATGCTCACGAAGGCGGGCTTTGAATCCTGCTGTGTCGGCAAGATGCATCACGTATGGGACAGATACGGCCTTATGGGCTTCTCCGAGCGCCATACCCAGGAGGAAATGGCTCAGCCCGACGACGATTACACGAAATTCATCAAAAATTCACCATATAAAAACGTATTCGACTACAACGGTCAGCGCAGCGATATGTACTACGTTCCGCAGGTAAGCCAGCTTCCCGCAGAGGCGCATCCGACACAGTGGATAGGTGACCGCTCGGTTGAATTCATCGAAAATTGCGACCCCGAAAAGCCGACCTTCCTGATGTCCTCCTTCATCCATCCGCATCCGCCCTTCTGCCCGCCCGCGCCCTGGAACAAGCTCTTCCGCGAGATCCCCGAGGCTCCCTTCGTGCCCGAGGAAACTCCCGATCTGAAATATCTCCTGCCACCCGCGTTTGATCTCGACACACGGCTTGATATGTCCGATACCGACATCCGCCGCGCGAAGAATTTCTATTACGCCTGCATCTCCTTTATGGATTACCAGATCGGACGCATCACCGGCGCGCTCAAGAAGAAGGGTATGTACGAGGACACCGTCATCCTCTTCATCTCCGACCACGGCGAGACCCTCGGCGACTACCGCCACGTCGGCAAGCGCACGATGCTCTCCTCCGCGAACCGCATTCCCTTCATCCTCCGCGTTCCCGGAATGGACGGCGTTGAGAGAAACGATCCCGTCTCCCTCGTTGACGTTGCGCCCACGCTCCTCTCGCTCTTCGGAGTTGATTACGATCCCGCCGAATTCGACGGCATCGACATCCTCTCGGGCAAGCACTCGGAGGTCTACTCGCAGTACGAATGCGGCGAGAAAGCTTGCTATATGGTTGCCGCAGAGAAGGACAAGCTGATCTATAACGTCGCAAACGCAAAATACGCTTACTTCGACGAATGCCCCGAGCATATCGACAAGTATGCCGAGGGCGGCGAGCGCGTTGAATATCTGAAAGCTCTTCTCGACGCGCATATTGCCGCAGACAAATGCTCCGAGGCAAAGAACCCGAACAAGGGCGCCAAGAACGGCGAAAAGAAGGAAAAGGTATACGATTTCGCAGGAGACCGTATGGATCACAAGACCCGCCGCGACGAGGAAGCCGCCCGCATCCCCGAGGGATACACCATCGATCTGCGCAGATTTATTGGGGATACGCTGAAGTAAAAATGCAAAATGCAGAATGCAAAATGTAAAATGCAAATTGAGGTAAATTTCCGTCGCTCCGCGAGGAAATCATTATACCGATAATTTTGCTTCTGCGTAATAGCCTATTGCATTGTAATAAACTGAAGTTTTGCAAAGATTATAAATAACAAAATCGAGATGTTTTGAAGCTTTTGCTTCATTACATCTCGATTTTCTGTTTACTTGTTATAGCCGAAGAGAGTCGAACCCATAAGCTCTGCGGCGATAAATTTTCGCGTCTTTCGGCGTGATATATCTCGCAAGGTTAATACCTTGCTTCGCTACATCCCACCAAAATCCATCAAAAATTTATTCGCCGGAGAGTGCAAAGCAGTTTTCATCGA
>JAFQPI010000054.1 GCA_017411805.1 Clostridia bacterium
AAACCTCTTCGTACCGGCACCGCGCCGCGCTTGTAAATGGGCGCGGCACGAGATTCTTCGGGCACAAAATCGTCTGCGGACGTGCCCTCAGAATGACAACGTTTCTTTTTCAGGGGCTTCGCCCCTGCACCCCGCTAAGCAAGTGCGAACACAGCTGTTTGACTTTTTTATGCACTTTGACATATCGTTTTTTAGAAGAAGGGTTTGTCAGTACCCTGATTTCCTCCCAATAGGGCGGAAATTTTCTATATAAATAACTAAAAATCCGTCTCGACGGATTTTTACCTTTATACTTCGCCCATCGGGCGAACATTAACTCGGCGCAAGCCGATCTTAACTTGCGCATAGCGCAATATTAACTCGGCGAAGCCGACATTAACTCTGCAAAATGTAATATTTCTGTTAATATTATATAATATAATTGATTAATTATCTTATATATGATATAATATTATATATATCACGCGAAAGGATATTGAAAATGGCATACCTTGACGGGCTTAACGCCGTTTGGGAAGACGTCAAATCGAGCTTTCTTTCGAGCATGGCGAGCTCTGCCGTTGAGCTCTGGTTCGGAAACATGAAGCTCGTCTCCTTCGGAGCCGATACCTTGACCTTCTCAATTGACGCGGCATTTAAATATGATCTTATAAAAGAAAAATTTCTTTCAAAAATTGAAGACGAATTTGAGGCGAGACTCGGTTTCCGCGTAAAGGTAGAGATCACTTGCTCCGAGATCGCACAAAAGGAAGATAAAAAAATCGACTATTCCGCGGGCGGAACCGGATTCCATTACGAGGGCGAGGACGATCCCGAAGAGATCGTTATGCCCGATCCCATCCTTCCCTCCGGCGACGGTTTTGAGGCTGAGCTCTTCCGCTCAAAGAGCGAGGAATACGCAAACGAGACTCCCGAGGAGCGCGAGGAGCGTATGAACAAGCTGCACCGGGATATGATCAAACGCTTCCGCAAGGAAGCTGATGAAGAAAAGAGACAGCTTGAGGGCACAAAGCCGCTTTCTCTCGGCTCTCTCGGTTCGACACTTCCCCCCTACAACTTCGAATACACCTTCGACAACTTCATAGTCGGAAGCTCGAATAAATTCGCTCACGCGGCTTGTACGGCGGTTGCGGCTAATCCTGCAATGAATTACAATCCTCTCTTCATTTACGGTCCGAGCGGTCTCGGAAAGACCCACCTTCTCTACGCGATCACAAACGAGATCAAGAAGAAGAAGCCGAACGTGAAGATCATCTACATAAAGGGCGAGGATTTCACGACTCAGTTTATCGAAGCTCTCGCGGCACAGATGACAAACGAATTCCGAAACAAGTACCGTTCCTGCGACGTTCTTCTGATAGACGATATTCAGTTCATCGCCGGAAAGACGTCTACCCAGGAAGAATTCTTCCACACCTTCAATGCTCTCTATGAGGAGCACAAGCAGATAATTCTGACCTCCGACCGTCCTCCCAGAGACATGAAAACTCTTGAGGACAGACTCAAGACGAGATTTGAATGGGGACTTCTTGCAGACATTCAGCCGCCCGACATTGAGCTTCGCGTTGCGATAATCAAAAAGAAGGCTGAGCAGGTAGGCATATCGATCCCCGAGGACGTTCTGACATATCTTGCGGAGAATCTCCGCTCAAACATCCGTCAGATCGAGGGAGCTATGAAAAAGCTCGGTGCGCTTGCATTCTTGTCAGGACAGAAGATCACCATGGAGGTTGCCCGCGGATGCATAGCGGACCTTCTCGGCGGCGAGGAGCCCGTCAGCGTTACGGTTGACAAGATCTTTGCTACCGTATATAAAAAATACGGTATCAGCAAAGAGGATCTTATCGGAAAGAACCGATCGCGCGACATCGCTCAGGCAAGGCACGTTACCATATACATGATCAGAAAGATCACGGAAATGTCTCTTCCGAACATCGGAAAGATCTTCAACCGCGACCACACAACTGTGCTTTCTTCCTATGAGACTATCGAGAAAAAGCTCAAGACGGACGCAATGCTCACTCTTGATATCAATGAGATGACGAAGGAAGTTACAGGCGAAGCCGAGTAAAAAGTGTAAAGTGAAAAGTGTAAAGTGTAAAGTTAAGGATAATTTCCTCGCTTTGCTCGGAAATTTTCGATTAATAAAAAAAGATCAAAAGTTTGATCAAACTTTTCAAAGTTTGCGGATTCTTAAGGCAGAGCCTTAAGTCGCCCTCCGCAGAGGGCGAAATGCTCCATGCGCTCAAAACCGGCGGCGCCCCTGCCGACGGTTTTAAAGGAGTAAAATCTTCCCTTCAGGGGAGATTTTCGCTCCTTTGCGCTTTTGAAAAGTCAAATAATATTCTCTATCAAAATCAACAGTTCCTTAATTTGCATAAAACCCATCACCCACTTTTCTTTTGACACACAAGGCGCAAAAGAAAAGTTCTCAAAAGAAAACGCCGACAGAAGAATTTCGCCCTCTGCGGAGGGCGACTAAAGAAACTTTTTGAAAAAAGTTTCTTTAGGATCTTCAAAAACTTTAGAAAACTGTTAAAAACCTTTGGAAAACTCAAAGTCGGTCTCAAGTCGGGTTTTGAGACTCAAAAAAATCCTGTGTAAAACCCATCATATTTTACATAAGTTTTCCACATCGAAATCTAAGTCGAAAATCCTCAAAAATCGCCAAAAACGTCGCTATAACGTCGTTTTTTGAGGATTCCAAGGTTTTCCACAGTTTCCCCAGGCACTACTGTTAATATTATTATATATTATATATATTTAATTTATTTACTTGTTTTTTTATCGCGCAAGCGCGAGAGAGAACAAAAAAGAATTTTTGTTGTGGAAAAGTTCCGCACATGTGATATTTCAAGGAGAATTTGAAATGAAGATTATCTTTAACCGCCAGGAGCTTATAAACAGTATCGCTCCCCTTCTCTGCGCAGTTCCCAATAAAGGCCCCTTCCCCGAGGTTGAATGTATCCATATGAATGCCGAGAACCCCGGCGAGGTCGTTCTTACCTCCTTTGACCTTGAAAAGGCTGTCAGAGTTAAATGCGAGGCTACCGTCCTTGAGACGGGTTGCTACGCCATCAACGCAAATAAGCTTTTCCAGATGCTTAAGGTTATGGACGGCGAAGAGGTCACCATTACCGTAAACGGCAAGCTTGAGACTACTCTCGTCTCGGGCAAATCCACTCAGAAGATGTCCGCCCTCAATGCCGAGGGCTTCCCCGCTATTCCTCATATCGGCAATAACTCTCTGCGCTACGATATCTCCTGCGCTCTTCTCAAAAAGATGATCGCAAAGGTATCCTTTGCTATGGGCGTAAACGATCAGAGACATATCCTCAACGGCGCATATTTCAAGGTTGAGGCTGATAAGATCATGGTCGTTGCCTGCGATGGCTTCAAAATGGCAAAATGCACCGCAAAGGCTGATATCGTCAACCGTTCCGAGGATGACGTTGCGGTAAAATATTCCTATATCGTTCCCGCCAAGACGGTTCAGGAGCTCTACCGCATGCTTCCCGACGGCGAGGAAGACAGAGTTATGATGCATATGAGCCGCAAATACCTCATCTGCTACTTTGATAACATGACCTTCTACACCCGTCTGATCGAGGGCGAGTACATCGACTACGACCGTATCATCCTCAAGACACACAAGATCTTTATCAACGTCGACCGCGACCGTCTGCTCGGCGCACTCGAGCGTGCCGCTGTCGTTACAGAGGAAAGGATCATCGGCAGCAACCGTACTCCCGTACGTTTCAACCCCGAAGGCGACGTTCTCAAGATCATGGCAAATTCCTCCGCGGGTTCTTCCTACGAGGAGATCGAGATCGAACACGAGGGCGATGACCTTCTTATCTCCTTCAACAACAAGTACCTTATCGACGCGATCCGCTCCTGCGAGTGCGACCGTCTCCGTATTGAGATGACAACTGCCTTCTCGAGCATCAATATCATCCCGCTCGACCTCGAAGAGGGCAGCGACGAGGTATTCTTCCTCCTTCCCATCAAGACAAAGCACTAAAAGACTCAATTTATGAAAGTCAAAAAGATTTGTGCCGAGGATTTTCGCAATATCGAGCGCGCCGAGGTGTCGTTCTCGGACGGAATAAATCTTCTCTTCGGCGCAAATGCGCAGGGAAAGACGAATCTCCTTGAGGCAATCTGCTATTTTTCGCTCGGAAAGTCCTTTCGCGGCGCGAAGGATGCGGAAT
Organism: Clostridia bacterium; assembly: GCA_017411805.1. Classification (GTDB taxonomy): domain Bacteria; phylum Bacillota; class Clostridia; order Oscillospirales; family CAG-272; genus CAG-390. The sequence goes on from JAFQPI010000054.1 coordinate 4,215, forward strand.
TTATCAGCTTTGATAAAAAAACTTCAAAGCTTTCGCTCGATTTCGAGGATAAAGTTCGCGAAAGAAATCTGACTATTGATTTTTCAAAGGATCACGCGCGCCATATCGAGCAAAACGGCATGAAGATCTCGCGCATGAGCGAGATAATCGGTATTTTCCGCGCCGTGATCTTCTGCCCCGAGCATCTCAATATCATAAAAGAGGGGCCTTCGATGCGCCGCTTTTACCTCGACGTTGCAATAAGCCAGCTCCGTCCGCTCTATCTGCGCTCGCTTCAGAGGTATAATCATATTCTCCAGCAGCGCAACAAGCTGATCAAGAATGCCGAAAAGGATAGAAAAAGCTTTGACGCGACGATCGAATTCTGGTCGGCTCAGCTTGCAGCGGAGGCGGCAAATATCACGAAGCAGCGTCTTCGTTATATCGAGGCTGCCGAGCGCGAGCTCAAGATCTGCTTTGACGAGATGACGAACGGGCGCGAAACTCCTTCCCTCGAGTATGATTTTTCCTTCAAGATAAAGCCGGAGGACGCCGCGGACGCAAAGCGCGCGCAGGAGATCTACTTCAATCAGCTTATGTCCTCCCACGACCGCGAGATCTACGCGGGAGCGACGCTCTGGGGAATCCACAAGGATGACCTGATGATCAAGCTTGACGGCAAAAACGCGCGAAATTTTGCCTCACAGGGGCAGCAGAGGTCACTCGCACTCGGGCTGAAGCTCTCCGAGGCGGCAATTTCGGCAGTCAATACGGGCGAGAGCCCCGTCCTTCTCCTTGACGACGTTTTCTCCGAGCTCGACGCGGAACGCCGCTCATATCTCTGCGAGCGTATGAAACGCGGACAAGTGATAATGACGGCGTGTTCGGATGTTGATCTGCAGAATGAGCATGTTAATGTTATTCGGGTGGAGAACGGGAAGTACAGCTTGTGACTGCCGTCAAGTGTAAAGTGGAAAGTGTAAAGTGTAAAGTTAAGGATAATTTTCTCGCTGCGCTCGAAAATTTTCGATTGAAAAATAAAAATGAAAAAAAAGATAACTATAACCAATTACAGTGCTAGCGGATTCAGATATTTCACAGAACTGCATTTGTTTTTCATAATTACTGCAGTCTGTTCTCTGATAATTTACTGTACTCCAATTGTCCGGTTTGTAATGAACCTTGGAACTACTCTAATGCTTATTTCCGCATTTAATCCGATTGGATTAGTATCTTTGGTTATTGCTCTCAATAATTTTTTTAAGTATTTAAAAAAACGCGAAAATCGTACGCCCGAACGTAAAAAAATAATTATTTTTCATTTTTCGTGGTTTTTGATTGATACTCTCTTGTATTTTTCCTATCCCGGTATTCTTATATCTTTTACTGGCGGAGTATAATCACATTTCCGACAAAATTCTGTCAGTCATACTATAAAAAAATCATTATAATTATATAAAAATACTTTTCGGCTTGCCGAAAAGTTACCTTCATTCTGCATTTTGCATGCTCCGCTTGCGGAGCGGTGCATTCTTGCATTATGAATCTCACATTCAGAAAGACCAAACCCCATGTTCTTACACGTTGGTAATAACAAAAACATCCGAATCAAAGACATAATCGGCATTTTCGATATGGACAATGCCACACTTAATTCGACGCTGACAAAAAAGTATCTTTCCGCGGCTCAAAAGCGCGGCGAGATCGAGTCGGCGGGCGACGATATACCGAAATCCTTCATTCTCTACCGCTACGGCGAGGATTATAAGGTGTGCTTTTCCACGCTTTCGGCAGCGTCGCTGCGCGGTAGATTAGAATAAATGCAAAATGCTAAATGCAAAATGCAAAATTCGGAAGATTTCCTCGCTTTGCTCGGAAATCGAGAGAAAATTTAATTTTGCTTTAATAAAATGACATTTTGCAAATAATATAGTTTTTTATAAAATAATTTTCGGCTTGCCGAAAAGTTACCGAATTTTGCATTTTGCATTTAGCATTTTGCATTACAAAGAATAGGAAGATAAAAATGATTGACGAAAAAATCACAAATGCAGAAGAAAAGGCTGAGGATATCGTGATACCCGAGGCTGATGAGGAAATCATTCCCGAGGCGGAGCTCATCGAGCTCGACCCGGAAGGAACCGAGCTTTCCACAGTCGTTGACGCGGCTTATACCGAGGATCAGATCCAGGTCCTTGAGGGACTTGAGGCTGTCCGCAAGCGTCCCGGCATGTACATCGGTACCACTTCCTCGCGCGGTCTGCATCATCTTGTCAACGAGATCGTTGACAACTCAATCGACGAGGCTCTGGCGGGTCATTGTGACCTGATCGAGGTCACCGTCAACCCCGACAACAGCATCACAGTTGAGGACAACGGACGAGGAATTCCCGCGGGTATCCATCCGACTCAGGGCATCCCGACTCTTGAAGTCGTTTATACCATCCTTCACGCCGGCGGAAAATTCGGCGGCGAGGGATACAAGATCGCGGGCGGTCTGCACGGCGTTGGTGCGTCGGTCGTTAACGCGCTTTCCGAATGGCTCGAGGTCGAGGACGTTGTTGACGGTATCAGATATTCCGAAAGATTCGTTCACGGCGCGGTTGACCGTCCATTTGAGTGCCACGGTCCCGTTGGCGAGGGCGAAAAGCAGCACGGCGTAACCGTTACCTTCAAGCCCGACGGAACTATTTTTGAGACTACAATTTTCGATTATGAAATGCTTCTCACCCGTATGCGTGAACAAGCGTTCCTCAACGCGGGAATCCGCATCAAGCTTATCGACGCGCGCCTCGAGGAGCCCAAGGTCAACGACCTTATGTTCGAGGGCGGTATCCGCAATTTCGTATCATTCCTCAACGAGCAGAAGCACACCGATCTCGTTCACGAGAACGTTATCTATATGCGCGGCGAAAAGGGCACAAGTCAAGCAGAGGTCGCGCTTCAGTACAATACCTCATACAACGAGACGATCCTTACCTTTGCAAACAATATGAACACCGTCGAGGGCGGTACTCACGAGACCGGCTTCAAGTCGGCTCTGACCCGTGTTCTCAACGATTACGCGCGCAAAAACTCCATCCTCAAGGAGTCGGACAAGGCTCTTTCGGGCGAGGACGTCCGCGAGGGCATATGCGCCATCATTTCTGTCAAGCTTCAGAACGCGCAGTTCGAGAGCCAGACCAAGGCAAAGCTCGGTAACTCAGAGATCCGCGCGCTCGTTGACAGCACCGTGACCGCGCGTCTGACCGAATTTCTCGAGGAAAATCCATCTGTTGCCCGTGCGATCCTCGATAAGGCACTTGCCGCATCGAGAGCGCGTGAGGCTGCAAGAAAGGCTCGAGAAATGACGAGACGTAAGGGTCTTCTCGAGGGCTCTTCGCTTCCCGGTAAGCTTGCAGACTGTCAGACGAGAGACGTTGCGCTCGCCGAGCTCTACCTCGTAGAGGGAGACTCCGCGGGAGGCTCCGCAAAGGGCGGACGCGACTCTAAATTCCAGGCGATCCTTCCCCTCCGCGGTAAGATCCTCAACGTCGAAAAGAGCCGTCTTGACAAGGTCTACTCCTCTATCTCGGTCATCCCGATAGTTCAGGCACTTGGATGCGGTATCGGCGAGGATTTTGATATCACAAAGCTCCGTTACGGCAAGATCATTCTTATGGCGGATGCCGACGTCGACGGTTCGCATATCCGTATCCTGCTTCTGACCTTCCTCTTCAGACATATGCCGAAGCTTATCGAAGAGGGTCACGTTTACTTGGCACAGCCGCCTCTTTACAAGATCTTCAAGCCCGCAAAGAAGGGCGGATTCATCAGATACGCATACTCCGACGAGGAGCGCGATGCCATCATGGCAGAGCTCGGCGATATGCAGGGCGTTGAGACAAGCCGTTACAAGGGTCTTGGTGAGATGCCCGCCGAGCAGCTCTGGGAGACCACTATGGACCCCGAGCGCCGCATCCTTCTCCGAGTCACAATGGAAGACGCAATGATCTGCGATCAGACCTTCTCGCTCCTTATGGGCGACAAGGTTGAGCCGAGACGTGAATTCATCGAGCAGAACGCAAAATACGCAACAAACCTCGATATTTAATTGATGAGACGTCAAAGAGATATAAAACTTAAGGATTTCAGCGACATTCCCGAGCTTCCCGACGAGTGTTTCGACAAAAATATGCCGAAAGGACAGAAATTTGCCGTTCTCTCGCTCAATCCGGGCATCGACCGCGCACTTTATCTGCCGTCTCCGCTCGCCGAGGGAAGTCTCAACCGCGCCGCAAGGAGTGTGACCACTCAGGGCTCGAAGGGCGCAAACGTGGCGATAATGCTTCACCGACTCGGCTGTGACGTTGAATATTACACATTTGGCGGCGGTGAGTTCGGTGATCTGTCGAATTCATTCCTCACCCGCGAGGGTATAAAGGTCCATTCGGTCGAAACTCTCTGCGGAGTCAGACTCAATACCAAGGTCATCGACTCAAATTGCATCTGTACCGAGCTCAACGAGCGCGGCGGAGTATTTTTGCCGAGCGAAACGGCAGCTCTGACTGAGAAATTTTTGTCAACAGATGCAAATGTCATCTGCTTGTGCGGAAGTATTCCACAGGGTGTGGAAAAAGATGTGTATAAAGTCTTTTGCGAGTTCGGAAAATCCACAGGAAAGCGCGTCGTTCTCGATTGCGACGGCGATGCTCTCGTCCTCGGACTCGAGGCAAAACCCGATATTATCAAGCCGAATGAGTATGAGCTTCAGAATCTCGGTCTTTCCACAGGACTTTTCGGAGAGTTTTCAACAGACCCCGAGGAGCGTTCCCGTGATATCACAGAAGCCTGTGCAAAAGTGGCAAAAAAATTCTCGACCACCGTTATCTGCACGCGCGGCGCGGAGGGCTCGGTACACGTAAATCCGCAGGGCGAGGTCATCACAAGAGACTCGATGAAAGTCCGTATGATCGGATTCTCGGGCGCGGGTGATACTTTCCTCTCGGGTTACATTGCCGCAAGGTTCGACAAAGGATTTACCGAAGAATACGCCCTCATCTGCGCGACTGCCGCGGGTGCTATGAAGGTCGTCCTCGAAGGAAGTGAGCTTCCCGAAGCGACCGACATCGACGAGGCTGTTGACGATATCATCCGTCCGAAATCAAAAGAATATAAAAACATTCCCATAGAACAAACAATATTGGAAGGTATAGAACCGTGGAACATAAAGAAGATTTGTCATTCAGAAACCAAAAAATAATCGACGTTGAAATGTCGAGCGAGGTCAAAAAGTCCTTTATCGAGTATTCGATGTCGGTCATCACCTCGCGTGCGCTTCCCGACGTACGAGACGGTATGAAGCCGGGTCAGAGACGTATCCTCTGGGCTATGTACGAGGATCATCTCACCTCCGACCGCGCTTTCTACAAATCCGCAACGACCGTCGGTAACGTGCTCGGCCGTTACCATCCTCACGGTGACGCCGCGGTTTACGGCACGATGGTAAGAATGGCGCAGGATTTCTCCCTGCGTTATCCCCTTGTTGAAGGTTCGGGTAACTTCGGTTCGGTGGACGGTGACCCGCCTGCCGCTTACCGTTACACCGAGGCAAGACTTGCTAAAATTTCAGACGAGATGCTCCGCGATATCGAAAAGAACGTTATCGTTATGAATAAAAACTTCGATAACCGCCGCGACGAGCCCTCCGTCCTTCCCTCGCGCTTTCCGAACTTGCTTGTAAACGGTTCGGTAGGTATCGCCGTCGGTATGGCGACCAACATTCCTCCCCACAACCTCGGCGAGGTAGTTGACGCGGTCGTTTACCGTATGGATAATCCCGATTGCGACACCTTTGCCTTGATGGAATTCATCAAGGGTCCCGACTTCCCGACAGCCGCCATCATCTACGGAGTTAACGGCATCAAGGAAGCATATCTCACGGGTAAGGGCAAGATCATGGTACGTGCCCGCGCAGAGGTCGAGGAGGATAAGAGACGCATCATCATCACCGAGATCCCCTACGGCGTAAACAAGAGCCTGCTTTGCGAGTCGATCGCAAACCTCGTTAAGGACAAGCGTATCGAGGGTATCACCGAGCTGCGCGACGAATCGGGCAGAGACGGTATGCGTATCGTCGTTGAATACCGCCGCGACGCAAACGGAGAAATCATTCTAAAGCAGCTTTACAAGTACAGCCAGCTCGAGGACACCTGCGCGGTCAATATGCTCGCGCTCGTGAACGGCGAGCCGAAGGTACTTCCCCTTATTAATATCATCGATGAATATATCGCGCATCAGGAATCGGTCGTTACAAGAAGAACTCAGTTCGAGCTCGACCGCGCTCTTGCGCGCGCACATATCCTCGAGGGCTACGCGATCGCGCTCGATAACATTGACGAGATCGTTGAGCTTATGAAGACCTCAAAGTCGATCCCTGACTCGAAGGCGAGACTTTGCGAAAGATACGGACTCACCGATATTCAGGCACAGGCGATCGTCGAGATGACTCTCGGCCGTCTTACAGGTCTCGAGCGCGACAAGATCCTTGACGAGCTTGAGCGTCTGCACAAGCTTATCGAGGAGCTCCGCGCGATCCTCGGCGACATCGACAAGGTCCGCGAGATCGTCAAGACCGAGCTTCTTGAGATCAAGCGCAAGTATAATGACGACCGCCGTACCGAGATCGTTGAGGCAGCCGACGATATCCTCCTTGAGGACCTCATCGAAAAGCACGACTGCGTTATCACGATCAGCCACTCGGGCTACATCAAGCGTCAGCACGCCGACACGTATTCGGCTCAGAGACGAGGCGGCAAGGGTATTATCGGTATGTCTACCAAGGATGAGGACTTCATTGAGAAGGTCATGGTCATGCACAGCCATTCAAACCTCATGATGTTCACGTCGAACGGCAAGGTCTACATGCGCAAGGCATATATGATCCCCGAGGCGGGCAGAACCGCGAAGGGCACAAATATCGTAAACATCCTCGAGCTCCAGCCCGGCGAGAAGATCACGACCGTTATCGAGGTCGATAACTTTGATAATTCCGAGGACAGATTCCTCACGATGGTCACAAAGAACGGTGTTCTCAAGAGAACGAAGCTCTCCGAGTTTGAGTATCAGCGTAAGGGCGGTAAGATCGCTATCGGTCTTGATGAGGGCGACGAGCTTGTCGGCGTTCTTCTCACCGAGGGTCACAGCGATATTATCATCGCGTCGGCTTCGGGTAATGCCGTCAAATTTACCGAGGAAGGCGCACGCACGATGGGACGTACCGCGCGCGGCGTTATCGGTATCAGACTCCGCGGCGACGACCGCGTTGTAGGCGTAGTTGCCGTTGAGGAAGGCAAGCATCTTCTGACGATCACCGAGCTCGGCTACGGCAAGAGAAGCTCGTTCGACGACTTCAGACTCATGAAGAGCCGCGGAGGCATGGGCGTTACCTGCCATAACGTCACCGAGAGAACCGGCCGCGTTGTCGGAATCTCGGCTGTAAGCGAGGATGACGATATCATGATCATCACCGAGGGCGGAACCATAATCCGTACCGCTGTCGACAGCATCCCCGTCTACGGCAGAAGTGCCGCCGGAGTTATCGTAATGCGAGTCTCAGAGGGTCAGGCTTGTGCAGGCTTTACCACCGTCCCAAAGTCTGAGGAAGAGGACGCGGAGACTGAGGAAGAATAAAATTGACTAGTGAAATGAGAATTTCCGAGCCAAAAAGGCTCGGAAATTTTCATTAGCCTTATTATTTGCAATATCCTATTGCAATTTGGAAAAAATTGTGTTATAATACAATTAGGTAAATATTATTGTTCCTTAAAAAGGAGAATTATGCCATGAAGAAGAATTCATTTTCCCGTCCGTCACCGAAAGCGCCTTCAAGCGAGATTTATCTTGATTTTCAGCGCCGCGCAGACGCATTTGTTGCGGATAATATGAAGGATTGGGCTCCCCGTACCATCAAGGGCACAAAGGTCATCCACGACTGCGTCTGGGGGACCGTCATGTTCTATCCCTGGGAGCTTGAGCTGATCGATTCTCCCCTGCTTCAGCGTCTTAGAAGAATAAATCAGCTCGGTCTGGCACAGCTTACCTACCCCTCGGCACATCATTCGAGATTTGAGCACACTCTCGGTGTCGTTGCCGTCGTCGCGCAGATGATTGCGGGCGTGGCACGCCATGATGCTGCCGTTATGGCGGGAAAGGAGCAGACTATCTCCGCGTCTCATCAGCGCCGCCTCCGTCTTGCCGCGCTTCTTCACGACGTCGGACATTGCTTCTTCTCACATCTTTCCGAGACGATCTACGGCGAAATGTCCGAAATGAAGAATCTTAAGGCAACAGAGCCGATGTTTTCGCGCGCACAACCGCACGAAATGCTCGGTTATATCATAATAAATACTCCAACATTCATAAAATGCTTCGGAGAGTGCCTCGGCTATCCCTTTGAGGAGGGCGAGAACGCCTCAGAACTCCTTGAAGAGGTCGGACGCATGATCGTCGGTGCCGCGCCCGAGGTTAAGGACGGCGTCCGTTACGTTTATCTGACCGAGATGATCAACGGTCAATTTGACGCAGACGCCCTTGACTACCTCAGACGCGACAGCTACGCCACGGGTCTTGCCCTCGGCTACCACATCGACCGTTTCCTTTATAAGCTCCGCCTTGCCGACCGTACGGCAGACGACGGAATCGTTGAACGGCATCTGACCGTGCCCGTTTCGGGTCTGTCAACCGTCGAGGAAATGGTCTTCTCGAAGCTGATGCTCTCAAGATATATCTATCAGCATCAAAAAGTCCTTGCCGCGGAATCTCTTATCGAGGATATGGTCGTCGGTATGCAGCGCGGAGGACGCTTCTCGCATCCGATAGATTTCCTCTATCTTTGCGACAACGATATCTACTCGATCGGCGCGCCGAGCGCGGATCGTGCGCTTCGTCCCGCTGTTACCGACTGGAAGCTTTCGGATGAGAGCGAAGTCACCGTCGGAGATATGGCGGCGAGAGTTCTCGCCCGACGTTTGCCGAAAAAGGCTCTCGTTATAAGCGAATCCAACGTCCGCTCTGCAGGCGGTATTTCCTCGGATCATCTCGGAATTTCGGGTCTTGCGGCGGCGGTAAGTCTGCTTCCGAGACTCCGTGAGGAGATCCTTGAGCAGTCGCGCGTATACGCGGAAGCTCTCGGAATGCAGAGACCCGAGATGTACGATATTCACATCGCTATCCCGCATATCAGCATGGCAAAGGATTACAGCCGCACTCCCGTCCTGACTTATGACGGCGAGTTCATCCCGATGTCGGAGGCTGTCAATCTCAACGATTGGACGCGCTCCTTCGCGGGTCAGTCCTGGTGCGCATACGTTTTTGCCGAGCCCGAGATCCTGCCCGCGGTAAGCCTTGCGGCGTATACGGTGCTCGAGCGCAACGGCATCCTCTGCAAGAGGGATATGATATTCTCGTCGCTAAAGGAATCCGACGCGATCGAGGCAGCAGCCGAGAAGCTTGGTATTGATTAAAATTAAAAGCCAAAAAATTAACATAAAAGTGAGGTAAAATTATCATGGCAAAATTTGTATGTTCCGTTTGCGGATACGTTCACGAGGGTGACGCAGCTCCCGAAAAGTGTCCCGTTTGTAAGGTTCCCGCATCGAAGTTCAAGGTAATGGAAGAGGGCGCGGCTCTTGCTGCTGAGCACGAGTACGGCATCTATGCCAAGACCGTTAAGAACAATCCCGACGTCAGCGAAGAAGACAAGAAGTATATCTTCGAGCAGCTTATGGCTAACTTCCAGGGCGAGTGCTCCGAGGTCGGTATGTATCTCTGCATGGCACGTATCGCGCACAGAGAGGGCTATCCCGAGATCGGTCTGTACTGGGAAAAGGCAGCATGGGAAGAGGCAGAGCACGCTGCAAAGTTCGCTGAGCTCCTCGGCGAGGACCTCGAGCCCAACATGAAGGCTACCACCAAGGACAATCTCGCATGGCGCGTTGACTGCGAGTACGGCGCAACCGCAGGCAAGTTCGACCTTGCAAAGTGCGCAAAGAAGAACAACCTCGACGCTATCCACGACACCGTCCACGAGATGGCACGCGACGAAGCTCGCCACGGCAGAGCTCTCGAGGGTCTTCTTAAGAGATACTTCAAGAACTGACGAATAATAGTGTATTGAAACATTTTTTGTACATATACTATTATTGAGCACAATATTTACACTTTAGGGGTTGACAAATCAACTTTTTAGGTGTATAATGTGTTCAGTGATCGAGTTGCAGAAACCCGCGAGGCCTGCGACCGGGGGAGTTCCTGCGGGAGCTCCCTTTATTTTTTGGAAGGAAAAAAGAAATGACCAAGCCGTTTTTGACTTTTGATGAACAGATATGGCATTTGGAATCAAATAAGAATTTGATAATTGCGGATCATGAATATGCCAAAACTATGCTTAGGCAAATCGGATATTTTGGGTTGATCGGCGGATATAAAGCCCCGTTTAAGAATCCGACAACGAAAAAATATATTGACGGAGCAACCTTTGAAAGTATAGTTGCTCTATATAAGTTTGATGAAAATCTCAGAGAACTGTTCCTAAAATACATATTACAAACAGAACGTCATCTGCGATCATTGCTCTCATATTATTTTACCGCCAAGCACGGAGAACATCAAACGTCTTATTTGGATTCCACCAACTATATAAACGATAATCGCTATAGAACAGATGTGGAAAAGCTTATTTCTATTCTCAATAACCTGGCGTGTCGTAACAATGACTACCCATATATCAATCATCAAAGAGAAAAATACGGAAACGTACCTCTTTGGGTGCTTGTCAACGGCATTACTTTTGGTACTCTCTCAAAATTCTACAGCTTGACAACTCATGATATAAAAGCAAAAATATCAAAAAACTTTGATAAAGTAAATGAAAAGCAGCTTGAACAATATTTAAGTGTAATCACCAAGTTCAGAAATGTCTGTGCCCACAATGAGCGTCTGTATTGTTATAGGACACGAAACGGTATCCCCAACACAAATATTCATCAAAAACTGAACATACCGCAAAAGGGATCGCAATACATATATGGCAAGCAAGATCTATTTGCTGTTGTTATTGCTTTCAAATATCTTCTGCCAAATTCCGATTTCAAAAAATTCAAAGCAAGCCTTTCAAGAATTATTAATCACTATCTTAATTCCCAAGAAGCCATGCCTGAAACCGACTTATACGAATATATGGGTTTTCCCGTTAGTTGGAGAAAAATTACATATTATGATAAGTAATATTATAATTCACTTTGACGAAGCCCGCCACGGCAGAGCTCTCGAGGGTCTTCTTAAGAGATACTTCAAGGCATAAAACTACGTAAATCAACCTAAAAGGGCATTTTGCGATCATCGCAAGATGCCATTATTTTGATATGATGACAAAAGCAGAGGCAACCGCCTCTGCTTTTAATCTGTTCGAGTGAATTTATTTTTGTCTGACTGTTTTATATCCCGTCTTTCCTTACTTCTTTGCAATAGGGAGCCAGATCTCGCAAAAGCGGGAATTATTGACTTTTTCGTTTCCTTCTTCCCAGAACCAGTGGATCACGCCGATTTCGGGAGCTTCTCTTAACTCATAGCCGGACGTAGGAAGCCACTCGCTGACAGCCTTCATACGAAGCTCATCCATCTTTGCCGTCGGAAATTTGCATCTCTCGGTTTCAAAAACAATATAAGTACCGGCAGGCACGGGAACGTTTTCAAAACGGGCGGCAATATCCGCAGGAATATCCTGCATATCATCAAGCGCCCACTTGGGAAACTGATAAGCATAGTAGAAATCGTATCCTTCGGTATCAAAATTTGTCAGGATCTGATAAATGGTTTCGTGTTCACGACACATACCCTCCAGAATGTACTGCTCCAATCTGGTTTCACAGGCAAAATTATGGTCCTGGTCATGTTTGTCATTGGGCGAACCTGTAAACCGACGCTTATAGCCGGTCAACAGCATGTCGTTTTTTTCTTCAATTCTGTAATTCATAATACTACCGCCTTCCAAAGATATTTTCATAGACAGACGGGAAAAGGACTTCAGATTGGCACCGCCATTGCGCGCCTGTGACGGTGTTATACCATGAAATTTCTGAAATGCTTTTGTGAAGCTTTCCGGCGTTTCATACCCGTACTTGTACGCAATATCAATCACTTTTTCTCTGCCGCAAGCCAGCTCCGCACCTGCCAAAGACAAGCGTCTGTTACGAATATACTCACCCAAGGTGTACCCGCAAAGAATACTGAAAACCCTTTGAAAATGGAACGAAGAGGAAAAGCTCTCTTTTGCAATGGTCTCGTAGTCCAAATCCGAGGTTATGTTGTCTTCAATGTAATTGATTGCGTTTTGAATACCGGTGATCCAATCCATACTTATCCCTCCTGTCAGCATATATTATATCAGAGCGGCAGCAAAAAATCCTGTCATTCAATGCTTTTCGGTGACAGTACTCTTCCGATCATTAAATAAATTATAACATAAAAACGTGATTATTCGATATCTTCGATTATTGAAGCACAAGATCGACGAAAACGGGGCAGTGATCGCTCGCTATCTGCGAGCGGACGTCCGTGAGGACGTCAAAACGCTCGACCGTCGGCATCTGCTCGGGCTTGCCGTAATAGAAGATGTGGTCGATGGAATTATTAAAGTCTCCGACGATCGGAGCCGGATTCGGCACGTAGAGGTGCGTAGCTTCATCGAGGACGGGGTAAGGATGGTAGGATTTGACTTTCGGAGGATTTGGTGCTTTTTCATAGAGATCGACAAAGCCGAGCGAGATCAGGTTGGCATATGAGCGAGACGTGCGGTTGCTGTTAAAGTCTCCGCCGATCATCACGGGACACCCATAAAAGTCCGCAAGTCCGTCGCACACGAGCTTTGCCTGATTTCCGTCAATAACGCGTCCGTCCTCGGAGGTATGTATAAAATGCGTTGATACGTAAACAAAGCGTTTGCCCCCGTCTATCGTCTCAAACGCCGCCCAGGAAAGCGACTTGGAGTTGTCACAGATGCCGTCCGCGAAAAAGTAGTAGCCGCGATCGAGTACTCTTAGGCGATCCGTGTTATAAATGAGAGGGGTCGAGTTGTTGTGGCTTCGGTTGAGAACAGGCGTGACGATCTCCTTGTATTTTGGTGCAACGAGCGACAAAAGATCAATTTTCTCGCTCCGATAGCGCGAGGAAAATTCCTGCAGCGCGATCACGTCGGGGCAAAGGTCAAGATAGATCTCCGCCATTACGTCATCGCGGTTCTCGATAAATCCGTCTCGCCAATTTCCCAAAACGTTGCTTGTCATCAAGCGGATGGAGGTGGTATTTTTCATATTTGCGTCTCCTTTTTACAGTTGGGATTACGCATTTATTATAGCACATTCCGCTTTGTTTTTCAAGGTCGAACCGCAAATAATGCATCAACCGATCAAAGGGGCGATCATTTGCTCAAAATGCTCAAATTGATGTTGACAAACGACGGAATGGATGATATAATAAACATATATATTGATAAATCAAAAGGTTTATGAGTATATGATTTTTCATATGAGCTTTTCAGGAGGAAGAACATGAAAAGAAACATATTATTAAGAGTGATCGCTCTTGTGCTTGCTGTGATGATGCTGTCTTCCGTGATGATAGCGTGCGCCGATCAGACCGGTGCGCCCTCAGACATGACCTCGGGAGATAACAACAGCGACGCGGGCAATGCTACCACAGCCACCCCTGAGACCACAAGTCTTTATGACGAAAACGGTTATCGCAAGGATACTCTCTCGCCCGATCTCAACTTCGGCGACTACAAGTTCAACATCCTGGGCTGGAACACGTCCTTGCCGGATTTCTACGTTGAAATGGACACGGGCGATACCGTCGTAGATACTATTTACTTCCGCAATATGGCGGTTGAGGAAAGACTCGGTATTAAGATCTCCGCTAACCTTATCAACGGTGACAATTCCAATCAGGTTCCCTTTGTTGAGCATGCAATTTCGGCAGTACTTTCGGGCGGAGATTGCGAATACGATATGATCGGTTGCTACAGTATGTGCGGCGGTACGCTTGCTACACGTAGTGCCATCGTAAATCTTGCTGAGCTTGATCATCTCAACTTTGATATGCCCTGGTGGTCTGACTCGCTTATCGAGATGTCTACCATCAACGACAAGCTGTATTTCGTTTCGGGCGATGCGGCAAACTCGCTTATCTACAACCTCTACTTCCTTATCTACAATCACACTCTTGGAACAAACCTTGGTCTGAGCGATCCCCGTCTGCTGGTTCAGGAAGGTAATTGGACTATCGACAAATTGATCGAAATGACCGCCGACACTTACGTTGACGCAGGCGCGACAGGCCCCACCGTTGAAGATACCTTCGGATACGTAAACTACGGTCAGGTACATATGGACTGCTTTATTGCCGCATCCGGTATTCGTATGTCGGCTCCCAACTCGGAGGGCGTACTTCAGCTTACCGATGACTTTATGGGTGAAAAGACACATACTCTCATCACTAAGCTGAATAACTGGATCTGGGATAGCGGCAATTGCTGGTATAATACCACCGACGGATATAAAGTCATCACCAACAACCGCGCGCTGTTCGGTGCGGTTGCGGGCAGTACCATTACCGGTCTGCGCGATAAGGATATGTCCTACGGTATAGTTCCTTATCCCAAGATGTACGCTGATCAGGATCAGTATTACACAAACCTCGGCTTTGCTTACACCAACTTCTGCATTCCCACAACTGCTAAGGATGCCAATATGTCCGCGGCTGTTCTTGAGGCGCTCGGCTCCGAGAGCCACAGATCCTCCGCTCCCGCGCTGTTTGAAAACTGCATGAAGTCGCGTTGGGCAGCTGATAACATCGACGGTCAGATGTACGATATCATCAAGGGCAACCTTTATATCGACTCCACCCGTATCTTCAGCTCCAGCTTTACCTGGTCCTCAAGCGCGGTTGCTCTCTTCCGTAACAGCTTGACGGGCAACGACAGTAACTGGACTGCCAAGATCAAGGGCGCTTCCCGAAACATCAATAAGGTGTTTGAAAGTATTTCCGAGTCTCTCAGCTAAAAGATATGAAAAAAATCAGTTTTATACTTGCTCTCATTATATTTACAATGTCATTGGCAGGCTGTCAGCCTGCCAATCTGCCATCTGCGGATACTACCGTTTCCGACACCACAGCGTCTGAAAGCCTTGTCAAAATTGTGGCGGACGGCGAGAGCGACTATATGGTATTGCGCGCGGACAGGGCGTCGGATACCGAGGTAGGCGCGGCGGTTGCCTTGCGCAAAGCCATCGACGAAAAGTACGGCATCCGTATGCGCATCGGTAACGAGATCGACGCAAAGCCCGAACGGGCAATAATCGTAGGCAACGTAAACTACGGCGGAGCGGCGGAAATTGCCGCCTCTCTGGGCTACTATGACTATATCATTACGTTTTCCGGAGAGCATCTTGTCATCTGCGGCGGCAGTCCCGAGGCAACTCAGACAGCAGTTGGCGTCTTTATAGATAAATATCTGAGCAAAGATTCCGCGACGCTTGCCGTCCCGAAAGATCTCAACGACTCTTACCGCGCCGAGACTTTGGCAAACGACGTAACCATCGGCGGAGAAAGCCTCAAAAATTTCAGTATATTCGTCAGCTCTGATGCCGTATACGCCGAAAAGCGGGCGGCTCAAAGCATTCGCTCGGCAATTCTCGAGACCTTTGGCATTAATGTTCCGGTTAACGACAAGGGCGCGGCGCCCGGCGACTGTGCGATAATCATAGGAGACGTTAAAAATGCACCCTCGGCAGGACGCGATGCGGCTCTTGCGGCGTGCGGAGAGGGTCAGGGACTTGTCTATTTTGAAGGCACAAGAGTTTATATTACGGGCAAGGATACCGATGCCGCCTGCCGCGCAGCCCGGAAGTTTATAAACGACTGCTTGGCGGCGGACAACGTAAAGGACGGCGTGCTGACCGTGCCCACCGACACGCTGACAGTATCGACTCCCGCCGAAACCTATACCGTCATGAGCTTTAATCTGCTTGTGGCAAAGGAGTCTGAGCCCGAACGCTTCGCGGCGGCGTTGACGCAGATAAACGCGGCTGACCCCGATATTCTGGGTGTTCAGGAGTGCTCGGTTCTGTGGTATGAATTCCTCTGCAAAAATCTCGGCGACAGATATGGTGTTGTCGGTGAGCTCAATCACACCTCCACACAGATGTGGCGCAACGCCATTTTCTACAAAAAGGATAAATTCGAGCTGATAGAGACCAAAACGCAATGGCTTTCGGCAACGCCGAGCGTTTCAAGCCGCCTTCCGGATGAAACTCAGTACCGCATACTTACTTATGCCGTGCTGAAGGACGTTAAGACCGGTGCCACATTTGCGCATTGCAACACGCATATGACCATAATCGAGGAGGTTCGCGAATCGCAGTTCAAGGTGCTGGTCAAATTGCTTGAAAAGCTCGACTACCCAATCGTTATGACGGGTGACTTCAACACGCGCGAGGGCACCGGGTATTATCAGAAGATAACCGATTTCGGGCTCTGCAGCGCGCACGTTTTAACGTCGGCAAACGATCCCGCGCATACGGTTTCGTCCTCAACAATAGACTTTTGCTTCGTTGACCCCGCGCATATGGGCGTGGTCAGCCACGAGGTGATCGAGGAGACCGCCAGCGGCGTCGAGCCCTCCGACCATAACGCGGTAGTGGTCAAATTCAGGTTTTATGATTAAATAATAAAGGGACTGAATCACCAACAAGAGTGCTTCGGTCCCTGTTTTGATGTGTTCAACATCATAATCCACCGCCTCTCCGCCCGAAGTCGTTGTTTAAAATTTACAATATAGCGCAATCGCGGGCTCCTTCCACCGACCTGCGTCGGTCCCCCTCCCTCCCGGAGGGAGGCAAAGGGATTAATGCAAATCTCGATGTTTCTATAGCGAATATCGTTTATATCTGTAATTTTGCATACTTAAATAGGAATATTTTATTAAAAAAGTATTCAAAAGCTTTGTTATGAGCGCAAACTAATTCAAATACAATATTCCTATTTGGTTTTTTACGGGTTAAAACGAAACGATGTTCGCTGAATAACCGAAGAGATTCGCAGTGACTCTTAAGCCTCCCTCCGGGAGGGAGGGGGACCGTCGCTTGACGACGGTGGAAGGAGAACGCGATCGCGTCTTTTTGAAAGCGTGAAGCGAAGCTTCGGGCGGAGAGGCGGTGGATGAGGATGTCAATCGTTAAAAAAGTGACTAAGCTCCTTTTGTTTGTGCCCTGATTGTTTTGATAAAAAAGCAGTAACAGATTGACAAACCGACTGCAATATTGTATAATTAGATCAATAAATGAACCTTATAAAGGAGAATCACCATGTTAAAAGCCGGATTTGCAAGAGTCGATATCACGCCGCCCTTCGGAAACGATCTTTCGGGCTACTATGAGCGCCGTCTTGCCGACGGTACGCTCGATCCCCTCTACCTCAACTCCGTCGCGCTGACTGTCGGCGAGGAAACTGTCATTCTTATGGCGGCGGATTACATAGGAATCAAGCTCGATCACGCCGCCAAGATCCGCAAGCTGATACAAGAGCGCACGGGCGTGCCTGCCGATCATATTCTGATCGCCGCCCTGCATCAGCATACGAGCCCCTGCCTTGCCGATCCCGAGTCGCGCTCGACCGCTCTGCGCGACAAGGTATTCATCGACGTTCTCTACCGCCGTTTTGCCGACGCCGCCGTGATGGCACTTGATGACAGAGCCGAGGCGGAAATGTCTGTCGGCGCGCGCGACGTTGCCGAGCCGATCGCATTCGTCCGCCGATATTTCACTAAGGAAGCGGGCGTTGTAACCAATCCGAGCTCAAAATTCACGCTTACGGGTCGCTGTGCCGAAGCCGATAACACGATGCGTCTCGTTCGCTTTGCGAGAAGCGGTAAAAACGACATAGCTATTCTGAATTTCTCGACCCATCCCGACGTCATCGGAGGCACGAAATGGTCCGCCGACTGGCCCGGCTTTGCGCGCCGCTTCCTCGAGGAGGATATCGCGGGCACGTCCTGTCTGTTCTTCACGGGCTGTCAGGGCGACTCCAATCACAACGATTACTTCAAGCCGAGGGAAGAACGTCTTCACGGCGGACGTTACGAGCACAGCGCGTATATGGGACGCATGGTTGCCGATGCCGCGGTTGCCGTCTGGAACGAGATGACTCCCGCGTCGGACGACAGTATTTTTGCCGAAAACCGCATCATTTACAACCGCACGAACACCGAGGGCGTTGAAAAATACGACGAGTGCGTAAAATGGGTCAAGGACTACAAGGAGGGAAAGATTCCCGCAGATTCTTACACAATGGCTGATCGCGCATTTTGCTACCGCGTTGCGGCTCTGCGTGAACAGCCCGTCTTCCGACCCGTTCCGATCTCCGTCATAGGCGTTGGCGGAGTGGTCTTCGTCGGCTTTGGCGGCGAGGCGTTCACATCCTACGGACGCATAATGCGCGAGCTCTGCCCCGAAAAGTTTGTCATATCCGTGGTTTGCGCTAACGGATACGAGGGCTATCTGCCGACCGCCGAGGCTTTCGGTCAGGGCGGCTACGAGGCTTGTTCCTCCTTCTTTATGCCGAGTCTCGAGGATGAGATCGTCGCGGCGGCGAAGGAAATGCTTGAAAAACTAAAATAAGAAGAGGTTCCCAATATGAAAAAGATTGGATTTGTCGATTATTATATCAGCGAATGGCACGCAAACAACTATCCCGCGTGGATCAATCGCATCGCCGCCGATATGGGAGTCGATTACAAGATCGCCTATGCCTGGGCGGAGCTCGATATCTCGCCCGTGGACGGCAAAAGCACCGCCGAGTGGTGCGAGAAATTCGGCGCGGAAAAGTGCGATAGCATTGACGAGCTTTGCGAGAAGAGCGACGTTATCGTAATTCTCTCGCCCTCGAATCCCGAAACTCACCTGCGCTATGCCGAGGCGGTCCTCAAATACGGCAAGAGAACCTACATTGACAAGACCTTTGCGCCCGACGCGGCTACCGCCAAGAAAATTTTCGCTCTCGGCGAGAAATACAATGCTCCCTTTTTCAGTACCTCCGCGCTGAGATACGCCGCCGAGCTCGACTTAGTTGACTCGCCCGACAGCATCCTCCTTACGGGCGGCGGCTCGAATCTTCCCGAGTATTTCATCCATCTCGGCGAGATGGCGGTAAAGAAAATGGGCGCAATCAGTAGCGTTAAGGCTTCCGCGAACGGAAGTCAATGGATAATTAGCGCAAAAACGGCAAGCGGCAAGGACGCGACTATGATCTGGGGCGCCGCTATGCCCTATAACGCCTATATGACGAAGGACGGAAAAGAGACCTGGAAATCGCTGAAATCCCCCTTCTTTGACGGACTTATCGCGGATATGCTCTCATTCTTTAAGACGGGAAAGGCAAGCTTTGATCCCTCCGAGACCCTCTCCGTTATGTCACTCCGCGACGCCGCACTCAAGGCGGTTGAAAATCCGGATGAGGAGATTTCGGTCTGATACTCTTATAATGAGGAAGCTCAATCAAATGAAAAAGATATTAAGTTTAATGCTCGTATTATTGATCGCGTTTTCGTCGATATCCTGCGCGGGCGGTGATATTCCCGCGGAGACGACTCTTCCCGAAACCACCCCGGCGCCCGAAACCGAGCCCGAGATCACCGATATCAGTCTGCTTGACTCGGATGGAAAAGCGGTCTACCGCGTCATCCGTCCCGACGAGGGCGGCGACGGCGAGGTTCAAGCCGCAATAGACCTCAAAAAGTCACTCGGCACGCTGACGGGCGTGAATTTTACAATCAAGTCCGACTTCCTGATGCCGAACGAAAGCGTTGAGGATATGGCTGACGTGCCCGAGATCTTGGTCGGAGCGACTAACCGCCCCGAAAGCGCCGAGGCGCGCGAGGGCTTGGGCATGAATGAATACGTGATCCGCGTCGTCGGCAATAAGATAGTTATTGCGGGCGGAAGCGATCTCGTGACTTATCGCGCGATGAAGGAATTCCTCGCCATGCTCAGCGCCGAGAAGGGTTTCGTCCTCTCAAAGGATACGGATATCAGAAAAGAGATCGAGCGCGGAAGCTATCTCGTCGCGCTGACTAATCAGGGAAATTCGCATCTCGAGGTATACGATATTTCGGATGGCAAGCTTGACGAGGACTCGCTCGTCTGGTCCTATAAGATGCCCTATTACAATATCGCGGGCACGAAGCTCCGCCGCTCGGAGACACACGGCGAGGTCGCGCTTGCCGTCTGCGGCTCGGGCTACGGCTGTATGATCTCCTATCCCGCGGGCGAGCTTTTGTGGTACACCGAGGCGGCGGCAAATAATCCGCACAGCATTGAGCTGATGCCCTGCGGTGTTATCGCGATAGCTTCGAGCACGGGCGGTGAGGTTAGATTTTTCACCACAGATAAGAGCGTTTCAAATACGTATTCCGCAAGTATGGCTCTCGAGGATGCCCACGGCGTGCTCTGGGACGATGAAAAACAGGTCCTTTGGGCGATCGGCAGAACTGTTCTGACAGCATACAAGGTCGAGCTCGGCTCGGACGGAAAGGTGACGGTAAGCGAGGAAAGCTCACTCCGCGTGACGATCCCCTCCGACCATGCGCACGATCTCGCGCCCGTTTACGGCAATTCCGATGAGCTCTGGATCACCACGGGCTCGCACGTCTACAGATTCAGCAAGTCCTCAAAGACCTTTTCCACAGATTACGCGGGTCACGAATCGCTTGACCGCGGCGCGATCAAGGGCGTCGGCAATTTCCCGGACGGAAGCATCGTTTATATCTATCCCGACGGCGGATTCAAATCCTGGACGAGCCGCTCCGCCTTCCTTTTGAGAAACGCAGACGGCGCTATGTTCGATGAAACGCTCAAATCCGAAACGGGACATTTCTACAAGATCAGAGTCTGGGACGCGAGGTATCAGTAATGAGGGCGATAATTATCCTTTCCGCGATCATCGGCGTGATGTTTGCCATACCGACTCTTATTATACTGCTCTTCATCCTTCCCGAATATGCTCTGCAGATCTCCTTCCTTGCGGGCTGTCTCGCATTTATGCTTATGTCGATCTTCCTTGCTACCCACGTCGCATTGGATAAAAGGAAGTACGCAGAATTCGAGTCAAAGATCAGGATCCCCGTTTTCTGTTGCGCGAAAGGCAATTTCACCTTCGGCAAGAAGGTCAGAAACGGAAACGTGTATTTTTGCGAGGAGGGCGTGATCATTATTGCCCTCCTCGATGAAAAGCCTTATATTCGGGAAACCTTGCTTCTTTCCGACGTTGAAAAGCTCTCGGTCGACGGATTTTTCCTCCTGATACTTATGAAGGACGGAAAGAGCTATTCCGCAACCGTTCCCACCGCCGCCGAGCTTGAGACTTCGCTCGCCGAAAAGGGATGGATATAAGTAAAAATTGTATTCAAGCAATTGCACAAAAAGTATAAAAAACCAATATATGAGGTAACTACTATGAACGAGCTTCTGAAAAATCTTGACAGTATTGCCCGTGAAAACGGCATCAACACATATCGCATCAGCGTTTCAACCGCTGAGGGCGACGAAACGCTGAAAAGGCTCCCCGGAAATCCCTGCCAGAACTGCTATTCTGTCGCAAAATTCTTTTGCGTGACCGCGATCGGCATGCTCTTTGACGAGGGTAAGCTGACTCCCGAGACCACCATCGCTGAAATTTTCGCCGAAGAGCTTGCGGCTTACGGCATTCCCGCGGAGAAATGGGAAAATATCAATCTCGATAACGTCATGCGGCATGAGATCGGATACGGCAAGGGCTTCCTTGACATCGATACCGAAGATATCACAAAATATCCCACAGACGATTTCCTTTTCCTCACCCTCGACCGCGAGCTCGTTTACGCGCCGGGTGAGCAGAGAGTTTATTCCGACGCCGCGTATTACCTTATCTCGCGCGTAGTTACCAAGATCTCGGGCGAGAAACTCGACGATTTCCTTATGGATCGGCTCTTCTCAAAGATCGGCTGCCGCGAGGTCGCCTGGTCAAAATGTCCGCATAAATACCCCGTCGGCGCGACCGGACTCTATATCCGAAGCGACGATATGGTAAAGCTCGGCAGGATCTACCTTGACGGCGGACTCTGGCGTGGCGAGCGCATCGTCTCGGAGGAATGGATCGGGATCGTCCTTGATCGCGGATATGAGCTTCGGAAGATGGGACGCGGTTACTCAAAGGGCGGTATGAGAGGTCAGCGTCTCTACGTCAATTTCGACGAAAACGTCGCCGTCGCATGGCATTCCTTCGATCCCGAGGGCAAGCATAAGGCACTTTCCGATATTCTTTAATAAAACAGCGGGACTGAGTCACTAAAAAAGTGATTGAGTCCCGCTTTTTATGAGGATGTCGGAAAGATGTCGATTAAGCAATACCTTTTATTTATCATAAATTTATTATCATATTCAATATTTTTAGATAGTTAAAGGGCTGATCCATTGAAGTGGATCAGCCGTTAATATTTAAGGTGCCAATTTCTTCAGCGCCGCGTCGAATTCGGGAAAGCTGCGCTTCAGCGCGATCGGTTTTCCCTCGGGCGTGAGGAAACAATGCGAAGATTTGCCGACGGCGACCGTCTCTCCGTTATGAGTGAAGCTATATCCGATGACCAGCCTTATCCCCTTGAATTCGAGGATTTCGGGTGAAATTTCTATCTCGTCTCCGAAATGCAAGGGCTTTTTGTACTCGCATTCTACCGAGAGTACGGGCGAGATGATACCTTCCTCTTCAAGTTTTACATATCCGTAGCCCATCTGATCGAGAAAATCAACGCGCGATTCCTCCATCCATTTTATAAAATTTGAATGATGAGCTATTCCCATTTTGTCTGTTTCGTGGTATTGGACCTTGCGCTTGTATGGTGCCATTTTTTGCCTCGCGTCTTTTTTTATTATTATATCATAAAAATAGCCGCTTTTCAAGGAAAAAGAATACTAAAAGCCGTCATTTTTGCCTCGTATACGCCGCAGAAGCGTGTGTATAAAGCCTGCGGGGAGGGCGGCGAGTGCCATAGTCAGCGAAAAGGCAAGCTCGGATGCGGAAAGAGGAACCGTCCTTAAGATCGTTCCGCCGAGATAGGTAAATAGCAGCTGAACGAATGCGACCGAGCATATTATCAGCACGAAGGGAGCGTTTTTGCCGAGTCCCGAAAAGAGATTCAGCCTGTCGCTCCTCGAATTGAAGCAATTGAAAAGCCCCAGAAAGACGAAAAAGGCGAAAAATCCCGTAAGCATCCGCGCATCGCCCGCGCTTTCGGCAAAATGCGCCGCTACTTTTTCTGATTTCAGGAAAAAATGCGAGAGCGCGAGGCTGAAAAGCCCCAAAAACGAGATCCTGCTCTTCATATATGGCGATAAGATCGCCTCATCACGCGCCTTCGGCTTTTCCTTCATGATCCTTTCCTCTGCGGCCTCGCCCGCAAAAGCCAAGCCGCCGAGAGTGTCCATGATTATATTCAGCCAGAGCATCTGAACCACCGTGACGGGCGAATCTATCCCGATAAAGGGTCCCACCATCGAAATGCCGACAGCCGAAAGATTGACCGTGAGCTGCAGGCAGATAAATTTTCTGATGCTTTTGAAGATATTGCGCCCGTAAAGCACCGCATTCGCGATCCCCTCAAGATCATTTGAGAGGATAACGACGTCGCCCGCGTCCTTTGCCACCGCGCTTCCGCATCCCATGGCAAAGCCTACGTCTGCTGCGCGGAGAGCGGGCGCGTCATTGATACCGTCGCCCGTCATGCCCGTGACCCGACCCGCTTGCTGTGCGATCCGAACGAGTCTGCTTTTGTCGCTCGGGAGCGCGCGCGCAACTACTCCGAGAGAGGGAAGGATCGCTTCAAGCTCGCTGTCCGAAAGCCTTGCCATCTCGGCGGAATCTATCACCTTCTCTACCCTGCCCGAAAATATTCCGCATTCCCGCGCGATCGATTCCGCAGTCTCGCGCGAGTCGCCCGTGACCATTACCGTCTGTATCCCCGCGCCTCGCAGACGGCGGAGAGTGTTGGGAGCATTCCTTCGAACGGGATCGCGCAAAAGAACTCCGCAGATCAGGATGAGACCATCGGGAATATCTTTGCCGTCAAGTCTTCCGCGCCGATATGCCAGCGCGACTCCCCGCGCGCCCGACGAGCATTCCTTTGCCATCTTGCGGCGAAGATCGCGTTTCTCCCCTGATACGTGTTCAAGAATATACTCGGGCGCGCCCTTGTAAAGGCAGATATGCTCGCCCTCCCACTCTATCTCAACGGCAGAAAACTTACGCGTGCTGTCAAACGCGATCCTTGAGATGACCTTTACCCCTTCCGATGACCTTTTGAGTGGAGAAAGCAGACCGCGATCGGTCGGATTTCCTCCGATTATCCGCCTTTTTCCGTCAACGATACCAAAGACGGACGAGCTGTTGAACTCCGCGGAAAGTATGCAAAGCCTGCCAAGCTCGGCGTTTTTACGCAAAAATTCATCGTAACTGCCCGAAATATCGCCGCTTGGCGAGATAATTGCAAATACCTTCATCTCGCCCTCTGTCAGAGTGCCTGTTTTATCTGTGAAAAGCAGGTCCATGCTGCCCGCCGCCTCGATGCCGACGGGCTTTTTGACGAGAACTCCGTCCTTGACCATTCTGTGTACGTTGGATGAAAGGACGACCGCGATCATCATTGGAAGCCCTTCGGGTACGGCAACAACTACGACGGTAAGCCCGAGCATGAAAGACTCGAGAATGCGCGAAAAAAGGTAGGCGGGATCGCTCAGCTTTTCAAGTATTATCGCGGACGAGAATCCGCTGTCGATCAGAAAGACGTTGAAAAGATAGGCAAAGGCAACGAGAGCCGCGCCGATATAACCGAGACGGCTTATCTGACCTGCCAGCTTGCGGAGACGGATCTTTAGCGGACTTTCGCGGACGTCGCTCTGAACCTCGCGCGAGATCGAGCCGAGCATGGTCTTGCCTCCGACGGCAAGCACCTGCATCTCTCCCTCGCCCGATATTACGCGCGCTCCGCGAAGCATCGAGGAGGGAGACGAGGGCAAAAGTCCGCGGTCTTCGCTCGGTTTCTTTATGACCTCGCGGTTTTCGCCCGTCATACTGCTCATATCGAGCCCGATCGTGCCCTCCGTGATGATCCCGTCCGCGGCTACCTCGTCGCCGGCGGAAAGAAGAAGTATATCTCCGACGCAGACCTCGGAAAATCTTATCTCGAATATTCCCTCGCGCCGTCTTACGCGGCATCTTCCCTCCCCGCTCTCGCGCTCGAGACGCGCGTATGCCTTTTCGCTTCCTCGCTCGGACAGGGTCGAGATCAACGTTGCGGATACAACGGATATCGCGATCCCGATCGTTTCCCAAATATCCGATGATCTGAACAGAAATATCAGATTAACCGCCAGCGCACCGAGCAGTATTTTTATTACCGGATCTCCGAGATTTGATAAAAACGCGCGAAAAAACGATCTTCTCCGCGCTTTCGGAAGTATATTTTCTCCGTTTTCTTCCCTTGAACGACGCACCTCGTCCGCGCTCAGCCCCTCATAGGGTCTCTTTTTCTCCAATACCTGCATTCTGCGCCTCATCAATTTTTATCTATATCGAATATTATTCACCCTGCGCTTTTTTTATGCACAATAATATGATCAAGGAAAGAACTGCAGTTATCGGGAAAATCTGCCCGACAAAACCAATTTTGTTCGACTCCCGTACGGCTATCTCTCCCCTCTTGACATTTTCTGAATTTTGTGATATATTATATAAGGAATAATTTGCAAAAAGGGAGGCAAAAACATGATACTCACGTCCGAAAAACAGATAGATCTCTCAAAGCTCAAACTCATCGCCTTTGACCTTGACGGCACTCTCACTCAGCACCGCACGCCCCTTGACGAGAGCAACCGCGCGGTCCTCGATGCTCTCTCGAAAAAATACCGTATTCTCATGGTTGGCGCGGGTCAGTGTATGCGTATCTTCAATCAGATGCAGGGCTATCCCGTCGATATCCTCGGCAATTACGGACTTCAGTACTCAAAATATAACAAGGAAACAAAGTCTCTCGATCTCATCCGCGATACCGTTCTTCCCTGCGACCGTGAACGCACCGCGAAAAACGTCGAGATTCTCCGCGAGGAATACGGTTTTACCGAATTTGCGGGCGAGGGCGTTGAATTCCACCCCTCGGGTGCCATAACCTTCCCCATCCTCGGCAAATCTGCAAAGATCGAGGATAAGCTCGCCTTCGATCCCGATCGCTCGCGCCGCCGCCCCATGTATCCGCGTGTGAAGGAGCTCTTCCCCGAGTACACCGTCTTCATCGGCGGATCCTCCTCCTTTGACCTCGTTCCCGCTCCCCATGACAAGTATTACGCGCTCTCGAATCTCTGCGCCGAGGAGGGTTACTCGCATGACGAGGTCCTCTACGTCGGCGATGATTACCGCGAGGGAGGAAACGACGAATCGGTTGCAATATCTGATATTGCCTTTGTGACGGTCGACGACTATACCAAGCTTCCGGAGATTCTGTCCTTCCTTTTCTGACTTTTTTCGGTCATAGTGAGGTGATGATATGAAAAAAATACATATTCTGATCTATGGCATCTACCTTGTGATCCTGACACTTTGCGCGAATGCTTTTCCGATCCTATCGAAAAATCTCGCGTTTTTATGGTTCTTTATACCGATATTTACCGTGCTTAGCCGTACGGGAGCCGAACTTAATTGCCTCACGGCGATTACTTTTCGCGTATTTCGGCGTGCTTTTACTCGCAAGGTTAATACCTTGCTTCGCAAAATCCCACCAAAATCCATCAAAAATTAATTCGCCGTGAGGTGCGAGCAGTTTTG
>JAFQPI010000055.1 GCA_017411805.1 Clostridia bacterium
AATAGCCGAAGAGAGCCGAACACATAAGGTTTTCATCGGCAAATATCCGCATATACTGCAGAAAAAATCCTCGTAAGATGACATATTACTTCGAATTTTTTCTTTGTCTATCCGAATATTTGCTCGATGAAAACTGCTTCGCACTTTGCGGCGAATAAATTTTTGATGGATTTTGGTGGGATGTAGGGAAGCAAGGTATTAACCTTGCGAGATATATCACGCCGAAAGACGCGAAAAATTATCGCCGCAGAGCTTATGGGTTCGGCTCTCTTCGGCTATAGCTTCGCCGCAGGCGAACATTAACTCGGCGTAAGCCGATATTAACTCGCGCTTGTCGCGATCTTAACTCTCGCAAAGCGAGATGATCCCAACAAAAAGCACACCCCGGGAACTCCCGAGGTGTGCTTGAATTTAATAATTATTCCTTATTCTGTTTCTCACTCCGAAATATACTCCGAGCGAGAGAAGCACCGCAAGTATCACGCCGCAGATGGCGTAGATTCCCGTGCTGATCTCGATATCCGACTTGAGCTCCTCCCAAAGCTGATTGATGAGGATGAGCTTTTCGCCGCTGAGATTTTTGTAGGTCGATGTCTTGACGCTGTCGGTGGCGTACATCTTTTCATAGGCGTCTTCCTTGATCTCGCCCATATATTCGATGTATTCCTCGCTCTCGACAACGAGACGGTTCGGAGAAGCGTAATAGGTGTATTCCGCGTTTGCGATTGCGGGTTCTTCGGTGAGCATAAAGTTGATGTAACGCTCGGCGATCTCCTTGTTCTTGCTCGACTTGGGGATGCACATCGCGTCAACGTAGAGGTTCGTGCCCTCCTCGGGATAGAAGAACTCAAGGTCCTGATTGTTCTCGTACATAGCAAGATAGTCGCCCGCATAGTACGCGGCAATTCCCGCGGAGCCGTTCTCCATTTTGTTGTAGATCTCGTCCATAACGTAGCCCTGAAGGATCGGCTTCTGCTCCTTGAGCTTGTCAAGAGCCTTACGCCAATCAGCCTCGCTGTCCGAGTTTACGTCAAGACCGAGAAGATACTGCGCGCTGCCGAAGGCGTCACGCGAGTTGTTGAACTGCAGAATGTTGCCCGCGTGTCTCTCGTCCCACATCAGCTTCCAACTTCCGAGACTCGGATCGTCAGCCTCGACCATCGTGGTGTTGTAGATGATACCGATCATACCGTAAAGGTAGGGAACAGAGTAGACGTTTCCGGGGTCGTGAGCCGAATGCTCGCTCGTCTCGCCCCAGAATTCGGGCAGAATATTTCCGATATCGGGAATATTATCGTAATTGAGAGGTGCCAGAAGATCCTCCGCGATAAGACGCTCGATCATGTAATCTGACGGCACGACAACGTCGTAGCTTACCGATCCCGAGCTGAGCTTCGCATAAAGACTTTCGTTGCTTGAGAAGGTCGAGTAATTAACCTTGACCTTCACGCCGTAGTTTTCGTAATACCATTCCTCGAAGGCAGTGTTCGAATCGAGACAGCCCTCCGAGCCGTCCGAGATATACTCACCCCAGTTGTAAACGTAAAGGGTGGCGGTCTCGGTCACTCCGTCGCCGGAGCAGGAGGAGAGAAAAAGCGGAAGGAGAATAACTGCGACCGCGAAAAGCGCGGCAAAACGGATCCGTCTCATTTCGCGCCTCCTTTCTTCTTACCGAAGGAGCCTGCAAAGTTGACAACGAGCAGGATGATAAGAATGGTTACAACGATAAGAGCCGAAAGCGCGTACATACTGAACTTGACGTTGTGCGCGGTCTGGTTGTAAACGTAGAGGGGAAGGGTCTGGAAATCGGGCGAACTTACGAAATGGCTGATGACGAAATCGTCAAGCGACATTGTGAATCCGAGCATAAGACCCGAAACGATTCCGGGAACGATCTCGGGAAGCTCGACCTTGAAGAACGCCTGCGAGGGAGTGCAACCAAGGTCCTGTGCCGCCTCGGAAAGCGAAACGTCGAGAGCCTTGAATCTCGGCATGACCGAGAGGATGACGTAGGGAAGGTTGAAGGTCACGTGCGCGATCAGCATCGTTCCGAAGCCGAAAAGGTCCTGGAGTCTGAGGATCGCCGCAACGGCAACGAAGAGAAGCATCATTGAAACGCCCGTAACGATATCGGGGTTCATCATCGGGATGTTGGTTACGGTATTGACCGCGCCCTTGATCCATTTTGCCTTCATTCTGTGAAGTCCGAGGGCGGCGAAGGTGCCGACGACGGTTGCGATCAATGACGACGAAATCGCAAGCACAAGCGAGTTGCGCAGAGACGTCAAAGCTTCTTCATCGTGGAAAAGCTCCTCGTACCAGACGAGAGAGAAGCCCGAATATTCCGCAAGGCTGCCCGCTTCGTTGAAGGAAAAGGCGATGAGCACGATTATCGGAATATAAAGCAGAAGAAATACTAAGAAAATGTATGATCTCTGGAGGAATTTCAAGGCATGATACCTCCTCCCTTGCCGGTCTTGGGATCGGCGGGCTGCTTATCATCGGAGAAGCGGTTCATGATCGTGACCGAGATGATGATCAGGATCATCATAACGAGCGAGATCGCCGCGCCTACGTTGTAGGTCGAGGGATTCTGGAAAAGACGTTCGATCGTGTCGCCGACGAGATCGATCTTTCCCGCGCCGAGCTTCTGCGAGATATAGAAGGTGGAGATCGAGGGTACGAATACCATAGTAATTCCCGAGATAACGCCCGAAGCCGTCAGAGGCATAATAACGCGGGTCATCGTCTGCCAGGACGTGCATCCGAGGTCCTGCGAAGCCTCGATAAACTTGGGATCGAGCTTCGTCATAGCCGTGAAGATCGGGAGCACCATATAGGGCAGAAAATCGTAGATCATACCGAGGATAACGCCGAAATTGGTGCCGACTATCTGAAGCTTGTCAAGCCCGAGAGATTCAAGCAGAGAATTGAGAAGTCCGCCGTTGTCAAGAAGTGCCATCAGTGCGTAGGTTCTGATAAGCAGATTGCACCACATCGGGAGCATAACGAGCACCATCAGGATTTTTTGCGCACGCGGAGACTGCTTTGACATAAAGTAGGCAAGAGGGTAGCCGATCAGAAGGCAGACAACTGTTGCGATAAGAGCAAACGCGATCGAGAGCACGAAAACGTGTCCGTACTGCGAAAGCGACGTGATATTTGAAAATGAGAAATTACCGTCCGCATCGGTGAAGGCAAAGAAGAGCACGAAAATCATCGGGAAGACGATAAACATGATCGCCCACAGGATATGCGGAGCAGCGGCTAATTTCTGGAAGAGAGAGCCTTTTTTCATTCCTCTTCCTCCTCCGGATCGGAGAGCTGATCGAGCTCGTCGCTGAAAGAGGAGTAGTCTCCGAATTTACCCGAATATTCGGATTTTTTCATAACGTGGATCGCCTCGGGCTCGATATCGAGACCGATGGTGGCGTCGGGCGCAACGTAGTCGGAGGTCTCGAGCATCCATTTGAAGCCGCCGACGTCAACGATTATCTCGTAATAATCGCCCTTGAAGGTAACGGAGGAAACTGTGCCAGTGAGCATACCCTTGTCCACAGCCACAACGTCAACGTCCTCGGGACGGACGACGATATCGACCTTCTCCTTGGGCGCGAAATCCTTGTCAACGCAGACGAAGGTGTGCCCCGAGAAGCGGACCTTGTAGTCCTCGAGCATAACGCCGTCAAGAATGTTCGATTCGCCGATAAAGTCGGCAACAAATGCGTTTTCGGGCTCGTTGTATATTTTTTCGGGAGTGCCGATCTGCTGGATCTTACCGTCAGCCATAACGACGATGGTATCAGACATAGAGAGGGCTTCCTCCTGGTCGTGAGTGACGAAGATGAATGTGATGCCCGTCTGTCTCTGCATACGCTTGAGCTCGACCTGCATATCCTTGCGGAGCTTGAGGTCAAGCGCGCCGAGAGGCTCGTCGAGAAGCAGGATCTTCGGCTTGTTGATAAGAGCGCGCGCGATCGCAACACGCTGCTGCTGACCGCCCGAAAGGCTGTCAACGCGGCGGCGTTCAAAGCCCCGAAGGTTGACCATCGCAAGCATTTCCTTGACCTGCTCGCGGATCTCCTCCTCGGGAGTTTTCTTGATTCGCAGACCGAACGCGATGTTTTCAAAAACGTTCAGATGGGGAAAGAGAGCGTACCGCTGGAAGACCGTGTTAACGGGACGCTTGTGGGGCGGGATATCGTTTATGAGCTTACCGTCAAAGTAAACCTTACCCTCGTCGGGTGTGACGAAGCCGCCGATGATACGAAGGGTCGTGGTCTTGCCGCAACCCGAGGGGCCGAGCAGAGTGATGAACTCGTGCTCATGAATGTCGAGATCGATAGAGCAAAGAACGGTCTCGCCGTCGTAAGACTTGGAGACTCCGCAGAGCTCTATAAGCTTTTCGTTGTTCATTCCGTACAATTCCTTTACAGATAAAAAATAAAAAAATTCCGGAACGGGTCTATGTCACACATCGGAAAAAAGCGCAAATCCGCCCAAAAACCGCCGAAAAGACGATTATGGACGGGCAAAAAAAGCCGAGTGTACCTACGTACCGCAGTTTCCGATTATATTGTATCAAAAAATCCGATAAAATGCAATAGTTTTTTAAAATATCTTTAAAATAAGGGCGAAAAATATTGTTTTTTGATGAATGCGTGAGACAAAAAAGAGAAATGTAGAAAATGGACATAACGAATAAAAAATAATCAAGAAAGCTTTGTTCGCACTTGCATATAGGGGAGAGGGGGCGAAGCCCCCTTCAAGAAAAAATGATGTCATCCTGAGGGCGCGCTCGCAAGCCGCCTTTGCGCCCGAAGGATCTCGTGACGCGCAAATTGTTCTTTGCTCGTCGCGGTGCCTGTACGAAGACGTTTGATGTGAATAACCGTATATTTTTAGTCAGACGAATATGTTTGTACTATAATTAGGCAGAAAAGATCTATGATCCTATTCTGCCTTTATGCCCAATAACACAGTGCTTTGACTTTTGTTTTTCGATTATTTACAGCAGACTTCTTTGTATTGGCACCGCGCCGCCTCTTGTAAATGGGAGGCGGCACGAGATCCTTCGACGCCAAGCGGTCTGCGGACGCGCCTCAGGATGACATCGTTTTATTTTATGGGGCTACGCCCATACCCGGTTGATTGTAACACTCTGCTTAGTGCAACAGCCATCGATTAATCATATAATATAATCGGTTATACAATCATACCAATGCACGTAGATTTCATTGTTGATGATAATTCTTTCGTTTCCTGGAAGCATCTCCGTCCACAACTTTCCGTAACGTTGATTCGCCCAATCATTCTTGTTGAATCTGCGCCATAAAACAGTACGCCCGTTTTTGTCAAGGTAGTATTCGCATAACATGCCGCCTTGATTACTGTTTTCAAAATCTATCAGCCGAACTGTATCATAAACGATATTATTCATTGTTATTTTGAATCTACCGACAACATCGGAAATATCGTTTTCGACAGGAATGATCAGCCCTTCGTCTGTTGGGATGATTCTTCCTTCTGGTTCGCGGTGAGTAGGAAATCCGCAATTGTTTTCACCAATACCGTAGTAATCCTCGAAATCGGCATCTAAAAAAGTTGTGAATCTTTGGCTTCCGCTTTTGTCAGTAGAGATGCCGCCCAAATATTTGCAGTTCGTATCGGTTAATTGAGCGAAGACGGTCGTTTCTTCTATGATCGAAGCCTCTTTGTAGTTTTTTTGAATGCAAACTCCTTCAATTCCGTGCAAAACAACCTTTCTCTCCACCTTCAACTCATATGCACCGTTTTGTTTTCGGGAAGGCATATCATACATTCCAAACGAAATGTTTTCTCCCATACGAGGAATGACAAACATACCGGGAAGCTCTTCATGTATGACGGGGAAGGGGGCGAGAGCGGATTTTTCAATTTTATAGTAGGGCAGATATACGGGTAATTCTTTCATAATCGTTTCTCCTTTTGATGTTTCTTTGTAAGGGTAATGTTCTTTGAATTTTTCTTTAGCATAATGCAAGCGGCTTTTTACAGTGCCGATTGGAATGGAGAGTTGATATGATATATCCACTTGTGACAAGTTTTTAAAGAAGTACAAATACAATATCTGTTTTTCTTTATCTCCGAGCATATCTAAAGTATCTTGCACAACGCTTCGTTCGGTAACGCCTAATCTTCCAGTACTTAACGCCGACTCGGATAGGGATTCCAAAGAAATATTCAGATCTTTAGCCTTTTGTCTGTAATAGTCGTTGCATTTGTGGTTGGCAATGCCTATTAACCACGCCTTGAAAGAAGACAAATTCTTCAATGAAGGAAATTTCATAGTGGCAGTAAGACAGACTTCCTGTATGATATCTTCCGCGTCGTGCTTGTTATTGATCTTGTATTTCACGTAACGCTGAAGCGGCACAAGATTTTCTTGCAATAGCTTTTCAAATTCACTCACATTATCACCTCCCTGCAAATGATCTGGAAATCGATTTCACATATATAGTCGAAGAAAAACGCCAAAAGGTTCAATTGGTATAAAAATTATATCATATTTCTTATTGAAAAACAATTT
Source organism: Clostridia bacterium (assembly GCA_017411805.1). Classification (GTDB taxonomy): domain Bacteria; phylum Bacillota; class Clostridia; order Oscillospirales; family CAG-272; genus CAG-390. The sequence continues at coordinate 6,569 of JAFQPI010000055.1, forward strand.
CGATTATTCTTCTTGTTTCATATTTACAAACATTTTTGAAGAAGAACAGGACTTGCCCCATAATGAGGCAAGCCCTGTAAGTTATTCGCTTAGATTTTACTCAGCATCAACCTGCTCTGCAGTCTCTGCCTTCGGCTTTCCGAGGTACTCGGGAAGCTGCATGCCTGCCATGTCGAAAAGCTCGGTGAGGGGAGGAACGGACTTGTAAAGTCCCGAAACGAAGCCGGCTGTCGAGGACTTGCCGTCCGCGCCGCCCTGGCCGTTGTCCCAAACGGTGACCATGTCGATCTTGAGGTTCGAGATCGCGCCAACCTGGATCTTGGTGAGTTCTTCGAGCTTGTCGGTGACCATAAGTCTGATAGCAGCGTTTGCGTCTCCGCCTGCAGCGGCAACGATGGAGGTAAGACCTTCCGCCTGCTTGATAAGGATCTCGCGTGCACCGGCTGCCTCTGCTTCCATCTTCATACGGATGGAGTCTGCTTCACCGCGTGCGCGGCGTCTCATCTGCTCAGCCTCTGCCTCAGCCTGGAGCTCGAGCTCGCGCTTTGCGATCTCAGCCTTGACGAGGACGTCAGCTTCAAGCTTTGCCTTTTCGAGGAGCGCACGAGCTTCCTCTGCCTTCTGCTGTGCTACGTAGGATTCCTCGAGCGCACGTGCTGCCTGAATGTTTTCTGCTGCAACTGCACGCTTGTTAGCCTCTGCCTCGTGCTCACGACGGGTAGCCTCGGAGTCCGCGATCTTAACCTTTGCTTCGTTTTCACCCGCGATAGCCTCGGAGTTGGAACGGGATACGCTTACACGCTGATCCTTTTCCGCGGTTGCGGAACCGATCGCACCGTCTCTGTCAGCCTGAGCAACCGAGATCTTCGCGTCATTGATAGCCTTTGCGGCTGCTTCCTTACCGAGTGCTGCGATGTATCCGCTTTCGTCGCTGATGTCGGTTACGTTAACGTTGATGAGTCGGAGACCGATCTTCTTAAGCTCGGTTTCAACGTTTCCGGAGACCGCCTCAAGGAACTTGTCACGGTCTGTGTTGATCTCCTCGATATCCATCGTCGCGATAACGAGACGGAGCTGACCGAAGATGATATCCTTTGCGAGCTCCTGGATCTCAACGAGCTTGAGACCGAGAAGACGCTCAGCCGCGTTCTGCATTACGCCGACGTCGGTGGAGATACCAACGGTAAATCTCGAGGGAACGTCAACACGGATGTTCTGATGCGAGAGGGCGTTTGTGAGGTCAACGGGGATCGACATGGGGGTCAGATCGAGGTATTCGTAAGACTGGAATACGGGAACTACGAATGCCGCGCCACCGTGGATACACTTAGCCGAACGCTGTGTACCGTCCTTGTTTGTACCGACCTTACCGTAGATGACCATGATCTTGTCGGAAGGACATTTCTTATAGCGCGAAGCTATGAGAACTACAAAGGCAAAGAGAATTGCCACTACCGCGATAACGATCATCGGTACCGCCTCGGAGATTCCGCCCGAGGAGAGAAGTGCATTGAATCCGAACATGATAGATTTCCTTTCTTTATTTTGTTTTTTGATTGCCTTGAATATAGTATGAGTTGCGAAGCCGATATTATTCTGCTTCCTTAGCTGCCTTTTCCTTAGCGCGGGAAATGCGGAGAGAGATGTCGGTTACGTAATCGTCAGCCGCCGCGTCCGCGATGATGGGAAATTCAATAATTGTATTGCTCTCGTTGTCCGTCAGTCTGAGATGGCGGTATTTTGCGGAGCCTTCGTAGCCCTTCTTTTCGGGAACGTGCTCAAGAGTCGCCCCACCGAGATCGAGATACTTTATCTCGCGGAAATCACCGGGTATGGGATCGTTATCCGAAATAAGCGAGATCTCGCGTTCCGCTATACAGATAGAATCCGGCTTGAGGATAAATCCGGACATTGAATAGAGCGATGAACGGCTTTTTCCGTCGCCGCCTTTTTTGGCAAGAACTTCGTCGCCTTCAAAGCAATAGGTTGCGAATATCACGGGCTCAAGCTTGGGACGTGAGATATGGTTTGCCATCTCGTATCGGATGGTGCGTATATCGTTGGGGATGAATTTTTTTGTGAAATCTTCCGAGAAGGTTTCTTTGAGTTTTCTTGCCTGTTCGCTGATCTCATCGTCCGGTATCTTTCGCGTGGATCTTACAAGGAAGATCCCTACGCCGACTGCTATAAGAGTGAGACCTGCGGGGGTCATGATATAGGAGGGGATGCCGCGGGTATTGGCAAGAAAAACGACCATCAAAAATCCTATACCGATGCAGGCTGCCGAAATGATTACGGGCAGGGTGCTTAAATGCTGTTCAAAATATTTTCTGTTGCGATTGTAATCCATTATGGAGTCCTTTAACGTAAATAATTATAGATTTTTGTCAATGAAAAATATCAGTCTTTTTTATCTATGGGTTCGACCACAAGCACGCCCGCTTCGCTTACCGCGACAACGCGAACGAATGCGCCCGTTTTCAGCTGTTCGCCCGAGGTTGTGATAGCCGTGAATTCGCTGTATTTTTCCTGAACCGTGAGGTTTACCTTACCCGAACCGTTGCCGGAGGAGGGGATCGGGATATATACCTCGCCGATCTTGCCGATGCAGTTGCCGATGTCGATGTTTCCGCTCGACTGAAGTCTGTTTACGGCGCGCATCAAGTATGCCATTCCGATGAGAGTAGCAATGCCGCAAGCTATCGCGATCGCAATCGAAACGCCCGCGGGAAGTGAGGTCTCGAGAAGCGCAACTGCAACCCAACCCGTGATACAGAGCATCGAGAGGATTCCTCTGACGCTGAATATCGCAAGACCGTCGTCGGGCAGATCGATGCCGTCAACGTCGTCAACGTCAACGTCGGTGTCGGATTCGCCGCCGATGCCGATAAGGAGGAGTACCGTCTGTATAATGATAAGAACAGTAGAGGGAAGTGCGATAAGTGCAAAGATCTGTTGAATCAGATCAAGTTCATTCCACCAATTGATCATAATTGACCTTCCTTTCCGTGTGAGAGAATAAACGCAAGATGAAATTAACTGAGCATAAGCTTATCGACCATTCTGTCCGAATGTGACTTGATGATCGAGGCGTAATATGCTATGATGATGATCTCAAGAGCCGTGTTGAGGCGTCTTCTTGCTCCCGTGACCTTTTCCTCGTAATCCGAGGTGATCTTTTCGATAGTGTCGCGGAGAGTGGTGTTCTGCGTTGAGATCTCGCCTGACTTCATAAGCTTGTCGAGGATACGGCAGATATAATCGTAAAGCTGGGAATCGCGGATGATGTCGTCCGACTGATCGTATACGCGTCCGTTGATGTAGGAAACGAGGAATGCGATCTTGTCGAGCTGCATGCAGGAGCGAAGCATATTGATGATCAGAATGTGAGCCACCTGATCAATATTGTAACGCTTGAGCTTTGCGTTGGCAACCCAACCTCTCTTTGTCCAGTTCTGCAGGGTGGAGCCGTCAATGCCCGAGATCTCGCGTATCTGAGTCAGCATAACTCCGTCCGAAATGTAGAATATCTTGTTGAGAAATTCAAGACCGGTAACGTCACCCATTTCCTTGCGGTTCAGTATCGTACCGGGGATAAGCTCTTCATTGATTTGAAGATTCATTTTTCAGTACTCCTTTCCGAATATTTTATCATCTGTGAATATTATATCACACGGTCACGTGATTGTCAATAGGAATTCAAAATATTTTTTTGGATTTTATATGATTTTTTTATAATCCGAATACCGTAGGAAGGTCACCGATGGATTTGATATCCGCGTCGGGAATATCGTACTCACATTCGGGTACACGGTTCTTGAAGAATCCTTGGCGCAGGCGGACGGTTTTCATACCGAGACGCTTGGCGGGACGGATATCGTTGTCGATCCTGTCTCCGACCATGCAAGCCTCCTCGGGTGCGCAGCCGAGGGTATCGAGAGCAGATAGGAAAAGATCGGGCGCGGGCTTTGAGCGTCCCATTTCTTCACTTGAATATACGAAATCTATGTATTTCATTAAGCCGTGCGCCTGAAGTCTGTGAGCCGAGCCTCCGCGCTGATTTGCGATGATCCCGAGCTTGTATTTTGCAGAAAGCTTACTCAGAGCCTCCTCGGTCTCCGGAAAGGGCACCTCAAGTGCGGGATTGTAAGGATAATGCCTTTTTGAACCGTATTTTTTGGCTACCGATCCGAAGGGACTGCGAGCACCCTTCGTGCCGAATTCGACCATCTCTGCAAGCAGCTCCTCGGCGGGAGGCAGAGTGCCTCCGAGTTCCTCGTTCAGCTCATCGAGACGTGCGATGTGAACACCGTCCTCGTCGAGCAGAGTGTGTCCCATATCGAAAAAGATCCATTTTATATTTGAAAAAGCCATGAACAGTCATACTCCTTTGAAATACTTCTATATATTTTATCATAAAAAGAATCCAAACACAATATTTTTCGGCAAAAAAGGAGTGTATAGATGAAAAATGAAACCTCGGGCGCGAAAATGCTTCGGATAGGCATCCTTCCCGCACTGATACTCGCGCTGATGCTGATATTTCAGCCCGTCGGGATAGTACTGCCCTCGCTTGGGGCGGCGGTGCTTCATGAATCGGGGCATATGCTTGCGGCTGTTATGCTTGAAATACCACTGCGATCTCTTGAGGTTGGTCTTTTCGGAGCGTCGTTGAAGATCCGCGGATCTCTGATCTCTTATCCGAAGGAATTCCTGCTTTGTGCCGCGGGACCCGCGATGAATTTCCTCTGCGCCGCCGCGGTGTTTATATTATCCGAGCACCGCGGATATTATACCGAATGTGGCGAGTGGTTTGCGTCGGTCTCGCTCATGCTCGGACTGCTCAACCTCATGCCCGCAGAGGGCTTTGACGGCGGTAGAATGCTTTCCGTTGTCATATCGTCGATCTTTGGACCGCGTGCGGCGGCAAGAACGATCTCGTTGACTTCATTTATAAGTATCGTCGCACTTTGGATGCTTTCTGTCTATCTTTTGCTACGATACGGTACCTCGCTCAGCCTCTTTATCTTTACTCTCTCACTCTTTTACCGCCTTTTTATCGAAAAGACTTGACTCTTGCGCTTTTTGCGTGATATAATTAAGTATATTCGGAAGGAGAGAGAAGATGGCTTACGAAATAGAAAGAAAATTTCTTATAGAATATCCCAACCTGAATGAACTGGAAGCATATCCGAATTATACGAAGAGCGAAATTGCGCAGACCTATCTTATGACCGATGACGGCTTTACCTCGCGCGTCCGAAAGCGCACGACAAACGGTGCGACAAAGTATATTTTTACCGAGAAAAAGCGCGTAAACGATCTGAAGTGCATCGAAAACGAGCATGAGATCACCAAAGAAGAATATAACGGTCTTCTCAGGCTTGCCGATCCCGAGCGCATAACGGTCGAAAAAACACGATACTGTCTGCCCTGCGGCGGAAGAGTTGTCGAGATCGATATCTACCCGTTCTGGACCGATCGCGCCATCGCAGAGGTCGAAATGGAGGATGAAAACGAAAAAGTCGAGCTCCCCGATTTCATTAAGGTGATCCGTGACGTTACGGCAGAAAAAGCGTATAAGAATTATTCGCTTGCGAAAGAAATACCCTCCGATTGTTGACATTCAACAATAAAATATGCCCGAAAATGACAAAAATTTTCGGGCACTTTTTTACCCAAATCCATTTACATTAAAAATCTTTTTTGATATAATATATGTATTAGCGACTTTTACTCGAAGGGAAGTGAAGAAATGAGCAGAAAGCTCGAGGGAGTCTTCAAGCTCCACAGCGAATTTGCGCCAACCGGCGATCAGCCCGCGGCTATAGACAGCATAGTTGAAGGTCTTAAGCGGGGAGAGCATATGCAGACCCTCCTCGGCGTTACCGGCTCGGGTAAGACCTTCACAATGGCGAACGTCATTGCGAAAATGAACCGCCCGACTCTTGTTCTTGCTCATAACAAGACCCTCGCGGCACAGCTTTGCACCGAGTTCCGTCAGTTTTTTCCCGAGAATGCCGTTGAATATTTCGTTTCCTATTACGATTATTATCAGCCCGAGGCTTACATCCCCGGAAAGGATATGTACATTGAAAAGGATGCACTCATAAACGACGAGATCGACCGCCTTCGACACAGCGCGACCTCGGCACTTTTCGAACGCCGCGACGTTATCATCGTTGCCAGCGTTTCCTGCATCTACTCGCTCGGTGATCCCGCCGAGTATTCCGAACTCGTTCTCGCGGTCCGCCCAGATATGGAGATGGACAGAAACGATTTTATCAGACGCCTGACCGCTATCAGCTACACGAGAAACGATATGTCACCCGCGCGTGACAGCTATCGCGTCCGCGGCGACACGGTCGAGGTCATTCCCGCGTCGGGAAGCGATAAGGCTCTGCGCGTCGAATTCTTCGGCGATATGATCGAGCGCGTTTCCGAGATCAACGTCGTGACGGGCGAGCTTGTCCGCCGCCTTTCCTACGCCGCGATCTATCCCGCGACTCACTATGCCGTTTCGGACGACAAGCGCGAAAAGGCACTTGCCGAGATCGAGCGCGAGATGAAGGAGCGCGTGGAATTCTTTGAATCGAATCATAAATACCTCGAAGCACAGCGCATCTCCGAGCGCACGAAATACGACCTCGAAATGCTACGCGAGATCGGCTTCTGCTCGGGCGTCGAGAACTATTCCCGAGTCCTCGCGGGCAGAGAACCCGGCTCAACGCCCTATACGCTACTTGACTATTTCCCGAAGGACTTCCTTCTTTTCGTCGATGAGTCGCACGTAACTCTCCCGCAGGTTCGTGGTATGAGCGGAGGCGATACCGCAAGAAAGCGCAATCTCGTCGATTTCGGCTTCCGTCTGCCCTCGGCGTACGATAACCGCCCCCTCTATTTCGAGGAATTCGAGAGTAAGATCAATCAAGCAGTTTTCGTCAGCGCAACCCCCGGTGATTATGAGCGCGAGCATTCCGAACGCATCAGCGAACAGCTTATCCGTCCCACGGGACTTGTCGACCCCGAGATCGAGATCAGACCGATCGAACATCAGGTCGACGATCTTCTCGGCGAGGTCAAGGCACGCGCCGCAAGGAACGAGCGAAGCCTTGTAACCACCCTCACCCGTAAAATGGCGGAGGACCTCACCGACTACCTCGCCGACAACGGCGTCCGCGTGCGTTATCTTCATTATAATATTGAAACGATGGAGCGAACCGAGATAATCCGCGACCTCCGACTCGGCAATTTCGATGTTCTCGTCGGAATCAACCTTCTCCGCGAAGGTCTCGATATCCCCGAGGTCTCGCTTGTTGCCATCCTCGATGCCGATAAGGAAGGATTTTTGCGTTCCGAGACCTCGCTCATCCAGACAGTCGGACGAGCCGCGCGTAACGTCAACGGTAAGGTCATTATGTATGCCGACAGCGTTACGGGCTCAATGCGCCGCGCCATAGGCGAGACCAACCGCCGCCGTAAGGTTCAGCAGGAATATAACGAAGCCAACGGCATCACGCCCCGTTCCGTCGAAAAGAAGGTCGGCGACCTTATCGAGATCGCATTACCCGGCGGCAAGGACGAAAAGCAAAAGAAGACAGCGGAGAAGAAACTCACCAAGCGCGACCGCGAGGCTATGATCGAAAAGCTGACCGTCGAAATGAAGGATGCCGCCCGCCGCCTCGACTTCGAGCTTGCCGCCTACCTCCGCGATAAGATTCGTGCACTCAGAGAAGATGGGGGAAAGTGATATGACTATGAAAAATAAAGACAAGCAAATCGCAGACAGAAGGGCAGACACTCTGAAAACTATCTACATTACTAACTTTGTTGTGGGGTGCCTTATGGCAGTGTTTGCTCTTGCCGTAGTTTCTCTGTTGATATTTTTTCCGCAGGCGGAACCTGGAGCAATTTTTATTGTAGTTATTGTCAGTATTGGCTTTGGCGCGTTTTCGGTCAGAAGCTTTATACGTGCTCGGAAATATAAGAAGATGCATGATGCATTATGTTCGGTGAATCCCGATGATACGGAAGCTAAGGAACTGTTTTGCTATAAATTTGATTTTCTTTCAAGTATCGAAGGGGCGCAGCACCATAGACAAGAATATGTATATACAGTCTGCGTAAATACCGTTCACGGCAAGTTCTATTACGTGCTCGAAAAAGAAATAGACAGTATTTCAGTAAGCGTGTATTGCCGTGATTTATATTCCGGCGAACATAAATTCGAAGTATATAAAGGTACTAATATAATCAAGAGTTTTCCTGCTTTAGAGAAACTGCTACGCTGTATTCCGCAAGAATTCCTCGATCTTTGAGAACGAGAGTAATTATGCTGTTTTAGCTATAATTTAATTACGAGTCCGTAGGGACCGACGTCCTCGGCGGTCAGAGCCCAATAATGGTTTTAATGAGCACATAAGCAAGAAAGTATTATTTCTGCATTGAAACTAAAACAAATAAAACCTTTTGTGCTGACTCGCCGCCTACCTGCGAGACAAGATCCGCGCGCTGCGCGAAGATGGGGAGAAGTAAGATGATTGAATACGATATTCTTGAGATAAAAATCAAAAATCTAAAAAAGCTGAAAAATTTTTCTGCTTTTTCAGCTGTCTTTTTCCTGCATACGATACCGATCAATATTTTGATAATCATCTCCATAATTGCAGAAATGTTCAGCGATACCACGATACAATCTACCGGCAAGTCAATTTTGACACTTATAAGTGTTTTGGCTATAACTGCGCTAATGCTTTGGGTCGGCATGTTTTCCTGTAAGAATAATGCTATATATCGTGAATTGTTGAAAAAGCTCACAACAGTAGATCCGACACAGAGCGAGACCCGAAAAATTGTGTGCCAAAAATTTAAGCACTTACTTGTCCCAAGAGGTAAACATACTTCAAAGACTGTGGGTATCTGTATTTATACCGAGTCCGAAAAATGCTATTACATTTTGAATCAATCAAAAATATCATATGGGGCGTTGGATGCAGTATTCAGAACATTTATGGGTGAGCAGGAATTTGAATTTTATAAAGGTACTAATATTATCAAAAGATTCGATGCCGCAGATGAGGTTGGAAACAATTAACGTTAATAAATATAATAAAAATTCCCCGAGTTAGACAAACGAATCCGCAGTATCCCGTAAAAGTTTCTCGATCTTTGAGCACGAGAACTTGGTATGGCTTTTTAGCGAATATAATTTCGAGTTTGTAGGGGACGGCGCCCTCGACGTCCCTAATTTAATACAAATACTACAATTTAATATTCAGCATTTTTCAAATGAATTGTTTTTGGAAAAAATGTATTTTAGTTTGGCTTGGGACGTCGAGGGCTCCGTCCTGAATATGTGTGAAAAAGGAAGAAAAATGTCACAAAACTTGATAATCAAAGGCGCAAGAGTACACAATCTGAAAAACATTGACGTCACGATCCCGCGCGACAAGCTCGTTGTGCTGACGGGACTTTCGGGATCGGGCAAATCATCTCTTGCATTCGATACGATATACGCCGAGGGCCATCGCCGATTCGTCGAGTCGCTCTCGTCCTACGCGCGTCAGTTCCTCGGTCAGCTCGATAAACCCGACGTTGACATGATCGAAGGACTCTCGCCCGCAATTTCCATTGACCAGAAAACAACCTCCAAAAACCCGCGTTCGACGGTCGGTACGGTCACCGAAATTTACGACTATCTCCGTCTGCTTTACGCGCGGATCGGAATCCCGCATTGCCCGGTCTGTGGCAAGGAGATCCGCCGTCAGTCGGTCGATCAGATAATTGAAAAAATCGAAACTCTCCCCGAGGGCGAACGCTTTATGGTGCTCTCACCCGTCGTCCGCGCCAAGAAGGGTATGCACGAGAAAGTGCTTGCCGACGCAAAACGCTCGGGCTACACCCGAGTCCGCATCGACGGCAGTCTTTATGACCTCGACGAGGAGATCAAGCTCGATAAGAATCTCCGCCACTCGATCGAGGTCGTTGTTGACCGTCTCGTAATGCGCGAGGGCATCCGCTCTCGTCTTGCCGACTCGGTCGAGACCGCGCTCTCGCTTGCCGAGGGCAGACTTCTCATCGTCACCGTTCCCCGAGAGGGCGAGCCCGAGGAGCTTGAATTCTCGCAAGCCTATGCCTGTGAGGAGCACGGCATCTCCTTCGGCGACCTCGAACCCCGAATGTTCTCCTTCAATAATCCGCAGGGCGCGTGCCCCGCTTGCTCGGGACTCGGTGTAACACGCCGTATATCCCCAGAAAAGATCATCCCCGATCTGTCTCTCTCGCTCTCCGAGGGCGCGATCCAGGTCAACGGCTTCAAATCCCTAGTCGAGGAAAGCTGGAACGGACCGCTGATCCTCGCTGTGGCAGAGAAGTACGGCTTCGATCTCAATACCCCCCTTTCCGAATACACCGAGCATCAGATGAACATCCTCCTTTACGGCACGGGAGACGAAAAATTCCTCGTCACCCGCTATTTCGGTAAGCAGGGACATCTCCGCGACGCGAAATTCGAGGGAATCATCCCGATAATCGAGCAGAGAATGCAGTACGGCGGCGCAGAGGCGTACTACGAGGAATTTATCGAGGAAGTGCCCTGCCAGAAGTGCGGCGGCAGAAGACTTAACGAAATGGCACTCTCGGTCACCGTCGGCGGACTTGCCATCGACGAGTTTTGTAATCTCTCGGTAAGTAACGCGCTCCGACTCGTTTCAAGCGACACACTCAAGCTCACCCCAAGTGAGGAAAAGATCGTTAAAGAAGTTCTTAAAGAGATCCGCGCGCGCCTTTCTTTTCTTGAAAGCGTCGGACTCGATTACCTTACGCTCTCTCGCCGCGCGGGTACGCTCTCGGGCGGAGAAGCGCAGAGAATCAGACTTGCCACTCAGATCGGCTCATCCCTCGTCGGCGTGCTTTACGTCCTCGACGAGCCGAGCATAGGTCTCCATCAGCGCGACAGCGAAAGACTTATCAATACTCTTTGCCGTCTGCGCGACCTCGGAAACACCGTTATCGTCGTCGAGCACGACGAGGATATGATGCGCCGCGCCGATTTCCTTGTCGATATTGGACCCGGTGCGGGCGTCCACGGCGGACAGGTCGTTGCCGCGGGCACTCCCGATGAGGTAATGAAGAATGAAAATTCACTCACGGGCGCATACCTTTCGGGCAGAATGAGTATCCCCGTTCCCGAATCCCGCCGTCCCGGAAACGGCAATTTCCTCAAGGTGCGCGGTGCCGAGGTCAATAACCTCAAGAAGGTCGACGTCGATATTCCGCTCGGATGCTTCGTCTGCGTGACGGGCGTTTCGGGTTCGGGCAAATCATCGCTCGTCAACGGCGTTATCAATCCCGTGTTGCTGACCAAGCTCAACGGCGCGCGAAGAAAGGCGGGCAAGCACGTTTCAGTAGAGGGCATCGAATATCTCGATAAGGTCATCGACATCGACCAGAGCCCCATCGGACGTACTCCCCGCTCGAATCCCGCAACCTACACGGGACTCTTCAACGAGATCCGCAGTCTCTTTGCGAAAACTCAGGACGCTATCTCGCGCGGCTACGGTCCCGGACGCTTCTCCTTCAACGTCAAGGGCGGACGATGCGAGGCTTGCGGCGGCGACGGCGTAAGATGCATTGAAATGCACTTCCTTCCCGACGTTTACGTGACCTGCGACGTCTGCAAGGGTCAGAAATACAACCGCGACACACTCGAGGTCAAATATAAAGGAAAGAATATTTTTGAGGTTCTCGAGATGACGGCAGAGGAAGGACTCGCCTTCTTTGACAGCATCCCGAAGATCCGCAAGTATCTCCAGACACTTTGTGACGTCGGACTCGGCTATATCAAGATCGGTCAGTCATCCACCACCATTTCGGGCGGTGAGGCGCAGAGAGTAAAGCTTGCAACCGAGCTTGCAAGACGCGGCACGGGAAAGACGATGTACATCCTCGACGAGCCGACCACGGGTCTGCACACCGACGACGTTTCAAGACTTCTCGGAGTTCTTTCCCGCCTCGTTGACGCGGGCAACACCGTTCTTGTCATCGAGCATAATCCCGAGGTCATCAAGTGCGCCGACTATATTATCGACCTCGGACCCGAGGGAGGAGACGGCGGCGGCACGGTCGTTGCAACCGGAACCCCGGAGGAGGTCGCAAAGTGCGAACGCTCCTACACGGGAAAATTCCTAAATAAATATTTATAATATTCATAAAACCCGCGCAAATATTCGCTTTTTGCGCGGGTTATTCACGTAATAAAACTAAAATTGTATAAACATACAGGATTAACGCGAAAAAATTTATGAAATTTTGAAAAAATATTCTAAAAAGAGCTTGACAAATGCATAAATATGCAGTATAATATGCACCATAGTCTTTAAAACACATTCATGAAAGGATTATTTATTATGAAAAAGATTATTTCTCTCGCGCTTGCAGTTGTTATGCTTTGCTGCGCAACAATCGGATTTGCTTCCTGCGCAAAGGAAGAGAAGATCATCGTTCACACCAATGCTTTCTTTGCTCCCTTTGAGTACTATGAGGGCACCGAGATCGTCGGAGTTGACGTCGAGATCATGAATAAGGTCGGCGAAAAGCTCGGTAAGAAGATCGAGTTTGTAAACGTAGAGTTCTCCGCTATCATCGATAACGTCAAGGACGGCGTGGTTTGTGATGCGGGTGCCGCAGGTATCACCATCACCGACGCAAGAAAGGAAAAGGTAGATTTCTCCGTTCCTTACTACACCTCCGTTCAGTACGTAATCTTCAAGGCTGACGACACAACTCTTGCTACCAAGACCGGCGCTGACGGCGAATACATGGTTTGGGAAGCTCTCGCAGGCAAGAAGATCGGTACGCAGACCGATACTACCGGTTGGATCTACACCGACGGCGAGATCAACGCAACCGCAGACAACGACTACGGCTACGACGGTGTTCTTTACGGTACGAATACCGAACTCATGACATATGATAACGCTCAGCTCGCTGCTGACGCTATCGGCGCAAATATGATCGACGCCGTTATCATCGATGAGCTCCCCGCACAGTTCATTGTTGCTGCAAACTCCCAGTATAAGTGCGTTCCCCTTTATTACTCCGGCGAGACCGATGCTGATGATGCTCCCGTTGAAGAGCAGTACGCAATCTGCGTAACCAAGGGTAACACCGAGCTTCTCGAAGCCATCAACGCAGTTCTCAACGAGATGATGAAGAACGGCGAAGTTGAAAAGCTCGTTATGAAGCATATGGGCCTCGAAAAGTAATATAAACGAATAATTGATGCGAAAAAGAACTATGCTACGGCATCGTTCTTTTTCGCGTATGAATGAGAATTTGAAAATGGATTTTTTAAGTAAAATAATCGAGCTGTTCTCGACTGAAAAGTATATGGACAGCATTTGGGAAGGACTTAAGCTGACGCTGACAATATCGATCCTCGCGGCTCTTCTCGGACTTGTGCTCGGCGTTATCGTCGCTCTTGTCGGTATGGCAAAGGACAGCTGGGCTATGAAGCTTCCGAAGCTCCTTTGCAAAATTTATATCACCATAATCCGCGGTACTCCCATGGCGCTTCAGCTCTTCATTATGGCGTACGTTATCTTTGCGATCCGCGGTTTTCCCCTTGTTATTACAGCGACTATCGCATTCGGTGTAAATTCGGGAGCATACGTAGCGGAAAATATCCGCGCAGGTATCCTTTCTGTCGATATCGGACAGACCGAGGCGGGCAGAGCACTCGGTCTCACGGGCGCGACGACAATGGCTAAGATCGTCATCCCTCAGGCGATAAAGAACGTAATTCCCGCGATCGGTAATGAGCTTATCGCTCTTATCAAGGAAACTTCGATCGTCAGTATGATCGGTATGTACGATCTTACGATGGCTGCAAAGATCATCGGCAGCGGAAACAATATGGCAAGTTACATAGTTCCCATGGCTGTAGTTGCACTCTTCTACCTTGCAATAGTGTATCTGCTTACCTTTGGAATCAAATTGATAGAAAAGAGGTTGAGAGCCGGTGATAAGCGTTAAGAATATTTATAAAGATTTCGGCAAGCTCCGCGTTCTTGACGGTGTTTCATGCGATATCAAGGACGGCGAGCGAGTTGTAATAATCGGTCCCTCGGGAAGTGGAAAAAGCACTATGCTACGCTGTATGAATCTCCTTGAGGAGCCTACCTACGGAGAGGTCTGGATAGAGAATGATCTCCTTACCGCCCCGGATCCCTATCTGCACTTTGACGTTATAAGAAAATCGAAGACGTATTCTTCTCTTATGAAGTCTGCAAAGGCAGCGGCTCCCGGAAAGAGCGAAGAAGAACTCGACACAGAGATCATCGCCAAGATCAAAAAGGAAGACCTTCTGAAAAGATTTGAGGGCGGCGAATACAGCAAGGCACTATCCGAGATCAATAAGGAGTCGCGTATAGACATCAACCTTGCCCGCAGAAATATGGGTATGGTTTTCCAACACTTCAATTTATTCAATAATATGACCGTTCTGCAAAACCTTACCTTGGCTCCTCTTGAGCTCAAGCTTAAGACCAAGGAAGAGGCTGAGAAGACCGCGATGGAGCTCCTCGCGCGAATCGGACTTGAGGATAAGGCGAACGAATATCCCTCGCGCCTTTCGGGCGGTCAGAAACAGAGAGTTGCCATCGTCCGTGCGCTTGCAATGAACCCGAAGGTCATGCTCTTCGACGAGCCTACCTCTGCGCTTGACCCCGAGATGGTTGGCGAGGTACTTGAGCTTATGAAGGATCTTGCAAATGAGGGAATGACGATGGTGGTCGTCACTCATGAAATGGGCTTTGCCCGCGAGGTCGCAGACCGCGTGATATTTATGTGCGAAGGCAAGATCGCTGAGGAGGGAACTCCGGACGAGATCTTCTCGAATCCGCAGAATCCCAGAACCAAGCAATTCCTCGATAGTATTCTTTGATATATTGTGCGTCATTTGCGAAAAAGAGTAGATGACGCACATTTTTTGTATATTTGTGTAATTATTCACAATATCGTAATTGACAAAGCGTGAGCAATCGTTTATAATATTATGGCTAATTTTTTCGGGAGGAATTTTTATGCCTCGTTTTTTTGTGTCTAAAGATAATATTAATGAAGAAGAACGCATTATCTCTATCCTCGGAGAGGATGCGTTTCATATTGCGCGCGCACTGCGGATGGCTGTCGGAGACGATCTGACGGTATGCGACGGAGAGGGAAGAGACTACTCCTGCAAGCTTACGAAGATACGCGATAGCCAAGTGGATTGCGAGATCCTTGAAGCCTCCGCTTGCCCCGCGGAGCCGCCATATAAGGTTACGGTATATCAGGCTCTTGTCAAGGGCGAAAGACTCGACGTTGCAATACAGAAATCCGTCGAATTCGGAGCATGTGCGATCGTTCCCTTTGAATCCTCGCGTTGTATCGTCCGTATGAAGGGCGAAAAGGAGGGCTCGAAGTCGCAGCGCCGCCGCCGTATTGCCGCGGAAGCTGCAAAACAGTGCGGAAGAGGTATCGTTCCCGAAGTCAGCGAACCCGTATCCTTCACCGAAATGCTCTCTCAAGCGGTAAAGTGCGATCTCGCTATCTTCTGCTATGAAAAGGAAGGCGACCGTATGCTCGGCTCTACCCTTGAAGCTCTCCGCTCAAATCCCCCGAAGAGCGTTGCCATCGTCGTTGGACCCGAAGGCGGTTTTTCTCCCGAGGAGGCAGAGACGGCTGAAAATGCGGGACTTTCGCTTCTCGGACTCGGCAAAAGGATCCTCAGGACCGAGAGCGCGGCGGCGTTCGTTCTGGCTTGTCTTTCTTCCGAATTTGAGCTCAGATAACTCCTTTGTGCAACATTTTGCGAATAATTTCGGCTGTTTATGAAATATTTACAAAAAAAGAGCCACGAAATTAGAGATAATAATCAAAAACCTATTGAAATTTTACAAAAAATGATGTAAAATATAGTACAGTATATACAAAATTGCTATCAAAAATAACTACACTGCATATTTGCAGAAAGGATTGGATTTATTAGGATGTCTAACAGACTGTTTCAAGGCGTAATTCATCAGATGAAGGATACCGTCGACCGTACTATCGGAGTTATCGACGAAAACGGAATTATCATATCTTGCTCCGAACTTGTAAAGATCGGAGAATCGAGAGCGGGTGCACGCGACAGCATGCTTTTTGCTTCTTCTCTTGAATCATATTGCAAGGGAGGATATACATACCGTCCCATCGGATACGGTGTGAAGACCGAGTATCTTGTTTTTGTTGAAGGCGAGGATAAGATGGCGGAGGTCCTCTCAAAGATGCTTGCCGTATCGCTTTCCAACATCAAAAACCTTTATGATGAAAAATACGATAAACGCTCCTTTATTAAGAATATTATTATGGATAATATCCTTCCGAGCGACATTTATATCAAAGCAAAGGAGCTCCATTTCAATACCGACGAGCACCGCGTCGTATTCCTTATCAAGTTCCACGGCAAGGCGGACATGCTCCCCTATGAGATGCTCCAGAATATGTTCCCCGATAAGACTCATGAGTACATCATCAGCATCGGTGAGCGCGATATCGTTCTCGTAAAGGACGTAAAGCCCGGCACCGAAGCGCGCGATATGGAAAAGATCGCGCAGAAGATCGCGGATACACTCAATACCGAGTTCTATACCAAGGTCACCATCGGTATCTCCACCATCGTTGAGACCATCAAGGATCTCGCGGGTGCGTATAAGGAGGCACAGGTTGCAATCGAGGTTGGAAAAGTCTTTGAAACAGAAAAGAATATCATAAACTATGAGAACCTCGGAATCGGCAGACTTATTTATCAGCTCCCCACGACCCTTTGCGAGATGTTCCTTCAGGAGGTATTCAAGAAGGGAAGCCTCGAGTCACTCGATCAGGAAACTCTTATGACAATCCAGTGCTTCTTTGAGAACAACCTCAACGTCTCCGAGACCTCAAGAAAGCTCTTTGTTCACCGTAATACTCTCGTTTACAGACTTGAAAAGATCCGCAAGCTGACAGGCCTCGATCTCCGTGAGCTCGAGCATGCGATCACCTTCAAGGTAGCCCTCATGGTCAAGAAGTATATGTCGACCAAGGGACTCAAATTCTGATAAATGATAGACTTTATTAACGTAACAAAGGAATACAGCGATACCTCGGCTCTGAATAACGTCAGTTTTCATATCGAAAACGGTGAATTTGTATTTATCGTCGGTCATTCCGGCGCGGGTAAGACTACTCTCACCAAGCTCTTGCTTCGTGAAGAGAAGGCTACTGAAGGCAAGATCATTGTTGACGGTATTGACGTAACGGCGCTCCGTGCCTCAAAGATCCCCCGTTATCGCAGAAAGCTCGGCATGGTATTTCAGGATTTCCGGCTTTTCGGCGACAAAACGGCATATGAGAACATCGCGTGCATAATGCGTGCCGTCGGGACTCCCGGCAGTGAGATACGCCGCCGTGTTCCCGCCCTGCTCCGCACGGTTTCAATGGAACAGAAGGGAAATCATTTCCCCAAAGAGCTTTCGGGCGGAGAGCAGCAGAGAATCGCTCTTGCCAGAGCTATCGCGAATAATCCCGATATTATTATCGCGGATGAGCCCACGGGTAACATTGACCCTGAAATGAGCTTGGATATCATGAATATGCTCATGAAGATAAACCATCTTTTGGGAAAGACTGTTATAGTCGTAACGCACGATCTTGATCTTGTGGAATATTTCGGACACAGAGTTATTACCCTTGATGAAGGTAAGCTCGGATCTGACGTTAACCTGCCTTCCGAGGCGGAAGGAGAGGGAGGCTTGTTCCATGAGTAAGAATAAGAAAATCAAGGGACCGCGTACCTTTTATAACCCCTTCTATTTCCTCTTTGATGCAATACGCAATCTCTGGCGCCACAGAGCAACGGGATTTGCATCCGTTCTCGTTCTGACCTCGTGCCTGATACTCCTCGGAGCGTTCGGTCTTCTTATCAGAAATATTGACGTAAACGTGCAGAAACTCGGTCTGCTCAACGAGATCGTTGTATTTGTCGATTATGATACGACGCCCCAGGAGCTTCAGATCATAACCGAGGACATAAAAGCACTCGAGAACGTCACCTATGTTGATTACATTTCCAAGGACGCGGGCTTTGAGTCTATGAAGGATACCTACCCCGATTACGCCGATCTTTTTGATTCGATCTCGCAAAGCGGAGATAATCCTTTGGCGGATTCCTTTATAGTTACTTATAAGGATACCGCGGGCGCGAATAAGCTCGAATACGATCTCCTACAGATCGAAGGCGTTATGAAGGTGAATAACCGTGTCGATTATGCGGCAACGATCGAGAATTTCAAAAGCGGACTTTCGTTCGTATTTATCTGGTTTTTCGCGCTTCTTCTTGCGGTAAGTGTATTCGTAATATTCAATACGATCAAGCTTGCGGTTCACGGAAGACGCAACGAGATCAGCATTATGCGCTTTATCGGCGCAACAAAGGCATACATAATCGCTCCCTTTATAATCGAGGGTGTTGCGATCGGCGCAGTCTCTGCGGCTATTGCATATTTTGCGGATATGGGAATATATAACTACGTTCTCAAAAATGCGGGGGTCGGAACCTCTCAGATAATGAATATGTTCAGCCTTATACCGTTTTCCGATATGCAGGTAGAGCTTCTTGCCATATTCATGCTGCTCGGAATCGTAACAGGTGTGGTGGCAAGTATCGTGTCGCTGCAAAAAAACCTCAGCAACTAAAATTTACAAGGAATAATAATGATAATTACACGTTCAAACAAACAATCGCCGCTCAGATTAATTGTGCTTGCTTTGTCGTTGGTTCTGCTTACCGTAATGCTTCCTCTCAAGGCAGCCGCGGTATATTATGACAAAGCCGACTATGATGATATAAAAACCGAAGACCTTGAATCAATGCGTGAGCAGATCGCGGAATATGACAGCATGCTCGCGGAGATCAAGTCAAATCTGAAGGAAGCGCAAAAGCTTCAGGCAACCGCGGCAGAGAAGAGAGTCCTCTTTCTTACTGCACAGGCAATATATAACGATCAGCTAAAGGATCTTGAAAAAACCAAGCTGTATTACGATTCGGAAATCGAAAAGGCGGGTAAAGAGATTGCGCAGATCAGAATCGAATATGATAAAGCGTATGAAGTATTTCTCGATCTCCTTCGCATGACATACGAAGAGGGAACCGCAAATTATCTTGAAATTTTGCTCGGAGCCGAAAGCTTTTCCGATTTGTTGGCAAGAATAGACAGAGTAAGCGGACTCATAAGATACAGTAACGGTCTTATGGATAAGCTTTCAGCTCAACAGACGCTTCTCGACGCGAAGTACGCGCAGCTTCAGAAGGATTCCGAGGCACACGAGGCATCCATTGCCGAGATCGAAGCAAAGCAGAAGGAGATCGAGCAGTGGAAGAAGGAAAATGAGGCTGATATTGCGATAATTGAGGCGGACATCGAAAAGCTGACAGGCGCACAGGGAACCTACAAAAACTTGTATGAGATCCTCGATGCCGAATTTGAAGCCGAGGTGGCTGCAGCAATAGCAGCGGAAAACAAGCGCCGCGAGGAGCTTGCGATAGAGAAAGAGAAGGAAGAAGAGAGAAAGCGTCAGGAGGCTCTTGAGGAGGCTATCAGACAGCAAAAGTATCTTTGGCCCCTGCCCCTTTCATGGGATTACATATCCTACAAATACGGCTATCGTACGATTAACGAGCTCGGATATTACGATAAGTTCCATTACGGAATCGATATTCCCGCCTATCGCGGAACCGATATCTATGCATCCAAGGCAGGAAAAGTACTTATTGCAAAATACCATACCTCATACGGAAACTACGTTCTCATCGATCACGGAAGCGGATATCAGACTCTTTACGCGCATGCCTCCAAGCTTTATGTGAAGGCGGGCGATGAAGTCAAGCAGGGTCAGGTGATCGCCGCAGTCGGAACGACCGGAACCAGCACGGGTAACCATCTCCATTTTGAGGTGAGAGTAAACGGCAATAAGCGCGATCCGCTTGATTACGTAACTCAACCCTAACGCAACCCGATAAGGAGATCAAATGAAAAGAAGAATATCTCTTTCAACATTCATATTTATTCTAATAGCCGCCGTATTGCTCACAGCAATGAGCTCCTGCGCTATAGTGGATTCGAATTTAAGAGACGAGTACGGCTCATCTCTCGGAGGTTCTCCGAGCTCGCAGAACGCAAAGCTCGAAACGATTATCAACCTTTTCAAGACTTATTCTTATTATAGCATAGACGAAGAGGTCCTTTGCGACGCTCTGCTCGGCGGAATGTACTATGCAATCGGCGACAGATACGCAGATTATTACGATGCAGAGGAATATGCCCTTATGACTGCAGAGAATCAGGGCGAAACACAGGGTATCGGAGTTACCGTTATTGAGAATGCTGAGTATCAGTGCATTGAGATAATCTCAGTGCTGCCGAATTCCCCCGCACTTGCGGCAGGAGTTGAACCCGGCGATCTTATCATGTATATCGGCGCGGGAGAGAATAAGGAATACGTTCCCGATATGGGATACTATGCTGCTCTTGCAAAGCTCCAGGGAGCAAAGGGCACGGTATGCGAGTTTACCGTTGCACGCGGAGAGGGATATGCGGAACTTGTTGATTTCGCAATTACCCGCGATACCTTCACATCCGAATCGGTAACCTATCGCGTATGCTCTACCGATGCAAAGGTCGGCGTTATCAAGATAATACAGTTTGACCTGACCACACCCGGACAGTTCCGTACAGCCATGGATTCGCTGATAGCACAGGGCGTTGAGTACTTTATCTTCGACGTCCGCTATAACGGCGGCGGAGACCTTGCATCGATCACGGCTGTTCTCAGCTATATGCTCAATGACGGCGATATTCTGATCAAGACCCGTGACCGTGCGGGAACCGAGGTCGTAACAAAGGTCGGCAAGGTCGAGTATGCACCCACATCCCCCTATGCTGCATGCAACGTGGCAAAGGAGGATATTGCAAAATATCGCTCTTACGTTGAGGGCAAATCCGCAGTTCTTGCAAACGGAAGCACTGCATCCGCAGCAGAGCTGTTCACGTGCGCTCTCATGGATTACGGGATCTCAGAGATCGTCGGAACCAAAACCTACGGAAAGGGAAGCATGCAGTCGATCTTCTCGCTCGCGTACTACGGATATGACGGCGCTGTCAAGATGACAACAAAGATGTATTTCCCGCCTGTTTCGGAGGGATACGACGGCATCGGTATCAAGCCCGACCTCGAGGTTGAGCTCGATGAAGCACTTCAAAATAAAAATATTTATAAAATAACCGACGAAGAGGATAATCAGCTTCAGGCTGCTATCGCCCTCATCGGTAAATAAGGGAGAAAGAATTATGGCAACCAAACCTATCTATTACACCCAAGAGGGCTACAATGAGCTCGTTACAGAGCTTGATTATCTGAAAAACACACGCCGCGCTGAAGTTATCCACGATATCGAGGTAGCGCGCGGATTCGGAGACCTTTCCGAGAACGCCGAATACGATGAGGCGAGAACAGAACAGGCAAGAGTCGAGGCTCGTATCAAGGAGCTCGAGGATAAGATCCAGAATGCCGTTATCATCGACGAGAGCCAGATCGACTCCACGGTCGTATCTGTCGGCTCCACAGTAACCGTATACGACAGGGCGGATGATATGGAGATCACATACGTTATCGTCGGTTCGAACGAGGCATCTCCCGCAGAGCTAAAGATCTCGGATATGTCCCCCATCGGTCATGCGCTTGTCGGTAAGAAGGCAGGCTCGACCGTAACGGTTGAAGCACCCTCGGGAAGCTTCGAGCTTGATATCCTCAAGGTTGAAAGAACCAAGAATAAGTAAGACGAAAGGCACGTAATATGGCTGACATTATCAATAACGAAAACATCGAGACCCCCGAGGTCAACGTAGCCTCGGAGATCGAAAACAGACGAAATAAGCTCCGTAGTCTGATTGAGTCGGGAAAGAATCCCTTCGAGATCATGAAGTATGACGTTACCGCTTATTCCGCAGATATCAAGGCGAACTTCGAGGAGTTTGACGGCAAGACCGTTTCTCTCGCGGGCAGAATCATGAGCCGCCGCGATATGGGTAAAGCAAACTTCATCGACCTTGCTGACGGAAAGGGCAGAATCCAGTGCTACATCCGTATCAACGACGTCGGCGAGGACGTATTCGCGGAATACCGCAAGTGGGATATCGGTGATATCATCGGTATTGAGGGCTTTGTATTCCTCACCCGCCGCGGCGAGATCTCGGTACATGCACAGAAGCTCACCCTCCTCTCCAAGTCCCTCCTTCCTCTTCCCGAGAAGTTCCACGGACTTAAGGATACCGATACAAGATACCGTCAGAGATACCTCGATCTCATCGTGAATCCCGAGGTCAAGGATACATTTGTAAAGCGCAGCCTCATTATGCGTGAGCTCCGCGCTTACCTCGACTCCAAGGGCTTCCTTGAGGTCGACACCCCCATCCTCACTCCCTTCGAGATCGGTGCATCCGCACGTCCCTTCCTGACCCACCACAACACTCTTGATATGGATATGGTGCTCCGTATCGAGACCGAGCTCTACCTCAAGAGACTCATCGTCGGCGGTATGGATAAGGTATACGAGGTTGGACGTATCTTCCGTAACGAGGGTATGGATACCAAGCATAACCCCGAGTTCACCTCGATCGAGCTTTATCAGGCATATACCGATTACCACGGTATGATGGACCTTGTCGAGGAGATGATGAAGACCGTAGCAATGAACGTCTGCGGCACCCTCACCGTCAACTATCAGGGCAAGGAGATCGATCTCTCCAAGTGGGAGAGAATGACCATGGTTGAGGCTGTAAAGAAGTATTCCGGCGTTGATTTTGACGCGATCGCAACCGACGAGGAAGCAATCGCTATCGCAAAGGAAAAGCACGTTGAGCTTCCTGCTGTTAAGACCAAGGGCGCGATCCTCGTTGAGTTCTTCGATGCATTCGTTGAAGAAAATCTCATTCAGCCCACCTTCATCTACGATTACCCCGTAGAGAACAGCCCTCTTGCAAAGAGAAAGCCCGAAAATCCCGCATTCACCGAGCGTTTCGAGTACTTCATCAACGCAACCGAATTCGGAAACGCATTCTCCGAGCTCAACGACCCCATCGACCAGAGAGAACGCTTCGAGCGTCAGGTAGCGGAAAGAAAGGCACAGGATCCCGCGTGCAAGGCACAGGTTGATTACGACTATATTACCGCCCTCGAGTACGGTCTGCCTCCCACAGGCGGCCTCGGCTTCGGCGTAGACAGACTCGTAATGCTCCTCACCGACTCCGCATCCATCCGCGACGTCCTCCTTTTCCCCACAATGAAGCCCATTGACTGATAAAAACATAATGCAAAGATCCCGCCTGTTCAGGCGGGATTTTTTGTTAATAGATGTTTAAGTTTTTCTGAAAATTATCTTTACAAAAATGTCGATTTGTGGTATACTAATTATGTATTTTGTTTCGGGAGGTTTGGTTTTGAAAAACAACAACCTTAAGGCGTGGCTTTATCTGCTCCCCGCCATTCTTTTCCTTGGCGTGTTCATGGTATACCCGCTGATCGACGTGTTTATCTACTCCTTTGAGGAGGGCTATAATTCCGCATCGCAGACCTTTTTCGGTACGGGTATTTATAATTATCAATACATACTTCGCGATCCCTATTTTCTGCAGGCGGTGAAGAATACCTTCATTCTCGTTATCATCACAGTACCTGTCTCAACGGGGCTCTCGCTCTTCATATCGGTAGGACTTGCATCTATACAAAAGCTGCGCAAGCTCTTTCAGACGCTCTATTTTCTCCCGTACGTAACCAACACCCTTGCGGTTGGACTCGTTTTTATGATCCTCTTCAAGAAAACGGCGTACACCGACGGAATGGTTAATTTGCTTATCAATCTTTTCGGAGGGCAATCCGTTGATTTTATTGACGGTCCGTATTGGGCAAAGATGCTCGTTCTGTGCATCTATACCGTATGGATAGTTATGCCATTCAAGATCCTGATCCTGACAAGCGCACTCGCCTCCGTCAATCAGAATTATTACGATGCCGCACTCGTTGACGGTACAACAAAGTGGCGTATGTTTACAAGGATCACCCTCCCGATGATCTCGCCCACACTCTTTTATCTCATCATCACGGGCTTTATCGGCGCGTTCAAGGCATATAGCGACGCCGTTGCGCTCTTCGGCACAGACCTCAACGCCGCAAAAATGAATACCATCGTCGGCTACGTTTACGATATGCTCTACGGCAACAGCGGAGGATTTCCGTCATATGCCTCCGCCGCGGCGATCATTCTCTTTATCATCGTGCTTACCATAACGTGCATCAACCTGCTGATCAGCAAGAAGCACGTACATTATTGAGAGGAGGGGAATAATTATGCAAGAAAAAAAGCTCAGCAAGATCCTGCTCAAGATCGCGGTCTACGCTATGCTCGCTGTCTGGGCGCTCATCGTGCTTTTCCCCTTTTATTGGATGCTTCTGACGTCGATAAAGAGCTATGGCTCGTATAACGCCGAGTTCATCCCGAAATTTTATACACTTTCGCCGACGATAGAGAATTATATCTCAGCGTTTTCCGCAGTTCCTCTCGCAAAATATTTCCTCAATACCGTGATATATACGGTCGTGACAACGGCATTGATGCTCGTCATTGCCATTCCCTCGGCATATGCTTTTGCAAGGCTTGAGTTTAAGGGAAAAAATCTGCTTTTTCTCTCTTTTCTCGCGCTTATGATGATCCCGACCGAGCTCGTCGTTATCACGAATTTCACCACGATAACAAATCTTGAAATGCGAAATACCTTCACGGGACTCATCCTCCCGTCCGCGGCATCGGTGTTTTATATCTACCTTCTCAAGGAAAATTTCGAGCAGGTACCGAATGAACTTTACCTTGCCGCAAAGGTTGACGGTACTACGGATTTCAAGTACCTTATGAAGGTCCTCGTACCGATCTGCCGCCCGACCGTGGTGACCGTCACGATCCTCAAGGTCATCGAGTGCTGGAATTCCTACGTATGGCCGAGACTTATTACCGATAATCCCGCGTATTACCTCGTTTCAAACGGCATCCAGGAGATCCGTGAAAACGGTTTCGGACGCGAAAATATCCCCGCGATGATGGCGGCTGTCGTGGTTATCTCGCTTCCACTGATCGTGCTCTTCCTGATCTTCCGAAACAAGATCATGGCAGGTGTCGCAAGAGGAGGTACAAAGGGATGAAAAGAATTGTGTGTACGATTATACTCTTCATTCTCTGTATTTTTTGTCTCTCTGGATGTCACGGCTCAAAAAGGCAGGAGTTGTTTGAGATACCCGAGGAATTTGATACGGAAAAGCAATACGAGATCACTTTTTGGGCTAAGAATGATACCAACCTGACGCAGGTTGCGATCTATGAAAAAGCGGTTGCCGATTTCGAGGCGCTATACCCGAATATTAACGTCACGCTCCGTCTCTATACCGACTACGGCAGGATCTACAATGACGTTATCACGAATATCGCGACGGGCACCACCCCGAACGTCTGCATTACTTACCCCGACCACATTGCCACTTACCTGACGGGCGACAACACAGTTGTTCCGCTTGACGAATTGATGGCAGACGAAAAATTCGGTCTCGGCGGAAGCGAGTTGCGTTTCGATTCGCCAAAAAAGGACGAAATAATTGGGAAGTATCTCGCCGAGGGAATGATAGGAGATAAGCATTATGCGATCCCCTTCCTTCGCTCGACCGAGGCTTGCTACGTCAACAAGACTTTTGTTGAAAAGCTCGGCTTCACTCTGCCCGAGACGCTGACCTGGGATTTCATCTGGGAGGTCTGCGAAAAGGCGGTAGAGAAGGACGCGGACGGAAACTTCCTTGTCAACGGTCAGCCTGTGCTTTTGCCCTGTATCTATAAGTCGACCGACAATATGATGATCCAGGTCCTCCGTCAGAAGGACGCGGATTATTCGACCGACGCGGGCGAGATCGGACTTTTCAACGATACTACGAAGGAATTCCTTCTTGAACTTGCCGATCATACCGCGAACGGCGAGTTCTCAACCTTCAAGATCTCCTCATATCCCGCAAACTTCCTCAACGCCGGTCAATGTATCTTTGCTATCGACTCGACCGCGGGAGCGACCTGGATGGGTTCGGACGCGCCTCTGATCGATATAGCCGAGGACAGACTCGTCAAGTTTGAGACCGAGGTTATGACAGTACCGCAGTTTGATACTGAAAACCCGACGATGATCTCGCAGGGACCGTCCGTGTGCGTATTCAATAAGTCGGATGACGGCGAGGTCCTTGCCTCGTGGCTTTTTGCCCAATACCTTCTGACAAATGAAGTTCAGATCGCGTATTCGCAAACAGAGGGTTACGTCCCCGTAACCTCGAAGGCGCAAAAATCGCCCGAATATCTTGATTACCTCGCGCGCGAGGGCGAGGACAACGATCTTTACTACGAAGTGAAGCTCAAGGCGACCAAGCTCGCGCTCAATTATACTGATAAGACCTTCGTAACCCCCGTCTTCAACGGCTCAGCATCGCTCAGAAACGCGGCAGGGCAGTTGATCGAGGAGGTCACCAAAGCAACCAGAAGGGGAAGAGAAGTTGACTCTGCGTATATCGACTCACTCTATTCGGAAATGATCTCGCTCCATCGTCTTGACGGCATAGGCGCGGGCAGCGGTGGGAAGGCGGATCTCGGTCCTCTTCCTCCCACGGCAATAATGCTTCTTTCGCTCATTGCCACAGCGTGGGTATTTATCGGCATAAATATTTTGGTACAAACGCTGAAAAAGAGAAAAAATCAAGGAAATAGTTGACAAAAGTACAAATTTGGTGTATAATGATACCCGTAAAAACTTTATTAAAAATCTTTTATTAAAGGAGAACGAAAATGAAAAAGTTTTTAGCAGTACTTATGATCCTTTGCATGGCAGTTTCGCTTTTCGCATGCGCTGAAAAGTTCGACCCCGCAAAGAAGTCAGAGGGCGTTATGTCCTATGCAGATTACGATGCAGCAGCTATGGATGCTGAGGTCGTTATCGAAGCATACGTTCAGGCTACCCAGTCCTGGTGGGAAAACAAGATCACCGCTTACCTTCAGGATCCCGACGGTGCATATTTCTGCTATGAGATGGCATGCTCCGAGGAAGATGCAGCAAAGCTTACCAAGGGCGTAAAGATCAAGGTTACCGGCTACAAGGCTGAGTGGTCAGGCGAAGTTGAGATCGTTGACGCTAAGTTCGAGTTCGTTGAGAGCGAAAAGTGGGTTGCTGAGGCTACCGACGTTACCGCACTTCTCGGCAAGGATGAGCTCATCAAGCATCAGAACAAGTTCGTTACCTTCAAGGGTCTTACCGTTTCCAAGGTTGAGTATAAGAACGGCGAGCCCGGCGACGATATCTACGTAACCGTTTCCAAGGACGGCGCTGAGTACAGCTTCTGCGTAGAGCGTTACCTCACCGATCCTGACACCGCGGTTTACAAGGCAGTCGGCGAGCTCAAGGAAGGCGACGTAGTTGATATCGACGGCTTCCTTTACTGGTACGAGGGCGTTAACACCCACATCACCAACGTAACAAAGAAGTAATCTTTCAATAATAAAAAGGTTCAGGACGCAAGTGCTGAACCTTTTCTGTTATATCGAATTTTATTACGTATCGCATTTTCGCAGAGTTCAACACTCTGTTAATAAATATAAAAGCCCCTTGAAACAAGAGGCTTTCAGTGTATGCTGACGATTTTTTTGACGGCGCATACAAATTTAATCTTTATATACTGCTCAAAGTCGAAAAAATATTTATTAAAAAAGTAAACATTGTGTTAAAATTTCAAAAACGATAGAAAAACACTTGAAAAAAATAGAAATTAGTGATATAATAAAATACCCGATGAGTGTTGAACTCTGCGATATACAATATTTGGATTGAAAATCTGTTAAATCGTCGGCGAATTTATCAGATGCCTGCGATAAAAGCCATCTTTATGGAAGGATGTTTTACTAAAATATGAAGAAAGTTCTAAATGTAATAAAGACGGTATTTGTCTGGCTGGTAGTTGCGCTGGCAGTATTTATGATGATCTTTACCGTCGTTTCTGTCAACACCTTCAATCGCAATGACCGCGATCTGTTCGGTTATAAGGCGTACATAGTCAATTCGGACTCGATGGCAAAGACCGATTTCGACGCAGGAGATCTTATATTTATTAAGGAAGTCGATCCTTCCACCCTGAAAGAGGGAGATATCATTACCTATCTCTCGCAGAACAGCGAAAGCTTCGGCGAGACCATCACCCATAAGATCAGAAGACTGACTCGTGACGCTGAGGGAAATCCCGGATTTATCACATACGGTACCACGACCGATATCGACGACGATACGATCGTAACCTTCCCTTATATATTGGGTAAGTACGAGACTCATATCCCGAAGCTCGGTACGTTCTTCAATTTCCTTAAAACCACGCAGGGTTACTTTATCTGCATTTTCGTTCCCTTTATGTTGCTTATCATCTATCAGGGAATCAACTTCTTCCGCCTGTTCCGCCGCTACAGAAAGGAACAGATGGACGAGATGAACGCGGAGAAGGCTAAGATCGAGGAAGAGCGCGCAGAAAACGCAAAGATGCTCGCGGAGCTCCAGGCACTCAAGGCACAGCTTGAATCAAAGACGGAAGCCCCGGCGCCGTCGGAAGAACCGCAGAAAGAAGATACCGAGGAGTAAGGTAACTATAAATGAATCAGACTTGGAAAAAAATATGGAACGTAGTCTCAACCGTTTTGGTTGTGCTTGTAGTACTTTGCGCAGTATTTCTTATGGGTTCAAGATTGCTCGGATACCGCGTATTCAACGTAATTTCGGGCAGTATGGAGCCCGAGTATAGCGTAGGCGATCTTATCTACGTCAAGCCCGTCGATCCCGCCACCATAGAAGTCGGCGATGATATAACCTTTATTCTGAATGAAGATCTCGTGGTTGCGACCCACCGTGTCGTCCGTATCGACGCGGAAAAGAAGCATTTCTATACAAAGGGTCTGGCAAATGAGATCGAGGATAACGATCCCGTTCATTTCAATAACGTGATCGGCGTTCCGCAGTTTAAGCTTCCGCTTCTCGGATACATTTCGGATTTTGTCCAGAATCCTCCCGGCATGTACATAACCATCGCGGGCGGCATTCTGCTGATAATCTTCGTCTTCCTTCCCGATATGATCGCGGGCAAGAAGAAAGAGTTAGAGAAGAGCGAAGAGAAGAGCGAAGAAAATAAGGAAGAAGCGGGCGAAGAACCGCAGAAGGAAGACAAATAAGATTTTAGATTCGTGTTTGTTAAAGGAATTCCGACAAGCATGAGTTTGAAATATAATTTTTCGGAAAGGAGGAAAACAAAATGAAATTGACAAAAAAGAAAGTGTTTGTAACAGCTTTGGCAGTATCTCTGGCAGCTATTATCTCTATGGGTACCCTTGCATGGTTCAGTGCTTCCGATGATGTAACCAACAAGTTCATGATCGCTGATTCCGCAGATACTCCTGACGAGATCTTCTCGGTAGACGTATGGGAGTACGTAGATGGTGATACCACTACAAAGGAACAGGACGGTGCAGAATACAAGGACATCCTCCCCGGTGGTCGTTACCACAAGGAGCCTTACGTTGAGAACACCGGCGCATACGACCAGTACATTCGTGTAAAGGTAACCGTAAACAACGCTGATGCTTGGATCGCGGCTCTCGGAAACGGATACGATCTCGGCACCATGTTCGAAGGTCACGACGAGTCCCTCTGGACACGTTATGAAGTTGGTCAGTACTCAAATGATGCTAACGGATCTTATTACACAATGGTATTCTACCTCAACAAGATCCTTAAGCCCGATGAAACTGCTTGCCTGTTCAACACAGTAGTAATCCCCACTCAGCTTACTCAGGCTGACATGGTATTCGTAGGCGGCGAATTCGATCTTACCATTCTCGCTGAAGCAGTTCAGACAGAGAACCTCGGCGACGGCGTAGATACTGCATACGAGGCATTCCAGGCAGTTGGCATGAACTAATTGTCAACTGAACCGCACACAGGCGCAAATAAACGCGCCGAAATTCAAAAGGAGGTCATAAAATGACTAAAATCAAAAGCACCAAGCGTGCTCTCCTTCTGAGCGGAATGGCACTTCTCGTGTGCTTCTCCATGCTCGTAGGCAGCACATTCGCTTGGTTCACCGACTCCGTCGCAACCGTCAACAACAAGATCGTTGCCGGTAACCTCGACGTAGAGTTGGAATACTACGACGGCGACAGCTGGGAAGCTGTTGACAAAGACACTAACGTGTTCGAAGAGGACACCCTTTGGGAGCCCGGTCACACCGAAGTTGTTTACCTCAAGGTCTCCAACCTCGGCACACTTGCTCTCAAGTATCAGCTCAACGTTAACATTGCTGAGGAAATTGAATCCATCAATGTTGAAGGCGAGCCCCTCAGACTCTCTGATTATATCTATTGCGATGTAATCGAGGACGTTGATACACCTTTCGCATCTCGTGAAGCAGCTCTTGATGCAGCACAGAACGCAGCTCCTATGGCTACTCGTCTTAAGGATGTTGCAAATAGCTCTCACAGAAGCGGTAGCCTTTATCCTGTAGGTGATACAGGCGCTTCCGAAAAGTACGTAGCTCTCGTTGTTTACATGCCTTACACAATTGGTAACGAGGCAAACTATCGTACCGGTGAAGTTGTTCCCGAGATCACTCTCGGTATCAACCTCTACGCTACTCAGCTTACTTACGAGGGTGATAGCTTTGGACCTGAATACGATGAAAATGCAAAGTTTGATGGCAATCCTCCCTTTGCACATGTAACCGTATTGTCCGAAATGCCCACAGTTACCACCATCAACAATAACACCTACACGCTCAACACAGCATATGTATTTGAAACCACAGATACTTACGATGAGGCACAGCTTAACGCTTACCGTTACTGGCATGCTGACTTCGTTGCTTCCTTTGATAAGGACGTAGATGATGCTGCAATCGGTCTTGCGGGTCAGTATGATTTCTATAGCCCTGATTGGCTTGCATTCGAGCTTGACGGATTTGGCGACATTGCCGCTAATACTTCCGTTCGTATGCTTGAATACGCAGGTATCTCTATGAACTACGAGGAGCTCTGCAACTTCGTTGAGAAGTTCAACTGCGGCGCATTCGCAGTTGATCCTGCAGCTATGGCCGGCGTTACTATGACTGTTGAACTCCGTCTCTATGAAACTACCATTGACCCCAATGCTAATTCTGGTTCTGCTAATGTAGAAACCGGCGAGTACATCACAATCGGTACTTACTCTTATACCTTCGATTCTATCAAGGTAACAAATGATGTAGAACTTGCGGCTGCTATCAATAACGGCGCTACTGCTATCCAGCTCGCAGATGGTACATACCATATGCCTGCAGCAGCAAAGGGAAAGACTCTCACCATCAGTGGCTCTCACAAGGCAATTATTGAAGTTGTTCCCGCAGGTCAGGGTGAAGCAAACGGTCAGCTTGATTACAACCTTGACGGCTCAACCGTTACCTTCAACGGTGTAACCATCAAGACCAATAGCCAGTTGTACGCCGGATTTGCTCGCCTGAGTGCTGTTTACAATAATTGCGTTATTCAGAACACCTACAATTTGGGCGTTGGCACCAGCGAGTTCAATAACTGTACCTTCAACATCACCAACGAGTATCTCCGCGTTGGCGGTGCTACCAAGGCAGTATTTAACGGCTGTACCTTCAACACCGATGGCCGCGCCATTCTGGTATACCAGGACGGTACCAATGTTGCTCAGACCGTTACTGTAAAGGATTGTACCTTTAACGCTACCGCTGCTGCCAATACCTGGAACGGCATCCATGTTGCTGCTGTTTCCTATGATGGTTCCCAGGGCGGTACTTACACTGTCAACTTCGAAGGCAACAACGTCGTTGATAGCGACTTCAACGGCCTGTGGCAGATTAAGAACGGTGAAGCAAACGTCACCGTTAATGGCCTGAACTAATTTATCCCAGCTTCCCAACCCACCTCGGTGGGTTGGGCGGCAATCAAAGGATATAAGTCTCTTGTATCTTTTGATTGCTGAATAAAGCAAATAACATTTAAGGAGGTCTTTACAATGAAAAAGACAAGAAGCACAAAGCGTGCGCTCCTGATGAGCGGAATTGCACTTCTCGTATGCTTCTCCATGCTCGTAGGCAGCACGTACGCGTGGTTTACGGATTCCGTTGCAACTGTCAATAATAAGATCGTTGCCGGTAATCTCGATGTCGAACTCTACTGGAGCACCGATGCTCAGAATTGGAATCCTGTAGATGCAAACACCAACATCTTCTCCGATAGCCTTTGGGAACCCGGTTATACCGAAGTAGTTTACCTTAAGGTTGTTAACGAGGGAACGCTCGCGCTTAAGTACATCTTGAATGTTGCTGTAGCTTCCGAGACCGGCTCCGTAAATGTAAACGGCGGTAATTTCAAGCTCTCCGATTACATTGAATACGGTGTTACTCCCGTTACCGGCGCATACGCAACTCGTGCTGCGGCTGTTGCAGCTGTAAGCGGAAATCCCATGAAGCTGAATAAGGCATATTCTTCCCCCGAAAACCAGACACTTCTTCCCGCGCAGGAAGCAGTTGTTGCGATGGTTGTTTATATGCCCGCTTCCGTTGGAAATGATGCAAACTATGCAAAGCTTCAGGCTATTCCCACTATCAATCTTGGTATCAATCTCCTTGCTACTCAGCTTGAGTATGAAAACGACAGCTTTGATAACAAGTATGATGAAAATGCGGATTACGTAGTAAACGTAGGCGAGACCAAGACTTTCACCTCTCCCATTGTTAAAGAAACGCTGACCAACCACGGTACCGTAACCGTAAACGGCGGTGTAATCATTGCCCCCGACAGAGGCTTTGAAAACCACGGCAATGCTACTCTCAAAGACGTTGATATCAATGCCGGCAGCGCGGCTGAGTATTCTAACGTTACAAGCGGTACAGGTGCTAAGACAGAATATAACGACGTAGACATCATGTCCGGCGGCGGTGGAGTTGGCGCTGTTGACGGCGGTGAGGTCGTATTCAACAGCGGTAGCGTTGAGGTTAATTCCACAAGCACTTCGGGTCGTTATCTCTTCTACGCAGAGGGTGCAGGCACTGTAATCACCATCAACGGTGGCGATTTTGCTGATTTCACTAAGACTACTCAGAATCAGAAGCGTGCATACATCTATGCAGGCACAGGAACAACCGTTTACGTAAACGGCGGTACTTTCGGCAAGGCTTCCACACGTTCCGGTTATACCGCAGGTATCCTTGGTGACGGCGAAGTTATCATTACCGGCGGTACGTTCGGATTCGATCCCTCCGCTTGGGTAAAGACAGGCTACCAGGCTGTTAAGAAGGGCGAGAACTGGGTTGTTCTTCCTGAAGGCGGCGTAGCAAATGATCTTGATGACATTAAGGAAGTATTTGCTAACGGCGGTACGGTTGTACTCGCAAACGACGTAGAGTTTGATAAGATCACATCTATCGCTCCCGGCAAAGAAGTTTGCCTTGATCTGAACGGCAAGACGATCACCGTTGACCAGAACACCACGTCCAACACTTTGATTTGGGTACAGGATGGCGCAAAGCTTACAGTTACCGGTAACGGTACTATCAATTTGAAGGGCGTTTCCACAATGGCTATCTTCTGCCCCTACGGTGAACTTGTAATCGAAAACGGTACTTTCATCAGAGATAAAATTGCTCCTGAAGACGTTACAAATGCTACAACAGGCCTCTTTATGGGTGCTAAGAACAGCGGTTGCAACGTAACTATCAACGGCGGTTACTTTGATCCCGGATACTATGACACTAATGCTGATGGTATCGAAGAAATTCTTGCAGGCACCGCTACATTCACCGAAACAGCCGATGATATCGCAAAGCGCGGCCAGTACAATGACGCTAACCCTGTAAGAGTTGCTCTCAAGGATAACGTTTCCGTTCTTCTCAACCACTCCGGTTACGGTTCCTTCAAGGTATACGGCGGTACGTTTGTAGGCGCTAACCCCGCATGGGGCGATGAAGGCTGCATGCTTCCCACCACTCCCAACTACCTCCGTCCTTGGTCCTACTATCAGGGCGCACTCCTTGCAGGTCAGACCTTTAACGAGAACGGTCTTGTAATTCCCGATGGCTACACCATCACACGCGACGTAAATGCAGACGGAGTTCCCGTTTACACTGTAGAATATTCAAAGTAAAAAGTATTCACTGTCTCTGCGTGAGACAAATCATCAAGCCCCCAACCCACCCAGGGTGGGTTGGGCGGCAATCAAAGGATATAAGTCTCTTGTATCTTTTGATTGCTGAATATAGAAAAACCATTTAAGGAGGTCATAAAATGACAAAAATGAAGGGCACAAAGCGTGCTCTGATGACCAGTGCAGTTGCTCTGTTGCTTTGTTTTTCAATGCTTATCGGAACTACGTACGCATGGTTCACAGATAGCGTTTCAACAGTAAACAACATAATTACCGCAGGTAATCTCGACATTGAGCTGTACTGGAGTACTACTCCGACAGATTCTGATTCGTGGAAAAAGGTTTCTGCAGAAACCAACGTCTTCGAAAAGGATACACTTTGGGAGCCCGGTCACACAGAAGTCGTTTATCTCAAGATAGTAAACGAAGGAACTCTTGCACTTAAGTATCAGATAGGTGTAACTGTTGATTCTGAGATCATCGGTAAGACCGAAGACGGAAAGGATATTAAGCTTTCCGAGCATATCGAGTACGGTGCTATTGCAACACCCGATCTCGTTTCGTATGCAAATCGCGCTGCTGCTCGTGATGCTGTAACAAGTTCTTACAAGCTTTCCAGCAGCTATACCAAGGCTAATAATCTTCTTGCAACAGGCGACGATGACTATATTACTCTCGTAGTATATATGCCCGAGTCGGTTGGCAATGAGGCTAACTATCGCGGAACAGCAATTCCCACCATCAATCTCGGTATCAACCTCTATGCAACTCAGTATACTCATGAGGAAGATTCCTTTGATAATCAGTATGATGCGGCAACAGCGGTATTTACCGTTGCTGAGGCTAACGCTATGATGCTGACTAACAAGGATACAACCTTGGTCAACTGCATTGAACCCGAGGGAGTTCTCGAGGTTCCCGCTAACTTTGAAGGTACTCTTACTATAGTTAATTCCACCGTTAAGTCCGTTCAGGGCGCGGGCGATGTGAACCTGGTTATTTTGGGCAACGTTACTGTAAATGCCAAGGGTACCGGTGCTACAACTCTTGCAGCTACCACAGTTGACGGCTCTGCAATTACTGCAAACGGTAAGCTCAATATTTCCGGTAAGGGTAATCTGACCGCTATTGCCGATGACGTAAATGGCGCATTCGGTATCGGCGGTATGAACACCACCGAAATCAGCATCAAGGATATCACTATCGATTATGCTTCCGGTTCTTATGCTTACGGCGTAGGTACTGATACAAAGTATTATAAGGACGCTCCCGAAGGCGGCGCAGCTATCGGTTCCGGCAAGGACGGTGCGGTTATCACTCTTGATAACGTAACAGTTCTTAAGGCAATCGGCGGCTCTAAGGCAGCAGGTATCGGTGCACGTTATCACGTTGGTGTTACAGTTAATATTACTGATTCCACTATCGTTTACGTAGAAGGCGGCGTTTCCGCTGCAGGTATTGGAGGCAGCCGTGTAAGCGGAGGCGGTCTCGAGTCAGGCACTACTATCAATATCACCAACTCCACCGTTACCGCTAAGGGCGGTGCATACGGTGCAGGTATCGGTTCGGGTTATGATACTCATTGCAGCTCCCAGCAGCCTCTCTGCACAATCAATATCACCGATTCTACTATTAATGCAACCGGCGGTCAGTATGCCGCAGGAGTTGGTACAGGTTACCACAACGCAGCTCTCGCAGGCGAGATCAAGAACTCCACTGTAAATGCAGTATCCGGCGATAAGTACTATAAGGATTCTTACACTTGCGCTATGGGTGTCGGCTTTGGTGTAGTTGACCCTGCTCGCGAAGGTCAGCAGACTGATAGCTATATCATTTACAACGGCGTGAAGATCACCATTCCTGCTCCCGGCAGACCTGTTTCCACTCTTGAGGAGCTGAAAAAAGCTCTTGAAGATAAAGTATCTGCTATCAATGTTATCGGAAATATCTTGGTAGATGAACCTATTTCTATCGAATATGAAGCTTTCATTCACGGTAACGGATATACTATCAGCCGCGCGGACGGATACACAGGCAATGTCATCAACGTTGCTGCAAATTCTGCTCTGACTTTGGAAAATATCAAAGTTGACGGCGGTGCTGTATGGACCGGTACGGTTAATTCAACTCTCGACCGTGGAACAGTCAATAGTGGCGCTACCGTAACAGGCAACCTTATTGCTGCAAACAATAATTCCAAGATCGTTCTCGGTAATGGTGCTGTTCTTCAGAACAATGACGGCGCACACGCGGTTAATCTCGGTACTCGCATAGGTGCTACCCTTACACTTAACGGCGGCGAAATCATCAACAACAACTCCGACTCCGGTGCTGTTTGGGGCGGCGGTCACATTACCGTTAACTCTGGTAAGATCAGCTACAACAGCTCCACAGGCTCAGCAGGTGCTATCCGTATGGTCAGCAACTGTAATCTTACCATGAACGGCGGTGAGATATCTAACAACGTTGCTGCAGCAAGCGGCGGTGCGATTTGGGGCTACGGTGCTTCCACATATAATCTCGCAGGCGGTAAGATGTCCGGCAATACTGCTGCTACCGGCGGTGCAATCTATACAGGCGACAGTTCTACCATCAATATGAGCGGTTCTTTTGAGATGTGCAATAATACTGCAACCGGTGAAGCAGGTGCTATCAGACTTTCCAACCGCACAGCATTCAATATGAGCGGCGGTAAGATGTCAGGCAATATCAGCACCAACAATACTGATTGGAACGGTTTCTACGGCTGGAATCCCGCGGTAAATATTTCCGGCGGTGAGCTGGCAGATGACATTTGCATCAATGGAGGCTTGACACCTACTGTTGCCAAGGGCACTATCACGGGTGTTATCCATTTTGCCCTGAGCACCAACCACAATACTGCAAATCTTTTTGCAGATTTCAGTTCCTTTAAGTTCACAGTAGCAGAAGGAGCCAACTTCGCGGCATTCAACCTCAAGCCCGCAACCGGCTACACTTATACCGAAGGCGACGAATCAAAGCTTATCTGTATGAACGAAGGCTACGAAACTTACTGGGATACAGTAACCTCCACGTTCAAGATCAAAGCTAAATAATAATCTGATTCCAAAACACAATTTTGCCAATCCCAAGGCCTATGTGCCTTGGGCGGCAATCAAAGCGTATAAGAAATCTTGTACTCTTTGATTGCCGAAAAAACAATCCCAAGGAGAAAAATAATGAAGAAGAAACAGCACGCGTTGCTTCATAGCTTTATCGCGTTGCTTCTGTGTGTATCCATGCTTGTGGGTTCGACCTTCGCATGGTTCACGGACAGCGTATCCAGCGTGAACAACATTATCACAGCCGGCAACCTCGACGTTGAGCTTGAATATCTCGACTCGAAGGGCAATTGGAAGGCTGTGGACAGCACCACGGAAATTTTTGACGACAATTCCCGTTGGGAGCCCGGCCACACAGAGGTCGCATACCTCCGTGTATCCAACCTCGGAACTCTCGCGCTCAAGTATCAGCTTGGCGTTAACATCGTCTCCGAGACCGGCTCGACCAACGTAAACGGCAAAGAATTCAAGCTTTCCGATTATATCTATTTCGGCGCGGTCGACAACGTAACGACCAAATTCGCCGGCAGAGAAGAGGCTCGCGATGCGCTCACAAAGTCGGAGCTCATTTCTAAGGGCTACACCAAGGCAGACAAGATCGAGGCAGGCGCACCCGCGCAGTACGTTGCGCTGGTAGTCTACATGCCCGAGGAAGTCGGCAACGAGGCGAACCACGCAAAGAACTTTGCCGCTCCCAAGATCGAGCTTGGAATTAACGTAATTGCAACGCAGGTCATTTCCGAGAACGACAGCTTCGGCAATGACTATGACGACGGAGCAAGCTTCCCCGAGACCGACCTTACCACAGGCATCACGGTAACCGTAACCCCCGATGCCAATAATAAGGTATCCACGGAGCTTACAATTTCTTCCTCCTCCGCTCCCGTATACGCAACCGTACCCGCAGGAGTACAGCTTGAAGCGGGAACGACGAGCATGACGCTTTCTGTTTCCGAGATGGCAAACAGCAAAGTAGAAATCCCCTTGGGTGTTAATGAAATAAAGCGCTCGCTCGACGTACATATTTCGGGCGTAGCGGCAAGCAATACCGTCCCCATGCTTATCACAGTACCGAAGGCAATGATGACGGGACTGAACATGGGTAACTACAAGCTCTATCACGTAGAGAACGGCACACCCGTCCAAATGACCTACGTAGCAGACGCCGCAGAGCTTGACGCGCACAACGAGTTCACCTACGACCCCGTAACCGGCGACGTCACAATGGCTCTCGCATCCTTCTCGGAGGTTGCTTTGGTAGCTGAACCCCCTAAATGGGAAGGCGAGTTCGACTATTCTTGGTATGATGCTAATGCAACTGAACTTCAGATTGCCAACGCCGACCAGCTTGCAGCACTCAGCGCAATCGTAGGCGGTATGAATGGTCAGACAGCGGATAGCTTTAAAGGTCAAACCATCAAACTCGTTTCTGATATCAACCTTGGCGACAAGGAAAGCGAAAATAACCCCGATATCATTTTCTACCCCATCGGTTATAATAGCGACGATGGTAAATATGAAAAGACCGGCGTTGCGGTTACAACAGGCTTCTACGCATTCGAAGGCACCTTCGACGGCAACGGCCACACCATCGCAAACTTCTACCAGAACACCTGGGAGATGAAGGGCGACCACGATTGGTACAGCCCTGAGGAACAGTATTACCGCGACGGTATGGGTCTCTTCGGTAAGGTTTACGGCGGTACCGTCAAGAACCTTACAGTAAGTAATTTCTCCTCCGACGGTGAAATTGCAACCACCGGCGTTATCGCGGCATATGCAGAGGGCGCTACTTTCGAGAATATCGCTATCACAAACTGTAACCCCCGCGTATATAACATAGGCAACGGCGGTATCGTCGGTTGCGTAGGTTGGTACGCGAAGGACGCAGGCCTTAAGACCACCTTCACCAACATCACGGTTGACAACTCCAATAAGATCTCCGCGCTCTGGGGTTCTTACGACGTCGCGTGCGGCGGTATCGTAGGTCAGTACTATCCCACAAGCGGACAGACCTCGGCAGGCACTCCCAAGAACGCAGGTATCGACTTTAAGAACTGCCACGTTTCCGCAGTGATGGACGTGTATAACGACGTCTGCGCAAACTACCAGTATTACGCTTACCGTTACACAGGTATGCTCATCGGTTCTGTTCGTGAGAACGAGACCATCGACGGCCACGTTTACCCCAAGATGGACGGCATCACAGCATCCGGCTGTACCGTTCACTTTGGTACTTGGAACGATTATTACTATTGCGAGATCATTGACAATACAACAGCTTCATACACACACGACTATCAGATGAGCCGTCTGGAACAGGTTACATCTGTAGATGTGGAAAACAAGACCGTTACCAACCTTAAAGGCGAAACAACTGCAATTCCCACCACGGGACGCGCTAACTACGTTGTAGTTAACGGCGATCACGCTACCGAAAACGCAACCTGCTACCACTTCAAGGACGGCGCGGTTTGGAACCACGAAGATGCCGGCTATCATAACGGCGAAAACGGCGAAAAGTACATCGACGAAAACGGTGACGGCAAAGCAGACCTCAAGGAAGATAAGCAGCACATCTACCTCGAGTTCAATAACCTCGTAACCGGCTACGGTTGGGGGGTTACATCCAGAGGATTCTCTAATCTTAATGGTGTAACGAATTTGGACATTACTCAAGGCAATCAGGAAGCATCTGTTGAGAAGTTTGAAGATGCTGGATACACTCCCAAGGATTACAAAGTCGGCGAGACAATCAGAATCGGTGATCTTTTCAAAGCTAAAAACGGTGTAACCATTAACACTAATTCTGTTTACGTATCGGTTTCTCCTGTAATCGAGGGAGATAAGGTAAGTGCTACCTTCGCTCTTGATGAGGACAATTGGGAAAATAGCACAATTACCTTTGCAGAAGATTCTACAGGTACCGCAAAGATTTCTATTACAGACTACATATTCTGTACTCCTACTGTAATTTATCTTAATGAGGAAGCTGCAGTAGAAAAGTTTACTGTAAATAATGTTTCTGCACAGAACGCCTATACACAGATCACTCTTGGCAAACTTTTTGACGCTAAGGATGGTGTAACTATCGGCAATGTGACCGCAACTATAACCGATCCTAACGGAACCGAAACTACAGTTACTGGCACAAGCTCCGATTGGACAACCAAGACAATTGATCTCGTAAAGGAAGGTACATGGACTGTTTCCATTGTAGATGACGACAAGTATTGCGCGGCAACCGAAACCACATTTACTGTAAATAAGGTCGATAAGTTTACCAAGAAGTTCACACAGAATTTCCTATACAGAGTAGGTAATCAGAATACCGTTGCTGTTGGAAGTATCTTTGGTGAAATCGAGACTGCGGTTCAACTTTCGTATGTAAATGTAACAATTACAAATGTTGCAGGAAATGCTGCAGGTAAATTCACATCTACTGCAACTTGGACAAACGGAAATATTCAGTTCTCCGGTACCGGTGTTGTAAAGGTTACTATCAGTGCAGATGGTGCATACCCTGTTGAAATCAATCTTGAGGTTGTTGATGCAACCAACGTAGCTGAAGGTGGTAAAATTTCCAACTACGGCGTTTCTTCCGTATTGCTTGGTAATACCACAGTTAGTACGTTGTATCTCAACGGTGGCGCAACCTTGTACGGTAACGGATTTACCATTGATTGTACCCAATCTCCTACTACTGGAACCGGAAACGTCTCTGAAAACTATATTATCGGTTTGGCAGGTGCGAACCTTGACAATGTGAAGGTTGTCGGCAAGGTATATACTGAATATGGCGCACAGGCAGCGAATGATTATAACCGTGCTCTTATCATCAGCACCGGAAATAGCACCATCACAAACTGCTATTTGTCTAACACCGCAGCTCCCATTCGTATCAATAGCGGTAGCTTGACGGTCAAGGGTACTACTGTTAAGGGCGGCAATTTCGCAAATATCGACGTTCGAAGCGGTCATTTGACGCTGGATAATGTCACGACCATCAACCAAGCGCTTGGAAACGATAAGGCAGAGAACGGCTCTACCGTAATCGGTCTTGGCATTGTGGTGTACTATGAAATGGTTAACTCCTCTGCTACATCCATTACCGTCCAAAATGGCCTCAAGCAATATAATCATATTTCCTCTGACGATGAATTTAGCAACTCATATGCAAATCAATTTGTTAGTGGAATGTTTAATAACTCAAACAGTGCTTTGCAGTACACTATCGGAAGTGTTCAGTGGGTTAATTCCGGTATTATTCTGATGACCAGTGGCATCAGTGTTACGGGCGCTGGTAATAAGAACACCGTGTCTTTTATGGGTGCAAACGGTGAAGTTTATACAACCGTTCCTACAGAGTCAAGTGTTGCAGAGAATCCCGCAGAATATGTTACGTTAGGCCAAGGTGTAATTAAGCCTTCCGCTTTGCTTGATCATGACAACGAGGAAAAGGGCAACTACATTCCCAAGGAAGCAGGAAAGAATGATTATTGTTACTTTGACGGTGAAAAGATTCTGATTTCTATGGATGAGGGCGATATCTTCCAATATGATCCCTTTATCCTGAATGCTACCAAGCTCGGCAATTCCCTTAACTACACTGTTAAGCTTAATGGTAACGCCGTAGAAAAGGGTAGTAAGATTTCGTTCAATGCGGCAGGCGAGTATACAATTACGTATACTTACGAAGATCCTTACAACTATAGATTTGACAAGAACGGTGAGCTGGAAACCTTCACTGTGACTTACAGCAAGACCGACGTTGTTAGCGTAGCGATTGTTGAACCGCAAGCTGAACACGCTGAGTTCACATTTGTTGATACGAATAGTACTAGTACTGTAACGGAAGAAATTCTCTACAATAACAATACTTACATTTCTGCAAAAGGTGTTACAGCAGACGGAACTTCTTGGGGTAAGATTACGGTTGGTGATAAAACAATCGTTTATCCCATTGTAACGGCGAATGTTAACAGAAATACAACAAGCAAAGAGTGTCAGGTATTCTATTACGTTTTCAAGAACGTAATATCTATCACCGACGCCAATGGTACCGAGTATAGCCATAACAACAAAACCGGCACCGACGGCAAAATGCCCAGTAATCTTAAGGTTATAAAAGGAAACGAGCTTAAGGTTGAAAATAACGTGTTTACAAGTTATAACGATGCTAACTTGAGCCGTACAGGCGGTAAAATTTTCTGTTACTCGTCATCCAGCCAGGAAGATGCCCCCGAAGCATTTAATGGTGCTTTAGCCTACAAGTCTCCTTCGGGGCTTGGATTTAGTAGCAGCACCCGTAACTATGATGCGGCGGTGATTGTTCAGTATCAGTTTACGGATTCTAACAATGCAACGTACTATTATTATGTTGGCTATAAAATCAGTAATCCTAACAACGGAAAGTCGGGAGATGGCGAAGACACTAGCTGCATCACCCCCGACACTCTCATCACCCTTGCAGACGGCACACAGGTGCGTGTGGACTCCCTGACCGGCAACGAAGAGCTTCTCGTATGGAACATGGAGACTGGAAAGCTTGATAAGGCTCCTATCATGTTCGTTGACAGCGATCCTGAAACCACTTATGAGGTAATTAAGCTTATATTCTCCGATGGCACAGAGGCTAAGGTTATTTACGAGCACGGCTTCTGGGATTACGATCTCAACAAGTACGTTTACCTTGATGCAAATGCTTCTGACTACATAGGTCACACCTTTGCAAAGCAGAACGGCGACTCCCTTGAAAAGGTACAGCTTGTTGACGTTGTCATTGAAAACGAAGTCACAACCGCATGGAGCCCTGTAACAGAAGGACACCTTTGCTACTTCGTAAATGGTATGCTTTCGATGCCCGGTGGCGTTGGCGGTCTGTTCAACATATTCGAGGTCGATCCCGAGACTATGACATACGATTACGAGCAGATGGCCAAGGATATCGAGACCTACGGTCTCTACACCTATGAGGAATTGAACGCAATTTGTCCTCTCTCCGAGGAAATGTTCAATGCCGCAGGCGGTGCATATCTTAAAGTTTCTATTGGCAAGGGCAACCTTACCATTGACGAGCTGATCTATATGATCAACCGCTATAGTGTTTATTTCAGCTAATTCACCACACATCCCCCCAACCCACATCCGTGGGTTGGGCGGCGATCAAAGGGTATAATCGAGATTATATCCTTTGATCGCTGAGAAAGAAAAAAAAACAAAAAGGAGGACACTATGTTAGGAAAGATCAAACTCAAGATCATGACTATCGCTCTGATCGCCGTGATACTGACCTTTTTCTCGCAGGGCACTCTTGCATATTATTCAACAGTCGGCAATGCCACCAACGTCGTGACCTCCGGCAGTATCCGTTTCATCATCCATGAAAAGACCGACCAGGGGACCGATTTCCCCAAGGAAGGCGTA
The DNA here is from genome assembly GCA_017411805.1 of Clostridia bacterium. Taxonomy (GTDB): domain Bacteria; phylum Bacillota; class Clostridia; order Oscillospirales; family CAG-272; genus CAG-390. The sequence continues at coordinate 50,445 of JAFQPI010000055.1, forward strand.
TATATCATCCCCGGCGATATCGTTTCCAAGCGGGTCAGCATCGAAAACGACTGCGCGCATCCCTTCTATCTGCGCGTCAAGATCGTTTACGGCATCGACTCCAAGGAGCTTTCGGCTGAGGATTGCTTCAAGCTCAATATCAACGAGGAGCTCTGGGAGTTCCACGACGGCTGGTATTACTACACAGGCATCGTGAAGCCCGGCGAGACGACCCCGAACGTCTTCTCGCACGTTGAGATCGTCGGCTCGAAGGTCGATAACAGCTATATCGGCAAGACTCTGACTCTCTCGGTAATCGCCCACGCCGTTCAGAGCGAGAACAACCCCATAACCGATAATAATACCTATACCGCCTCGGGCTGGCCTAAGGAATAAGGGAGGGGGGAACAGTCATGAAAAGATCAATTTCTCTCATTATCGCGCTGATGCTTCTGCTTTCCTTCGTCCTGCCCACGCAAGCCGCGGGCGGCAAGGTCACGTATCACGGGCAGGCAAACGGCTTTGTTTTCGCCCCCGGAACAGATTATTCGCTTACCGACCTTTTCCCGAACTTCAAGAGCGTCATGCCGGGTGACAGTCTGACCCAGACGATCACGGTCAAAAACGACGCCGCCAAGAATATCAAGGTCAAGATATATCTCCGTTCCCTCGGCGCGGATGCGGACTCTGCGGATTTCCTATCAAAGCTGCATCTGACCGTCAAGACGAGCGAGAAGAACAAGATGGCGTATATGTTTGACGCCGCAGCCGATCAGACCGCCGGTCTTACCGATTGGGTCTATCTCGGAACGCTCTATTCGGGCGGCACGGTCAATCTTGACGTAACGCTTGACGTCCCCGTCGAGCTCGGAAACGAATACAGCGACCGAATCGGATACATAGATTGGGAATTCATGGTCGAGGAATTCGAGACCGACCCCACCGACCCCTTCCCGCCTCAGACGGGTGACGATGGTTTTTGGTGGATCGTCGTATGTGCCGCTTGCGCGGTGATAGTGATCTTCTTCATCTTCCGCCGTAAGCGCGAGAAGGAAGAAGAAAAAGTTAATTTTGCGCAGTAATGACCCAAGGAAAGGAGGGATGAAGCGTGAAAAGAATTAAAAAATCGTATAAAAAGATCGCTTTGGCCCTCAGCTTGTGCGTTCTTGTCGTGTGGGCTTTGCTCGGAACCGGCGCATCCCTTGCCTGGTTCTCCGACGTTTCAAACGAGATCAAGAACGTTTTCCACGTAGCCGAGTTCGATCTTGAGGTCTCGCACAGACTCGAGGACGGCACCTACGAGGTCGTAGACAGCCAAACGAAGCTTTTTGACGATAATGCTCTTTATGAGCCGGGATACGTTCAGGTCGTCGTCTTGAAGATCGAGAATAAGGGAAGCGTGCCCTTCGACTTCAAAACAGCGGTCAATGTCACAGATTATACCGTGGCGACCAATCTCTTCGGCAGACAGTTCAATCTGCAGGACTATCTGCGATTCGGGCTTGTAACGGCTGACACCGAGGAAGAACTTGACGACTTGATTGAAACGCGCGACCTCGCAAAGAACGTCGCAACCATGAAGCTTAATAATTACGCGACCGATCTTGCCGAGCTTGAGGAAGACGGCGTGGTTTACATGGCGCTGATAGTCCGAATGCCCGAGGAAGTTGACAACGAGGCAAACTACCGCGGAAACACGGTTCCCAAGGTCGAACTTGGTATTATCGTAAGCGCAACACAGCAAAAAAACTAAGATCATTACATTTTAAGAAAGGAGGTAGACGATATGAAAAAGTTCTACGAGGAATATTTTCATATACCCGAAAAAGGGAAGATAAGCGATAAAGTCATGCTCGTCAGAGTTGGAATAACGACTGTTATTATGATCGCGTGCCTGATCGCAATGAGCTTTTCGGCATTTGCTTATTTTTCAACGTCAATTACCTCCACTCACAGCGTGATCAGACCCTCCAATTTTGACGTTGAAGCCGTAGTAACGGTTACGTCGCTGAATCCCGAGGTGACAGTCGATCCGCAGGAAGACGGAAGCTACGTGCTCTCCCATGGCGTATATTCAGTAACGCTTGATAAGAAGGGCGAGGCGTCAACAGGTTATTGCGTGGTGCAGATAACGGTGGGTACAAGTACCAAGAGATATCACACTCAGCAGATCGGTGTGGATGGCAAGATTAGAAGGGCCGATTTTGTGTTTAATCTTGATTTGACCGCATTGACAGGAGAGGAGACCGCAAAGATCATATTCATCCCGCATTGGGGAACGTCGATCTTCTACGGTACGAACAACCAGAATAACGATCATTATATTATTGAAAATTCAACGGTAGTGGTTACTCCCGTAAGCGGAGCGGGTATGTTCGATCCCTTTGAAGACGAGACTACAGAGCTCGAGCCCGAAACTACAATCGAGCCCGAAACTACAATCGAGCCCGAAACAACCACCGAACCGGAGACTACCACAGAGCCCGAGACTACCACAGAGCCCGAGACAACGACCGAACCCGAAACGTCAACCGAGCCTGAAACCTCAACAGAACCCGAAACCACCGAAGAGTACAGTTTCATTAAGTATACCATTGGTAAGGGCGAAACGCTTACTAATATCGCGAAAAGATATGGCGTTACGGTTAAGGAAATATGCGATTATAACGGTATAGACGATCCTAACTATATTTATGATGGTCAGAAGATCACAATCCCCGTGAAAAACGCTGCAATTCCCGAGGAAACAACGGGAATACAATAATTTTTGTTTCTGATAACAAATTATATAAGCAGCCGTTCCGAAAAAAATCGGAACGGCTGATTGTTTTTATTATAAATCTAAATCTGCTATTGAAAAAAGCAAAAAAATGTGTTATAATTAAATAAATATATTAGAATTGATTACAATGGGATAATTATAAAAAAGAAAGGGGTTTCTATTATGGGACTTATCAAAGCAGGATTTGGATCGATCGGCGGAGTTCTTGCCGATCAGTGGAAGGAATATTTTTATTGTGAAGCTCTTCCGTCAGACGTTCTGGTTAGAAAGGGTCAAAAGCGCGTAAGCCGTCGATCTTCCAACACCAGAGCCAACGATAATATCATCAGCAATGGCTCGACTATTGCGGTTGCTGACGGACAATGCATGATCATCGTAGAGCAGGGCAAGGTGGCTGAGGTTTGCGCCGAGCCGGGAGAATTTGTATACGATACGTCGACAGAACCTTCAATTTTTTCAGGAAATCTTGGAACGAGCATCGCTGAGACCTTCAAGGCTATCGGTAAACGATTTACCTACGGCGGCGATACCGGAAAGGACCAGAGAGTATATTATTTTAACACCAAAGAGATCACGGGCAACAGATTCGGTACTCCCAGCCCGATAATTTTTGAGGTAACAAACAAACGTATCGGCGTGACAAGAACCGTTAACGTGCGTTGCAACGGCATGTATTCATACGTCCTCACAAATCCGATTCTGTTCTATACCAAGGTATGCGGAAACGTTGAATATGAATATACACGTGATCAGATAGACGATCAGCTGAAGACTGAATTCATTTCCGCGCTTCAGCCGGCGTTCGGTGCTCTTGCCGAAATGGAGCTTCGCCCCGCACAGCTTCCTGCAAAGGTAAATGAGCTTAAGAAGGCTATGAATGAAGCTCTTCAGGCAGAGTGGGTAGAATCAAGAGGTATCACGGTTGAAAAGATCGCCTTGAACCCCATTACCCTCACGGATGAGGATATGAAGAAGGTTCAGGAGATGGAGGATGCCGCAAGCTACGGAACCAATCCCTTTATGATGGCGGGACGTATGACTACCGCGACCGCAAACGCAATGGAAACGGCTGCGGGCAATTCCGCAGGTGCTGTCACCGGATTTATGGGAATGGGTATGAGCGGTAACGCTATGGGCGGCGGTTTTAACGCAGCAGGACAGTTTTACAATATCGGCGTACAGCAGCAACAGATGAAGCAGGAAGCAGCCGAATCTGATAGTTGGAAATGCTCTTGCGGAGCAACCGCAACAGGAAAGTTCTGCCAAGAATGCGGAGCAAAAAAGCCCGAGCCTCAGCCTGCAAACGGATGGAAGTGCGCGTGCGGTGCGATCTCAACCGGAAAGTTCTGTACTGAATGCGGAAGTCCAAAGCCCGCTGAAGACGGTTGGAGATGCTCTTGCGGTACATTGAACAAGGGAAAATTCTGCTCTGATTGCGGAAGTAAAAAGCCTGCGGGAATTCCTCAGTACAAGTGCGATAAGTGCGGCTGGCAGCCGGAGGATCCCACCCGTGCGCCGAAATTCTGTCCCGAATGCGGAGATCCTTTCGATAACGGAGACATTATATAAGCATACGGAAACTGCTTGAAACAATATTGCAGAGCCGCCAAGACTCTGTTTTGGCGGCTCTGAAGTATAATTAATTAAGGGAGTGAATTGCTTTGTCAAAAATACAACAGTATAAATGTCCGTGTTGTGACGGCGCTATTGAATTCGACAGCAACCTGCAAAAAATGAAATGCCCGTATTGTGATACTGAATTTGAGGTTGAAACTCTCAAGTCGTATGACAATGAATTGAAAAATGAAACCGCGGATGATATGTCGTGGGATACTTCGGCGGGAAGCGAGTGGCAGGCAGGCGAGGCTGAGGGACTTCGTATTTATGTGTGTCAAGCATGCGGCGGAGAAATTGTATGCGATGAAACCACGGCCGCTACAAGCTGCCCTTTCTGCGGAAATCCGGTAGTGATGAGGGGACAGTTATCAGGCTCGCTTAAGCCCGATTACGTAATCCCGTTTAAGCTTGATAAGAAAGCCGCCGTTGAGGCTCTGAAAAAGCATTACAGCGGTAAAAGACTTCTTCCCAAGGCATTTACAGAGCAGAATCATATCGACGAGGTAAAGGGTGTGTACGTGCCTGTATGGCTCTTTGACGCCGATGCGGATGCGAATATCAGATACAAGGCATCCCGCGTGCGCTTGTGGAGTGACAGCAATTACTATTATACCGAAACAAGCTATTATTCCGTGACAAGAGCAGGTGCTCTCGGATTTGAGAGGGTGCCCGTCGACGGCTCGACGAAAATGGATGACTCTCTGATGGAATCTATCGAGCCCTTTGATTTCTCGGATGCAGTAGATTTTCAAACCGCTTATCTTGCAGGATATTTTGCCGACAAATATGACGTGGATTCGGAACAGAGTATAGAGAGAGCCAATCAGAGAATCAAGCAAAGCACCGAAAATGCATTTGCATCTACCGTTCGCGGATATGATACGGTCATACCCGTTTCAACAGGCGTTGCGCTTAAAAACGGTGTTGCCAAATACGCGCTCTATCCCGTATGGCTTCTCAATACGTCTTGGAACGGCAATCAATATAAGTTTGCCATGAACGGACAGACGGGCAAATTTGTCGGAGACCTTCCACTTGATAAGTCTGCTTACAGGCGTTGGCTGTTCGGTGTTGCGGGAGCGGTAAGTGCTGCGGTATTTGCCATTTCTTATCTCCTGTGGCTGCTGTAAGGAGGATGGACATGACTAAAAGAATAGTTTCAGCCGTCTTTGCGGTGGTCGTTTGTATGGCACTCGCTTTTACTTCTTTTGCGGCAAGCAAACCGAGGCTTTATGACGGAGCCGATATTCTGACAGCCTCGGAAGAGAGCAAGCTACTTGAAAGACTCAATAGTGTCAGCGACAAATTCGACGTGGAAATTGCAATAGCAACCGTTGAATCTTTGGACGGTTATACTGCGGACAGATACGTAAACAAGTATTACGACGAGAATTCTTTCGGATTCGGAGATAGCCGTGACGGCGTAATTCTGCTTATTGCGATGCAGGAAAGAGAGTACCGAATCCTGTCAAACGGTCTCGGCGCGCGTGCAGTGACCGCAGATGAGATCGATTATATAGGAGATTCCATTGCACCGTCTCTCAGTGACGGAGATTATTATGATGCATTCAATGAGTTCATTGATGAATGCGAATACGAGATCAACGGCGAGATCAACGGTTTCCCCTTTGATTTCACAACCAATATCCTTATCGCACTTGTGGTAGGATTTATCGTCGCATTTATTGTAACTGGCACGATGAAGGCAAAGCTCAAGTCAGTAAGGATGCGCAGCGAGGCGGGAGAATACATAAAGCACGGCAGCATGAAGTTAACCAAGTCGTACGATTTTTTCCTGTACCGAACCGTAAGCCGTCGCAGGAAGGAGAATAATACTTCAAGCTCTTCGCGTTCATCCGGTTCTTCTCGGAATGTCGGCGGCGGAAGATTTTGATAGTATGAAAAAGTATTCCCGGGAGGAATATACAATGAAAATAACAAAGGATTATATTGATTCATGGATAAAGACTCATATGTCTGTTCCGGGAAATAACAATATGAAGGAGCTGCCGGGCTTTGCCTTTGCAGAACCTCTTGTTGGCTTCAGCTGCGGAGCCGACGAATTGTATGAATTCTATAAGGATCATATAGATCCCGAGTTTTACCGTACGCCTGCGGAATGGCTCAGATCTGCATACGGAAAAGATTTTGATCCCGCAAACATCAGCGTGATCAGCTGGTTTTTGCCTCAGACTGATGACACAAAAGAGAAGTGCCGCGCGGCAGACGATTGTCCTCCTTACGAATGGACTATGGTACGTGTTCACGGAGAGGAATGTAACCGTCGCCTTGCTAAATCGCTTGAAGAGCATCTGAAGTCGTTTGGACTCGAAGCGATCGCACCGATGTGCTCGGAGGAGTTTTCGTGGGGAGACAGCGAAAAGTTTGTTAAGGTATCAAATTGGTCGGAAAGGCACGTAGCATATATTTCGGGTCTCGGAACCTTTGGACTGTGTGACGGACTTATCTCGGAAAAGGGAAAAGCAGGAAGATACGGATCTGTGATAGTGAATTTGCCGCTTGAACCTACGAAGCGGAATTATACCGAGTATAACGAGTATTGCCTGGCGAAGAACGGATGTACAGCTTGTATGAAACGTTGCCCTGCGGGCGCAATAACCGAAAAAGGGCACGATAAGGTAAAATGCATGATGTATCATGCCGATGCTATCAAGAGGATCGATCACGAAAGATATGGCTATGACGGATACGCCGTATGCGGTCTTTGTCAGACCGGCGTTCCCTGTGAGAGCTGCATACCCGTAAATAAGGAACGGAAATAAATTATTGATTGCAACGAAACTATACAGAGGTGAAATAATGAAACAATACGCACCAGGAAAAGAACCTCAGTTCAGCCGAGAAGACGATAAGCTGAATCCCGCGGAAATTGAGGTCAAGGGCGGATTTATCGGATGGTTGGATAATTTTTGGTTTTACCATAAATGGAAGGTCATTGTTATTGCGGCGGCGCTTTTGCTGTTTATAATATGCGCAGCTCAAATGTGTTCAAACGTCTCGGATGATCTGACGTTTATGTATTCGGGATCGGCATATCTGACAACCGTGCCGAATTATGAGCAAATGATCTCCAAATTTGCTGAAGTGATGCCCGAGGATTATAACGGCGACGGACAAAAGCTTGTAGAATGTGCTGCGATGAATATATATTCGCAGGAGCAGATCGAGGCAAGAAAAGAAGCGGTGGCAAAGGGAGAGGCTGTTGCCGAGTATAATACTTACATCAATACACAGGAATATACTTCTTTTAACCGTCTTATACAAACAGGCGAATATTCTCTTTGTCTTATTGAAAAATGGCTATATGACGGTATTGCGGACGGCGTATTTTGTAAGCTTTCGGATACACTGGGTTATCAGCCCGAATACGCAATTGACAATTATTCCGTCTACTTCTGGGACACCGAATTTGCAAAGGCGAACGCAGAAGTTTTTGCTGCAATTCCCAAGGAGACAGTACTCTGCCTCAGAATGAAAAACTCTCTTACCGGCAAGGGCTCCGAGGAACAGTATAAACGCGCCAAGGAAACGTTCATCGCTATCTTTAGTTTTAAGGTTGAGGAATAAGCAACAACGAGGCGATTAGTGACGAAATAAAAATGACTGGTGGCATGCCACCAGTCATTTTTATTTATACATCCGCTGCAGCTTGATCGCTATTTCCTCCATCCTCGGGTAGCAAGCCTCGAAGAATTTTTTATAGCAATCGCAGAAGCGATTCAGAGAGGGCGTACCGTCAGTTATCGGTTCGCGCTCGCGGCGGCAGCCACCGCGGCAGAGAGGATACCAATAGCACTCGCGGCATTCCTCGTTTCGATAAGTGGAAACGCCGACGAATTTTTTTGCCATATCCCCGCCTATGAGCTCCGAGAAAGAATTTTCGTTGATATTGCCGAGCTTCCATTCGTCAAGAACGTAGAAATCACAGGGGAAAACGCTTCCGTCGCCTTCAACAACCGTGTAGCAGGTGCAAACACCCGCCATAGCGCAGTTTTCGGGAGGTCTGCCGAGAAGCATGCCGATATAGTTGTCAAAATTACGAACGCTTATCGGCTTGCCCGCACAGAAATCTTTGTAGTACTCATTGAAGGTCACCTTAAGAAACTCTGTATAACGCTCCGGTGTCAGCGAGAAAATCTTTTTTTCGCCGTCAAAGGAATCAAGACAGGGAATGAACTGAATGTATCCGTATCCTTTTAGAGCATCGTAGACCTTCTTTGGAGAACGCGCGATAAAATTGTTGACAACGCAGAGGATGTTGAATTCAACGCCGTGCTTTTTGAACATGCGCGCAGCTTTTTCAACTTTTGAGAAGGTGCCCTTGCCCGCCGCGTCAACACGGAGTGAATCGTGGATATCCTTCGTGCCGTCAAGAGAAAGTCCGACGAGGAATTTGTTATCCGCCAGGAATTCAGCCCATTCCTCATCGATTATATATCCGTTCGTTTGTATTGCATTCTGAACGGGAATCTTTTTGACGTTGTATTTATTTTCAAATTCGAGCAGCTTACGGTAAAAATCAAGACCCGCAAGGGTCGGCTCCCCGCCTTGAAAGGCGAAGGTTGCCGAGCCGCTTGCATAATCAAATGCTTTTTTGACCAGATTTTCAAGTGTCTCTTCCGACATAATGCCGTAAGATTTTACCTCGCGGTTTCCCACAATGTCGGCATAAAAGCAATATTTACACCGCATATTGCAAAGAGACGATGCGGGCTTTATAAGAACGCTGATAGGAGGCAAAATATCACCTCGTCAGTTGAGCTTTGAAAAAGGATCGACGTTGCCGAGGACTGCGGGCATGATTCGGAATTTGAATGTGAATTCCTTCTCCGAGAATCTGAATTCGGGAAGCAGGGAGGGACCGCAGGAATTCGAACCGATGCCCGTGTGTCTGTAGTCGATGTTTACAACGGTTTCCTTCTTGGGAACAAGCTCGTAGTCGTGCTTGGTGCTTGCAAGCTGATGGGGTGTGAAGTGCGAGCAGTTGAAGGAGATCGGCTTGCCGTCTGCAACTACGAGCAGACCGTGGCGGCTTTCGTTAGTTACTGCAACCCATTCGGTATCGGCGTGCGCCATATTCTCCTGAGGACGGACGTAGGGCTCGAAATGGTCGCAAACCTTCGAGGTGAAGTATCCGAGATATGAGGAATTACGGAGGTCGACGTAGCTCTCACCGGGACCCATTCCGAAGTATTCGAGCTTCTCGTTGCCCTCGGGCATCTCAAACTGGAGACCGAAGCGGGGAAGAGGAGGCAGATTCTCGCCAACCTTGACGTCCATCTTTACAGAAAGCTCGCCTGTGGATGCAACGGTGTATTCAGCCTCGATCTTTGCCGTGGGAGCAAGAAGCTTTGCGCCGAGCGAGAGAGAAGCCTTGATAACCGCGCAGGTATCGGTAGATTCAAGAGAAACCGAATAGCACTTCACTGCGGTTCTGTCAAATCCGCAATTAAACCAATCGTTCTTGATACGGCGGTCGTTGTCCGTGGGTGCGCGGAATACGGTGGGAGTCATGGGCGAGGAGATCATATCCTTGCCGTTGTCCTTGATAGCCGCGATAAGACCGCAGGTCTTGCAGAACTTGTATGAGGTCTCGCCTACAGTCACAAGGATAGCCTTGTCATTCTCGCAAACGCTTACCTTGTTTGTCTTAACTGCTTCGTCGCCTGAAACTCTCTCTGCAGCCTCGATCACTTCCTGATGGAATCCAACCTCGAAGCCTGCGGGAGCCCAAGGAGTGGACTTGATCTGACGCACAGAGAAGTTGATAGTGCAGATACCATCGAGCTTGAGACCCTCAAGATCGAGCTTATATTTTCTCGAACGCTGAGGCGCAACCTTCAGCTCGGAGATCATGCCGTCGCGTACGATCTTGCCGTCGCATTCAACAGACCAGTAGAGCGAAAGATCTTCAAGAGAAGTATAGTAACGGCGGCTCTTGATTCTGAAGGAACCGTCAGCGGTAACCTCGCTGATGACGAAGGGCTTGAGCACTGCCTTGTGCTCCTTGATACCCGTGTGAGGACGGCGGTCGGGATAAACGAGACCGTCAACGCAGAAGTTTCCGTCGTGCGGGAAGTCGCCGAAATCTCCGCCGTAAACGTAGTGCGGATCACGGTAAATATCGTCGCCGGTTGCAACAGAGTGGTCAATGAATTCCCAAACGCATCCGCCGAAGAAGTGGTCGTTAGCGTAAATGAGATCCCAGTACTGCTTGAGGTCGCCGGGGCCGAGACCCATTGCGTGGCAGTATTCGCAGAGGAAGTAAGGCTTGGTATATTTCTTATCTGCGAGATATTCCTTCATTTCATCGAAAGAGGGATACATACGGCTTGAAACATCGTACCAATCAAGCTCGTAAAAGCCTGCGTATTTTTCAGCGTCTTTGATAACCTTTGAGCGTGTTGCGGGATTCCAAAGTCTTCTCGATGCATCCTCGCAGTGAATGATTGCGCCGGGCATACGGGACTTGATGTAATCGGACATCTTTTCCTGATTCTCGCCGAGACCCGATTCGTTTCCGAGCGACCACATAATGATCGAGGGATGGTTCTTGTCGCGCTCAAACATACGCTGTACGCGGTCGAGAAGCGACTCGGTCCAAGCCTCCTCGCGGGAGAAGAAATCCCAGTCGCCGACTCTCTGCATACCGTGAGTCTCGTAGTCGGTTTCGTCACAGACGAAGAATCCGAGCTTGTCGCAAAGAGTGTAGAATCGGGGATCATTAGGATAGTGGCTGGTACGGATCATATTGAAGTTGTAACGCTTGAGAATATAGAGATCCTCGAGCATATGATCTGTGGGAGTAGCCGAGCCGAGAATGGGATGGCTATCGTGGCGGTTTGCGCCGTGAACCTTGACCTTCTGACCGTTGATGTAAACGATGCGGTTCTTGATCTCGATGGTTCTGAAGCCTACGTACTGAACGATGTATTCTTCGCCGCACTTGATAACGAGAGTGTAAAGCTCGGGCTTCTCATCGCTCCAGAGCTTTGGGTGAGCAACGAGCATTTCAAATGCGCCGCTTCCGTCAAGCGTGATAGATCCGCCGCTTTCCTCCAGACCCTTGGGATCAAGAAGCTTGTAGTCGATCTGTGCCTTACCCGTAAGCTCTGCCTCAACCTTGAGCACAGCCTGAGTGTACTTCGCGTTGATACTCTGGCGGCAGTAAAGATCCGAGATGTGAGCGGTGTCGCGCGCAAGGAGGTAAACCTCACGGAAAATTCCGGAGTAGCGGAACTTGTCCTGATCCTCAAGATAGGAGCCGTCGCACCATTTGAAAACAAGAACCTTGATGGTGTTCTTGCCCGCGTGAAGCTTGTCGGTGATCTTGAATTCGCTGGTCATATGGCTGACCTGGCTGTATCCTACGAACTCGTCGTTGACGTAAAGATAGAAGCAGGAATCAACACCCTCGAAGTTGACGTAGATCTCCTTTCCGCCGAGATAATCCTCGGTAAGCTCAAAGCTGCGAGCATAAAGAGCCGAAGGATTTGCATCGGGTACGTGGGGAGGTTCAACGGGGTAGGGGTAGTTTACGTTGGTGTAGTTGGGGGTATCGTATCCCTTGCCGAGAACGGTCTGCCAGGAGCGCGGAACCGTCATCTTGTCAAATCCGCAGGTGCAGAAGCCTTCTGCGGTGAAGTCCTCGATCATCGAGGGGACGGGATAGAATTTGAAATCCCAATCGCCGCAGAGCGAGAAGAAGCGCGCACTTGCCGCACGGTTGTCGGTCAGAGCGGATGCCTCGCTGTGGTAAGGAACGAAATAAGCGCGAGGCTTTTCACAGCCGTAATGCAGAACTTCCTGGGATTTGTGGAATTTGTATTCAAAGCTCATATTGTGATCTCCTTGAACGTATATTTTTAATTGATATAATTATCTCATATTTTAAGATGAATGTCAAGATGAAAACAGAAAATACTTGTTGTAAAATTCTTGACAAGCTTTGATTGGTATGGTATAATGCAAATATGGAGGTGAAACTTGGTGCAAAATACATATTGGACTTTGTTCGTAATAGCATTGTTTACAATAATCGCTTCGATCGCATTTATCGTATTGATATCGATTTTGCTCTCAAAAGGTAAACTCGGCAAAAAATATTTTGTGGGCGCCTCGATAGCACTTTCGTTCGCGATATTCTTGGGAATCTATATTCTTGTTCCCTGCGTCAAGGATTTTGAGTACGCGGTAAGCGGTACATATATTGAGGACAAAATGACAGCGATCGAGTTCACCTATGCTAATGACAATCTCGACGGCAACGGCATAACGCAGTACGCCAAGCCAAAATTTTTAGTCGAACGCACGGGACAATATATCGTTCTCTTTGCCACGGATATTGAATTGGGAAAGCAGTATATCGTCAGGTATTATCCCAATACAAAAATCTGTGAAGTTACGGAATTGGGTAATCAGCAATAGGAGATCCATGATATATCATTATTTTTTACATTGCTTATGCTTCTCGCCTTATCCTCCTGCTCTGTGGTAGATTACCCGTTAAGCGACGAGAGCAGAGCCGTGGTAACGCTTGAGGTGATCGTACACGCAGTTAACGATAACGATGCAGAGGAGTTGGCTTACCTTTTTTCATATAATGTACTTACAGAAAAGTCTGATCTGCTTGATACTTCAAAGGATTTTATCGAGTTTGTCGGCGGAAAAATAATTACGTATTCCAATCCGGCAAGACAACGGCATTTCCTCGTATGAAGAATTTGAATATGGTAAGATACGCAAAGAGATCCAGTACTCTGTTACAGTAGAAACCACTGCGGGGAAGTATCATATTGCCATTCTTGAGTGTGTAACCGACGATTTTGATGAAGAAAACGTAGGCGTAATATCGATTTATATAATCAAAGCGGAGAATTGGCAGAATGATCACGTCTATCGCGGTGACGGAAATTGGACTCCCGGAATAAACATTGAAAAAGGAGAGATTGAAAATGAAGAAATCAGTAATAGTAATTTTATTAGTTCTATCCTTGCTGATCCCCACAACCTCATGCTCCGCGCCGAATACTATCGAAGTCGCATCAAATGATTATATGGATCTGACAAAAATGACACCGGGGGAGTTTGACAAGGACCTTTGCTCGTATTATGTTTTGGCAAATTATAAATGGCATAATTACAGTTGCCGACTGTCGGTCGAAAACGGAAAACTGTTTGTCAGCAACGAAAGAGCAGATATGCCCTATGAACAGCATGAAATGTTCAACCATGGTTATCTTCTCGGAACAAATTATGGAGAGTTCAGCGGATGGGTGAGATGGTGTCTTCAGGAAGAACTGATATATCCGGAAGGCAAACGACCTACAGTAGAGGAAACAGTGTTGTCAGACGAAAATTGCCGCTTTATCATCAGACTTGAGAGAGAGACAGATTGTGCTTTCGTGGTTCTCGATACGGTTTGTATGATGGACGATTATGAAGCTGACACGCTTGTTTATAGATTTGAACGAATCCGTGCAGGTTCGGATTATGATTATTCTCTCGAATTCACCGAGATCGCTTCTCTCGGCGGAGATTGCACCGCATATTTTAACAGCATAGAGGAAGAATGTGTGTATCTTGCCACGGATTGCGGAATATACAAATTGAATTACGACGGAGCGGTTGAAACCGTGGTTGAAGAGGAATACTTTCGGTATATGGTGGAGATCACCTCGATCGTTCTTTATGAAGGCGAAATATACTGCAGCTCTCCCCTTGGTATTTACCGCTACAATCCCGAAACCGACGAATCACTTTGGTATCCGATGAATTACGAAAAATATGCAGAATAGAATCAAGCACCGATGCGAACGCATCGGTGCTTGATTCTATTAAAGATCTCTTGCAGCCACGAAGGGAATACCCGTGCCGCAGATATCTTCTATTACGATATCGCCGACTCTGACGGGAGCCTGAAGCTCAACGTCGTTGAGAAGCTCCATTGCCGCAAAGATGAGTCCCTTCGGTATGGGAGCGGCGGTCTTGACGGGACAGCGCGAATAGATCGCGCCACGCACCTTGACCGTGGAGGTGATAACTCTTGTCGGAGCGGTCAGCTCCTTTTTGCCGTATTCGGCGCCGCGGGGACAAGCGTTGCCGGTTACCGAATAGCCGTTTTCCTCGTCTACCTTAAGATGACAGCCCTTGGGGCAAACTATACAAATAAGCTCTTTCATCTTCATTTACCTCAGCTTTCTGCATCTTCGACCGAGATCTCAAGGGAATCGCCGCAGCGGTCAAGAAGCACCTTCGGGATCGAGATCTTTTCCATCTCGCCCGGAGCCATATGCTCGCGCTTGAATTTTGCAATCTCGTTGCCGTCCGACTTGACGCGGATGACGGAATTTCCTCTGACCTTGTTGGTACGGAAGAATATCTCGACGTTCTTTTCGATATTGTCGGGTCTGATCTTTTGGGGAACCGTGTAGTTGACGCCGGGCTTTGTGACGACGTTGATGACACGGCCGCCGACTCTCTTGCCGAGTGCGTATTCAGCCGCAGCCGCACCCGCGCGGATGCTTTCGCCCGTTACGAAGTCAACGAGGTCGTGAACGTGAACTACGTTGCCCGATGCAAAGATACCCTCGACAGAGGTCTGCATGTTCTCGTAAACGTATGCGCCGCGGGTTCTGCCGTCAATATCAACGCCCGCACGGATCGAGATCTCGTTTTCGGGAATAAGACCGACGGAGAGGAGCACGGTGTCGCACTCGAATTCGATCTCGGTGCCGGGAATGGGAGTGAATCCGTCAACCTCGCTGATGACGACCTTTTCAACTCTCGTCTTACCGATGATGTTGGTGATCGTGTGAGAGAGATAAAGCGGAATGTTGTAGTCGTTGAGACACTGAACGATATTTCTGTTCAGACCGTTCGAGTAGGGGCAAAGCTCGACGACCGCAAGAACCTTTGCGCCCTCGAGGGTCATACGTCTTGCCATAATAAGACCGATATCGCCCGAACCGAGGATAACGACTTTTTTGCCGGGCATATAGCCTTCAATGTTAACGTATCTCTGTGCCGTGCCTGCGGTGAGAATACCCGAGGAACGGTCGCCGGGGATCTCGATCGCGCCGCGCGTTCTCTCGCGGCAACCCATACATAGCACGATCGCGTCAGCCTTGATAGCCTGATAACCGTACTGCTGGCTTGCGCACTTGACGATCTTTTCGGGAGTGATCTCAAGAACCATCGTGTCGACCATAATATCGGCGCGTGTGCCCTTGACCATATCTGCAAATCTGCCCGCGTATTCGGGACCTGTCAGCTCCTCCTTGAAGTAGTGGAGTCCGAAGCCGTTGTGAACACACTGATTGAGAATACCGCCAACCTCGCGGTCACGCTCGATGATGAGGACCTTTCGCGCACCGTTCCGGCAAGCAGAATAAGCCGCGGCAAGGCCTGCGGGACCTCCGCCGACGATGACGACTTCATAATGCTTATCGTAGTTCATCATTTCTTCTTGCCCTCCTTTGTGCGTCCTGTGAGGATATAAGTCTTGTTTTCATCCATGAGAATATCTACGGGAGACATACCGAGCTCACGTGCGAGTATTTCATGAACCCTGGGACCGCAAAATCCGCCCTGACAGCGACCCATACCGGTGTTGCAGCGTCTCTTGACAGCGTCGATCGAGAAGGGAACGATGGGACGGTTGATCGCGTCAACGATCTCGCCCTCGGTAACGCTCTCGCAGCGGCAGATGATGCGTCCGTAGAGAGGGTTGCGAGCGATGAGAGTGCGTCTCTGCTCGTCGTTCATATTGCGGAAACGGACAACACGGCGGCTGTTGACGTAGTTGACCTTCTTGTTCATAACAAGTCCCGCCTTTTTGAGCAGCTTGATAGCCTCCATTGCGATAGCGGGAGCGGCGGTAAGACCGGGAGACTTGATTCCCGCAAGAGCGATGAAGTGCGGGCAGGTCTCGAGCTCCTTGATGTAGAATTCGTCAAACTGAGTATTCGGACGAACGCCCGCATACTCGTGAATGATCTCGCGGAAGTTGATGCCGGGAACAGATTTCAGACCCTTCTGCTTGAGCTCCGGAAGGGTTACGGCATCGGTTGCAACACTCTCGGAATCGGTAACCTCAAATGCATCAGGTCCGACGATGAGGTTGCCGTGAACGGTGGGAGCAACGAGAACGCCCTTGCCGTTTTTATTGGGACAGCAGAAGATTACCGAGTTGACTCGCTTGCCTTCCGACTTGTCCATGACGTAGTACTGACCGCTGAGGTTTCGGGGAACGAGAGTGGTGTCGCCGACCATCGAGTTGATCTTCGGTGCGCTTGCGCCTGCGGCATTGATTATGTATCTTGCCTCGTAAACGTCTCGGTTGGTCGAAACGCGGAAGATGTCGCCCTTCTTCTTGATCGCGCGGACCTTGTTCTCACGGTGGAGAACAACTCCGTTGGTGACGGCTACCTCAGCCATTGCGATAGCATAGCCCCAAGGATCGACGATAGCGGAATCCTCGGAGTAGAGCGCGCCGACGACCTCCTTTGAGATCTCGGGCTCGAGCTCGCGGACTTCGTCACCCGTGAGGATCTTTACGTTAACGCCGTTTGCGATTCCACGCTCGTAAAGCTTATGAACGGTCTCCATTTCCTCCTCTGCAAAAGCGAGAACGAAGGAAGGACAGGGGCGGTATTCGACGTCAAGCTTCTCGCAAATATCCTTTGCAAGTTTGAGTCCGAGGGTGTTGAGCCTTGCCATCTGAGTCTCGGGAAGCGGGTCAAAGCCTGCGTGAAGGATCGCGCTGTTCGCCTTGGTCGCGCCGTTTGCAACGTCGTTGTACTTTTCCAGAATACCGACCGAAAGCTGGTATTTTGAAAGCTCATAGGCAACAGCCGAGCCGACAATGCCCGCGCCGATGATCAATACGTCATACATTATATTTCTCCTTACAGAATGATTAATAAGTGTAACTTCTATTTTATCATATAAAAAATATTTGTCAAGGATAAAAGCGACACAAAAAGTAAAATTTTATACGCAAGATTGTTAATATATAGTTCACGAATCGGTTTTTACTCCAAAAGCTGACAATAATCTGTAACCCTCTTGACAAATAGCTTAAAAATATGATAAAACCAATTCGGATTCGGATTGCGAGGACGTCTTTTTATATGACAAAAAACTCTTTACAAATCCCATATTTTGTGGTATAATAATAAAGTTAGCGCAACGGGTACATAATAATCGCGGAGGTGATGTTTATGAAGGACCCGTATGATCGCCGTGATTTCTGGATCTCATTCGGACTCGGCGTGCTGATATTCGGCTGCGCAGTTATCATAGCGTTCAACCCGTAAGGAGGTTTTTCATGCGACTCGATAAGTTAATAGCAAACGCGGGACTTGCCAGCCGCAGTGAGATATCCAAAGCAGTACGTGGCGGCAGAGTGACTGTAAACGGGACCGTTGCAAAATCTCCTTCGCTTCAGGTCGATCCTGAAGGCGATACCGTTGTATATTGCGGCAAAACCGTCAGCTACCGAGAGCATATATACATTATGCTGAATAAGCCGGAGGGCTACGTCAGCGCAACCGAGGACAGAAACGCTCCCGTTGTGACAGATCTTCTTTTGCCCGCCGACGCCCAAAGGGTCCATCCTTGCGGAAGACTCGATAAGTACACGCTCGGCATGATGATCCTGACCGATGACGGCGAAATGTCGCACAGGCTCCTTACTCCCGCCCGCCACGTGCCGAAGACTTATCGCTACAGATGTGAATCACCCTTGTCCGAGAGCGATGAAAAACGCCTCTGCGAGGGCGTACATATCGAGGGCGGATACCTCACCAAACCCTGCGATATCGCCGCTGAGAGCGAATTTGAAGGCGAGATCACCATCCACGAGGGTAAGTACCATCAGATCAAGCAGATGTTCGGCGCGGTAGGCAACAAGATCACGTATCTTGAGCGAATCACTTTTGGTCCGCTTGCTCTTGATCCTTCACTTGACCGCGGCGAATGGAGATATCTCACAGCCGATGAGATCGCGCTTCTTGAGGAAGCCGCAAAATAAATCGCATATTATTTTTAGGAGAACCATAAATGACCATCGAACAGATCCTTGCAGAAGAATTTAACCTTAAAGAAGAACAGGTCGTCAAGACAGTTGAGCTTATCGACGAGGGCAATACCATCCCCTTCATCGCGCGTTACCGTAAAGAGGTGACGGGCTCGCTCGACGATACGATCCTACGTGACCTCTTTGACAGACTTACATACCTTCGCGGCATCGCAAAACGCCGCGATGAGGTAAAGAACTTGATCGACGCTCAGGGCAAACTAACAGAAGAGCTCGTTGCCGCGATCGACGCGGCACAGACGATCACCGAGATCGACGATATCTACCGCCCCTACCGTCCTCACAGAAAGACACGTGCATCGGTTGCCCGTGAGCGCGGACTCGAGCCCCTTGCTGATCTTCTTTTCGAGCAGAGAGAAGAGTATGAGAAGCCTATCGAGGATATCGCGGCGGAGTATATTGATGAAGAAAAGGGCGTTGCCGATGCTGCAGCAGCTTTAGCGGGCGCAAAAGATATCATCGCCGAGAACGTATCCGATAACGCATCCTGCCGTAAGTCGATCCGTACTCTGACAATGGAGCACGGTGCGATCGTATCCAAAGCCGCAAAGGAAGAGGATTCGGTCTACGCGCAGTATTACGATTTTAACGAGAAGGTCAAGAAGATCCTCCCTCACCGCATCCTCGCCATTAACAGAGGAGAGAAGGAAGGATTCCTCAAGGTCACTCTCGAACTGACCAATGATATCGTCAAAACCTACCTGTACCGCAAGTTTATCAAGCAGAATGAAAGCCCCGCAAAGACTTACGTTGTTGAAGCCGTTGAGGATAGCTACGACCGCCTCATCGCTCCTTCCGTTGAGCGTGAGATCAGAAACGACCTCACCGATCTTGCGTCCGAGGGCGCGATCAAGGTCTTCTCGGACAACCTCAAGCATCTGCTCATGCAGCCGCCTCTCCGCGGAAAGACAGTTATGGGCTTCGACCCCGGCTATCGTACAGGATGTAAGCTGGCTGTTGTAGACCGTACAGGAAAGGTCATCGACACAGCTGTTATCTTCCCGACAAAGCCTCAGCAGAGGATCGAGGAAAGCACAAAGATCGTAACAAGACTTATCCGCAAGTACGGTGTAAACGTTATCGCGATCGGTAACGGTACCGCGTCGAAGGAGAGCGAGATATTCATCGCGGGACTTCTCCGCGACAGCGGACTTGATTGTAAGTATATCATGGTAAGCGAGGCGGGCGCGTCCGTTTACTCGGCATCCAAGCTCGGAGCTGAGGAATTTCCCGATTTCGACGTAACACAGCGTTCCGCCGTTTCGATCGCTCGCCGTCTGCAGGATCCCCTTGCAGAACTTGTAAAGATCGATCCGAAGTCTGTCGGCGTAGGTCAGTATCAGCACGATATGAAGCAGGCTCGACTTGACGGCGCGCTCACCGGCGTTGTTGAGGACTGCGTAAACTCGGTCGGAATCGACCTCAATACCGCATCATACTCGCTTCTTTCCTACGTTTCGGGTATCAGCATGCCCGTAGCGAAGAACATCGTCAAGTACCGTGAGGAGAACGGCGAATTTGAATCGCGCCGTGAGCTTATGAAGGTGCCGAGACTCGGCGCTAAGGCGTTCGAGCAGTGCGCGGGCTTTCTCCGTGTATCGGGCTCGGATGAGGTACTTGATTCTACCGGAGTACATCCCGAATCATATTCTGCCGCTCGCGGACTTCTGAATATGTTCGGTTATGACGAATCCGAGATCCGCTCGGGCGGTCTCAAGCTTCTCAGCAATAAGGTCGCTAAGGAAGGCAAGGCGAAGATCTGCACAGAGCTTGGAATCGGAGAGCCCACTCTCAACGATATCGTTGAAGAGCTTGAAAAGCCGGGACGCGACGTCCGCGACAGCTTTGATGCACCCATTCTTCGCGATGACGTTCTTGATATCAATTCGCTCAAGCCGGGTATGGTTCTTACCGGAACCGTCCGCAACGTAATCGACTTCGGTGCGTTCGTTGATATCGGCGTTCATCAGGACGGTCTCGTTCATATTTCGCGCATCTGCGATAAGTACATCAAGCATCCCTCGGAGGTGCTTTCGGTTGGCGATATCGTCCGCGTGCAGGTACTCGAGGTCGATACCAAGCGCAACCGCATTGCGCTCACTATGCGCTTCAAGGAAGAGAAAAAGTAATTTAAATTTACCACCCAAAGTCATGCAAAATTCATAAACTGCCCCTTTTTGGCACTATTTGTACACAATTTGTGCAAGGTGCACAAATTCGAGCATGAAATTTTGGGTAATAAACATCTTCCATTTTTCGCGGAAATTTGGTACAATATATAAAGAAAAAAATAGATAAAACCGCGTGCTCGGTTTGCTCGTTAATTCAAGGAGGAATTTAATAAATGGCAAGTGTATCACTTAAGCACATCTATAAGAAGTATCCCGGCGGCGTTACCGCTGTTTCGGACTTCAATCTTGAAATCAAGGACAAGGAGTTTCTCGTACTCGTAGGTCCTTCCGGTTGTGGAAAGACCACCACTCTTCGTATGGTAGCAGGACTTGAGGAGATCACCGAGGGTGAGCTTTTCATCGGCGACCAGCTCGTTAACGACGTAGCTCCTAAGGATAGAAAGATCGCGATGGTTTTCCAGAACTACGCTCTTTATCCTCATATGACAGTATTTGAGAACATGGCATTCGGCCTTAAGCTCAACAAGACCCCCAAGGAAGAGATCAAGCGCCGCGTAGAAGAGGCTGCTCGTATCCTCGACATCACTCACCTTCTCGACAGAAAGCCCAAGGCTCTTTCCGGTGGTCAGAAGCAGCGTGTTGCGCTCGGTCGTGCAATCGTTCGTAACCCTAAGGTATTCCTTCTTGACGAGCCTCTCTCCAACCTCGACGCTAAGCTCCGTGCATCGATGAGAACCGAGCTTACCAAGCTTCACCAGAGCGTCGGAACCACCTTTATCTACGTTACTCACGACCAGGTCGAGGCTATGACCATGGCTACCCGTATCGTTGTTATGAAGGACGGTCTCATCCAGCAGGTTGATACTCCTCAGAACCTTTACGACTATCCCGTAAATATCTTCGTTGCAGGCTTTATCGGCACACCTCAGATGAACTTCATCAACGGTAAGCTTGAGAAGAAGGGCGAGGACGTTTACTTCAACTTTGAGAACCTCTCCATCAAGCTTCCCGCAGAGAAGGCTAACAACCCCGACCTCAAGGATTACATCGGTCAGGAAGTTGTTGCAGGTCTCCGTCCCGAGGCTATTCACGATGAGCCCAGCCAGCTTGCTAACCACACCGATAGCCAGCTTGATGCTTACGTTGACGTAACCGAGCTTATGGGTGCTGAGATCTATCTCTACCTCAACGTTGGTGAGGAGACCAGACTTATCGCACGCGTATCCTCCAGATCCACCTCTCGTGCAGGCGATACCATCAAGGTTGCCTTCGACATGAGCCGTCTCCATATCTTTGATAAGGATACCGAGCGTTGCATCGTTCACTAATTCATTAATACATATTGCAGAGCCGCCCGATAGCGGCTCTGCAATTTTTTCTTGACAAATTAAAGGTTTTGTTGTATAATCAATTGAAAAGCATATGAGGGGAGGGGAGAAATAATGCCCGCCGAGCAATACAGACGAACTTGTACGCGAATAGGTATAGCAGTTCTTTTAAATACTTTTTTATTACAAGTCCTTACCACAATAGTATATATGACAACGCCGATCGCCGAATCAGGAATACGTGATTACGCGAGAGCCAATAATATAGACCCGGATCAGTTCTTTTATGCATTTAAGGAGACCTTGGCGCTTGCTGTTTATCTTGTTTCCTTCCTGATCCCGGTATTCATTTTTATGATCATGTCGCGCAAGGACGGCAGAGAGCCCATGAGACTTGAGGTCAGGCTTGAGCCGGAGACACCGCTCGTAATAATAGCTGCGATCGGTACGATCCTTATCGCTTCGTATTTTAATTCAATGATGGTCAGTTTTATCGACTTTTCAGCAATACTCGAAAGCGATCCGATCGATACGCCTGTTAAGATATTGTTGTCCTTTATTTCGATCGCGATAGTTCCCGCAGTTGCGGAGGAATTCCTATTCCGCGGATGTGTTCTTTCAAATCTTTTGCCATACGGAAAAACAAACGCACTCATCGTATCCGCGTTGTTGTTTTCTCTGATGCATGGGAATTTTGCGCAGTTCTTCTATACCTTTGTTGCAGGTCTTGTACTCGGAGCCGTATATATCGAGACCGGTTCTATCTGGACTTCAACGTTCATCCATCTTTTTAATAACTTCTACAGTATTATAAGACAGATCCTTTATGAGCGTCTCGGAGAGAGTGAATACGCCAATATTCTTCTTTTCTCAATTGATGTGATTCTGACTGTTGCCGGTCTTGCAATCGGGGCATGGCTGCTATATAAACGTGTCAAGAAAGACGAGCACACCGATGTTACGATGCCTACGAAGAGACTTGTTCTTGAAAAGGGCGAAGCTGTCCGCGGATTTTTCAGACCGGTTGTGATAGCTCATATAGTTCTTTCGCTGATCCTTGCTATGACGATCATTCTTGCTGTCCTTACAGGAATATGACGGGTGAAATAATGATCGAAAAAGATATTGAATATATGAAAGAAGCTCTTCGGATGGCAGAGGCGGCGTCTCAAGCCGGAGAAATACCCGTAGGCGCCGTTGTCGTCAAGAATGGAGAAATTATAGGCAGAGGCCAAAACCGCCGTGAGAGCGGAGGAGGAGCCTCTGCACACGCTGAAATACTTGCCATAAACGAGGCTTGCGCAAAACTCGGAGGCTGGCGACTTACGGGATGCGAGCTTTACGTTACCCTCGAGCCCTGCCCGATGTGCGCGGGTGCTATAGTCAACTCAAGACTTGATCGAGTCGTTTTCGGCACGTCCGACACTAAAATGGGCGCACTCGGAGGACTTTTCTCTCTCCTTGACTATCCCCTTGGATGTAAAACCGTTGTTGAACGCGGTGTCCTTGAGGAAGAATGTAAATCACTCCTCGATGCATTTTTTACCGCACGCCGCGAGGCAAATCAAGCGGAGAGGAATAAGTCTAAAAGACTCGGCAGAGATTTTTATACCGCCGACGTCCTTGACGTAGCCCCCGCTTTGCTCGGCAAGCTCCTTTGCAGGCGCCTCGAGAGCGGAGAAATTTTGAAATATAGGATCACCGAGACCGAAGCCTACCGTGGCGAGGACGATACCGCCTGCCACGCCTCAAAGGGTAAAACCCCGCGAACGTCTGTTATGTGGGATAAGGGCGGCACCGTCTACGTCTACCTCTGCTACGGTATGCACAATATGCTCAATATCGTCACGGGCGCAAAGGGCGACCCGCAGGCGGTCCTTATCAGAGGCATCGAAACCGCAAACGGCCCCGGCAAGCTGACGAAAAAGCTTGCGATCGAACGCCGACATAACGGATCGGACGTCGTTTTCTCGGACGAACTCTGGATCGAATCCGATGGATTTGTTCCCGAAAAAATCAATACCTCTCCCCGCATCGGCATCGACTACGCAGACGAAAAGGATCGCATAAAGCCTTGGCGATTTATCTATGAGGAATGATCATGAACAAAAGTATAAAAATATTTGCATTGGCTTTTGCAATCCTTATTATGATATCATTGATATCTTGCAAGGAATCACAGCAGATCTCGGACATCTCCTCGGCTACCGAGGCGCAGATGACAACTCTTGAAGATACAACCGCCGAAGAAAGCAAAGAACCTATCACCGAGCCTGTTTTTTCAAAACCTGAAACTGTAAGAGTAAAAGGGAAAAGCGGAGCCGGCGAGGAGCTTTATTCGAACGCTACGGGAATACACGGCGGTCACGAATCCCGCATAGTTCGTACCGAAAACGGCAGCTTCGCCGTCTATATTACAAATGAATACCCCGATACCGAATACGATTTTTCTTGGGATGAATTTACGGTGGTCAAGCTCAGGAACGGTATGGATAAGGAAATATTCCGAGGCAGATATCCTCACGCCCTGGGCAGCTGTGCGCCGAATATTCTCTGCGGAGAGGATGGTAAGATCTACGTTACGATAATTGCCGATGATAAGCCTAAGTACTATTCGGCAAATTATACCCGCGAGGGTGCGTGGCTCAGGATATACGTGATCGACCCCATTACTTATGAGGTCAAGGAGTATTCTCATAATCCCGATTTTGACGTTATTTGGGTACACGGCTACGGCTATTCACAGCCCATCCTCGACGAGAAGGCGGGTAAGCTTTACGCTCTCTATGCGGGCGGAGATATTCCCGGATATCTGGCGTGGTTTATCTTTGATCTGAAAACAATGACTTGGGAATCGGGATGCTATACTGCTCAGATCCATTCGAGAGTTGCTTACTTCAATGCTTACCCGGATGGCGAGGGAGGATTTTATTTTATAGCGGAACGTGCGGTACTCGCATCTGAACTCGGAAAGTATCTGGGCGTAACCTTTGAGCCGTCTACCGGATATATTTGGGATTCTCTGTATCTATGCAGGGTAAAGGACGCTACAAAAGCCGAGGTGTCGCTTACTCCGATATTCGAATATCCCTACGTTTCCGGTACTACTATGTCGCATCCTGCTGCCGTTCATTACGGAAGGGGATGCTCCTATCTTGATAAAAACGGAATATTGCATTTGATTTATTCTTATTACTATGAAGCTGAGCATAGTGTTTTTTATGTCAGATATGACAGCGACCTTAACTTAATAGAAGAACGCCCGCTTGAGATTGAGAATCCGGAATATACCTTTGCAATGACAGAAGGCATATGCGGCGATCTTTATATCATCGGCGCAAATAACAAAGAGGGAAACAAAATTGCCGAATTTGATATCTGGCGGTCATCTGACTCCGGGGAAAGCTACGAGCATTTTTATCATTTGGATAAGCTCAAGGCAGCCTCGGGAAAAACCGTAAACTGGTTTTACAAGCTGAATTTTTCCTCACCGAGAAATGGATCTGTCATTGACGGAACCGTCGATCTTCTATTCTTCGATAAGGATAATCTATACCATCATTTTACCGTCACTTTGCCATAAAAACAAACCCGTAGGTTTGCAGACCTATCCGCGCATAGGCATCGAATAAGCCGGCTAAAAGGATTGAATATGAAAACAGCACCGGGGTTCGGTGCTGTTTTTCAACTATGGGTTGTTTTTTATCGGATAATTCGTTGTTTGACATTAGATTACTATTGTGGTATAATGTAATCACAGCGTTGGATTATATTTTGGAGGTAGCGATATGACATTCGCACAAACATTCAAAAAATACAGAAAAAGTATGGGGTACACGCAAGAAGAGATTGCGGATAAATTACATGTGACCCCACAAGCTGTAAGCAAATGGGAAACGGGCGCAGGGAATCCCGATATATCATTGCTTGTTCCGATAGCCGAACTTTTCGGTATCACGACCGATGTACTTCTCGGTAATGCAAAGAAAACGAAAGAGGAATTATCGGAGGAGATAAAAAGTATCAACTCTGCATGGAGCGGTAATGAAGGAGATAATAAAAATTATGGCGAAAGATACGCAAAATTATATTGTTTGCTCAAATCGAATCCAGATTCGTTAGAGCTTTTGCGTTCGATTATTAATCTATCGATCAAATGGCTTTTGGAGTGCTCGGAAGAATTAAGCGATGCTAAAAAGAATGAGATTGTATGTAATGCAGAAAAAATTGCAGAAAAGCTCCGTAATAACCCGGAGGATATCTATTCATCGCATTGTTCGATGTATGAAGTGTATTTTCGTGCGGGAAATAAAGAAAAGGCGGAAGAGGAATTAATGTATTTTTCTGCTAGCGGACGATACACCCGTGACCGTGCAAGATATATGCATTTACTGATGGATGATAAATACGAGGATGCTTTGCCATATATCGAAAGCTCATTGCGATATACGTTGCATTGGTTGTGTTGGGATATTGGTCGCTTAAAAAGTGTAGGGAAAAAACTAAATAATCCGGAAGCTGAAATGCGGATTTCTGCAATTAAGGAAGCAATATTATCAGAAATATAACAATACATAATCAAGGGAGCCGAAATTCGACTCCCTGTAATTTTGCATTTTGCATTCTGCATTCTGCATTTTGTATTATCCGTTATATCCCGCCTCAAATGCTCTCAGATTCATCTCAACGAATTTAGGCGCGACGCTTGTTTTGATCGCGTCAAGCCAAAGCGCATCGTCGATTACGAGGTGGCGCGCGAGTCTGCCCATCAGGACGATGTTGACCGCCTTCTGCGATCCCGCCTCAAGCGCGGGGGTGAGCGCGTCGAATGCGTCGATATCAACTCCGCGAGCCGCGAGAGTGTCGAGAATGTCGGTAGGATATTCAACCGCGCCCGAGGTTACGGGCATCGGCGAGATCTCCTGCGTGTTTGTGATAAGCTTACCGCCGCTCTTGAGGCAATGCGCCCAACGAGCCGCCTCGAGCTTTTCAAAGGAAACTATGTAATCAGCCTCGCCGCTTTCAATTACGGGTGAATACACCTTCTCGCCGTACTTTACGTAAGTCGTAACGCTTCCTCCACGCTGACTCATTCCGTGAAGCTCGGAAACCTTGACGTCATATCCGAGACCGATAAGAATCTTTCCAAGGAGCTTGCTTGCAAGGAGCGTACCCTGACCGCCGACTCCGACTATCATAATATTCGTGCTTTTCATATCACTTACCCTCCTTTATAGCGTCAAATGCGCAAAGCTGCGCGCAAACGCCGCATCCGGTGCAAAGTGTGGCGTCGATGGTAGCCTTTCCGTCCTTGAAGGAGAGAGAAGGGCATCCGAGACCCATACAGCGGCGGCAGGAACGGCATTTGTCGCTCTCAACGTGCATAGGAGGCGGTGTCTTTACCGACTTGAGAAGCACGCAGGGACGGCGCGAGATAATGACGGAAGGCTCGTCCGCCGCAAGCTCCTCCGTGAGAGCTACCTTGCACTCGTCAAGGTTATAAGGATCAACAACGCGAACTCGGTTGATTCCGAGCGCATGGCAAAGTGCCTCAAGATTGATCTTAGCCGCAGGCTCACCGCGGAGATTGTATCCCGTCGTGGGATTCTGCTGATGACCCGTCATACCCGTGATCGAGTTGTCGAGGATCAGAACCGTGGAATTCGTTCCGTTGTAAGCAATGTTGCAAAGACCCGTCATACCCGAATGCATAAAGGTCGAATCACCGATAACGGCAACCGTTTTCTTTTCCGCACCGGGAGTGGACTTGACAAAGCCGTGAAGTCCCGAAACAGACGCGCCCATACAGAGGACAGAATCAAGCGCATCGAGAGGCTTTTGCGCGCCGAGAGTGTAGCATCCGATGTCGCCGAGAACGTTCAGCTTCATCTTTGAGATAACGTAGAAGAGACCTCTGTGCGGACATCCCGAGCACATAACGGGAGGACGCGCGGGCAGAGTCTCGGGAGCGTGAGCCTCGGGCAGAGCCTTGCCGAAAGCCTTTGCGACCGTCTGCTGTGAGTATTCGCCGATGGGAGAGAAGAGATTGCGTCCCTCAACTGTGATGCCGAGCGACTTGCAATGCTTTTCGATGATCGCGTCAAGCTCCTCAACGACAACGACTCTCTTGACCGAAGCCGCAAAATCACGGAGAAGCTTGTCGGGAAGCGGATTGTGCATGCCGATCTTGAGAACCTTGGCTTCGTCATCACCAAATGTCTCTTTGACGTACTGATAGCATATACCCGAGGTGATGATTCCGAGCTCTTCGGATGAACCGCTTATCTCGTTGATACCCGAATTATCTGCGTAATCGGTCAGCTTCAGCGTTCTTTCTTCAACGATGGGATGCTTCAGCTTTGCGTAGCCGGGCATCATAACGTACTTTGCGGGTTTCTTTTCATAGGGAACGACCTTGACCTCGCGGCAATCATCCTCTGTAACGAGGCTCTGCGAATGAGCCGCTCTCGTGCAGATGCGGAAGAGAACAGGAGTGTCGAACTTTTCAGAGACTTCAAAGGCGGTATGTACCATTCTGCGAGCCTCGTCGGAATCCGAGGGCTCGAACATGGGGATCTTCGATGCGATCGCGTAGTTGCGCGAATCCTGCTCATTCTGCGAGGAATGCATAGCGGGGTCGTCGGCAACGAAGATGATAAGTCCGCCGTTTACGCCCGTATATGAGAGCGTGAAGAGTGGGTCTGCGGCTACGTTGAGACCGACGTGCTTCATGGCGCAAGCGGCTCTGTGACCCGCGAGCGACGCGCCGAAGGCTGTCTCGAGAGCTACCTTTTCGTTGGGAGCCCATTCGCAATCTATCTCCGCGTATTTCGCAGCAAATTCGGTAATTTCAGTTGATGGTGTACCTGGGTAAGAGGAAACAAGCTCACAGCCCGCCTCGTAAAGTCCGCGGGCAATAGCCTCGTTTCCGAGCATTAATCTTTTCATAAATCTGCCTTTCCGCGCCCCTTTTGCGGGCGCATAGTTCATATGAAATATATTATACCATATATTATGGTTGATTGCAATTGATTTCGACAAAATTTGTGAAGAAAAATTATTCATTAACTAACAAATTTGTTTCAAATTTATCATAAATTTTCCTTCCCGATTTGATATAATATAACATGGTGGAAAATGATACTTTATCGTTGTTTTACCTGCATTTTCTGACATTTACATCTCACCCTGAAAGGACACGAAATGTTAAAGGATTTTCTTGAGGGCGGAGGGCTTTTCGGCACACTTTGCGAGGCATTTTCGCTCAATGCTGAATCTGCGGGATATTGGCTCCTCATGTTTGCTTCGGCATTATTATGCGTTGCCTCCGGATATCTCCTCGGCAGCGTTAACGCGGCAATAATTATTTCTACAAAAAAATACAAGAGCGATATCCGCACCCACGGAAGCGGAAACGCCGGTATGACAAATATGTTCCGTACCTTCGGAAAAACGGGCGGATTTCTTACTCTCTTCGGAGATCTTGCGAAAACGCTCCTGCCGGTTCTTCTGGGATATCTCTTTTTCAGCTATCCCGGATCTTATATCGCGGGACTCTTCGTAGTCCTCGGGCATTGTTTCCCGCTTTACTATAAGTTCAAGGGCGGCAAAGGCGTGCTTGCTATGTTTGTTATGATGCTCGCCTGCGATCCTCCGGTTTTTCTTATGATGATCCTTGTATTTGCAATCGTCGTTATAGGCACAAGATTCGTTTCAATGGCATCGGTAATGACTGCGTTCTTTTTGCCGATCTTTATCAATTCCTGGTATGCGATAATGTACGGTGACGGCGCAGTTTCGGGAATCAGAATGCCCGTTGCGTTCTTGATCACGCTTACAGTCGTTGTGATGCATATCCCGAATCTAAAGCGTATCCTCAACAGAGAAGAGCCCAAGATCAAATTGCCCTGGGAGAAGAAAAAGAAATGATGACGGAAATCAGAAGATCGGCTTTGGAGCTTATAGTTGAGGCGTTTGAAGCGGGCGTTCTTAAAAAAGCTGTCTTCTCGAAGCCCTCGACCTCGGATGAGCTGAAGACCGAGCTTGCTCCTATGCTCCTCGGCAAGGATAAGGTCCTGCGCCGTATCTCCTATATGCGCGACGGCAAGGCTCTTCAAAAAAATATCACCGTGACCGATGAAGGGTTCGCCGAGCTCGTATCGTCGCACGGACAGATCAATATACTTACAACCGTCGGTGACGCCGAGCTCAGAAGCTCAAAGTCGGGCAAGGAGAATCTTTCGGGCGACCGTAAGATCAGAAACACTCTCAAGGCAGGTGTTGAAGATGATAAAAAGGCTCAACTGCAGTCGAACGACCGAAAGAAGAATCGTATACTTTCAGGTGATGAAAAATTCCTAACCGAGCTCGGAATTTCCGATCGTTCGGGAAGAATTCACGATAAAATGCAGCATAAATATCGCCAGATCTGCCGTTTCCTCGAATACGTCGAGGACATTTATCCGAATCTTCCGCGAGAAGGTAAGCTTCTGATATATGATCTTTGCTGCGGAAAAAGCTACCTTTCGTTTGCCATCTACCATTATTTCACGGTTATCAAGAAACGTGAAATCGAGATGACGGGAGTTGATCTCAAAAGTGACGTCATAGAGTATTGCTCGCAAGTTGCATCAAGGCTCGGATATGACGGTTTGGCATTTGTCTGCGTAGATATCAACGAGTTTGCTCCCAAAACAGAACCGCATCTCGTCGTATCGCTTCATGCATGTGATATTGCCACGGACATCGTTCTACGCTATGCGGCATCGCATCGTGCGGGAGTTATCCTTTCTACCCCTTGCTGTCAGCGTGAGCTGTCTGCAAAGATAGATTGTGCGGAGCTTGATTTTGTATCCAGATATCCCATACTTCGCCGCAAAATGTGCGATGCTCTCACAGACTCTCTTCGCCTTTCATATCTTGCAAGCTGCGGATATTCCGTCGATGCATGCGAGCTTGTAGATCCGGACGACACACCCAAAAATATACTCCTTCGCGCTGTCAGAAAGAAGAATTTTGACCCCGAAAGTCCCGCCGCGAAGAAGCTTAAAAATGAATTTGAAGCAACTGCGGAGTTCCTTCTCGGACAAAGCGGAAATACGCTCATGCTTCTTAAATAATTACGCGAACACACCGAAACTCGGGAACCCTTATCCGCATTGCGGATCACGCAACTACCTCGGAGGAATAATGAAGATCCATACAGTCAGAAAGTATCTGACACAGCTTCCCAAAGAACCCGCAAAGAATCTTTCTTCACACTATAAAACACTCAGCGACGCCGTTTGCAAAAGCCTCGGCGTGAGACCTATTAACGGAATTACTCTTGCCGTTATCGGACAAGATTCCGAATATACCGCATCGACCGTAAGCGCGGCTCTCAAGCATGCGGGAATAAGCAGCGCAACGGTGAATTTTGATGTAAACTGCTCCCCGGAGAATGCTGTAACCATTAACGGAGATCAGCTTCCCGCCGAAGTAATTTCTCGGATCATTACCGTGATCCGCACCGTCGAACGTTCTTTGGTATCTAAGAACGGTGATGAGTTTTCACATCCCTCTGTATATGAGGTGTTTTTGCTCGGAGCACTCTGCGCTTGCTCCGAAATGGGAGTTTCTCACGTTATTATGCAATTAAATATGACGGATCTTCCCGTGGCTGTGGCAAGTATCATTCCTCAGCCTAAAATGATCAATTGCAACGAGATATTCCCGCATGAAGCGGAATTTGTCAAGCTTATCGCGCGAAAGGGCGTAGAGGAGATAATCAGCGCGCCTCAGCAAAAGGACAGCAGACGCGCACTTTATAATCTCTGTAATGAGCTGAACTGCAATCATGCAGTTGTGACCCGCGGAGAGATCGAGGTAGGCACGCCCACCTTCAGAGGAATTCCGTTTACATACAGGAATTTCAACGCGGTAGCAGGTACTCAGCTGCAATCAATGGTATCACTCTCCGCAACTACGCTTTTGGTGATCCGTGAGCTTGTTAAGCTCAGGATCAGAGTAACAGACGATGACGCACTTGCCGCAATAAATTATCGCAAAATTTCCGGACGAGGCGAGATCGTATCGGTTCGCCCCTATACTCTCTGCTGTACTTTTGAGCATGCCGACGTACAAGCGGCTGATCTGGTTATTTCTGATATCAGAACCATCGTATCTGAGAGAGGAAGACGCGTGAATTTCATTATGGAAGCCTCTGCGATCGAGAGATATGATATTATCGGACATATGCTTGCCGATGAAGAATTAAAAGATGCGCTTAACAAAGCGGTCATCGTCGGAGCTTCTGTTATTGATAACGACAGAATCGAAAACGCGGCAACCTTCTCGGCGGCTCTTGCAAAGTTCCCGTATCTTAAGGATGTAAAGCATTCTGAGGACGCCGTGCTTATCGTATGCGGCTCTCGCGCTTTTCTTGATAAAAATCAGACCGACCTTGAAAATGCGGTCAGAGATAATTTTACATATTAAGTATTAATAATAACAAAACCGACCTCGAAAGGTCGGTTTTGTTATTATGTTCAATTAGTTTTCACGCTTCTTGGAGATAACTGCGGTTCCTGCGATAGCAACAACTGCAAGAGCTGCAACTGCAAAGAATACGCTGTTGTCGCCTGTGGGAGTAGACTCGGAGGGAGCGGAGGTAGAGGGAGCCTCGGTAACTTCGGGAGCTGTAGTCTCGGGAGCTGCTGCAGCCTGAGTCCAGCAGAGATTCCAGATGCCAAGACGGTCCTTGTTGCTGTTGGAGCCTGCGGCGGTGTTGGTCATGCAGTTGTTAACGATCTCAAGGATAACGTCCTCGTTGGTGTTGATGTCAAGAACTACGTCGTAAACGGTTTCCTTGGTAAGACCGGTCTTTTCAAGCTTCTCGGACTTGATAACTGTGCCGTCAGCCTTCTTAACGTTGATGGTAAGAGAGAACTGAGTGTCGCCGAATGCGAAGCCGTAGTTGAACGCGAGCTTGTCGATACCGCCCTTGATAACGGTAGAGGTAAGAGTGCCGGGAGCGGAGGTCTTACCGTTGAGAGTGATCATGGGAGCATTGCCGGTGTAAGCAGCAGCGTCGGAACGAGCGCCGGTAGCCTTCCAGCCGTCAGCGTTGGTACGGGAGATGTAGGAAGTATCCTTGCCGCCCTCTTCGTCAGCTACGAAGGAGGAAAGGTCAGCGAAGATTGCATTCTCGAGGAGAGGAGCGGAGGGAACTGCGGGAGCCTCGGTAGTCTCGGGAGCAGCGGTAGTATCGGGAGCAGCGGTAGTGTCGGGAACTACGGGAGTAGAACCAACCTCGGTGAATACTGCGGGGAACTGGGAGATCCATACGTTAGCAGCATTTTCGCCGGTGATGTACTTGATATCGGAGCAGGAGAAGGTTGTAAAGGTATTGTAGGTGCCGAGATAACGGTCAGCGCCTGCGCAGTTTACAACGTAGGTGGTAGCGTCAGCGTTGTAGGTGAAAACGCCTGTGGGAGCATCGGTGATGCGAACGCCTGCCTTGCCTGCAGTGTACTCGTGAATGTCGATGTAGAGCTTAGCGCCGTCCTTCTCGAAGAAGAAGCGGATACCGCCGTCAACTGCCTCTACGGTAAGAGCGACTGCCTTGGAAGCATCGGTGTTGCCGTTGAAGAAATTGCCGTTCATAGTGCCGTCAAAGTAGATAACAACGTTATCTGCCTTCGCCTGAGTAAGGGACATTGTGTAGCTCTTGCCTGCCTCAAGCTGACCGTTGATAGCGGGAGAGGGAGAAGCAGCGCTTACGGAGATGGTTCCGATCGCCATGGTGAAAATCATGATCACAGCGATAAGAAGGGATGTGAACTTTTTCATTTTGAAGTCCTTCCTTTATTTAATTTTTGTTTCGGAAAATTTGACTACAAATCTTCCCAATCACTATATATTATATCACTTTTTTGGTGTTATTGTCAATATATTTTTCAATATTTCTTAATAATAATAGGTAAAAACTTGACGAAGCGGTTGATTTGTGCTATAATCATACAAAACGTAATAGGGGAAATATTGAAATGATAATCAGAAGAGCCGTTGAAGGCGACAAAAACAGAATAGGCGAATTGCTTTCTCAAGTGCTTGAGGTACATCATAAGGCAAGACCTGATATCTTTCGCGGAGGTGCAAAAAAATACACCGAACCCGAGCTGACAGAGATATTAAATGATGAAAACCGCCCCATATTCGTTGCCGATGATAACGGCGAAGTGAAGGGATATGCTTTTTGTATTTTTGTTCGGCATATAAACGACAATATCCTTACCGATATAAAAACGCTGTATATTGATGATCTCTGCGTTGACGAATCCTGCCGCGGTCAAGGCATAGGCAAGCAATTATATAGCTTTGTTCTCGATTACGCAAGATCGCAGAATTGCTACAACGTGACCTTGAACGTATGGGCAGATAACCTATCCGCGCTTGGTTTCTATGAATCTCTCGGCCTTCATAAGCAAAAGATAGGCATGGAAATGATCTTATAAAATATCAGAATCGTCCGGGAATATCGATCTCTGCGGAATCAAGAATATCCAAGGTGTGCTTTTTCCATTCCGGCGCTCGCATAATACCGCTCGGATCGCTTACCTGAGAGGTCATTATCAAGGTGAGCTTTGCAAGTTCTTCGCTGTCTTCCGTGCGATCGTCTGAAAGGCGGGAATATAATGTGATCTCGCCGGCTTTTTCAAAAACCTTAAGCGCACGGTATTCGGAAATATCGTCAACCGAAGTAATATTATGTTTGAGGATTCTGGCGGAAAAGGCAAAATAGGGTATTCCATCGTGAAAGATCGGTTTGAAATTGAATCCGCGCAGGGCGGCGAGACGGCGGAATAACAGACAAACCGCAGGCAGAGCCAACGCGGGATAGGGTGAGCCTGCTTTGGATTGAATTGCGGAGCGGAAAATCTGCTCTTCGTCAGGCTTGTTAATATCCGTAAGGCATCCGCAATAGCTTGCAACAGAGTTGATCATTTTGTGCAACTCATATCGATAGTTGATTTTGTATATGTTCAAAGGATCTACCGCGGCAGCCATAGAAACGTAATCTTCTATTTCCCGTATCGTGTTGACGGCATACTTTTCATTAAAAAGATAGATGACAGCGTAAGGCATATCGCTTTGGTTGAGAGAACAAAACAGGTACCTTCCGCTCCTTGATATGCTGATAAACTCGCTTTGATAAATGATATGCGCATCCGATACGCACGGAAGAGTGGTGTCTGAGTCTAACGTAGCGCGGGTAGCAAACGGAGTTCGCTCTCCGCTTTGAAAAAGCATAAGGTTGTCGCTGAATCGTCTGCAGGTGATTTGCGATATGCTTGAATTCTTGTAAAGCAAATTATTCATAATGTTACTTCCGATTGCTTATAATGACAATATTCTATCATAAGATATCCGCATAGTCAAGTTTTTTTGTAAAAAGCTTGACTTTTTATTTTTTTGGAGATATAATTTCATTATAAATATCCTTGGAGGTATAAGCCATGATCAAACCCCAAAAGATGAGAGACGGCGATACAATAGGATTTATCGCGCCTTCATACAGAGCAAAACGCGATCCCATAGAGCGAGCCGCCGAAAATCTTCGCAATCTCGGTTATAAGGTAAAATTCTCGAAGAATCTCTTTTCAACGACCAACGTATACGCCGGAAGCATCGAGGAACGCGCTGAGGACTTCAACGCAATGATCGCCGATCCCGAGGTCAAAATGGTCTTTTTCACGGGCGGCGAGGTCGGAAACGAGATCCTGCCCTTTATCGACTATGAAAATATCAAGAAAAATCCCAAGATCCTTTGCAGCTACAGCGACAGCACGACCGTGCTCAACGCCGTAAACCATATGACGGGACTCGTCACCTTCTACGGCTCGTCGCCTCGCTTTTTTGAATCACCGCCCATTGATTATACCCTGCTGAACTTTGAAAAGAGACTCCGCTCGAACGATCTCGAATACGTCAAGAACAGCGAATGGCGCGTGATCACTCCGGGTAAAGCAGAGGGCATCCTCATTGGCGGTTATCTGATGAATTTTGCCGCTCTTCTCGGACTCGAATGGTACCGTGAGCTTCCCGACGAGGATATCATCCTCTTTATCGAGGATCACGAGAAATTCTCGAACGCATCGGTCGTATCAAAATGGTTCACCACCCTCGAGCATCACGGCGTTTTCAAGAAAGCCAAGGCTCTGATCTTCGGTCACTACTCGCTCGAGCCCTCACCCGTGATCGACGATATCCTTGCCCGCATCGGAAACCGTTATAATATCCCCGTCATCCGCAACGAGGATTTCGGACACGGCGCAAACGGCGCGATATTCCCGATTTCCGTAAAAGCTAAACTCAATACAGAAGATATGAGTTTTCAATTACTTGAAAGCGGCGTCAAATAAAAACAGCCAAGCATTACAATAGTTCTAAAAGCTTAACTTTGTTAAGCAAGGAGTATGAGTAATTATGAAAAATATACTTGAATCTATGTTGACCGGCGAAATCAAAATGTCAGAATTCATTGATCAGATTAATCAAAATCCTGTGGCAATGGAGCTTGTTGCCACCATTATCCCTCAAGATGCCGTTAATAATCCCGACCACGGACTGTGGCAAAAAATATCTTATGATTGGGCGCGTATGTGTGGCTTCAACGCTTGGGAGGGCATATGCAATATCTGCCGATTTGACGATTCTATAGGCGATAATCTTAATATTTGGGGTACTCTTCATGCAATATATTCTTACAGTTACCCAAATCTACCATATACAACAAAATACCACGATATTCATACTCTATATCTTGAGGCAATAGGCGATTATTATGGTGGCCCGGAGGTAAAAGACATAATAGAAAGCATTATAATTGATTCCTTGGAACTAAAAACCAAATCGCAAAGAATAAAATATGCAAAAGAAAAGATCAAAAATACTTTTCATGTAGTCGATAATAAAAAGCCTTGGTGGATACAGGGCGCGGAATGGCCTTTCGGCATCAATTCGCCTATGCAATTTATTGAAAAGAAACGACGTGGCGAGGAGGTTCATTATATCTTCAGAGATGTTGATACAGGAGAAATTCGTACGGTTATACAGTATTATTGATAGCATGTATTGTTAGAAAACTAATGCAAAAGCTCGGATATTAAGAAGTTTACACTTCAGGCTGCTGACAAACCCTCAATAAAAAATAGCATATAGCAAAATGCACAAAAAGTAGAAAGCTATGTTCGCACTCGCGATGCAGGGGTGAAGGGGGCGCAGCCCCCTTCAAGAAAGACGATGTCATCCTGAGGGCGCGTCCGCAGACGATTTTGCGCCCGAAGGATCTCGTGACGACCGAGTTGTTCCTCGGGCGTCGCGGTGCTGGCGAGGTGGTCTGAAGGGCACCGACCCAACTAAATATATATGAATATGAAAAATCACTGTGTACAATCAAAATTACACAGTGA
>JAFQPI010000056.1 GCA_017411805.1 Clostridia bacterium
AAATATCCGCATATACTGCAGAAAAAATCCTCGTAAGATTAATATCTTGCATCGAATTTTTTCTTTGTCTATCCGAATATTTGCTCGATGAAAACTGCTTCGCACTCTCCGGCGAATAAATTTTTGATGGATTTTGGTGGGGTGTAGCGAAGCAAGGTATTAACCTTGCGAGATATATCACGCCGAAAGACGCGAAAATTTATCGCCGCAGAGCTTATGGGTTCGGCTCTCTTCGGCTATAGGATATCACGCAGAAACTAAATTATCGGTATAATTATTTCCTCGCGCAGCGACGGAAATTTACCTATGAATGATAATTTTGCATTTTGCATTCTGCATTTTGCATTTATCATTGCCTTTGTTTGCGGCGTTAACCGCAAACGTATTTCTCCGCCTGCAGATTGAACATCTCCGCGTACTTGCCATTCCTTGCCATCAGCTCCTCGTGCGAGCCTACCTCGGCGAGTCTGCCCGAATCGAACATATAGATCCGGTCAGCCATACGGGTGGTGGAAAGACGGTGCGAGATAAAGATGACGGTCTTGCCCTCGGCGTATTTGAGGATAGATTGGTTGAGCTCGTATTCGGCGACGGGATCGAGCGCGCTTGACGGTTCATCCATTATCCAGAGCTCGTAGGGGCGGGCGAATACTCGCGCGATCGCAACCTTCTGGCTCTCGCCGCCCGAAAGATTCGTGCCCTTCTTGTCAAATTCGCGAGTCAGCATAGTCCCCGTGCCCTTCTCGAGAGAGGCGAGCTTGTCGTTGAAGCCCGCGGCTTCGAGAGAGCGGGATACGTTCTCGGCGTCGGTCTCATCGTTGTAGTCACCCGCCATGACGTTCTCCGCGATCGTCGAGGAGAAGATCTTGAAGTCCTGGAAGACACAGCCGATCTTCGCGCGGTACGCTGAAATATCGTATTCCTTCGCGCTTTTGCCGTTGTATAGGACTTCACCCACGGTGGGGTCGTAGAGGCGCATCAAAAGCTTGATCAGGGTCGTTTTTCCCGCGCCGTTGTAGCCTACGATCGCGATCTTCTCGCCCTTTTTGATCTTCAAGTCAATACCCTTCAAGGCGTCCGCGCTGCCGCTGTTTTCATTTTTAGGCTTCTTGTGGTCGGATTTGTGCCACTGATATTTGGGTTTATCCGAGAAATCGTATGTAAACGATACGTTTTTCAGTTCAAGTGACTCGAATTCGGGAACCTCTTCCTTGCCGGAAACGACCTTTGGCTTATATGCGAGGAAGCCGTAGTATTTCTCGAGGAAGAGCGAGTGCTCGTGGAATTTTGCAAGCCTCTGTACGAAGTCGGAGATATTCCAGCGCACGCGCCAGATAAGCCCCGTGCTTGCCGCAAAGACACCGACAAGCATCGCGCCGTCAAGCAGACGCAGGAACATATAAAAAGTTATTCCCAGGCTGACAGCCTCCATCAGCACGTTATAGAAGATTCCGTAGATAAAGAAGAATTTTATGCCGTATTTCTTTGAGACCTTGACTTTTTTCGCGGAGTTTTCATCAGCCTCGCGGATAAGCAGATCGTCGGCGCGGCTGATTCGGATCTCCTTTGCGTAGTCGGGAAGATGATAAACGCGGTTGATGTAGCTTTGCTTGCGGTAAAGAGGCTTGCGTTCCTTCTGAGAAGCGTATGAGATCTTGTTGCCGTAGTGGTTGACTATACAGTTGACGACTCCGACAGCACAGCAGACAACGATAATAACCGTATCAAGCTTTGCGGCGGCAAGAGTTCCAAGGACCGTGATAAGCTCCAAAAAACGCGCGGTCATACGGGTGAGGTCCTCGAGAATTTTGATAGAGCGCGAGGATGCCTCATCCATCGCCCATACGAAATCATTGTAGAATTCGGGGTCGTCATAGCAGGCAACGTCGATCTCGCGCGTCTTGCGGAAGAGCTCGGTATGGATTCCCTGATTCAGCTTGTGGTGCAGATTTGGCTTGACTACGCGGTGCCATGAGCGGTCAAGGACGTTGAAGACCAGATACCACAGAGCCATCAAGCCGATCAGGAACACGATCTTCGAGAACGGCTCACCGGTATCAAGCGAATTGAAGAGGTGGAGTGTGAAGACGGCGTAGATCGAGCTGTGAATGCCCTGCAGCACGCCCTCCTCGAGGAAAGCGAGAATAACGAGATCGGGCGCGTATTTGCAGACCTTGCCGAAGATCACAAAATTGTTG
Organism: Clostridia bacterium; assembly: GCA_017411805.1. Lineage (GTDB taxonomy): Bacteria > Bacillota > Clostridia > Oscillospirales > CAG-272 > CAG-390. The sequence continues at coordinate 2,199 of JAFQPI010000056.1, forward strand.
CGAAGGACGCGGAGGAGCGACTGACGCGGCTCGCGCGGCTTCTTTTCTTTGATTTTCTTACTCATTTCCCTCACCTCCCGACGTGTAGTTCTTCGCCTGCAGACGGAACATTTCGGCGTATTTGCCGTTCTTCTCCATCAGCTCTGCGTGTGTGCCCTCCTCGATGATCTCGCCGTCCTCCATCATATAGACGCGGTCGGCAAGCGTGGCTGAGGACAGTCTGTGCGAGATGAAGATGACGCTTCTTCCCTCGGTCGCGCGGATCATATTCTCAAACATCGTGTGCTCGGCTATCGGGTCGAGCGCGCTTGAGGGCTCGTCGAGGACCACGAAGGGTGTCTTTTCGGCGAATATACGCGCGAGCGAGACTTTTTGCTGTTCTCCGATAGAGAGGTTTACGCCATCATCGTCGAATTCGCGTGTCATCGTTGATTCGATGCCCCTCTCAAGCGTTTCGATCTTCTTCCATGCACCGCTGTTCTTGAGTGCATCGGTTACTACCTCATCGTCGCCGTCCTTCGGGAGACGGAGGACGACGTTTTCCTTAACCGAAAGAGAGAAGAGCTTGAAATCCTGAAAAACGCTTCCGAAAAGTCCGCGCCAAGAGGATAGGCGGTAGTCTTTCGCATTCTTGCCCGAAAGCGTGATTTCGCCCTCGGTGGGGTCGTAGAGACGGAGAAGGAGCTTGACGAGCGTGGTCTTGCCGCTTCCGTTGCGTCCGACAACTGCGATACGCTCTCCCTCGCGGATCTTGAAATTGATTCCGCGAAGAGATTCGCGTTCTGCGCCCTCGTATTTGAAATGGACGTCATTGAAAACGATCTCGCCCGATTCCGCTTCGGGAGCATTCGGGTCTTCCTTGATCTTCGGCTCGTAGTCGAGGAAGTAGCGGACGTCCTCGATATAGAGCGCGTGCTCGTCGAATTCGGCGGCGTACTGAACGAGCTGCGAGAGGTTGTGCGAGATCGAGCCGATGGAATTGAGGACGATAAGGCAGTCGCCCATCGTCATTGAACCCTGACCTGGACCGACCGTGCGCCATACCGCGTAGAGAGTGGCGCCGAGGACCGTGATACCTGACATTCCGAAGTTAAGTATGCAGTCGAGCAGCGCGATGCGGGTGCCGTACTTTCTCGTGATCTCGTTGTAGTTTCTGCGTACCTCGCCAAGCATATCGAGCTGATGCGAGAAGAATCCGCCCATTCGCATCTCCTTTGAGTATTCGCCGAGGTAGAAGGTGCGGCGGACGTAGGAGAATTTTCGGTTGATCGGCTTGCGCGCGGTGTTCTGATCGTGCAGAAGCTTGTTGCGGCGCTTACGAATGAAGCCGAGGAGAAGCGGGATGAGCGCAAAGACGACCAGAAAGGGGTCGATGGCGAAGATCAGAAGCGAGGTCAGAGCGAGCGACACGACACTCCAAATGAGGTTGTCAAGCGTGTACATAACGTCCCATACACGGTTTTCTGTTTCGTCCATCGCTTTGACGTATTTGTCGTAGAACTCGGGTGTCTCGTAACAGGCGAGATCGACCTCGGTCGACTTACGGTAGAGCTTGCGGCGGAGGGTGTGGTTGATCTTTTCCGAATACTGCGGCGAGATGGTGTTCCAATAGTAGTTGGAGCACATCCAGATAAGGATCGCCGTACCGCCCACGATGAAGACGTAGGTAAAGATCGCGTCGGTTGAGCGGCCTGTGCCTTCAACGCTGTCAACGATTAGCTTGATGAGGTAGGTGCCGAGTAGGAAGTTGAGCGGCGCATTGATGACGGTGGTGAAGTAGTATACGAAGAAATAAAGCTTCGAGGTCTGCCAGACTTGGCGGAGGGCGAATAAGTTGTTGTCTATCGTTCTTTTGAAGGGAAGCTTCTTTTTCTTCTTTTCTTCCTTTTCTTTTTTTCGTGCGGCACGCTTCTCGGCGCGTATTTCTTTCTTTGACTTCACCGTCTCCGCCGCGCCTTCGGAGAGGTTGTTTTGTTCTTTTTCTTTCTTACTCATATTGCCTCCTTTCACGTGCTCAAAAAAATAAGCGAGCACACTTTTTGGTTTCGTGTGCTCGCTTATATTGCGCAAAAATCCTATGCGCAAGTATACCCGGAGGAAAAGAATGTTCCGGCAAGAGCACTTTGTGTCATGGTTGTCATATTCATTTCCTCCTTTCTTTCTTTTTATTGCCCTAATTGTACCACTCCGCGCGGCTTTTGTCAATACTTGCGGGCAAATTTGCGACTCAACTTATTGTTGAGTCGATAAAGAGGGAGGCTGTTCGATGCTAACATTATAGCACAAAATAATTGTTTTTTCGGATTTTGGGATAAACGGTATCATTTTAGGGATAAAATGTATTTCCGCGTTCAATTATATAGTGTCGCGCTTTTGAAAAAGGTTGCAGGGAGGGAGAATTTTTCTCGTTAAAATATATTTATGCTCCATTTTTGCGTCAATTGCACATTAATATTATACAACTGCTCAATAAATTAGTCAAGTGCTTTTTAAAAAATACAGAAAAATATTTTTTAAAGTTGTATAATGATATAGAGGTGATAATATGAGCAAGGATATTGAATTTAAGAACAGAGATAGATTAATACAACTCGGCATAGCAATATCCGCGCTTCGCAAAATGCGCGGAATGTCGCAGGAGCAGCTTGCTGAGAAGGCAGGGATCAGCCGCTCGCATCTCAGCTCCATCGAAGCACCGGGAATTGCTCGGTCGTTTTCGCTTGAGATTTTCTTCAACATTGCCGACGCGCTTGAGATTGATCCTGCGGATCTCATCGATGCGTCTGTATTTCCGGATAAGATAATGGGAAAGAGTAATAAATAAAGAGATCAATCCTTTTAAAGATTGACAAATTACAGAAAGCTATGTTTGCAAAAACTAAAACGGGGTGCAGGGGCTTCGCCCCTGCAAGAAAAAACGTTGTCATTCTGAGGCGGCGTCCGCAGACCGCCATGCCGCCGAAGAATCTCGTGACGCGCAAACTGTTCTTTGCGCGTCGCGGTGCTGGCGAAGTGGTCTGCAGGGTACCGACCAAACTAAAAGTATATGAATATGGAAAATCACTGTGTAGTTTCAAAATTACACAGTGATTTTGTGTTTTTGCCTTATAAAGTGAGACAATAACTTTTGACTGTAATTATTCGATTATTCACATCAAACTTCTCCGTACAGGCACCGCGCCGCGCTTGTAAATGGGCGCGGCACGAGATTCTTCGGGCGCGGGGGCGGTCTGCGGACGCGCCCTCAGAATGACATCGCCATCTATGAAGGGAGCTACGCCCCCTTCACCCCTGCATTGCGAGTGGGAACATAGCGTTCCGCATTATGTCATATTTGTTAAAATGGGATATCAGGATAGAAGAAATTAATCATTACTTCTTTTCAATCGGAATCCATATCTCTATGCTTCTTTCGCCGTAGCCGCCGACGAGTCCCCAATGGTAGACCGCGATCTCGGGCGCATCGATCAGCTGATATTCCTGATCATTAAGCCACTCAGCGGCGATCTGCTTGCGGATCTCGAAATACTCGGGGATCGGCATTCTTTGCTTTTCGGTTTCAAAAACAGCATATGTCCTCTCGGGGATCTCAATTCTTTCAAAACCGAATTTGTCCATAAATTCAATTCCGGTCACGTCCTTGTTGTACATATTTTTGAGAATGAAATCATCTACGGTCCTGGAAATATAGAAGTCATAGCCGCCGTCGTCCATATTAGTCAGTATGCAGTATTCGGAGAGCTTGTCCTTTGCCATACCGTGGAGCATCCATTGCCCCGCTCTTGTAGTAATAAAGAAGTTTTGCTCCTGAGGATAACGGTTTGCATCATAAGGGGTTCCCTCGAAGCGTTTTTTGTAGCCGATAAAGGTCATAGCGGGCTTGGTTTCAATACGATAGTTCATGATATTACCACCTTCAAATGAAATATTGATTGACAATCGGGAAAAGGATTTCAGCATATTTCCGTCAGTGCGCGCTTGTGACGGTGTAATGCCGTGAAATTTTTGAAATGCCTTGGCGAAGCTGTCGGGACTGTCGTAACCGTATTTCAGAGCGACGTCGATAACCTTTTCCTTGCCGTGGGCGAGCTCTGCCCCCGCAAGAGAGAGGCGCCGCAAGCGGATATACTCTCCGAGCGTGTAGCCGCAAAGGATGCTGAATACTCTCTGAAAATGATAGCTTGAGGAAAAGCTTTCGGACGCGATCTTTTCGTAATCAATATCCTCTGTCAGATGATTCTCGACGTAGTTTATTGCTTTTTGTACTCCCGTGATCCAATTCATTTTTATCCCTCCTTGCCAGCAATATTTTATCAAAAAAGGCGAAAAAAATCCCGACATTTTGTGCTGATATATGTCGGGATTCAATAAATATATTACTGATACTGCTTCAATTCGCTGAAGAAGACCGGTTGCGGTGCGACTTCGACCATCGAGGTATCGGGCCATTCGTCGGGCTCGCGGTCGATGGTGACATTTTTGCCGTCGAGGATCGCGGTGAACGCCGCCTGATCGGTCCAGAGGAGTTTTGAGCCTGCTTTTTCGCAATAACGCAGAGCAAGCACCGAGCGAGGCTGACCGAGCATTTCCTCAAGTCCGCCCATAAAGACGGTGTATTTTGCCTTCGTAACGTCGGTCATTAAGGGGCTGAAGCGCGCGACGCCGTGGTGCGGGTAGGTCATAAGGTCGATATCCTCGAAATTCTCGCGGCCGTAGTAGTCGAGCGTCGGTGCAAGACAGGTGTCGTCAAAGCCCGAATAGTCTCCTGGGAGGAAGATCTTGTTTTCTCCGTAGCGGATGACAGCCCAGGTCGAGTTGTAATTCTGCGCGAGAACCTTTGCGTGCGCCTCGTCGCGGAGGGCAACGATATTCCAGAAGCCGCGCGAGTAGTCGGGCGAGCCGTCTTCCTTGAGATAGATCGTCGTGTGATCCTCGAATGCGGGGTAGAGATCCATCACAGCGTCGATATTCTCAAGCTCGAGGCGGATATGCTTGCCCCACGGGACCTCGTAATAGTAGGTGCTCTTGCCGGGGAGATATTCGTCGACAGCCTTGAGCCAGGTGACGTTATTGCCCGTGAAATGGCGCATTTCGGGATCGGTCTCGGGGGTGGAGATATAGATCTTTTCGAAGGCGATGAAGGGATTCTTCATCATAATTTTGAACATTCCCGCGATGTGGTCGCTGTGGTAGTGCGAGAGGTGGGCGTTGACCGCGATCTTGAGCGACTCGTCGCTCTCGTCGATTCCGAGCTCTGCGGCGGCTTTGCGGCGGATGTCCATGAGATAGTCATCGAGAGCCTGACCGCCCTTTGAAAGACCCGAATCGCAGACCCAGATCTCGCCGTTTGCGGTGAAAAGGCTGGCGAGCATATGCGTCATCTTCGGCATAAAGTAGCGGAGCTTGTCGTCGCGCACCATAGTGTTATTCGCGCGGATACCGTTCGACTTGCCCGTGATGCGCTCGCTTTCGGCGATGACGGTGCCGCCCTTCTTTGCGGTGACGTAAATTTTTGCCGCTCTCGCGTAATCGAGACCGAGCTTTGCGGTCGTGTCGGTCAGATTTTCGGCAACGCATTTGAAATCGCGGATCGAATCCGAATACTTAAGGTAAATATCGTAGCTTTCGGCTTCTGCGACGGCATCCCAGCTGAGAATACCGCTCCAATCGGCGGGTGTGAAATTGAGTTTCATTAATATCTGTCCTTTCCTGCGGTAAGTTTAATTAAAAGGTCGATGTCGTCGGGCTGAACACGCGCCTCGTGCGCCGCGCGGCATCTTTTTTCTGCTCCGCATTTTGTGCATTTATGTGTGATGATGTATCCCTTTTTCGGATCGGGCTCGACGAGTATCGGCTCCATGAGTCCGAGGCACTCGCAAGCGCGGTCGCCGGGATTTTCGTCAATATGTATCGACCAAAGACAGTGCGGGCAGTGGTTGCGGGATGAGGAGCCGAGCGGCTTTACCTCGCGTCCGCAATGTCCGCAGATGAATCCCGAGTCGTTTTTTGCAAATCTTTTGTTTTCGAGTTCCATTTTTTTGCCTCTTTTCTCTCTTTTTTGAAAAAAGCTCTTTATTTATTCTGAATTTTGTTGTATAATTATTTATATATGCAATTATACACCACTTTTTAGTTTGGGTCAAGTATTTGTATATGATTTTTACAAAAAACTTACGCTCGGAGGTTTTAAGGTAATGGAAAAAATTAATAAACTGCCCGAGCTTTTGGCTCCCGCGGGGTCGCCCGAGGCTTTGCGCGCGGCGATAAGATCGGGTGCTGATGCGGTATATATGGGCGCGTCGGGATTCAACGCCAGGATCGGCGCGACAAACTTCACGCCCGAAAGCCTGAAAAACGAGATCGCACGCGCACACGAGGCGGGAGTCCGCATCTATCTGACGCTCAATACGCTCGTTTACGACCGCGAGATCGGCGAGATGCTGAGGACCGCGGAAGCCGCATACCTTGCGGGCGCGGATGCCCTGATCGTTGCCGACCTCGGAGTTGCATCGATCCTCCGCCGTACCTTCCCCGATCTGCCTCTCCACGCATCAACGCAGATGTCGGGTCACAATCTTGATTCGGCACGCGAGCTTGCCCGTCTCGGATTCGAGCGAATGGTCATCGCGCGCGAGACCTCAAGGGAGGATCTCGAGCTGATCTGCCGCGAGTCACCGATAGAGGTCGAGGCTTTCGTTCACGGCGCGCTCTGTGTCTGCCATTCGGGTCAATGCCTCTTTTCCTCGATCGTCGGAGGACGCTCGGGCAACCGCGGCCTCTGCACACAGCCCTGCCGTCTGCCTTATACAAATCAGCAGGGAGGAAAGAGCTATCCCTTGAGCCTCAAGGATCTTTCGCTTGCCGAGCATCTGCCGGAGCTTATCGGGATGGGAGTTTCCTCGCTCAAGGTCGAGGGCAGAATGAAGCCGCCCGAGTACGTTGCGGGTGTCATTTCGATCTGGCGACGTCTGCTTGATGAGGGCAGAGGAGCTAATGCAGAGGAGATGCGCCGTCTCGCCGAGATATTCTCGCGCCAGGGTTTCACCGACGGCTATTACGTTAATAACATAGGAAAGAATATGCTCGGTATCCGCACCGAGGGCGACAAGGCGCGTTCGGCGTCGCAGAAAAAGAGCACGGAATATAAAAACAAAAAAGCTCCGATCCCCGAATATACCGAAAGAAATTGCCGCGCTTCCGATTACGAACAGAAAAAGCCGCGTGAGCGCAGAGGCAAGCCGATCGTGAATTCAGCGGTCTTCTACAGCGCGTCGCAATATACCGCAAAGGCGGCAAAGTTCTTTGATATCGCATATCTTCCTCTTGAGGAATTTCCGAAGGCGCGCGGAGCGCGCGGAGTTATGCTCCCGCCCGTCATTCCCGACAGCGAGATGAGCCGCGTGCGCCGTCAGCTTGCCGATGCAAAGAGACTTGGAGCGACGGATATCCTCGTCGGCAACCTCGGGCATATCTCTCTTGCCCGTGAATTCGAATTTGCCTTCCACGGTGATTTCAGACTCAATATTACGAATTCGGAGACCGCCGCGGCACTCGAGGAGATGGGATTTGAGGATTTCGTCCTCTCTCCCGAGCTGACTCTGCCCCGTCTGCGCGATATTTCGGGCAGATCTTCCGTCATCGTCTACGGCAGACTGCCTCTGATGATCACGGAAAAATGTGTCGGCAAGGAGATCGGCGGCTGTAAGGTCTGCGAGAGCGGACGCGCAAAACTTACCGACCGTATGGGCGTGAAATTTCCCGTCCTCCGCATCCCCGAGCATCGCTCGCTGATCGTAAATTCGCTGCCGACCTATATTCTTGACCGTCCGCGCGATCTCTGCGACGGATTTATCACAAGAAGACATTATATTTTTACGATCGAGTCTCCGCGTGAGGTCGACTCGATCCTTACCGCCTCGGCATCTGCATCTCCGATTCCCGGAGGAAAATGCCGCCGTCTGCCCCAGAATCAACCCGCAAAGAAAGGAAAATAAAGATGAAATCGGTAAAGAATTTTACTTGCGCCATAGCGGTGATGCTTTGCATCTTTGTCTGTATCTACGTCTTGACTCTATATCTTAAATTTCAACCCCAAGAGCCCGAAATGCTCGAGGACGGTACCATGGAGGAGCTGCCCGGAAAGCTTGAGCAGTTTCTTGACGCAAACGTCAATACAGAGGAGCATATTAACCTCGTTTTCCTGCTTGCGATATCCGCGGCGGCGGGTTTGCTTCTTGAAAAGGTACCCGCATTCGGAATGCTGACGTCGGCATGTGCTCTGGGATACGCGCTGACCATGCTCCGTTTTGAGGCTTTACCTAAGTTCCCGAGGACTGTTGTGGTGCTTTGCATCGCGCATGCGGCGGGAGCAATATTCTATGCCGCGACGTCCGAGAGGGGTAAAAAGAATTCCTTACTCGGGCTCAACAGCGCCGCGTCGGGCGGTCTGCTTTGCAATATTGCCGCGCTCGGGATAACGGCGTATATCTGTCCGATACTTGCAAACTTCCACGCGGCGAGCGAAAAGCTGGAGCTTCTGAAGGAAGAAGGACTCGTTATCAGCACAAAGCTCGCGTCCATTCCCGACGTTGTGGATATGCTTTGGCGTGTTTTTGAAAATCACGGTATTGCAAAGACGCGCTCGCTTTTGAATGAGCTCTCAAAGCAGTATGATGCAAAGGGAATCGCCGCCGATATTCATATGACCTACGTGGGCGAGGAGTATTCGGTTTATCTGAAGCTCGGCATCATTATTTTCGGTATTGTGATCCTCGCGCTTGCTTTCAGACGCCGTGCGTGGGTCGGCGCCGCGCTTTCGGCTATTCCCCCCATATATATTTTCGGCAATATTATGTTTGATAAGATCTCAACCTTAACGCTTACCCTGCTGACGCTCACTCTTTTCGGCGCGATCGGCGCATTTGCGGCTTATCAGAGAGAGGGCGAGCCCGCGCTCGTCGACGAGAGGGGAGAGGAGATCGAGATCGAGGAGGAAGACGATCCGACTCCGGACGAGCTTCCCAAGACCGACGGTGAGGACGATGCCGAGGGCGACTCCATTACTGATTGGGAATGCGAAAAGCTTGATTATTTTTATGAAAGACCCAAACCCGAGCCGATTACGCCCGAGGAGCTCTCTCAGGAGGAGAGGGACGAATATCTTGAAATCGAGGAGAATGAAAATGGAGATCAGAAAGACGATAACGAGCAGCTCTGAGGAAGGACTGCAGTACGATTGCATCTTTTTTAAGGTAAAATTCAATAATTTCCGAGACGTCAGCTACTCGACCGCAAACGAGGTGCTTGACCGCGAGGAGATCGACGAGTGCGAGTGCGTGCTCTGTCTGCCCGAAAGTTATTCGGACGAGGGCGACGAGACCCCTCTGATCCTATCCTGCCACGGCGCGGGAAGCCGTGTTTGCGAGGCGGAGAATAAGACGGGCGGTATCGGATATTGCCGCGAGTGCATAAAGCAGGGCTATGCCGTGCTCGACGTTTGCGGTTCACAGCCCCACGGTCTGACTATGGGATGCCCCGAGCATATTTTTGCGCTTCACAAGGCGTATCTCTACGCAGTAAAGCATTATAATCTTTCAAAGAGAGTGCTCGTTGCGGGCGCGTCGATGGGCGGTCATACCGCAATGAACTTTGCGCACACATTCCCCGGTATCGTTACCGCACTCGGACTAATCTATCCCCGTCTTAATATGGACGGCGTGACGGTCGGAGATCATTACTGCATCGGCACCTGGGATAAGACTACGAAAAAGGCGTCCACAGGCTACAGCACCCACGACCGTATCATTCAGATCTATCGCTTCCCCGAGGACGAATGGTTCGCGCCGAATACCGTCGGATTCAATCCCTATCTGACCCGCTCATACATAGGTCCCGACGGCAAGCGCGTCGTCATCCCGCCCTGTCCTATCAAGGTCTGGCAGGGAGATTCGGACGTGACGGTCGATCCCGTTATGGTGACCGAATTCGTTGAATCGGTGCGCCGCTCGGGCAGCTATATCGAGTTCCACTTGATGGAGGGCGTCGGACATAAGATGAACGACGCGATGCGCATCGAGCTTGCAATGTGGTTCAACAGATTTATCTGATATGGAGCTTTTTGATCTGTTAAACAGAGATATCGAATGCTCTTGCGGAAGGATTCACAGATGCGACATCGGCTGTGTCGATATCGGTATCGGCGCGCTCGAGCGTTTGCCCGGGAATCTTGAGGGATACAAAAACCTGCTCATGGTCGCCGACAGCAATACCTACGCCGTCTGCGGCGAGAGGGTCAAAGCTCTGCTCGGCGAAAAGCTTGGCGGAGTCTGCCTCTTTGTGACCGACGATCTGCTCGTCCCCGATGAGGAGAGCATTGCCGCGGTCGAGTCGAAAATGACGGACAAAACCGATCTCATTCTCGGCATCGGCTCGGGAGTCATCAACGATATCTGCAAATACGTTTCCTTTTATAATAAAATAAAGAGCGGCATCGTCGCGACCGCGCCCTCGATGGACGGCTTTGCCTCGTCGGGTGCGGCTATGATCCTCGGCGGTATGAAGGTCACGGTGACCACACACGCGCCCGACGTCATCATAGGCGATACCGAGATTCTGAAAAATGCCCCGATCGATATGATCCGCTCGGGCTACGCCGATATCATCGGCAAATATTCCGCGCTTTGCGACTGGAAGCTGAGCGCGCTTATCAATGGCGAATATCTCTGCCCCGAGGTCTATGACCTTGTCAAGGAAAAGACCGATCTTATCCGCTCGCTCGCTCGCGATATCGCGGAGCGCAAGGACGGGGCGATCGAGGAGCTGATGCGCGATCTCGTGCTGATCGGCGTGACTCTGACTCTGCTGTCAACGACCAGACCCGGCTCGGGAAGCGAGCATCATCTTTCGCATTTCTTCGAGATCACGGGAATCCTCGAGGATAAACCCTATTTTCTGCACGGAACCGACGTCGGTTATTCGACTGTAGTAACTGCCCGTCTGCGCGAGGAGATAAGAAGCTTTGCGATACCGACGTTTTCCTCGGTCTCCGATAAGGTGCGCGAAGAATGCTATGAAAAGATATACGGCGCGATCGCGCCCGAGGTCAGCGAGCTGCAAAAGAGCGCGGGAAGATACGCCAATTCCCTGAGCAAAGTCTATCGCAAGAAGTGGGATGAGGTCATCGCTATCTTAAGCGAATGCCCGAAAGCCGCAGAGATCGGAGAGATGCTGACCGATTGCGGAGTTGATCTTTCGCTTTTTGTGCCGATGTACGGCGCGGAAAAGATTCAGAACGGCATCTGGTTTGCCAAGGATCTCAAAGACAGATATTCTGTTCTTTGGCTTTACTATAATATGTTTTTCACCAAAAGCGAGGCTCGGAGGATATTATGAAAGCTTCAACCTTTGAATACATGAAGTCCTCTGTCTCTGCCGAAAGACGTGCGCTTGAGGCTCTTTACGAGACTATGGATGCCGCCGAATTCGGCAAAACGATGGATTATTTGTTGAATTCGACCCTGACCGTCCTTTCGGCTTGCGGATCATCGGGATTTGCGGCTAAGAAATTCGCGCATTCTCTCTGTTGCGTCGAGTGCCCCGCAAAATTCGTGCCGCCTTCCGAGGCTGTGCACGGCGGAATGGGCGCGCTGAAAAAGGGCAATCTTCTGATGCTTGTTTCCAAGGGCGGCAAGACCGACGAGCTGATCCCGCTTGTCTCGATCGCCAAGGCAAAGGGCGCGCATATCGTGCTCATCACGGCAAACAAGGATTCCGAGCTTGCCCGAGATGCCGATGCCGTTCTCTTACTTCCGAACGTACCCGAGAGCGACCGCTACGGCGTGATGTCAACCTCGAGCTTTGCCGCCACCGCCGCGATCTTCGACGCGCTGATGGTCGGCATTATGGAGGAAAAGGACTATGCGCTCTCCGACTTCGCCCTCATTCACCCCGGAGGAGCGGTGGGGAAGAGGATTAATTAGTGATTAGTGGTTAGTGACGGAAAAAGTGGCTAGTGACTAGTGGCTAGTGGCTAGTGGAGGGAGAATTTCCTCGCCAAAGGCTCGGAAATTTTCGGATTTAATTGAATATATGTCGTTTCTCTGCTTTATGCTGTACAAACGGCGATCTCCTCTTCAACCGCCGCACGCGGTGGCTGAGGAGAACCGAGTCTGTATTGCACATCGAACAAAGCACATAACAAAAATCGGATATTACGAAGTCTTTACGCTTCATAATATCCGATTTTTTCTATTAAAATAATTTTCGAACGAAGTGAGAAAATTTCTACCTTCAACTAGCCACTAGCCACTAGTCACTAGCCACTAGTCACTATAAACCGGCAACTACTTGCTCAGCGTAATATCATATATCGCATAATAATGCGAAGGGGCGCCGCCGTCGGAACAGGAGAGCCAAAAGACGAGTCTTTCGGCAGATGAGATGTCGATAGTATAGCTTCTGGTGTCCATATCCTTTGAGAGGACGAGTTCTTTAATGCATTTGCCGTCCGCAAATATCATCAGGACCGTTTCATCCTCAGCGTTTGCCTTGGTTTTCAGGAAGGATGCGGTGAAGCTGAGCGTGGTATATCCGCCGCCCGAGATATTCGAAGCGGCAAATGCCGATTCGCGAGCCTCTCCCTTTGCGGAAAGAGAAACGATGGAAAGCCCCGGCATTGCGATCGCCGAGCCCATAAGTCCGGATCCGATTATGCTGTTCATATCGGGCGAGGGATCGACGTTGGTATGAAGTATCAAGCCCTTATCATAGATCTTATTATCCAGCCTGAAGCTGTTTTTGCCCGAGCCGTCAAAATAACCGTCCTTGTTTATGACTCCGCCGATCTTGATATCAGAGCTCGGATTGCGTACGTCGTAAAAGCCGAAAAGCTTGATAAGATCGGCTTTATCGGGGAATGCCGCGCCATTTTTGTCGATGAAGAGATCGTTTTCGTCTTTAGCTCCGGGATATGCCGCGAGATTGGCAATTCCGAGAGTCGGTCTTTGCATGCTTGTTGCGTGTTCAAGTCCCGAAACGAATTCGAGAAGTCTGCAACCGCTGACGTCCACGCTGTATTCAAAAGGCAGATCGGTGCAGCTGACGTCAATCTCCTTTATCATAACGCCGTCCGCGAAAACGCGTATCTTTTCGTTTTTGTATATTCCGAGGTTTTCGATATGCCCCGCGATAAAGGAAACTGTTTTGTATTTTCCGCCGAGGATGAAGGATGCGGAAGCGGGAGTGTCTCCGAGAAGCAGAGTGTTTGAAGAAAGGAGAAGGACTCCTTCGGAATATTGTCTGCCCGCCATGCGGAAGGTGCTCTTTTTATCCGAACCGTCAAAAACCGACCGCGGTGCTTCGCTTTCGATAGCGAAGACGCCGAGCTCGGATATGACCTTTATCGGTCTTGAGGGAAAATTGCCCTCGGAAAGCTGCACGGAGGAAAGGATCTCTTGACTTACCGCAACGTATGCGTCGGCGATAGCATAAACGCTTGTCTTTGTGTCCGCAAAGAATTCGCCCGCGGTATTTGAGCTCCAGACGAATTTTAGCTGCCGGCATCCGGGGATCTCCACCGTGAAGGTCTTTTGCAGCTCTCCTGCGGAGAACAATTCCTCAAACACCTTTTTTCCGTCGGCGTAAACGGTCAGCCAAGCCGAGCTGTCGTATGAGCTGTCGATGCCGTCCGCCGCGCCTGCGGTAAAGGTCAGATATCCGTAATGACCTTCGAGATTGAAGTAGATCTCTTCATTCTCCTCGTCAAGAAGATCGGAGGAAAGACGGGAGGTCAGAACGTCGGTATATTCGGTATTTGCCATAAATACCGTTGTATTGCCGCCGGTGTAGCTGGGATAATAGAGCGAATTCGAAGACGATGGGATAAGATAGGGCTTGAGATCTCGGATAAGCTTGATGGCCTTATCCTTGACGGGCTGTGAGACGTAACCCGTTTCATGCGCCTCGCCCTCCCAGACTGTGAGCTCCATTACGGGAATGCCGCCGAGGCCTGTGTCCGCCATGATTTTGAATGAGAAGCTTTCCGCGCCCGAAATATTGAAGGTGTATCGCTTTTCAACGTCATAGCCGGAGATCAGTATCTCGTCCGCGATCTTTCCGTCGATGAGAAACTGCACCGCCGCGCGCGTTTCTGTCTCCTGACCCGTAAGCGTTGGGTAGGAACCCGAGTAGGTATGATCGGATTGGTATATCTCCTCGCCTTTTTCGTTCAGCGCGACCTTTTTTATGCTGTAGTTTCCTCCGATCACGAAGCTGATATTCTCATATTGACCTCCGAGCGGAAGCTCAACGCAACCGAGCTCTGCTGAGCTCCATTCCTTTTCGATTACAAAGCCGCCTCGGTAATCGTGTCCGCCCATGGTCAGAAGAGTTGCGTCGGGGCTGTTGTATTTATATACCGTCATGTTGCCGGAAACGCATACGGGGTCGTGCTTGTTGACGTAATAATTATCGATATATGGCGCGGTGAAATCTGTGATCGGATCCTCTCCGTCATCGGGGATAAGGGAGCATCCGTACAGCGCGGATATCAGCATAGCCGCGATAAGCAGAGCGGCTGTGCTTCTGACGTATTTATAAATCATTTCAATTCCTTTTCGGTGGGGGGTATCGTATATTTTTACCATTATATTATATCATATATTGACGAAAACCGCAAGAGGAAATTTGAGAAGAGAAGAAATGTTATTTCAAAACAGAAAATAAAAAATCGGAAGCGTCAGCATCCGATTTTTCAATAGATATTAAGCTTTGTTTTTTCTTGCGACGGCGCGCACAGCGAAGTAGATCGAGTAGACTACAAGGCAGGACCCGAATACCGAGAAGACGACCGCGAGCGGCATGATCTTATCGGGCAGGAAGGGGAAGATGCTCGATTCGATGAAGAACCAATTCTGCTCGCGTCCGTATACGGTATTTCCGAGATCCGCCCAGACGAGTATCATCAGTATACCGACAAATTCCTGCCAAAGCTTTTTCCATTCAAGCCTGACTTTGCCGAGCGACATATTGAGGAATCCCCATGTGTAGAGGAATCCATGGTACATAAAGGTCTGAAAGATTATGTAGCAGAAGGGCGGCTGACCGCCGAGAGCACTTCCGGGATAGCACATCCACATGAGGGATGACGTCACCGAAAGTACAGCGACCGCTTTTTTGATCCCCGCGAATTTCGGGTTGAACTCTACGAAGGGGACGAGCACAGCCATGATCGTACAGATATTGAAGGGGAGCTTGTATACGCTGATGCCCGAGTAGCTGTCCGAGAGCGGCATGATGAAGAAGTCGGCAATGTAAAGTCCGATGGTAAGATAGGCAAAGATACGGATTACGCGGGACTTCGCTTCTTCCGATTTGTTCTTATAGATGAAGGAGAGCAGGATGGCTCCGCCGAGTATGATAAACAGATATAGAAAGTGCCAGATGTCGAAAAGTCCGATCGAAAGCTCGGAATTATTCTGGCTGAAGAGCTTTTTTATGAATTCTTGCATTTTGCCGCCACCTTTTGCAGTTTGGCATCATTTTAGCATATATTACCTGCAAAAGCAAGAGTTATTAAGAAATCTTAATTATTTACAAAAAGCCGCATCATTCGACGCGATCATTAATCGCTTCGACGATAAGATCTCCGAATTTCCTTCCGAGCGCGAGCTCTGAGAGCGAATCGTAATGACCCCAATCGGGATCGCCCTCGGGTTCAAGCGATATCGTGTATCCCGCGTCGATTGTCGAAAAATAAAGATTGAGTGGCGAGAGCTTCGAGAAGGCAAGTTTTGCCTCGTTTATTTCGGGGTATGCAGGCTCGCAGTAGGGGCTGTTCGATATGCCCGCGTCGATGAAGTATATACCGCCATCCTCGGCGTATTTTGCAAGATCCTCGCGCAGATATGAAGCGAATGCCGTCTGATTAGCAAGATAATGCGAAGCCTTGAAATCGGTGGTGTCGGATTCGCCCTGCATCCAGCAGATCGCGCCGACGCGTGCGTCATAGTTGCTCTCGGTCAGCTTTGCGAGATAGGTACGCGCAAAGGTGATGAAAGCCTCGTAGATCGAGCCGCGCTCGCCGCCGCAGAGCCAGTGGTGGTGCAGAGAATAGCCCGACATGGTATATTTTAAAATGAAGACTTTTTCATCCGGATAAGCCTCGGAAAGCACCTCAGCCATTCCGAGCTCGGGACCGAAACAGCCCTCCGCTGCGGCGGTGAGATCGACCTTGCGGAATTCGCCCGCGGAGGTGTATTTCTGATCGTCGAGGCAGTAATTGATGAGAACCGAGTCAAAGCCTGCGCTGTAGCGCGCAAAATCCTCGGCGGGAACGTTCTTTTCAAGGTAGGAATTGAGCGAGCAGCCCGTGGCGTTGCTCTGACCGATCAGAATGACCACACGCGCACGCCGACCGCCGCCGTCCTCGAGAGAGGTCGGGGAAGGGTACGAGACGTTCATATTGAGCCACGCTGTCGTGTCCTCGGTCACCTCGCCGTTCTGATTTTGTGAGGTGCAGGACGGGAGGAGCATCGATAGAATAAGTATTATAATTAATGTTTTTTGCAGATACTTCATTGGGTTCTCGAGAAAATTCAGTTCTTTTGCGCGATGAAGAGGAGATTGGATTCGCTGTACCAGAAGCTTGTGTTATAGAATATTTCTTCAAAGCTGTCGATATAGCCGATCAATCTGTCAACCTCCGCTTTGGTCGAAGGATCGCGAATCAGGATGTGATTTGCGATATTCTTTCTGCGGACGAAGGTACCGAGGAAGAATTTTTCTTTTTCTTCAAAGCTCATATTCAAAGTGGTAAGAAGATCGATCTTTATACCGCGTATTTCAAAACCTGCGTTTTGTATCATCAGCGGTAGCTCCTTGCCGATATAGTAATTTGGCATACCGTGTAGAGAACTGCAGGAGTCAAGCACGCTTTGGAGCAGATTATCTTTGTCTGGATACGCCATCTTCTTGGAATCATCGCAGCCCTTGCAGAGCAAAAAGCCGCCGTTTCTCAATAGCTTTCTGGTGTTGCGAAGAGGCGTTTGCGCATTGTTCAGGTATCTGAAAATATCGGCGGCAAACACGATATCTATCTCACTGATTCCAAGCTCTGCCATTATGCCGCAGATAGTGCTTACGTAAGTATCACTCTGGATTTCTACCCTGTAAAACTTCATATGCGGATAATTTTTGTATATTTCACGGGCTTTTTCGAGTACTTCTTCGTTTTTGTCAATGCAGATGACGTTTTCAATATCGTCGTCAAGTCCGAATCTGGTTTCTGCAACAAAGCCGTATGCGCATCCAAGGACAAGGACGTTGTATTTTTTGCGGTTCATCTGCGACTTAACGTAATTGATAGCCTGCATATCGATAGCATAATTTCTTCGCTCGCGCAGGCGGAATATTTCCAGCTCGCCGATGCCCGCAGAATTGAAGACGTTATGATCTGAGGAAGAGAGTAAGGCTTTGGGCGCGACCTCGACGGTGGACTCTTGTTTTCTTATGCGCTCGGGAAGCGGTACACGGTCGAAAAAATTATGGACGAAGGTCAATAGCTTTTCTTTGTCGCTGTAATTGTAATTCTGAACATAACGCAGTACTCGAGGCAACTCCCTGGGATCAAGATCGTCCGTGAATGTAATGATCTCTCCGCGGCTTTTAAGATTGCTGAGAATATCGGCGTTGAAGGTTTTCCATTCGTATTCAACCCATCGGGAGGTGATATATTCCGTATTGGAAGAAACTACGATAAGGAGTCTGGCATCGTCAAGGGCAGAGTCGATTTCCTTGGAAAAATCTCCGCTTTTGCCTTTAAGAAGAGTCTCGCTGCTGAAAAACACACGGAATCCGCGCTGTGTCAGTGTGTGGTAAAGCTCGGATGCCACTTGCGCATCCCGCGTGACTATTCCGTTATCCGTTGCCTTGAAAGAAATGAATATTTCAAATTCAGAGTTCATTTTGCCATCCTCCGTATATTCGATTCCCGTTTTCAGGATCTGTTATTGCGGTTTTACATACTTTAAAGTTATTATAACATATATTTACATATTTAGCAAGTCTCTCGAAGAAAATAATTATTATGCGTTTTTTCAACTTTTATTGATGATTGCCGAAGTTCATTGACATTTGACAAAATTTATGATATTATTTATCCGAAAAAGTAGATTTACCCCATGGAGGTAATGTATTTTGAATAAAAAATACCATATCGGTGCGGATGAGATACCCGTTTTCTTCTCCACAGACGATAATTATATCCCCTTCCTTGACGTTGCTCTGGCTTCGCTGATCGAGAATGCGTCAAAGGAATATAAATACAGGATCATCGTCCTCAACACGGGGCTTGAACCCGATAATATTGCAAAAATAAAGTTGAGAGAGCGCCCGGGCTTTGCGATCGATTTCATCGATATGTCCGAGGATCTCAAGGAGATCAAGTCGCGCTTCAAGAACGTATATCATTTCTCGATCGTGACCTATTACCGCCTCTTTATCGCGTCACTCTTCCCGGATTGCGACAAGATCGTGTATCTCGACTGCGATCTCGTAATCCTCGGCGACGTTTCAGAGCTTTATCACACCGATCTCGGTGACGCGATCTTCGCCGCTGCGCCCGAGCAGTTCGTCCGCAATACGCCCGAATTCCGCGTTTATGCCGAAAAGGCACTCGGCGTTGATCCCGACGGTTACGTCAACGCAGGCGTTCTCGTGCTCAGCCTCGAGCAGTTTAGGAAAAATGAGATAGAAAAGAAGTTCATAAAGCTTATTACCGAGTACGACTTCGACCTGCTCGACCCCGATCAGGCTTATCTGAACTATCTTTGCGACGGCAAGATCCGAGTCCTCCCGAACGGCTGGAATAAGGAGCCGATGCCGCTTTCCTGCGAGGGAAAGAAGAATATCGTCCATTACGCTCTCTATAAGAAACCTTGGCAGTACGACGACGTCATAGACGGCGAATATTTCTGGGAATATGCCGAATCGTCGCCGTTCTGCGAAGTTATCCGTCGCCGCCGCGCATCCTTCGGTGAGAAGGAACGCGCAAAGAGCGAGGCTATGGCAAGCGAGATCCTCGTCCACGCCGACAGGATAGTCGCGTCGGATCATACTTTTTTGAAATTACTTAAGGATCGATAAAATGGAAAAGTCAGCACATAAGCTCGAATTACTGAGAAGGATCGCGGAGCTTGAAAAGAAACAGCTCTGGCATCTTGACGTCGAGGACGATCCCGAGACCTACCCTCTGATGCCCGATGACGTCGATTATCTCAATGAAAAGCTTTCGAGCCGTATCAAAAACAAGATCGCAAATATCTTTGGCGCGCGCTTTTTCGATAAGCTGATCGCAGACAGACAGCTTATCATAAAGGAAGTCCGCGGAATCGAGAATTTCAAAGCCGCCCCGGGCGGTAAGATCGTCACCTGCAATCATTTCAGCGTTGGCGATAACTACGCCGTATGGGTCGCGCTCCGCGATCATATGGACGGAAAGCTGCTATATAAGGTCATAAGAGAGGGCAATTACACCAATCCTCCGAAGCCCTTCGGGCTTTTCATGCGCCATTGCAATACTCTGCCGCTTTCAAGCCAGCTTGCAACGATGAAAAAGTTTATGAGGGCGGTGTCAATTCTGCTCAAGCGCGGCGAGACGATACTTATCTACCCCGAGCAGGGAATGTGGTGGAATTACCGCAAGCCCCGCCCGATGCAGGACGGCGCGTTTGCGCTTGCCGTCCGCAATAAGGCTCCCGTTGTTCCGATCTTTATTACTATGGGGGACAGCGAAGTCATGGATGGCGACGGCTTCCCGGTTCAGGAGTTCACGCTCCATATCCTTCCCGCGATCTATCCCGATCCCGCGCTCTCGCCCGCGGAGGCAAAGGCAAAAATGAAGAAGGAAAACTATGAGGCTTGGGTCGAGGTCTATGAAGAAGTTTACGGCAAGCCCCTGGTCTACAGCGAAGAATGAGGCTCTATCTTACGACGATCGGGATCGCGATGCTGATAATATCGGCGGTCAATCTCGCCATCGGCACCGCAAGTTGGTATTACATACTGATCGCGGTGGTTTGGTGCACGGCTTTACAGTTTGCCATTGACGGTTCGCTTGCCTTCCTGATAAACAAGCTGCCAAACCGTTGGTTTGGAGTTGATAACGTGCTTTACAGCGTTTCGGAGACCGAAAAGAAGCTTTATCGCAAGCTTCGGGTCAAGTTCTGGAAGGACCGCGTCTGGGAACTCGGGGGACTCGGTGGCTTCAGCAAGAAGCATTGCACCGAGCCGTCCAACCCGATCTATATCGAACGATTTATCATCGAGTGCAACAAGGGAGTGCTCACGCACAGGCTTTCCTACCCCGCGGGATTTCTCGCGATGCTGACGCTCACGGGTCTGCCCGTGCTGACGGTAGCTCTGCCCGTTGCGATCGTGAACGTGTATCTGAATATCCTGCCCACCCTTGTGCTGAGGTATAATACACCCAAGCTGCAGGCGATACTTAAAAGATTAAAGAGAAAAGCGGGATAATAAGATCCATTAAGGATTCGTGCAAATAGGCGGCTCGAACCGATAATAAGTACGAGTCAAAAAGCTCGTTTCGATAAGAGAATGCAAGCGCATTCAATGCCGGTTTAGTGGCTGATGGCGACGGATTTCTTGTGAAATAGATTACGGGGTCACGGCGGATGAGCCGAGCGTTCTGTCTTGTTTGCCATGCGGCACGAGGTTCGTTCTCCACCGCAAGTATTCACGCGAAATATTATTATTCGGTTGTATAGAACTCAATTGTGAAAATTGAGTATTATATTATTCACAATCAAACACATTTGTCAATAGGTTTTTGAAAAATATTTTATAAAGTTGTGAAAAATCCCTCGCTCCGTAATGGAACGAGGGCTTTTCTTATCTATCCTTCAAGGATACATATTCTGTTTCTTCTTTTACGTTTATGTAAGCAGGACGTATGATCTTACCTGCGTTC
>JAFQPI010000057.1 GCA_017411805.1 Clostridia bacterium
AACGAGCTTTGGCAGACAGATTTCAAAGGAGATTTTCTTTTACTTGACGGTACGCGCTGCTTTCCACTTGACATCATAGACGATTGCTCACGCTTTTGTCTGTGTATAGATGCCAAGGAAAAGGCAGGCGGGATAATACCGTCATTCGAGACTGCTTTTAAGCAATACGGGCTCCCAAAAGCTATTTTATCCGACAATGGCGGTGCTTTTGCAGGTTTTAAGGGCGGTTATACGCTCTTTGAACGTTGGCTTATGGATCTGGACATACTCCCGATCCACGGTCGCCCGTTGCACCCTCAAACGCAAGGAAAGATCGAACGTTTTCATCGAACGATGAAGAACGAGCTTCTCAAAAGAAATGCCTTTTTCGACCTTGCCGATGCGGATAAGAACCTCAAAGAATGGCGCACTAAGTACAACGAAGTCAGACCGCACGAGGCGATCGACATGAGGTGTCCCGCGGACGTTTACATACCGAGCGAGAGAAAATACCCCGACACCATAAAATCTTACGACTACAGTGGATTGCACCGCATTCTCAAAGTTAATTACAAGGGTTATTTGAGATTCGACAGCAAGGTGTTTTACTTGAGCGAATCCATGGTGGGAGCGGAATTGGAGCTACGTCCGGAAGGCGCAGAGTTTGCTTCGCTCTGCTACCGCAACTACAAGATCGCGGAGATCGATCTGCGGACAGAGCAGTTGCTCAACCGCCGCATTTCGCGCCTCAATTGAGCCGCGCGCCGCTTTTGGAAGCCTCTCTCCGCTACGCTCCGTTCGGCTTCCAAAAGCATAATGATTAAACATAAAATGTGTATACAATCCTCTTGCACAATTGTTTACAATCTTGCTCTTGACAGAGGACGTCGGTCCCTACGGACTCGAACCAGTATTTTACGAAAAAATATAATTCTGTTTTGCGTACCATAATCTCAATCTATAACTTTTTTGATAAAAAAGCATGGGCTGTCACATTTTGATTTTGATTAATGAGACAGCCCCGTTTTTTATCTCTTGAGGTAAAACTTCATAATCGGTGACAAGGAGAATTCCAGAGCACCGTTCGGACATTCGCTGACACAGCGCAGACAGCGGATGCAGTTATTGTTCGGAATACCGTTGTTTATGGCATTCATAGGGCATCGTTCGGTGCATTTTCCGCAAGAGGTGCAGGTGTCGAGCCGCCGTATCTTCACTCCGATTCGACTGCGCCAAGCGGGAAAAAAGTCAGCTAAGGGATTTTTTCGTGATCTTGCCGCTTCATTCGGCTGTCCGAGCTTGATTTTTTTGATGACTTCGGTCAAGTCCGACGGGTCAAACTCCGCAGATTCTCCGAGATAGGTGTGTCCCGTTTTGATATATTCGGATGCAGTGACCGCGGGTTCTATCATCTTTGCCGCTTCAAAAAGGACGTTTCCGTGAGAAATTCCGCCGTAAGTAGCAATCAGAGCTGCGCTTTTTGTATTAAGCGATTTAAGAAACGGAATGATCGGTGCGGGAATGTTCTGGCAGTAAACGGGGAAAACGATCACGGCGGTATCGCACGAGGGAATCGGAGTGGAATTTGTTATTTCAATTAAATCGGTGTCAAGTTCCCGTGCGAGATATTCCGCAACCGCGCGGCTGTGACCGCTTCCCGAAAAGTAATAGACGGCGGTCATTTTTCATCCTCCAAAAACTTTAGCATAACGGAACATTCGCAGGGCTCGTCGAGCGAAAAACCGAGATGCAATTCGGCTTCCTTCAGTATCTCCTCGCGCGAACGGCATTGATTCCGACTCGCAAGAGCAATTTCTATCGCGCTGAAGGGGATCAATTTACTGCGGCAATAATAAAAACGAACGAATTGCGAGTGATCCTTGCATTTTTCGATCTTACAGCTTGTGTGCAAAGCCTTGCTCGATTCATCGGGCGCGACCCAACCGCATTCCTCTGTGAGAATGGCTTTGGTTTTGTTCCAGTCATAATTTCCGCCGCAGATCTTGTCAAAGTCAAGCGCAACAAAGGCGGGGATGTTTCCGCTTCGTGATGATCCTCTTATTGTCTTTTTTAAGGGAGGCAGCAGCGATGGAACCTCGTGAATTGCCGTGACTACGTTTGAAACAAGAGGATTGGAATATCCGAAGAGCTTTTTGAGCGGGTGGTCACCGTAAGCGAGCTGTTTCATCGTCATAAGAGTCTGAAACTGCCCTTTTTTCAAAGGAGGACGAAGCATCAGGAGCCTTCCGATATTAATGAGCGTTCCGAGTGATCGGTTTTCGGGGAAGGAATATGCGATCTTCGGTGCCATTCGGTTATAGTAAAGACCGAGTGCCTGAACAGGCTCGTTGCCCGCGATAAAGAATGGGACTTTCTCTGCCACAAGATCGGGGTAGAAGAGCAGATATGCAAGCGAGGGGCAGGCGCAGGTGTTGTCGCTCAATTCATAGAGCTTTTTATATATCCTTCGCAGATCGTCTTTTGCAAGTGCGCGCGAAATAAATTCGACGTTTGAAAAATGCCGCTTGGCGTTTTCTATGCTTGCGCGAGCAGAATCGGACATATAGGGGATCTCCCAGGTCAAGGCAAGCACGCGCAGCTTTTTGACCTTCGCAAGATGATAAAGAAGGAAGGTTGAATCCTTGCCGCCCGTATAAAAGATGGCAACGTCGAAGCGCGACTTTTTTGAATGCGGTATCTCATCAATGATGGGCACAAGGCTTTTCAGATTCTCGGTCTCGCTTGCGGTCCCGCACATCGGACAACGTCTGTCGCCGTCAAATTCCAAGCCCGGGATCATATAGTCGTTAGCGGCACATTCGCTGCAGAATCTCGCTTCTGCGAGACTTTTGGGAGTCGGTCTGAATTCTTCTTTTGTGACTACCTGAACTCCGATCAGTTTTCCGAGAATTCTGATCTCATTATCCGAAAGATCGCGCGGCAGAGTGCGGACGATATCGAGCTGCTTTTTCGTAATTCTGACTTTATTCTTAAAGAGGTTTTCACGGTTGCGAAGACCGTAATAATACAAAGCACCGTCTTCGATCATCCATCTGTTTTGCAGAAAGTATTCAGCCATATTCCGCTCTCCTTTTTATAGGGTGACAAGAATAATACAAACTAGTTTTTTGGCGACAAATATTCGCCATCAGTTCGTTAAACGCCTCGATAGTATTAATATACAATCATCGGCGTTTGCCTGCTGCTGACAAATATTTGTCAGCCAAAAAATCTCCGACCCGCGAGCCTTAATTTTTAGGTGATTTTTGGTGCGGAGGACGACGCAATGTATTAACCTTGCTAGGACGACAAGCCAAAAAGCGCCAAAAATCAAGGCTTGCGGGCTGGTTCGGATTATTCTTGTCACCCTACAGTATACCATATCCCCGTCTTTTTGTCAACTGTTGATTTTTTGCTCGATTTATGCTATAATATCCGTATCAAACAACGAGGTATTGTAATGAAAAAGCTGATCATTTGTTTTTTAGCATTTTTGATGATATTTGCAGTCGGATGTACGCCTGCGCCTACTCAAGACGCGGCAACGACCGAGGAGGTCACGGAGGCACCCGAGGTCGAGATTCGCATGGATATTTCGAAGGACTACGTTCTGATCTTCTCGAGTGATGATGCAAGCTACGATACCGCCTACCGCTTCAGCAGGCTTTATTCCGAAGCCACGGGCGTTACGCTCAAAATGAAGAAGGACTCGATGACTGAAAAGTCGGAGTCTGCAAAAGAGATCGTCTTCGGCAAGACCGACAGGGAAGAGTATTATCAAGTTGATTACGATTCGCTCGTCTCGGATGCTTACGTACTTGCTCTGCGTGGCGAAAGACTTTATATCTGCGCGGGAAGCGAGGCGGGCTATGAGGCTGCTTTTGCGGCGTTTTTCAAGGAATCTCTCGGAATCGAGGATATTGATATGATAGAAAAAGTTGATAAGACTCCGAGCCTGCCCGAGAATTTTGAGTTGATCTCGGAGCCCTCGGTCAAGCTTGAAGCGGATAAAACGGCATCGGGTATCTCCTATCGAGTTGAGGGCGCGGACAGCGGCGCATTCAATCACTATTCCTTCAAGGAAAGCATAGTATATTGGTTTGACACTCCCGTTGGCAATAAATTCAATTCCTATTCGCTCATATACTCGACCGATTCGCATCTGAGGGGCGAGATCACGTATCTTTACGAGAATGAAAAGTATACCGAGGAATTCTTCCTTGAGCCGGGCGAGAAGGTCAATTTCGTCTCTCTCTGTGACAGCGCGCTCAAGGGAAAGACCTGCGACTCGATATCGTCGGTCAAGATCTCTGCGATCAGATCGGGCGAGACAAGCTTCATTCTTGAGGATATCGCGGTATCGACACGTGAAATGCCAACCGAGGACGTAGCTTACGTAACCGACGGCAAGTATAAGCTCGGTGTAAAGCTGACCTGGGGCGGCGGTGTTTCCTATCTTGAGGATCTTGCCGACGGCGACGATTCTATCTCGAATCTTCTCAACGATCACGACACGGGCAGACTAATTCAGCAGTCCTATTACGGCACCGATTCCGCACCCTATAAGCCTGCAAAATACGGCGAGAATATGTGGTGCTACAATCCCGTTCAGGGCGGAGATCAGTACGGCAACCGCTCAATGCTCGTTGATTTTAAGATCGCGGAGGACGGTAAGAGCATCTGGGTCAAATGTCAGCCGCTTGACTGGGCGCAGAAGAATATGCGCACTCCCTCATATATGGAGAATACTTACACGATTGCTGATGGATGCATCAAGGTTGACAACCGCTTTATCGATTTTTCGGGATATACGCACCGAAACGCCCATCAGGAGCTTCCCGCGTTCTATACGATCAGCTACCTCTCGGATTTCGTTTTCTATAACGGAAGCAATGCTTGGAAGGACGAGGCACTGACCGTCAAGAAGGATCTCCCGTTTTGGGCGGGCAATTCGGATGCTTATTTCAATATGAAATCCAAGGAGACCTGGTGCGCGTGGGTCGCTCCGACGGGCTACGGTGTCGGTGTTTATACCCCGATAGCCGAGATCCTTCTCGCGGGCAGACACGCATATAACGGCTCCAAGGACGCTCATAACAACGCCACAAACTACGTCGCGCCGCTTATCACTTATAAGCTCAAAACTCTCGAGGTGTTTGAGTATTCCTATTATATCACAACCGGAAGCACAGAGCAGATCAGAAATACCTTTAAGTCTTTTTCAAAATAAAAAAGCACCCATAGCGGGCAATATCATTATTTTAACTAAATGATATTGCCCGAGGGGTGCTTTTTATTATTGTATTATTGATTGATAGTATCGTTGCCGTTTGTTTCGGGGCGGTATACCTGAGCGGGCTCGGTTGCCATGATATTTTGTGAAGCGGCGATGAGATTGTTAAGCAGATTGGTTTCTTCGCGGATGATATTGTTATTTGCCGTAAGATCCTTGTGGAGATTGGAAAGCCAAATCGTGGAAACGATAACGTACGTGTAGACAGAAATATTTCCCATAGTGCTGATCAAAGCCACAGCGTCTGCCGATGACGGAATCGAGCCGATAAGAGTGAGAATGCTGTATACCAAAGCTCCGGTGTAGGGGGGAGCCTTCGTGATCTTATATTCTCCCGTGCTCAGATCGTTCGAGGCATTTTTGAAGAAGCGTCTTCTTCTAAGGTGGATTATACATACCCAGAGCAGTATTGCAGCTACAATAAGGAAGATGACAGCCATTATACCGAAAAGAGCTCCTCCGCTTACAGAAAGCATCTCGGTTATTTCCTCAAGCTCTTCGATATCGCCGTATTCAAATTCGATTATGTTTTTAATTTCGGTCATGGACTTGGATATTATCTCATCGCCTACTCCGATAAGAGCGAAGCACGTAATAGAGAGAATTCCGCATGCCGATACAGCAACAACCATCATGATCCATTCGGCGGCATCATAGATAGAGATTCGATTCAGATGCTGCGGCGCAAGATTGACGTCGGTTGACTTATAAGCCATCCATGAAAAGACTGCGGTAAGTACGGTAAAGATAACCGTAATGTCAAAATTGAAGTTTACGTTTCCGTTTGTCGCGGTTACGGTAAAGCATGAAACAAATTTGAATGCGGACGCTACCGTCATAAGGATCGTCATAGCAAGAAATAGCTTTGAATGAAGGCTGTTATGAAGGATCTCTTTGCTTTGAGCTTTGAGGCGGTCCACACGCGCTTGCTGATTGTTTACGGCACACTTGTCTCCGCAAACGGGACATACGATCGTGGTGTCCGGAATTGTTGAGTTGCATTTTGGACAGGTCATGGTAGTTCTCCTTTATATATTTATATAATAGTTTTTTGATTGATTATTGTTTTGCCGTTCGGGTATTTGATAAAGATTGCTATTCTTATTCAAGATCGTAATCTTCGGGGTTATAATATACAACAGGTGCTCCGTACTTTTCAAGTTCCTTATTGCTCCTGTTCTGTTCTTCTATAAATTCCAATTTCGAATTGTAGTAACCTTGCCACACATTCCAGCTACTTTGACCTTTGAGCGGATTTGAAAGCGGAATTAAAGTGACACATATATCAAGTACTTTTCTCGGATTTCCTTGAGGTACGAAATCAACTGTGATTTCACGAGAGAATGTCTTTTTTTGATACACCATTGGAGGGAGATCGGTAGAAACACATTCGGGAATCTTGAATTGAGGATCTTCCCAATAATATGCAGATTGACCATTCGTAAGCTTGACCTTGTTTAGTGTTATCGTAGTAGAAACAAAGGGACTTAGCGGTTTATTGCTTGCAATTCTGATGGCGGTGCTGTCAAAAGTAATTTCGTCATTTTCAGTATAGTTGCCGGTAAAAACCACTGCAATTCCACGAGAAGATGATCCCGTGTTATAAAAAGAACAGCAGGCATGTTTTCCTATTTGGCAGGGATTTAAACTGTAACGGGGAATGGTGAATTTGGCAGGCTTGCCGTCTTCTTTTTGCGGAGCGGTAAAATACAACTTTACGCAGTTTTCGGGAAATTCATACAAGTCAATTTGTTCGGGAGACAGTCCGAGATTTTCTGCAGAGCTGAAGAAAAACTCTTCGGCGCAGACGTGCTTTTCCTTGGCGGCAAGCTTAAAGCTTTCAAAGTCACGGACTTTATTTTTCCAAGCGGTAATATTACTTCGGCGCGGTGCTTTGATTTCATAGGATTTTCCTATATTCAACCAGGCATCGGTTGAGTCCGCGGGATTGATCAAGTTGAGGAAAAGATAATCGCTGTCAAAGCAAGCAACAGAGATAACGTCTGTATTTGCCGCCACCGATAATGGATTAGCAAGGTTAAGAATATCCGTATGTGTAAAAGCATCCGAGCATACAGACGTCCAATCGCTGTTTTCGGGAGAAAAAAGTGATATTTCTATGTCGGCGTTTTCTCTGTCGCACGGAATAATGCCGCTGGAGGCGTAAAATTCCGAGATTTTTTCTGTAATGATATTAGCGTCTTTTGCCTTCACAAACAGATTAGCAAAATAACTTCCCATTTTTGTTATCCTTTCTTTGAATTATAAAATGATTTTTGCCCCGTCCTCGCTGTATTCTATACGGTCACCCGTGCAGTTGAGGTTATCGATATACGCGAGATAGTCTGTGGCAGAGGCAAACGGAGCTTCGTATTCGTCAACGATCTTCTTTGCACGTGCCGCGCCGTCCGAAAGCAGAAGCGTAAGCATACCGAGCTGAAGCTTTGCGCTTGCAACGCAGGCGGCTTCGGGGTCAACGATATAGAAATCGTTACCGTGCGAGGTACCTGCGGCTCCGCCCGCGTAAGGATGGATGACGGGCATTATGCAGGAGAGGTCGCCCATATCGGTGCTTCCTGAGCCGAATCCGTGTCCCTCCGTCATCTGATATTCGGGAATGACTTCACCGGCTGCCTCGAGAGTCAGCGCGATCATGCCCTTATCGTTGTTGAGGGGCGCGTAGCCGGGGATGTCTGTGATGTCGATATTCGTTCCGAGCGAAAGCGCACCGCCGATGAGCGCGCGGTTGACCTTTTTGTTTGCGTTAACGATAGCCTCGAAGGTCTTGCCGCGGACGTAGCTTTCGAGCGTTGCGGTCTCGGGGATGGCGTTGACCATCGCGCCGCCGCTTGTGATTATCGGGTGGACGCGGATGACGTCGGATTCGCGGAAGGTCTCGCGGATGGCGTTGATCGCGCTCAGCCCGCAATTCGCGGCGTAAAGTGCGTTGCGACCCGCCCATGGCGATCCGCCCGCGTGCGCCGCCTTGCCCTTGTAAGTGATCTTCTTTGCCATACAGCCGACCGAGCCGAGCGAGGTGTGGAAGCTGCCCGAGGTATGGATCATAAAGGCGATATCCACGCCGTCAAAGAGTCCGCGCGAGAGGAATTCGCTCTTGCCGCCCATATATTTGATCACGCCCTTGTCGCGCAGATCGGAACGGTACTCGATCTCAAGAAGCTCCTCGGCGGGAACTGCGCAGAGGCGGATCCTTCCGCATAGACCGTCGATCGCGCCCTCTTCCTTGAGAGCCGCCGCGATGCCTACGAGAGCGGCGCATTGCGCGTTGTGACCGCAGGAATGTACCGCTCCGGTCTTCTTGTCGGATTCGGGATGCGCGGGGCAGATTATCGAGTCGAGCTCGGCGAGGACGAGCACCTCGGGTCCGGGTCTGCCCGTATCAATGACGGTGACAAATCCCGTGATGCCCTCGGCGGGTGTCAGCTCGTAGCCGAGATCCCCGAAGATCTTTTTCATATATGCATCGGTCTTATATTCCTTGTATCCCGTTTCGGGATTTGCCCAGATGTATCTTTCGGTTTCAAGAATAAGCTTGCGATGCTTATCTACGGCGGAATTGAGGTTTTTCATTTTTCTTTGTCCTTTCATATTTCCGCGATCATTCCGTCATGGCAGATAACGATCGGCATATTGTACGTTTTGGCAAATTCGGCGGTCAGACTTTCGGCGGCGGGACGGTCGTCGATGATCTCCCTGCCGTGGTGGTTGAAATACAGCTTCTCAACGCCTCGCGCCGCCGCGTATTCACAAACGTCAATGACCTTGTGGTGACCCGTTTCCATGATCAGTACGTCAACGCCCGCGCCGATGAGCGGATCGAGCTCGTAGGGACTTCTGACGTCGCCCGAGAAGACGATCTTCTTTCCCTCGGCTTCGATCAAGAAGGAGAAGGAGTTGAGTTCTGTCGTGCTTATATGGCAGTTGTGCTGAGCAGTTACTCGCAAGTTTTTGTCCTCAAAGATCACTCCGTCGCGGATCTGATGCTCGTTGAGAGTGAAATGCATTCTGCCTTTTAGGGTGGAGATCTTTATGACCGCATCAAGGATATCGCGGTCGGGGAGAAAGATCTCAAGAGAATTTCCGTTTTGAAGTTCCATTCCGTATCTCTTGATCAGCTTGTTCATGCAGGAGAAGAGATTCGGCATGCCGCCGATGTGGTCGATATGCGGATGCGAGACGAAGAGAGCCTCGGTTTTCATGATATCCATACCCGAGGTGTGCGCCGTGTAGGCGCAGGACTCGCCCGCGTCAAACCAATAATATGTACCGCCTATTTCAAAAACGAGCGAGCAATGATGCATACCCGCGATCGGTTCCGTGCCCGAGCAGGTGCCGAGAAAATGAATTTTAACCATGGCTTGCCTCCGTATTCATTCTATAAATAATAATACCACATTATCCGCGATTTGTCAAGAACGAGACGAAAAGAGCCGATGCTTTGGCGTGATACTCCAAACGGAGTATCACGCCAAAGCATCGTTTTGTAGATCATTTTTCTCCCGCGGAGAGGAAGGCGCGGAGCTTTTCGCTTCTCGGAGAAGAGAAGACTTCTTCGGGTGTGCCCTCTTCCTCGATAATTCCGTCCGAAATGAATATCACGCGGTCGGATACGTTACGGGCAAATTCCATTTCGTGCGTGACGATGATCATCGTGCGCTCCGAGTCCTTGAGCGAGCGGATGACTCGCAACACCTCTCCCGTAAGCTCGGGATCAAGGGAGGACGTGGGTTCGTCGAAGCAGAGAATGTCGGGCGAGAGCATGAGTGCGCGCGCGATGGCAACACGCTGCTGCTGACCGCCCGAAAGCTGACAAGGGTACGCGGTCGCCTTTTCGGTAAGCCCGACGGTGGCGAGGAGCTTTTCAGCCCTTGCGCGGATATCGTCAAGGCTCTCGCCATTCTTTTGCCTTTTTGCGCGGAGCTTGGGAGCGAGCATGAGGTTTTCTATGACGTTGTATTGAGGGAAGAGATTGAACTGCTGAAATACCAGACCAAAGGAAAGCTGCGCTTCGGGTGACATGACCGGCTTTTCACCTTCGTTTGCAGAGTAAACGGTTTCCCCCGCGACTATGATCTCGCCGCTGTTGGCTTTCTCAAGAAAATTGAGACAGCGGAGGAGAGTCGTTTTGCCGCCTCCCGAAGAGCCGATAATGGAGAGGACCTCGCCCTTTTTGAGGCTCAGATCGATGCCCTTCAATACTTCGATATCTCCGAAACGCTTGCGGAGGTTTTTAATCTCAAGAATCTTCATTCGTGTACCTCCTTAAGCCTTGAAGTAATCGAGCTTCTTCTCAAGCCATCCGAAGAAGAAGGTGAGCAGGGCTGTGAATACCAGATAGTAGATGGCGGTATAGAAGAGCGGCCAGAGCAGACCGGCGTTCTTGATGTATCTTTGAGCAAAGTAGATAAGCTCATAGTAGGTTACGACGCGGGCAAGTGAGGTGTCCTTGACGAGCGTGATGACCTCGTTTGACATTGGCGCAAGAATGCGCTTGACGACCTGAAGCAGGATGACCTTGAAGAAGGTCTCACTCTTGGTCATACCGAGGACCTGCCCTGCCTCGTACTGACCCTTGGCGATAGATTCGATTCCTCCGCGGTATATCTCCGAGAAATAGCAGGCGTAATTGATCGAGAAGGTGATGTAGACCGCGGTGGTTGCCTTCAGCAGCATTTGACCGAAAATCAGTCCCGGTCCGTAGTACACGGCTATAAGCTGAAGCATAAGCGGCGTTCCTCGGATGACCCAGACGAATGCCCTTGTTATAGCCGCGAGGGGCTTGAACTTTGACATTGAGCCAAAGGCAATGATAAGACCGAGCGGCAAAGAGAAGGCAAGAGTCACGAAGAAGATCTTCAGAGTTTCGCCAAAGCCGACCAATAGGTCGAGCGTAATATTAATAAACTGTTCCATATTCTTCAATAACGCCCGGGGTGTGCCCCGGGCATGATTTTTTGATTAGTTTTTGATGAGAGCCTTGGCGAGGGTGAGGTCAACTACGGCAGCGGCGGAAGCTCCCGAAAGTACTTCGAGAAGCGCGTCTGTCTGCGCGGTAACGCCCTTATACCCCTCTTTGAGAGAATCATCGGCAAGGATGACCTTTTCGCCCGCGGAGCCCGCCTCGGCAGCGATTGCCACGCCGTAAAGATCCTTCAATGTCTTGTATTTTTCGGCGTCAGCCTTCTTGATAACGGCTACCTGAGTGTTGTACATATAGGGAGCCGTGCAATCTGCGGCAGTCTCGATAGCATCCGTGATTGTCATACCGTTCCAAATGCAGTCGATGTCCTTAGCCTCGAGAGCAACGAGCTTATAATCCCATTCGATCTCCTTGAATTCTGCTTCAACGCCAAGCTTTTCGCATACGGCTCTTGCGTAATCGGCATCAAATCCGATCCATTCGCCGTTTTCGTCCTTGTAGTCCATGGGCTTGTAATCGGTGATTCCAATCGTGAGCTTGCCCTTGGATTTTACGTAATCATAATCTCCGCTGCCCTCGCAAGGATCGGCTTTGGGAGTATAGTCTTCTTTACCAACGGCGCCGACTTCGTATTTTGTTGAAAGCGATGCGATGGTGCCGTCGTTCATGAGCTCGACGGTAATATCCTCGACCTTTCTGGTAAGGTCGGAGCCTGCACGGAAAGCAATTCCGAAATATTCGCGCTCGAGACCGAGATCAAGGATCGCAAGATCATCATAGCTTCCACCCTTAGAGCAGGAGGCAAAAGAGGTGCAGAGAAGCGCGAGTGTAAGGAGCATAACAATTAATTTTTTCATTTTTGAGTACCTACTTTCTTGATTTATCACTTTATCTTGTTAAAGTAATAAAATGATACCACTTTTTTGTCTGTTTGTCAATACCTTTCGAGAAAAAATATATGAAATAACAAAAAATCCAAAGGCAATGAAAGCCTTTGGATTTAAATCGGGGATCAATAGCAATCCCAGTTGTACATAACGTCGGAGAAATCGCGCTCGCGGAGTTTGGTGCGCGGGATGAAGAACTGGCATCCGCCGTCGTCTCCGAACATAATGAGATCCTCTTCCTTGCCGTTCTCATCGGGCATCGAGTGGCTGACGATCTGAAGGAGAAGGGTATCGTATTTGTGGAGCTCGCTTCCGAAATCGCGCGGGTCGTCCTGCGTAAAGCAAGGGTAACCGCCGATGCGGTGACCGCCGTAGCTGTTTTCCTCGTGGATGAGATCGAATTCCTCGTCCGAAATATCGTCGACGCCGTTCTCAAGTCCCGCTTTTTTCAGCGCGGCGTCGACCGCCTCTTCGAATCGGTAGTCGGTAGAAAGGATACTTCCCATCGCAGGAGAGAGACGGACGGGGAGGGCGCGCATTATCGGGAAATGCGCGGGGATATTCGGATCATCGCGGAGGCTTCCGTCAAATTTGTCCTCGTCCTCGTCGTAAAGAACGCGAAAATCGTTTTGCACGTTTGGCTCGTCAAGATCAAGACCGTAATAGTCGTTGCCCGAGATATAGAATCGGAGAACGCCTCGCTCGGGAAAATCGGGTACGCCGCGAACCTCCGAGCACCAGATGGCGGCAAGGAGATGCATCGGATTTCCCTCGCTGTCGAGAGGAACGACCTTATCGACGGGCGCGCCGCCGAGTCTCGTCTTGTTCCCATCCTCGGGTGCGGGGAGACGGATCTCAACCATCGGAACAGCCGTATCGCGCTTGATAAAACCGATCGCGCGCTTGACCTCGTCGCTGACGTCTACGGGCTCAGCAAAGGGATTGACGCCCTTTGCGATGCTGTCAAGTACAGCCATGATCGCATCGGCTTTTCCACCGTTGGCAACTGCGTGTTCGAAATGTTTCCGGCTTTCCTCGGTCTTTCCGAGGGCGTAGTACGCGACGGTAAGCGCCGTGTCTGCCTGATGCATATTCGATTTCAGCTCGAGCGAGCGGAGCGCGGGCTCGATGACCTTCTGCCACTGACAAGCCGTGAGATATGCGTGCGCGAGGTTGTTCCATGCGTATGCGCTGTCGGGATCAGCCTTGACCGCGTTGTCATAGCAACGCATAGCCTCGGAAGCCTTGCCCGCTTTTTTGTAAAGCAGACCGAGGTTGGACCATGCAGTTCCGTGCTTTGAGTTATATTTCAGCAGAGTTTCATATTCCTTGATCGCACTATCTGTGGCACCCGAATCCGAGTAGCATAGTGCCTTGAAGAGGAAAACGGCACAGAAATCGTCCGCAGTATTGCATTTATCCTCAAGCTGTTCGAGGAGCTTGACCGCGTCGCCGTAGCGATTTTCATTGTAAAGCGCGAGAGCGCGCAGAAGCTTTGTCTTGTGTTTTTTATTGTCAGAGCGCGAAAAGGCGTTTCCGATCTCGTCCTTATATGCTTTTTCATAAATACGCAGAGTTCGGGGAGAAGAAATTCCCGAAATGAGACGCACGAGCGAGATCACGAGACCTGCGAGTACTATCAATGCCTTTGCTCCGCTCGAGGAGCTGAATCTCCAGTCGTTTTTTGAGGCATCGGATATAAGAAGTGCGGCAAGGGCGACGATCAAGAGTCCGATCACGACCGCAAGAATGATGCGAAGCTTGGCGTTTTTATCCATTTATTTTTCCTTTCGCTTGATACAGATCGGAATTCCGAGAATAACGATGACTGCGGCAGATACGGCAACTGCAGCGCCGCATCCGCTTTTTTCGGGTGCGGGAGCATCGGTTGCGGGCTCTGTGGGTGCATCTGTCGCGGGCGCGAGGGTGGTATCCTCCGCAGTTGTTTCTTCTTCGGACTTACCGAAGGTAAAGGAGAGAGTCTTGTTGGATTCGGCAAAGTATTTTTCAAAGACCGTTGAATAATATTCTACCTTTGCGTGGTTGCCGTCCTCGGTGAAGTACATCAGACCGACTGCTCCCATTCCTCCGAGCTTGTTGCAGGTTGACTGAGGATCCATAAGCACCTGATAAACGGTGTTGCCCGCATCGCCCTCTCTGGGGGCTGAGACGATTGAATCGTGGTGCATATGTCCGCTGACTATCATATCTACGTTTTCGTGCTTACTGACGAGCTTTTCCCACATATCCTCGCCGCTGTTGAGCTGTGATTCGTAGGTGTCGGGGGATGCATAGTCATTCGTGTCAAGGGTGGTTCCGTCTGCGTTGAGATAGCCGTGCGTTACGAGGATGCCTCTGTGCTCGGGATGTGCGTCGAGAACTTCGCCCGCCCAATTGAGGATATCATCTGTCGCGCCGAAGTCGAGGTTGATGATTATGTATTTTACCTCTCCGACGCTGAAGGTGAGATAGGTGTTGCGCACGGAATCTTCGTTGAAGAATCCGCCCGTGGACGCAACGTGCTGATAATAATAGCCTGTTTTAGGCGCGTATTTCTGGTCGAAATATTCGATCTTGTTGTTCTTGAGTGTATCGTGATTGCCGCAGACAAGGGAATAATCGAGATATCCGTTGAGTCTGTTGGTCTGACGAACTACGGTGGACCATTCCTTGACGGAATTGGAATTGGTTATATCGCCAAGACCGATTGCGTATTTGATATTCCTTGTTTTTGATTCGTTTACAAGGAAGTCAAAGACAGGGGTGAGGTTTTTCGGATATTTCTCGGTCATGTATTGGATATCGGGGAGGAATGCGAGAACGTATGAGTATTCATATTCATCCTCCTTGCGGATCTCGTTCATCTCCTCCTCGGTGAGCCACATACGGTAATAGCTCATATCGTAGCCGTTGCCGCTTGCATCAGGGACGTCGGACTTTGATTCAGCCTCGGAAAGCTTGTAGTACATCATAAGATTTTCGTCCGAGACGTCGGGAGCTTTTCTGTAATCCTCCAAGATCTCCTGATCGCTACGGATATCCGAATATACGGCAACGTCGCCGAGGATCCCGCGAAAGCCCTGTTCGTTGAGCGCGCGGTAGTCGCCCGCGAGGCAGACCACGTTGTCGATAGCCTCGGGATTTGCCTGATACCAGTTTGAGACGCTCGATGCCTGTTTGAATTGTCCGTTGATATAGCAGTATACCTGCTTGCCGTCATCTCCCGTGCCGTAGACTATCGAAACGTGCGTCCAAGTATCTGCACGGACAGCTGCCTTGGTGAATTTGTAATCGTGCATGGTTCCGCTCGGATCGTCGATCAGAAGCCGCGGAACTCCGTTTGTATGGATCTCAAAATTAATGAAATCGTCTTTTGAAAAGCTTTGATAATTTCCGATGATAATGCCGCCGCGCTCAGCGTAGACGCTTTTGGGGATGTATACCCAAGCCTCGAAGGTTACGGGCATTTTTTCAAAACGCTTTTCGGTCACGTAGTAGCCGACGGGGTGGGAGACGTTGTTTGTGGTGGTGCGTTCGAGGGTGATTCCCGAATGCTTCTCGTTGGCTCCGAGGGTGTTAAGTGATATCAGGGACGTAAGAATAATTAACGATAGGATCAGAGAGAGTGTTCTTTTCATACGTAGTCTCCTTTACAGTAGATTACAATTATTTTATCATAGAAAGATAATAATATCAATAGATTTCATATAAAAAACACCCCGAGGGGTGCTTTTTTATGATTTCTTTTTTGCTTTTCTGTCGATAAGATACCAAGGAAGATACGAAATAAAGAATAGCGCGGTTACAACGGACGCCATAATGATCAATCTGAGCGCGAAGTTCGGAGGGAGGATATCGAGTATCGAGGGAGTGTCCTCGGGTCGCGCCATAAAGAGATAGTTTGCGCCGGGGCCAATGATGCGGTTAGCCGCATATGCCACGACAGCAAGAATGGCAAACCAGCTCCACGAACGGAAGATCGACTTTACCGTCGGACGCATCTTGTGCACGAATATCATATAGAAAACCCCGACGTATCCGATCAGATGCTCGGTCCAGAACTGATAATAACGGAATCGGGTCGGACCTGTGTAAGTGATGACGGTTGGAGTGATGAGCGCGAAGATCGTGCCGCAGAGTGCCCAGAAATAGCAGATATCAAACAGATACTGGTTCTTTCCGACTACCATATAGCTGCCGAATATGACAGCCCATCCGCAGACTGCTATCGGAAGATGATCAACGGGGTTGGGATTCAGATCCGTGATGCCGACAAGCCGCCAATAGTATGCCATCTCGGAAATGATCATGATCAAGGCGATTGCGTATCTGAACCTGTGCTCGTTTTTACATGCGGCGAGCTTATCTCTGTATAAGTAAATCAGTGTTATGAGGGCAGCGGCTACCAGTATGGGAGCGAGATGGGCAAAGGTGAAATTTTCAAACTCGACCTCTGTTCCTTGTCCGAAAAAATAATGGAAAAAGTTTTTCATGATGAGTCCGCCTAACTAAGTATATAAATCAATTATACCATATTTTTTGGAATATGTAAATAGAAAAATGAAAAAATGCCGACAGTCTTTCAAAAGACGGCCGGCAATATAGATTTACGGACGAAGTCCCATACCGCCTTCAAGAGTAACGGTTTCTCCGTTCATATACTTAAAGTCGGGGTTGGCAAGTTGAACGCAAACTCTGCCTATTTCGGTCTCGGGATCGCCGAAATGACCTGCGGGAGGCATCTTTACATTTGCTTTGAACGCCTCAGGGTAAGCTTTTTCAAAGTTTTCAAGCTGTGCTGTCCATGCCAGCGGGCATACCACATTGGTGTTGATACCGTCGCGTGCCCATTCTGTTGCGGCAACACGGGAAAGTCCGCGTACTGCTTCCTTGGCGGCAGCGTATGCACATTGTCCGTAATTTCCGAAAAGTCCTGCGCCTGAGGCGAAATTGATAATACTTCCCTGCGTTTCTTTAAGATAGGGATAGCAAGCCTTCATATAATAGAAGGTTGCGTAGAGTCCTGAGTAGATAGCTAAGTCAAACTGTTCCGTGGTATGATCTTGGAGGGTAATGCCTGATGCCGAAGCTTGGGCATTGTTGATGAGGACATCGATTCTTCCGAATTCTGCAACAGCGGCATCCACTACTTTCTTCGCGGTAGCTTCATTGTCGCTGCCCGCAGAAATATCTGCCGCAAGAATGAGTACCTTGATGCCGTAAAGCTTTTCAAGCTCTTCCTTAGCTTTTTCGAGTTTTGAGACATTTCGTCCCGTGATGACGAGGTTCGCGCCCTCTTTTGCATATGCGGTTGCGATGCCATAACCTATTGAGCCGCATTTGCCGTTTGATAGAACTGCGTAGCCTGCACCGGTGATAATTGCTGTTTTACCTGTTAAAAATCCCATGTGGTTCTCCTTCTATGAGAATAGTATTTTTTATTTCTCATAAAAATATTATAGCACAAAACAGAGAAAATGTAAATACGATTTGACGAAAAACGATTAAAGTTGCACAAAATTAATGAATTGTTTTATTAAGGCGGTGTTGATTTAGCACAACATTTGTGATATAATAAATAGGAAATATGATTATTCGGAGGGTGAAATGAAAAAGATACTGTTGACTATCATTGCCGCTATTGCTCTGCTGTTATCTGTTGCGTCGTGCGCGGATTCGGGTGAAGGCGGCTACGAATACAGGGGATTCGTAACCGAGGTATATAAGAATGCAAAAGGTGAAACTGTTATTGCGACGATTTCGGATGACGTAGAGTCCGAATTTATCATCGGTTCAAATACAAAAATGATCGCTCCCGCTGCAGATCCGGTTGCCGTCGGCGATTACGTTATGCTTTCGACAACGCGCAGAAGCGACGAATACATCGAAAGGATCAAGGTCTCGCCCGGACACTCCACAACCGGAAGGCTCATTTACGTTGAAGGCGAGGAATCACCATTCGTTCTTACAGCACCGAAGGAGGACGGAAGCCGCATGCTTATCAGACTGACGGACAACAAAGGCACGCTTCCCGGTGTTTCGGGAATTGGTGACGTGATAAAGGTTTTTCACAGCACGCAGATAGTGCTTACGGCACCCGTTGCAGACGTTGAGGCTCTGATCTTCCTTGAAAACGGTACTGCCGCGGATCTAACAGAAGAGGATATTGCCTTTATCGCCTCTCAGGGTTATACAATTAAATCGGAATAAAATATGCCCCGACATTCCAATCGGGGCATATTTTGGTATTAGAACAGCATCAGAATTCCGCTGATTATCATTCCGATGTAAATTACGTATTTGAGCTTTTGTGCATCAAGCTTATCGAATACCTTTCTGCCGAGAAAGTCGCCCGCGAGACAACCGATGAAGCCGACGGCGGCGTAGATGAGCAGATCGGCGGTGACGAGTCCGTTTATTGCGCGGTTTGCGGTGGCGTAGATATTTGTCAGGCAGAAATAAAACTGAATAGTGGCAAAGTAGGTGATATTATCGGGCGTGGCACTCGTCAGGTAGAGAACTGCGGGAGGTCCGCCTGTCGAGAAAAGACCGTTGAGCGCGCCGCCGAGCGTACCTGCGATTATTCCGCTCATTGGCGTAGGCTTGATCTTTATCTTTTTGTTAAAGAAAAGGAAGTATAAGCTGAGAACAATCAGTACGCTGCCGAGCAGTATTTCAAATATTTTCGCCTCAACCTTCGCGGCAAAGTAGACAGCTATGGGGATTGAGACCAATGCCGCGGCAAGCATAGGAACGGCGGTTTTATACGCGACATTTTTGCGGTATTTAACCGAGTTGAAGGTTGTGGTACAGCAGGAAAAGAGACAAGAGATAGTTGCTGCCGCCGTATTTGATGGCAGAAAGTGCGGAAGGAACATCATAGCAAAGATCCCGAGACCAAATCCGCTGACCCTCTGTACGAATGCCGCGCCGAATCCGACGAGAATAACGTATAAAAAATTAATGGGTTCCATATTTTAAAATTCCACCTCAAATCCGTCGTATGAGACGAGGTAGCCGTATTCCGATGCGCGCCCGAGGAGATGATCGTGCAGGGGATTGCCGTTGTGCGAAAAGTGGTTGATGCAGATCACGGTGTTATTGTCGATCGCAGAAATGGAGCTGAGCTTTTCAACTACGCGGTTGATGTTCGAAAAGCCCATATGCGAGCCTGTGTCGGGGATCGCGATATCGACGTTCGTGCAATCAAGGCTCAGCATATCGAAGCGGAAATGATTCTTTTCAATAAAATCAAAAACCTCGTCGAAAAAGCATCCCGTGTCGTGCGCGTAGAGAAGTGTCTTGCCCGAGTTCTCGATTACGTAGAAGAGAGGCTCGCCGCCCGGCATATGACGCGCGGGGAGTGCGGTCACGCGATATGTGCCGAATTCAAAAGCCTCGAAGGGCTTGATCACGTTTACTCTGACGTTTTTCGGCTCGCCGATGCGCGATGCGGAATAGCCCGAGCAGAAGACCTCAAGCTCGGGCGCGCGCATATTATGGGCGTAGCAGCCGTGACGGTTATAGAGATCAGTCGGGTAGAGATGATCGGAGTGCGCGTGGGTGATCAGGAGATATTTGATGCGGTCGCCCTCGATGCCGTGGGTAAGAAAATGATGATAGGTGTCGGCGGGGAAGTCGATCAGCAGATCGTCGTTCACGAGCGACTGCGAGCGCGTGCGGATGTTCTTTCCGCCGAGTTTTCTTGCCTCTTCGCAATATTTGCAGTTGCAGAACAGAGCGGGAAATCCCTCTGCCGCCGCAGTTCCGAGATACTTGAGCTTCATTGGTTCGCTCCTTTGGGTTTAATGGATTAATTATATCACAGAAGATCTATTTTGGCAACAAAAAAATGAAAATAGCCTTGTTTTTTCGAAGAATTATATTGTAATTGAGGCGTTTTTATTGTATAATGAAGAAAAAACACAAGGAGTGAACGAAAAATGTACAACGAATGGTCACTTGACGTATTTTATAAGGGCGCGGATGATCCCGCGCTTGAGCTTGATATTAAAAAGATCGAGGAATCGGTTGCCGAATACAAAAAGGCGATCGCGGCACTTGACGCATCCGCACCGACGGCATCTTTGCGCCGTGTTATCGACGTAAAAGAGCAGATGGGCCTGCTGACCCGCCGCCTTATGGGATTCTTCAGCCTCCGTCGTTCGGCAAACGCATCGGACACCGCAGGCGCGGTCTACATGACCAAGATCCAGGGTATGATGGCGTCGCTTGCCAAGGAGAACGTCGCTTTCAATAAGTTTGTCGGCGCGATCGAGGATATCGATGCCGTCATCGCGGGCGACGAGGTCCTTTGCG
Source organism: Clostridia bacterium (assembly GCA_017411805.1). Classification (GTDB taxonomy): domain Bacteria; phylum Bacillota; class Clostridia; order Oscillospirales; family CAG-272; genus CAG-390. The sequence continues at coordinate 20,420 of JAFQPI010000057.1, forward strand.
AATACGGATTCTATTTTGATGAGGTAAAGAAGTCTGTTTCGCATATGCTTTCCGATGAAGCCGAGGAGGTCTTTGCTAAGCTCAACATCAGCGGCGGCAGAGCCTGGGGCGATCTTTTCTCCTATCTGACCGCAAACGTTGAGGTTGATTACAAGGGCGAAAAGACGACTCTTTCCGCCATTCGCGGACTTGCCGAGAGCGATGATGCCGCTGTCCGCCGCGAGGCTTACGAGGCTGAGCTTGCCTGCTACAAAAAGATCCGCGATTCGATCGCGTTTGCGCTCAACAGCATCAAGTGTCAGGTAAATACCGAGGCTGAGCTCCGCGGCTACGCAGATCCGCTGGCAATGACCCTCGAGGATTCGCGCATGCAGAAGGCGACCCTCGACGCAATGCTCGAGGCTATGCGCGAATATATGCCCAAATTCCGCGAGTATATGCGCCATAAGGCAAAGCTTCTCGGATACGAAAACGGTTTGCCCTGGTTCGAGATGTACGCGCAGATCGGCGACGCAAGCACGCAGACTTTTACCGTCGAGGAGGCGCACAAATATCTCGTCGAGCATTTCGAAAGCTTTGCTCCCGATCTCGCTGAAATGGTAGACCGCGCGTTCCGTGAAGAATGGATCGACTTTTATCCCCGCGCGGGCAAGGTCGGCGGTGCATTCTGCTCGAATCTGCCCTTCATCGGTCAGAGCCGTATTCTTACCAATTTCTCGGGCAGCTTCGGCTCTGTAGTCACACTCGCGCACGAGCTTGGTCACGCATACCACGGTCAGCAGATCGAGTCGCACCGTCCGCTCAACACGGGATACACGATGCCCGTTGCCGAGACTGCATCGAACTTCAACGAGCTTATCATCGTAAACGACGCGATATCGAAGGCTGAGGGCGCGGAGAAGATCGCTCTTATCGAAAGCCAGATCCAGGATTGCAACCAGATCATCGTTGATATCTACTCGCGCTTCCTCTTCGAGGACGAGGTCATCCGCCGCAGAAAGAGCAAGTTTATGTTCGCGGACGAGCTTGAACAGATCATGCTTAATGCACAGAAGGAAGCCTACGGCGACGGTCTCGACCCGAATTATCTTCATCCCTATATGTGGTGCTGCAAGAGCCACTACTACCGCGCGGGTCTCAGCTACTATAATTTCCCCTATGCCTTCGGCGGACTCTTCTCGCGCGGCCTTTACGCGAAGTATCTCGAGGAGGGCGAGGCATTCCTGCCCAAATACCGCGCGCTTCTGAAGGCAACGACCGTCGAGAGCGTCGAGGACGTCGCTCATATCGCGGGCATCGACCTGACCAAGCCCGAATTCTGGCGCACGAGCCTGCAGGTTATTGCCGATAGAATTGATGAGTTTATTGCGGAGACGAGCAAATAACACCAGCGGAAAGTTTTTTGAAGCTTCTTAAGAAACTTTTTTTCAAAAAAGTTTCTTAAGCCGACCTCCGCAGAGGTCGGAACTTCCTTTTCGCTTCAAGCGGGCGGCGTCCCTGCCGACCGCTTGAAAGTCTCAACACCTCACATCGCGGGAGGTGTTGAGACTTTACTTTTAAATTTTGTAATACTGTGCCCCAAAATTAAGTTTAGCATATTACTTAAAAATAAAAAGCCGCGCGCCTGTGGGGCGCGCGGAGGATGAAAGAGCGAAAACCTACCCGCAAAGGGTAGGTTTTACTCTTTCCAAACGGGCGGCGACACGCCGCCCGTTTGAAGCGCAGGGGGGATAGTTTCGCGCTCTGCGGAGCGCGACTTAAGGCGCTGCCTTAAGAATCTGCCACCTTTTGAAAAAGGTGGACGAAAACTTTTTCGCTGCTGTTGTCTTTAGTTTTGAATTAAAGAGTCGAACCGAAATCGGTAACAAGCGTCTGTCCCGTGATCGCTCTCGACTCGTCGGAGGCGAAGAAGAGGAGCATATTGGCAACGTCCTCGGGCATACAGGGCTGTACCTTGAGGTCGTTGTGCTTCATCATCTGACCGAAGATGTTCATATCCATATTAGCGGGGTTCATACCTGCTACCATGGGGGTTACGATGGTGCCGGGGCAGATAGCGTTACAGCGTACGTTGGTGCCTGCGAAACGGAGAGCGGTGTGACGGGTCAGACCGATAACGGCAGCCTTGGACGCAACGTAAGCCGCGCCGCCGCAGCCCATAACGCCGGCAACCGACGCTACGTTTACGATCGAGCCGTAGCCCGTCTTTGCCATCTCGATTGCGACCTCGCGGGTCATACAGATGGTGCCCTTGGTGTTGATGTCGATAACGCGGTTGATGTCGTCGTCGGAAACGCTGTCGATAGCCTTAAGGCCGTTGTCGAGAACGCCCGCATTGTTGATAAGGACGTCGACTTTGCCGTATTTAGCCATAGTCTCGGCAACGACTCTCTTTGCGTCCTCGGGCTTGGATATATCGCTGACGATGGGAAGAACCTCGCCGCCTGCCTCACGGATCTTTGCGGCAACCTCTTCGAGCTGTGCCTCTCTACGTGCCGTGATGACGACACGTGCGCCCTCAGCGGCAAATTTCTGTGCGGTAGCTGCACCTACGCCCGAGTTACCGCCCGTGATAATTGCAACTTTTCCTTCCAAACGGTTCATTGAAAAATCCTCCTGTTGTTATGTTTTTTATTTTAGTATATCATAAATTTGTGGGTGTGTCCATCAAGACAATTATAATTTCTTTTTCAATATATGTTTGAGGTAATTTTTTTTGAAATCTCTGCCGTTTATAAAAAACTCAAGTTCGGAATTTGACGGTGATTTGGTTTCGAACTTTTTTGCAACAAGCTCAATAGTGCAGATCAAGTCTGCTGCTTGGAATAAGATATAATCTTTAGGCTGAACTTTTCGAAACTCAATATTTGACAACAGGGCATTGAATACAGAAGTCAATACTTTGGTAAGTTCAATTTGACCGTTATCGTAGTAAACAACAATTTCGTCGAACTGATTCCAATATTCCATATTCCTGCGCAAGCTTTCTGAGATGGATTTCGATATTTTGGACGTAAGCTGAATTACATCGGAACATTCTGATTTTTTTATTAGTATAAAGTCGTAATGAATATCGAGTATACGTACGAAATTAAATAGAGAATTGAATAGCTTTTTTCTGCGTTCCATCAGATCGTTCATATAGATCGATTCTCTGCGGATTAAGGGACCTGCATGTATTGCATGGGGATTATAACCTATGTTGTTTATGAGTTGATAGAAGGAAGAAATCTTGCTCGATATGTCAATATTTTGATCGTGCAGAACCATAGTTACCAAATAATATGGCGAATGAGGAGAATACTCTCCGAAATCTCCAGATTCATCAATGAAAATGCTTAATTTTTTATTTGACATCCAGTACGCTCCGATATAAAAAAGTGGCGGGGAAATTCCCCGCCGTTCGGTGGACCAGGGTCTTTCGACCAGCCCATCCGGCTCGCGCCGGATTTACAATGTTATTATAACATTTTTTTGGTATAATGTCAATACCTTTGACGAAAAATATCGTCATTATTATTATATGCGTAATTAAGTAAAAAAACCTTAGAAGACCTGCGGTGTTTCAATGCAAATTTTTTGGTTGCTTTTAACGATTGTTCCATCAATATCATTTGTTCCTTGCCACCCTCTTATCTTGAAGCTGTTTGCTGATATACTGAATAGATTTAATCCGCAATCGCTCAGAAATTGTTTCAATGAATCGCAAGTAAGTGGCTCAAGATATTCCTTTGTTATCTCTCCCCCGAAGCAATCTCTGCCGTCCCCAAAAAACTCGATGGCCAATAGATCACCGGAAATTATCTTATCTATCCACGCTTTTACGCTTTGAATGTCCGGCAAATGCTGATGCTGATAGGAAAATCTGACCATAAACGGATCGTATTCATCATCGCTCATATAATAGACGTAAAGATTATCATTACCGAAAGGGTTGTAAATTATCGCCGATTCGAGATCGTCTGAGATATCGACGGTAAATCTATCGGCGTATTCCGAAATGAATGAAAGACTGACGTCGGTGCGGCTTGCGAACTTTCGGACGTGGCCGTCGATATCGGAAAGAAATTCCGAAATGTCGAATCCGTATTTTTTGCCGAGCTTGATAGCCTCAAGACGGATTTTTGCGTATTTGTCTTGCTTGAAAAGATTAAACAGCTCCTCGTTTCTTTCGGGGAGATAGTTTTCCTGCAATATTTCGCAAAGAATTTCTTTTTTAAAGCAGTCCTCCGATTCAGCGAAAATATCGGTCAGATAGAAGTAGTTTTCTTCATTTGCCTTGAGAATATCAAGCGAGTATATTTCATAATTCAGCTTGTTTATATGCTTTGAGACAGAGGTGCGAAGAATACTTTCCGAAATCTTTATTTTATACTCTGCAATTACGTCAAGCGCGGCTTTGAGAAAGCTCAAGTCATCCGAGCAGAGCGCATTTTCCAGCAGATAAACAAGCTCAACGGCCTGCGGCAAGCGAAAGACGGTTTTTAAAACGTAAAGACGGCGGTATTTATCCTTGTGGTCTGAAAAGGACTTCAAAAGCTCGTATGCTTGAGCATCCTCGCTGTAAGACAAAGCCTCACAGGCAAGCGAGAAGTTTTTCATATTCGGTGAGAAGAGAAGTTCCCGAAGCTCTCCGATCGGTTTGTCATAAGGAATCGGAGCGCCGTTTAAGTATTCTTTTTTCATTAAGGATTCTCCGTTTTGCCTTTTCTGTATTTTATCAACCCGATTATCGCCGAAGAGAGCACCGCACTTTCGTAAATGACGCCGCCTATCGATAGGACAAGGCGTTATAGACGAGACAGAGCGGGGCTTTTATGAGCATGACCTTGCGCGTATTCTGCGGCTCTGTCAGCGAAAGTCCGACTGCTGTGGCGTAGAGACCGAACATAAGGATGATGGTGTACCATGATTCCCAGGTCAGAATGCCGATGAAGGTGATCATCGCAATATAGAATATCGGCTCGAAAAGACTTTTGCTGCCTCGCTTTGCGCGGAAATAATAGAGAATATTGCTGACTGCCGCCAAGAGATTCAGCGGAGCAGCATCGAATGCGCCGATCAGCATATAATGCGCCGCGAAGAGAAACGCCACCGTGATCTGGCAGGCGAGGATCTTCTTCGGCGTTTTCATCTGAAATGAAACAAATCCGAGGATCACGGCGACGATGCCGAGGAATTGACCTATATAATAAAGAATGTTGTCAAGCATTACGAGTACCGCCTTTCATTGGTTAAATTATAGCATAAAAGACGGCGGAAGTCAAGAAAATGCAAAATGCAGAATGCAAAATGCAAAATGAACTTGAAAAAACATTATAATTATGATATAATGGTCTCAACAAAATACTCCAATGGAGGGACAAAATGAAAAAGTTCAATTACGAAACGCTCGGCGTAATGCTGGATATGTCCAGAAACGCGGTTATGAGCGTAGAGGCACTCAAGAAATATTTCGGCTATCTTAAGAAGATGGGCTACAACTGCGTTATGCTATACACCGAGGATACCTATGAGGTAGACGGCGAGCCCTATCTCGGCTATATGCGCGGAAGATACTCAAAGGAAGAGCTCATCGAGCTTGACGAATACGCATCGGGTATGGGTATCGAGATCATCCCCTGCATCCAGACCCTCGCGCATCTTCAGGGCTTCGTTCCGTGGAAGAAGGTTCCGATCGATAATGAGGACGCAATGCTCGTTGATGATCCCCGTACATATGAGTTCATCGAGAACGCGATCAAAGCCTGCCGCGAATGCTTCAAGAGCAGCCGTCTCCATATCGGTATGGACGAGGCTTGGACTCTCGGACGCGGAAAATTCATGGATCTGCACGGATACGAGCATCCCACCTCGATCATCAAGCGTCACCTCGCTCGAGTTTGCGAGATCGTCCGCAAGTACGATTTCGAGCCTATGATGTGGTCGGATATGTTCTTCCGCAGCATCGACCCGAACAATTCCTATTTCCAGCCCCGCCGCGAGATGCCGCGTGAGGTCATCGAGGCTGTTCCCGAGGACGTTATCCCCGTTTACTGGGATTACTACCGCGACAACGAGGCGGCTTACGACGGAATGCTCTATAACCACGAGCAGCTTTCGAAGAAGACCTGGTTTGCGGGCGGTGCCTGGACCTGGAGAGGCTTCCTCCCGATGAACGCATTTTCGATCCTTGCTATGCGCTACGCTCTCGACGCTTGCCGCAAGCATAAGGTAAAGAATATCTTCGTAACTATGTGGGGCGACGACGGTCACGAGTGCTCGCGATACGCGATCCTTCCCGCTCTCCATAACATCGCGCAGTACCTCAAGGGTAACGACGATGAGGAAAAGATCCGCGCGGGCTTCCGCCGCATCTTCGGCGCGGAGTACGACGCATTTATGTCGCTCGATAAGCTCAACGAGATCGTCAAGAAGGCGAACAGAAACGATGCAACCGCAAAGCTCGTTCTCTTCAACGACTATTTCAACGGCTTCAACGATATCCGTCTCCTCCCGAATCAGCGCGAGTATATCGAGTCGGTTGCCGAGGAATGGCACGGCTACGCTAAGAAGTACCGCCGATGGGCATACCTCTTTGACAGCGCGGCAAAGCTTGCTGACGCACTTGCAGTCAAGTACGATCTCGGTATCCGCACCCGTCAGGCTTATCTTGCAGGTGACAAGGATGCCCTCCGCAAGCTTGCAAAGAAGGATTACGTTGAGGTATACAAGCTGATCGAGAAGTTTGCTCTCGCGTTTGAGAAGCAGTGGAATATCGAGAACAAGCCCACGGGCTTTGACGTTCAGGATATCCGTCTCGGCGGTCTGCTCCGCAGGACAGATTCCTGCCGTCGCCGTCTGCTCGACTACACGAGCGGTAAGATCGACGAGATCCCCGAGCTCGCATTCGAGCTTCTCGAGGGTACCGTCCCGAACGGATCGAATAACTGCTACGGCAAGATGTGCACGCCGAACAGACTTACGCATAAGATTCTTTAATACTAAAATAATCCCCCGACCTCTGATTGAGATCGGGGGATTAGTTCAGATTACTGACAAACCACTCTTCTAAAAAACGATATGTCAAAGTGCACAAAAAACAGTCAAATAGCTGTGTTCGCACTTGCAAAGCGGGGTGCAGGGGCGAAGCCCCTGCAAGAAAAAACGTTGTCATTCTGAGGCGGCGTCCGCAGACCGCCATGCCGCCGAAGAATCTCGTGCCGCGCCCATTTACAAGCGCGGCGCGGAACCGGTACGAAGCGATTTGATGTGAATAATCGGATAATTATAGTCAAACGCGGTTGTATGCACTTTCAAAAGGCAAAATAATACAAAATCACTGTGTAATTTTGATACTACACAGTGATTTTCCATATTCATATACATTTAGTTGGGGCGATGCTGTGCAGACCACTTCGCCAGCACCGCGACGCCCGAGGAACAACTCGGTCGTCACGAGATCCTTCGGGCGCGGGGGCGGACTGCGGTCGCGCCCTCAGGATGACATCGTCTTTCTTGAAGGGGGCTGCGCCCCCTTAACCCCTGCTTACGAGTACTAACATATCAATTTGTCTTTTAGATGTTGAATACCGTCTTTTCAAGAATTATTACGCCCTCGGGATGCAGACCTTTTCCGAGTTCGTGCGTATGCATTTCTTTAATTGTCCACCCATCCTCGAGATATTTGTTTATCTTATTTGCACTTTCCTGATAACAGAACTGGAAATACAGAACTTTTTGTTTTTTAACAGTTTTTTTTAAACCCAACAGCTCGTCAACGGTTGTTTCAAAATAAGATGCTATTGCGGGAAGCAATGTAATATCGGGACAAGATGAGGCATTTTCCCAACGGCTGATAGCTTGCGGAGAAACTCCGAAAATTTCGGCAGCCTGCTCCTGTGTTAACTGCTTGTCCTTGCGTAAAGCTTTGAATATTTCCGAAAATGTAGCCATAATATTCCTCCGTGTTTTATTTGAGTATATTATATCATTTTTCTTTGTTAATTTGAAATCGGAAAATGAGATTTTGTGTCAAGTGTTGGTTGAATACGGGATATTACTCAACAGCCAACCAAATATTAAAAACCGCAAGGGCGATCAAGCAGCAGATTATTAATATATCCTGAAGTGAGCTGTGTTTCCGACCGTTCCATTTGCTTTTGCTCCAAATAACGAAAGGATTTCCGTATTGTTCAAGGTTGTGGTAGATGCCCGCAAAGGTTTCTCCTACACATTGGATGATGCAGAAGATTGCGTATATGATAGCTATCGGTAGGTGCAAAACATCGCTCCAAGCGAGAGAAACAGAGAGAAGAGTATATCCCAAGCTTCCGAAAAGCAAGATTTGATTCATGTAATATGCAAAACCAAGTTCTTGCTTCAAATTGCGGTAAAGCCAGTAATTCAGAAAGCCTTTTGTGCTTTTCTTGATAAAGGTTTTGCTTTTTTTCTTATACCTCAAATACGAATGAACGCCGATTCTGAAAGAACCGTATAGGCATACTCCAAAGAAAGAAAGGAGAATATTCAACCAGTAAAAGTCCATCAGATCTCAATCTCCATTCCATCGTACGCCACGATCATTCCGACCTCTGCGGCTTCTTCGGTGAGCTCGTCGTGGGTGCGGTCGACGAGGTGACCGATGTGGCTGAGGGCGAATTTGGTGTTATCATCGGCATTTCCGTTCGATCGGAGAAGATCCGCCATTTCGATGCACCAATCGAGGTCCATATGCGACTGCGTGATCTGTGCGCCGCGGCGGAGTGTGCAATCCATTGAGACGAAATCGAAGATAATACCCGAATTCTTGATCCACTCTACGGTATCGGGAAGGAATTTGCCCGTGTCGTGCGCCCAGAGGATGCTTTTTCCCTCCGACTCGATTACGAAGATCATAGGATCGGGCGCGCTTTTGTGAAGTGCGGGGAGGGGAGTTATAATATAATCGAGAATCTCGACGGGCTTGAAATACTCGATGGTATGTACCTCCGCGCGCGTCCACGCCTCGGGATCGCGTTTCCCCGACGCGAAATCAGCCTTGTGCTTCTCAACAGTTGCGCGGACGGCTGCCCCCGCGCCCTCGCTGATATAGAAATTTACGGGATCACCCATACCCTTTACGCGGCTGAAAAGATCGGTGGTGAAGAAGTGGTCGTGGTGGTTATGCGTGACGATGACGTGGCGCACCTTGGTCATATCGAGCCCCGCAAAGGCGCAATGATGGAAGGTGTCAACAGAGAGATCGATCGCGAGTCTGCCGTCAAGCAGAGCCATTGAGCGCGTTCTGATATCCTTGCCGCCGTTTTCTCTCGCGTGGCGGCATATGCGGCAGTTGCAGAAGACCTCGGGCAGTCCGTAGCCGCCGCCGGTTCCGTAATATTTAAGCTTCATTTTGATTTACCTTTTCTTTGAAATATTCCGCCACATAGCGGCAGTTGAGGATCTTTTCGACGATCTGACCCCTTGAGAAATAATAGTGATTTGCCGCTTCGTATCCGATCGCGGCATTTTTGTTCATCTGAGCGAGCATTATCCGAGCAGTATTTTCCTCGCTCTCCGCAAGGACGATGCAATCAGAATATCTTTTCTCGTCGCGTGCGCGGATAAAGCGGATCTGATCGAGCGAGGAACGGAATATGCAGTATGCCGCGCGAGCCATGACGGCAACTTCGCTGTCGTTATTTTTGTCGATCAGAGAGAGACCCTTTTCCCAACCCTCGCAGAGCTTGCGGAACTGGTCCTCAAAAATATCGACGGGATAGATCGATCGCCACGCCTTAAGGTCGTCGTAGGCAAAGCCCGTCATGGTTGCGGGGTATCCGCTCGGCTCGGGGAAGAGCAGGCTCGAGGGACCCGCGTTTTGCGGGCCTTTATAGAGCGTTTGAATATGGAACGGGAATTCACGGAAAGCCTCCGAGAAGAGCTTTTCAGCTTCGTGAGCAGTGGAGATTTCGTCGGAATGCTCGTAAAAATACTTTGCCGCCGTTGCGACGTTGTTGCCGGGATAGCCTCCGAGCGTCCAGCTTAGCAGCAGATGCTCAACGCCCTCATCGCGGAGCGCGCGGATATGATCGTCTATCAGCGGAGAAACGGGGATCGCGGGGATCGTTGAAGCTTCCCAGGTGGTGCTGATCTGCACCTTCGCGCCGATTTCAAGACCGCATTCCTTTGCGATTGCCCATTCTCCGCGCGCTTTTTCACCCGGACCCGGAATGCTTATTGAATAATCGAGTACGCGTCCGCATACGCCGCCTATCTCAAAGGGCACTTCGAGCTCGCTTTGAGATAGGAGGATAACGCTTTTGTCAAGGCGTCGGATTATTTCCTCACTGAAACCGCGCCAAGCCCAGCTCCAGGCGAAAATTTTGATCTCATTTGAGACTCGGTGTGCGCCCTCCGCGATCGTGTTTATGAGCTCGGAGATGACCTCGGGCGCGCTTCTCTCCGAGCATCTCGGGCAGGAACAGACGGTATTTCCGTCTCCCGAATGCGAATAGCAGTTGGTCAGGTTTTCCGAGCGCGTGATAGTGAAAAAGCCGCCGATCAGAGGAACCTCGCGGCAGATCTTTTCTATCGAATCGCGGATGTAGCCTCGGACAGCCTCGGTTGACGTGCAGAGAGATGCTCCGTCTCCTCTGACGTGACCGCAGAGGTCGGGATACTTTTCAAAGAAGGAGAGGGGCATATACCGAGGCTCATTGATGTAAAGATATAGCTTGATTCCGTAGCGATCGAGCCTTTCGGTCATCTCTTTCATACGCGCGAGGCGTTCCTTGTGACCTTCGGATATCGAGGGCTCAAAGGGGAATTCTACGAGACCCGAGAGCACGGCTTGCGTCCAGATGCCGTTTACGCCGAGATCGCGGTAAGCCTCGAGCTGTGAGGAGGGTAGATAGACCTCGCTCGGCAGGTCGAAGGCGTGCTGATAAAGGCCTGAAAAGGCGTAGATCATTCTTGTTTTGAAGACCTCTTTGCCATCGCGGTTGATTTTCGGAACGCTGTATTCAAATTCAAAAGGCTTCTTTCCCGAGACAGCCACACTCTGCATTATCGCCTTGATCTTCGCGGTCTGCGCACGTTCTTCGTCGGTCAGCTCTCGCCAATAGACGGGCTCGCATACAGGCTTTTCGCGGAGCTTTTCGGCAAGAAAATCCTCTTCCTTGAGGATCAAGGCAAGCTCACCCTCGGTCATTCCGAGAAGCTCGAGAAGCTGTGGGTAGGGGAGAATATGCCACATCCTGCGGATGATCGTAATATAACCGCGCTCGAGCCAGATATTGCCGGGCGCGTAATCGGGAAGCCCCATTTCATCTGCCGCGCGGATGACGTTTTCCTCGGTCGTGCCGAGGATCTTCGCGATCCTTGACATGGGAACGTATTCGTAAGCTCGGAAAATGAAAGCCTGATGCTTTGTCGGGAAATGCAGAAGGTCAAGCGCGCGCTGTCCCTCCTTAGGTAATGAAAAAATCATAGCCTTGCCACCTCGTGTTTTTCTGTTCGATTTCATTATAGCATAAAAGCCTATCCAAGTCAATCCCGATTTTTGCCTGTCGATCGGATGATTTTTTAGGAAACATATTGCCAAGACGCGCGATTTTTGCTATAATTAAGTAAAATAACGATTTGGAGGATCACCGTGAGCGAGCGAGTATTGCGAAATATTGATGAAGCGGCAAGAGCACTGACAGAAAAGCCGATGCTTGCAGCAGATGCCGAGAGGATACTGATAGCGCACGATCTTATGGATCTCGATGCGGATCTGCCGCAGCCCGTACGTTTTGCGCGGGCTCTCACCGCGATCCTTGACCGCGTGAGTGTTCCGCTTGAGGAATACGATCTGATCGCGGGGCGGTCCGTTCAAAGACTGCTGAGCGATGAAGAAGAGGAAAAATTCCGCGAGATATGCCGCGATAAGAGATCTCCCTACAAGAGCTGTATCTTCAGCTCGGGGCATTGCTCGTATGATTGGGAAATGGTCGTCGAATACGGAATCGCGGGATTGATACGAAAAGCCCGTGCATCTCTCGATGAGAAGGATGACGAAGGCAGAAAGACCTTTCTGCGCTCGATAATCGAGGTCTACGAGGCGATAACCCGATATATTCTGCGTTACTCGGATGCGGCAGAAAAGAGAGGGATGACGGAATTATCCTCGACTCTGAGGAAAGCCGCGCTTGAAAAGCCTTCTGATTTCAGAACGGCTCTGCAGCTTTGCTGGATCATAACGCTGATCGATTGCTCCTACGTCAGCCCGAATCCGACGCTGACCGTCGGCAGACTCGACAAGATCCTATATCCCTTCTACAAAGCCGATATCGAAAGCGGAAGGCTCACGCGCGACGCGGCGGCTGAGCTGATAACAGATTACTATTGCAAGCACAATCTCAATATGGGCCGCGGTGAGCATCAGATCGGCGACGAGACGAATTCCACGACCTTTGCACGGATATTCAATTTCGACGCGCCGCAGTATCTTCTGCTCGGCGGCACAGATATCGGCGGCAATTACACGGTAAATGAGCTGACCTACCTCTTTGCCGAGTGTATCCGTCCCGAATTCAAGAATCCCGTCGTAGTTTTCTATTATGCTCCGGGAATGGACAAAGCGTATCCCGATCTCTGGCATACGCTGACGGGAAAAGCACTTAAGTCCTCCTCACTGATGTTCTATAACGACAAGAATATAAAAAGCACGTACCGCAATCTCGGATTACCCGAAGAGGCATTTGCGAATTATCATCATTTCGGCTGCAATTGGCCCTCTCCGGGATCGCACAGCTTCTGGATCAACGGCTCGCCCTCTTCGAAGCATTATGGAGCGTTTGATTCAAAGGAAGAGAAGGACGAGCTCCTTCATTCCTTCACCCGTATCCCGAATCAAGGATGGCAGGACGTGTTCATAAAGATACTGCGCTCACTTTGCGATGACGGAGAGGCGACTATCGACACGGTTTACGAAAAATATTTCGCTTATATGGAGGACTTTATCTCGAACAAGACGGATCGCGGTGTGCGCGAGCTTCGTATACGCCGCCGCAAGCCGTATGCGGTATGCTCCTTTACCGATTGCTTTACCGAGCGTCCGATCGAGCGCGGAGAGTGCTTCACAGCCTGCGCTGAGTATCTGTTTGCCATAATGAATTTCCAGATGTTCGGAACTGTCGCGGATTGCTTTACCGTTACCGATGCGCTCGTATTCCGCGATAAAGAGCTGACTCTCGGCGAGCTCCTTTCGGCGGTCGATGCAAATTTTGAGGGCCACCGGAAAACTCTTGCCCGATGCCGCAAAATCCCGAAATACGGCAGTGACGATGCTTTTGCAAATGCACACGTTCGTCGTTTGGCAGAGGGAATGGCTCGGATCTCGCGGAAATATGCGGTAAAATATCTCGATTCGGACGGATTCCTGGTTGTTCCCTGTATCCAAAGCGACACCTGGCATCTGAAATACGGAATTGCCTACGGCGCGACTCCCGACGGACGTCTCGCGGGAACGCCCTTTTCGCAGAATTCGCGCCCCGCTAACGGCTCTTGCACGAACGGAATGACCGCGATGTTCAATTCGATGTTGAATATCCCCTCGGACGGATTCCTTTCGGGCGCGCTGAATCTTGATATCGACCCGAAGCAATTCGAGGGCGAGTGCGGACACGCGCTCTTTGCGGCTCTGCTTGCGGTCTACCTGAACCGCGGGGGACTTCACGCGCAGGTAACGTCGGTCGGAATCGACGATCTTCTTGATGCGCAGGTAAATCCCGACCGGCATAAGGATCTCCGTGTGCGTATTACGGGCTACAGCGGCATTTTCGTGGACATTACGAAGCCGCTTCAGGACGATATTATCGAAAGAATGAAATAATGAGGTGTACCTATGAAGAATATTAAGTTGAACAACGGACTGTCGGTTTCCGAGATCTGTCTCGGCGCGATGATGTTCGGAACTACCGTGTCGAAGGAGGATGCTTACGCCATTCTCGATGCCTATCTCGGAATGGGCGGCAATTTTATTGACACGTCGAATAACTATGCCCATTGGGCGGGAACGGGCGACGAAAGCGAAACTCTGCTTGGCGAGTGGCTGCGCGACCGCGGATGCCGCGAGAGGGTCGTGATCGCAACAAAGGTCGGCTTTGACCGCCATGGCTCGGGTGCGGGTCTGAAGCGCGAGCAGATCGAGTATTGGTGCGAGGAGAGCCTTCGCAAGCTCGGCACTGACTATATCGACCTTTATTACGCCCATACCGACGATCCCGATACTCCGATGGAGGAGACGCTTGAGGCGTTCGATTTGCTGATAAAGAAGGGCAAGGTGCGCGTTCTCGGCGGAAGCAATTACGACACCTGGCGTTTTGCCGAATTCAATCAGCTTTCAAAGGATAATGCTTGCGCGCCCTATAGTGTTATGCAGCAGAGATTCTCCTATCTCCATTGCCGTCACGATATGAAGCCGAACTATATTTTCAACGAAAACGTCGGCAGAGAGCGTTTGCGCTATCTTGAAAACAAGGATATTCCGCTTGTGGCGTACTCAAGTCTGATCCGCGGCGCATACGAGGATATCTCCCGCCTGCCCGAAAATTACGTCGGAGGCGCACGCTTTGAGGTTCTTGCAAATATGGCCAAGGAAAAGGGAGTCACAAACAGCGCGCTTGCAGTCGCCTGGATGTGCAATCTCCACCGAATGAAAGGGTTCCCGAGAGTGATACCGCTGTTTTCATCCTCGAATCTCGATCATTTCAAAGCCAACTGCGCGGGTGCCGAGCTTGTCCTTAGCGACGAGGAAATGGCGATCCTTACAAACGCATGATACCCTATGTTTTTGATATAAAGCGCGCCTCGACCGTGGACGGTCCGGGTGTTCGGACGGCGGTGTTTTTCAAGGGCTGTAACCTTGATTGCAAATGGTGCCACAACCCCGAGAGCAAGTCGCCGGGGCCCGAGCTCGCGCTTATGACCGAAAAATGCATCGGTTGCGGAGTGTGCAAAGAGGTATGCATAAAAACCGATTCCTGTGTTCTTTGCGGAGAATGTGCGGAAAATTGCCCTGCTGATGCAAGAAAGCTTTACGGGCGTAAATACGCCGCGGACGAGCTTTACAAGATCATTTCAGCAGATATCGACTACTACAGCGCGACGGGCGGCGGAGTGACTTTTTCGGGCGGGGAGTGTATGCTTTATCCCGATTTTCTTGCAGAAATTGCCGAAAAATGCGCCGCGGGCGGTATTTCCGTTGCTATAGACACGGCGGGAAGTCTGCCTTGGAGTAACTTTGAGAAGGTATTGCCCTATGCTTCGTTATTTCTATACGACGTCAAAGCTCTCGATCCCGAACTGCACAGAAAGGGCACGGGTGCGGACAATTCGCTGATACTTGAGAATCTTGAAAAGCTTATCGGACTCGGCAAGTATATCATCATCCGCACGCCCGTCATACCCGGTTACAACGACGGCGACGAGCTTGAAAGGATCAAAAAATATTGTACCGACCGAGGACTCAAGCACGAGCTGTTGCCCTACCACGCGATCGGAGAAAGTAAAAAAGCCGCGCTGAAGGCGGCGAAATAATAGAAAAGGGAAGACGAAAGTCTTCCCTTAATTATTTGACATATTCTATCCGGTACTCAACCAATTTCATTGTATTGTCTTTCGCATTATATAAAATATTGATGAATACGTAAGTTCCGCTTTCGGACGGGAGCTTGTTGAATTCTCCGGTATCTTTGTTGAAAATGATATAGTAATCACTTGCAATAACATCGCAGTAATAGGATGAAACCCCAACCAGATCGTTCGGTATTTCGGTTATCCATTTTGCATTGTTCGGGAGATCTTTTTCAAATTCTTCCGCAACTGTATTATCAAAATAAATATCGCTGGTGTAGAAAACATAACCGCGAGGCATGGATTGGTTTCCGGTTGTCTTGTCCATCGTATTGATGCGCGAATGTTCCGGTATGTCGATTCCAAGCAATTGCTCAGCGTTTATGATCGGCTCGTCGCTGTGAGAATACAGATCGGCAAAAATGAAAGTAAATGAGCCGTAAATGCAAAGTAATACCACCATAATGACGCCCACGATCACATTTGGCTTATATTTATACCCTTTTTTCTTTAGGTAAAAGCCGAAAACTATGGATGCGATGGGGATGGGCAGGAACAAAATGAATACCCACATATTCTCCGTCATTGCTTGGTTGAATGCGGATAGTATTCCCACTCCAAGAAGTCCACCCCAAATCGTGACGATTGAAAGGATCAACAGAATAGCCGAGACAACTTTTAAGCGGTCGGTTGGCTTTTTAGCATCATTATTTTCGTATTTGCGTTCGCCAAGTGAAAAGAAAACTGAATTATCGATTAGTTTTTCCTTTTTGATGATAAAGATCTGATCGGAAATATTCAGAATTATATGATTTTTTATGGATTCAACTTTTTTGATATCGTCGAAATAAACTTTCTGAGTTCTTGTGGTTTCTTCATTTCGGATAATACTCAGCATAAAGTGCTGATCGTATATCGAGTATGAATAAGTATTTTTTGAAAATATGTTTTCGGTCGGCAGCCAAGCTTTTTTGTAAGCACGATATCCTGTTATCTGTGTAATGATGCTGATCATTAAATATCCGAGGAGAAAACCGATCAGCAAATCGGGGGCTTCAGTCGCAACAAGAAAAATAAACAAGACGGCACAAGCCAAAGTTGACCTTATTGCCCGTTTTATAAACGGCGTGCGCAGTTGCTTGAAAACTTCCAAAAGATCATATTTTGTATACTGAAACGTATAAGCTTCCCGAGGCTCTTTTTTGCTTTCTTCGACGGGCTCTGCGTCACTCAATATATCGTCAACGGATACACAGAATAATTCTTTAAGCAGTAACAAATTATCAATGGTTGGAAGTGTCTTATCCATTTCCCAAAGACTTATTGTCTGACGGCTGACGAGGATTTTTTGACCGAGTTCCTCTTGCGAGAGCCCGATCTTTTTTCTGTAATACTGTATTTTTTCACCAACTGTCATAAATAGTCCTCCTTCCTTGTGCGATCATTATATCACAAAGCGGGAAATTTGTAAAGAATAATGTGCTTGACAGTGTCAAGCGGTGCTTGCGGAGGATAAATTAATACCTTCCAAGCTCGTGGGCGAGTCTTGCGATCTCCGTCATATTTTCAAAGGAGACCGAATTGGGGATCGAGTGGTCTGATGCGAAAATATAGCCGCCGCCTTCCTTCATTACGGGAATGATGCGCTCCATTTCCGCTTTTACAAGATCAATGTTATCCCAAAGCTGTGCGTTGATGCCGCCGTGGAATGCGAGTCGGTCGCCGTAAAGATTCTTCAGCTTGAAGGGATCCATTCCCGCCTTGACCTCGAGGGGATTGAGCATCTCGACTCCGGTTTCGAGCACATCGGGTAGCAGGGGCTCTATATAACCGCAGGAATGCATCTCGGTGACCATTCCGCGCTCGTGTGCCCAATCGACAGCCTTTTTGTGGTAGGGCTTGAGCAGATTGCGGTAGGTGGCGGGAGAGAAGAAGGGCGAGCCCTTATATCCCATATCGTCATACCAGAAGATGCCGTCGAATTCGTATCCCGCGTCGAGTATGCGTTGGCAAAGAGCGAGAGAGGTGTTGAGATAGGTATCAAAAATGTCGGTCACCCAATCGGGGTCTTCGAACATTGAAATGAGCATATTTTCCGTGCCTGTCAGACGTGTGTGAGCAACGTCAAAGCCGAACCAGATAACAAGCTGCGTAAAGCGTCCTTCGGCTTTCCACTTCGGATAATTCTCCTCGAGATATTTCCACGGGATCCTGTCCTCGAAATCGGTATACATAGCCGCTTTGGCTTCTTCCCATTTCTCGGGCGTGTCATAATAGAATTCCAAAACCTCGGGAGTCGAATCGAGAATATTGAACACCTTTTGAGTGCCGCCCCACTTCGTAGTTTCTATCCTGTAACGTTCATTTTCCTCGATGATCTTTCTTTCAAATCTCGGGGAATTATCGGGACAGACGCGAATAACACGGTCAAAACCGAAATAATCCTCCCAGGAGACGTTTTTTGGCATACCTTCGTTATACCATCTGTTGATGGTTCCTCGCCACGCGCTGTCGATCATCGGAATACGGTCGATCTCCTGTCGGCGGTAGGTGCGGAGTATTCTTTCTCTTTCAGTAAGCTGTATCATATTTTTTTCCTTAAAGCAAAGCGGTATAGACATCTTCGCCGCCGTTGACGAAGACTTCGACGATATATCCGTCGCGGAGAATCTTGAGGTCGTCTATCTTGCCTTCATAAATTACGGGATCGCGTCCCGCGCGCTCGATGATGAAACCCTTTTCGGTGCGCTTTACCGAAGGGTCTTCGTCCTTGAGCAGATATTGCAGTTCCTTTATCGGATAGGCGGTGATCTTGCCGCCATCAAGTCTGATCTCGCGCGGTATCGACATACATCCGACGTCACTCTCGGCATATCCTCGGTATTTCCAGCCGGGAATCCATGAGATTAGCAGGTTTCTGCCGAGATGATCGGTGAAGATCTGACCCGCGTACTGATCGGGGCCTTTATCGACCTCGGCGGTGTGCTCGACCGTGAATCTGTCATTTTCAAATTTTCCGTACATCACGGAAAAATAATGGATCTTGTCAAGCGGACAGACCGATGCCGCGAGGAGAAATCTGTCTCCCGACGCCATAAAGGACGGGCATTCGGCATATTTGCAGTTTGCCCATTCCGACATAATGCCGACGTAATCCCAAGCGAGAAGATCGTCGCTTCGGTAGAGAAGGAGACGCCCCGTCTTCGTTTCGGGATTGCCCGAAGCCATAACGCAGTAATATAGTCCATCGATCACGCATACCGCAGGATCGCGGAAATCAGGGCCTCCGTCCGCGGGAAAATGATCGATTACGGGATTACTCGCGTATTTTTCAAAATATATTCCGTCCGTGGAATAAGCCACGCTGACGGTCTGGATCTTTTTCTTCGTGTCCTCGGGTGTGCGGATCGAGGCGTAAAAGAGGTAGAGCATGCCGTCCTTTACGATCGCTGTACCCGACCAGCATCCGCCCGCGTCGTAATCCTTATCGGGCGCGAGCGCGATCGGAAGCTCTTCCCAATTCAGAAAATCCTTCGTGCGCGCGTGGCCCCAATGCATCGGCTGCTGCCAGGGGATCTCGAAATCGGGAGCGTGCTGATAGAAAACATGATAATATCCTTCAAAGTAAACGAGACCGTTGGGGTCGTTTACCCAGCCCTTTTCGGGGTGATAATGATATTTTAGCTTACTTCTCGAATATTCTGTTGAATAATCTGCTGACGCCTTTTCCATAGTAAAGACCTCCGCGGTCAAAGGTTATTGTCGGGTTTGAATTTTGATATGACGAATCTTTCACCGCATACGGCGGGGAATTCCTTCTTGCCCCAGGGCTTATGCCAACAAAGGCTTCCGCGCAGGCGGCTGTCGGGATCATATACTCCGTATTCGAGCTGAGATATTTCCGGCTTCAGCCCGGTGCCGCATTCAAAATTCAGACTTTGGATAATTACGTTGCAGGGACCTTTGGCGTGTCCGAAGAGCATATCGGGCGCGGTGGTGACTATGCGACGGTTGTGCTGTGCCACTATGTGATTGATGACTGAGAGGTGGGAGCAATCGTGGAATGCGATACCGTTTTCACAGTTGTGAATATATAGATAATCGGCTACCACGTGTTCGCCGAGTACAAAGCCGTACTTGAAGCCCTGAACGGCGACGTTGCGGAGAACGTTATTGTCATTTTGATCTCCCGAGGTCATAAGTCCTACCGTGTGGCAGGGATTTTCCTGCAATTCCTTTTCCTTGAGCGTATCTCCGACGTTTTCGTTGAGACAGAATTGGCAATCGCTGATCCATACGCGGGAAATATTCTGCAGGTTTGCGGCACTTTGAGTGGGGTACATCTTGTCCGTGTTCATTTTGACGCGGAATTCAAGATTCGCCATCGAAAACTGCGAGAGGCTGAAACGTCCCTTGCAGCTGTCGCCCTCGGGCGCGGATATGATCGACCACGGACGCTCCTCGGGATCGTGGATTTCGGGAGCTTCCCAATCGGAAAACAGACGGGTGTTGTTTATCGATTGACTTCCGAAGGTCGTGGGAGTGAAATTATGCTCTGTTGCGCTGAGCGGACGAACCTGATAGGAATACAGCATCTTGCAGGGCATTTCTCCCTCAAGGAAAATATTAGCGTCGTTTTCGGGAGGGATGACAAGCTGTGCGCGGACCTTGCGTCCATTGTATTCCTCAATACCGGGAGACGCCAGACGGTAGCCGCCCTTGGTGTAAGGGAAGAGAATACGCCCGCCTCCTCTTTCAGATACGTAGTTGATGGCAGATTGGATCGCCGCGGTGTCGTCAGTAATACCGTCGCCCTTCGCTCCGAAATCAAATACGTTTATGCCGAAATTGCTCATTGTGAACACCGCCTTTCTTGGGTTTATTATATCATACTTTGGGGCGGATTGCAAGATGCTTTGGAAAATGAAATCGCGCAGCGATTTCATCCATGAAGTGGATTTCACCCGCCGAAGGTGGATTTAGCTGAAAAAAAGCACCTCTGCGTTGCAGATGTGCTTTTTTTCTGGTGCGTGTTGACAAAAAAGATGCCACTTATTTTTCTATGTATTCCTTAAAAAATTCTGCCCACGGCGTTTCACCGCAGTAATCGGAATGATCATATTTGTGACGTCCTTGCCCATCACTGCCAGCGGCATAAGAATATAAGCCGCCTTCGGCAATAATATCATAACCGCCGTCCGAATACACTACGGCTATAATATATCCATCATAATCACATCCACCATCCATAGGTATTGGGAAAAAGACTACTTCTTTCTCAAAATCGAGGGCGCAAAGAGTATCTAAAAAGTTCGAGTGTTGCTCAGGTTCTAAAATCACAATCGGCTCATTTTCTTCAAGGAAAGCGTGAATGTCTCCCTCGTAATACGATTTCTCGGGATTAAATATTTCTATAGATTGAACATTAGCCCGATCCAGTGAAAACTCCAAATCTTTTTTTATATTAGCGCAAGAGGATAAACAGAAAATCAAAAGTAAGCTTATGAGCAACATGGTTATCTTTTTCATATCACCACCACCTTTCTGATTTTATTATAGCACACTTTGGGGCAGAGTGCAAGAGGTTGAGAAAAAATGAAATCGCGCGATGCGCGATGAAATCCTCGCACGGCTCGGATGAAATCTTCGGCGTTCCGCCTCAGATGAAATTAAATCCGCCTCCGTCTCCTGCCGCAAGGCAGATTTCATCGCGAAGCGATTTCACCCGCCGAAGGCGGATTTAGCTGAAAAAAGGATGCCATCAGTTTGATGTTTTGATACTCCAAATATATGTACCATCATTTTTAATCTCACCGTACTGTATGATAAGTATTTGATTGCTTTCAAAGGCATCCACAACTTCTTCAGAAAAAGTATTGGCAGGGGAAATGATCTGCCCTTCTATTTCTATAACAACGGTATATCCTGAAAAACTTCCCCTATAATACTCTTCCTCCACCGAAACAACAGTAACATCTCCCTCTAAAACAGAGGCGTTCCCTTTTTCCATATGATAATCCCAAGATGTGTATTTTATAAAATGGGTGGCAAATACAATCGAAAACACAAGAGGAATGATCACAAATGGTATAAAGTCAAGAATACGTTTAAAGAAATATTTCAACCCATTCTTTAACTCGTTCTTCATTTGTCGAGCTATAAATTTGACAACAAGCGCAGTAACCACAAGCATTCCGATGGCGGCAAGTGCAAAAATAATAATCATGAAAGAACCAAATTCAAATTTATATATTTCCATAAATATACACACCGCCTTTCTGGGTTTATTATAGCACAAAACCTCTTACTTTTCAACCGTTATAATTATAATAAAAAATGCTTTTCGCCTCAGCGAAAAGCTACCTCACTTCTTACCTCTTCCCTTTTACCTATTACTTCCCAAAAAATCCTGCCATTTTAGGTAAGAGTGAAGAGGTAAGAGGTAATCATAACCACCAGTAAACTGGTGGTTTGCACGGCCCCTATAAGGGGCTAATACAGGCTTCATCCCTGAAAGGGACCACCGAAGCTTGACAACGCATTACACTCACAGGCAGCCGCTCACGTGCGGCTGTCTTTTTTTAGCCTATTTATTCTTAGCACCCGTAAACGGGTCTGTGTATTCTTTGAAGCTTATTTGATCTGAAGCATTGTCTTCTTCAAGTTGATTTCGTATGTACTCGGCAATTATTTTTTTATTTCTCCCTACTGTATCTA